>NZ_JMGA01000038.1 GCF_000765145.1 Desulfosporosinus sp. HMP52 | reverse complement strand
GCCTCTCCATGCAATGAGTTCACTCCTGTGGATCGAAGCCGCCTGTCTTACGGGTCTATTATTCCTTAAGTATGTTTTGAGGTATTTTTAAGGGTGGGAAGGATTGAAAGGAGCGAGGAAAAAATGAATCATAATTTAATCTCTCACAGTGCAACCGTTCCTATAACAACCACCGTTGGTCCATTTTGTGTTATCGGAGAAAATGTCGTTCTTGGGGAGAATGTTATCTTAGGAGTCGGGTGTGTTCTTGGCGATGGAGCTAAGGTTGAAGATGGAGCTGAGCTTGGCAACTATGTTAGTGTCGGGGAGGGTGCCGTAATAGGTCAGCGAACTCGCATTGGAGATCATTCCACCATTTACCCGAAGACTATCCTGGGTCAGGACGGATTTATTGGCAGTAACTCTTCAATCGGACGTTTGCCTAAGGCTTCAGCTACAAGTACCGTAAAAGCACAGTCGGATTTGCCCCCTTTACAGATGGGTAACGGATTTACAATAGGGTGCTCGGTTGTTCTCTATGCAGGAACCACTTATGCGGACAAAGCATTTGTCGGTGACGGCGCCGTCGTTCGTGAGAGGTGCACGATTGGTGAAAACGTGGTAATTGGCAGCGGTGTAGTCGTTGAAAATGATACCAAGATAGGCCAATTCACAAAGATACAGACAGGTTCTTATATTACCGCCTATATGGAAATTGAAGAAAGAGTTTTTATAGCTCCCATGGTCACAACAACAAACGACAATTATATGGGCCGGACTGAGAAACGTTTTAAAGAAATAAAAGGTGCTACCATTCAACGTGGGGCCCGTATCGGTGGAGGAGCAATTCTCTTGCCTGGCGTAAAAGTAGCCCCGGAAACCTTTGTCGCCGCAGGAGCACTGGTTAGCAAAGATACCACGGAAAAGCGTGTTGTCAAAGGGGTTCCAGCCAAAGATATTCGAGAGGTCCCGGAAGACGAACTGCTAAAGTGAGGGGGACGGTTCTCCACGTGACTTGCGCTAAGAGGCAAGAGCTGAGGAGCGATAAATAGATTATGCTTTTTAATTCTTATGCGTTTATTTTTGTGTTTTTACCGACTACCATGGTAGTCTTTTTTCTGTTAGCCCGGCAGCGTCTTCTGTCCTTAGCGACAGGGATCTTAGTGTTGGCATCGATCATTTTTTACGCTTATTGGGATATACGAAACTTGCCGATTTTGATTACGTCAATGGTATTTAACTTTTTTGCCGGTCGATTATTACAGGCTCGACGCCGTCAATTGATATTGATCATTGCGATTGCTGTTAACCTTCTTACATTAGGTTATTATAAATACGTTGGGTTTATTGTGGATAACCTCAACGACGTTTTTCATGCGGGGATAAGTATTCCTCAAATAATTTTGCCTTTAGGAATCTCCTTTTTCACCTTTACTCAAATCGCTTACTTAGTGGATGCCTACAGAGGTGAGACTAAAGGTTACGATTTTCTTACCTACAGCCTTTTTGTCACCTTCTTTCCCCACTTGATCGCTGGGCCCATTCTCTACCATAAGGACATAATTCCTCAGTTTAAAAGCTTGCGCAGCAAGATCTTTTCTCACGAGAATATATCAATTGGCCTAAGCATTTTTATCATGGGTTTAGGCAAGAAGGTAATCATTGCTGACCATTTGATCGGTTGGGTTACACCAGTGTTTAATCATCCAGGCGATATTTCGTTTTTAGAAGCCTGGGCTGGAGCAATTGCCTACACTCTGCAGCTGTATTTTGACTTCTCCGGATATTCCGAAATGGCTTTAGGGTTAGGTAAAATGTTCAATATAGAATTGCCTGTTAATTTTCTTTCTCCCTATAAATCCACTTCCATCATCGAATTCTGGAGACGTTGGCATATTTCTCTATCATCCTTCTTGAAGAACTATCTGTATATTCCCCTCGGCGGCAATCGTAAAGGGGATACCCGGCGATTACTGAATCTGTGGTTAACTATGTTGATAGGTGGCATCTGGCACGGTGCGGGGTGGACTTTTTTTATCTGGGGAGGATTACACGGTACATTTCTCGTTATCAATCATCAGTGGCGGAAACTAAAAATTCCACTACCAAAAGTGTTAGCTTGGCCTATTACATTTATGGCGGTAGTCTTTGCCTGGGTCTTTTTCAGGGCGAACTCAGTGCATACTGCCTTAGAAATTGTACAGGGTATGGTTGGCTTAAATAAGGTGATTTTTCCCGACGCCTTCTTGAACGGATTTAGCAGATTACCTTTAATACCCGGAGGAAGTATAGAATTGCTGCTCTTAGGTGCACTAGTGCTATTTGTAGGATTAATGCCTAATGTACCAGAAATCATTGCCAGATTCCGTCCTTCAATACGTTGGGCGCTGATGGCTGGGTTGTTATTTACAATATGCCTGCTCCAATTAGGGCAAGTATCAGAATTTCTATACTTTCAATTTTGAGAAATGGGCAGTGTAATATGAGTAATAGTCAGAGAATGAAGAGTCGGAGAATAAGTTATCGCAAATTTAATAGCATTGTCTTTCTATTTCCCTTTGTTTTAGTGTCAATAATCGGTTTTAGCAATATGTTGATCGATCCATATGGGATTTGGAACTTGTTAAACTTCAGCTTTAACACTCAAAAAGTTGAGAAATACAATCATCAGCGCCTGTTTAAAGCAGAAGATATCATCCATTTAAAGCCAAAAGTAGTTTTGCTGGGATCCTCACGCACTTTTTTTGGCCTAAATCCCGATTACTATGAGGAAATTACCGGACAAAAAGCCTATAATGCTGGATTTAGTGCCGCTAATACAGAGGAGGAGTTAGCGTATTTGCGGCATGCTTTGGTCAATCAGCCAGGAATCCAACAGGTTATTATTGGTCTGGATTTCTACTCTTTTAACGAACATAATTCTGGACGGCAGGACTTTTTGCTGGATAGGCTAGAGAAAAGCCATATTAATTGGAATGACTTTACTAGTACTCTTTTTTCCCAGGATGCCGTAAAAGCATCCCTAAATACAATGAAATTTAATGTCAATAACAAATTCACAGAGCCCTTAATCTTTCCTAATGGACTGATAAGTGCCAGTGGAATAAAACAGTTTCATTTACTAGGGGCTAATGGTCAAGAGGCATTTGCCCGGGAATTAGAAGTCTACATCAATAACTATCAGTTTTATTATAACTATAAGTATTCAGCCCAAAGGCTCCAAGATGTTCGGACAATGGTTGAGCTGTGTAAAGAAAGAAATATTGATGTTAAAGTATTTATTTCGCCTTCACATGCCACCCAATGGGAGGCAATCCAGACCTCGGGGTTATGGCTTCAGTTTGAGCAATGGAAGAGGGATATAGCAGCCATTACTTCAGTATGGGACTTTTCAGGATATAATAGTATTACTACAGAGCCAATCAGTGATAATATGAAATACTATTGGGACAACTCGCATTACAAAGAACGGACTGGAGAGTTAGTATTTGATCGTCTAATGAATTATCAGTCCGGTTCAGTGCCTCAGGATTTTGGACGACTTTTAACACCAAGCACCGTTAACCAAGTAATAGATGAAATAAATGTCGAAAGAGAAAAGTGGGCAAAAGACAATAAGAAAACAACTGATTTTGTAAAAGGTCTTAAACAAAATAGATAGAGCGAAGCAACAAATCTATAAATCCTCCTGATGGGTGAGGAACATGCAGGGTATATGACCTTTGGGGTAATATAGTTGTAAAAGGAAGAAAGTTGTAGTAAACTTTAGAGCGATAAAGTTACTGATCGGTTCGAGTCAATACTTCCTAAACCAAGGGGCGATCCCAATCGGTAATTCTCAAATATTAAGACTAAGCTATCAATTTTATAAAAGGGGTTTAAGGGGAATCGCCAGATTCCCCTTAAACTTATAAAACTAAATTAGGAAGGAACAAGGTAAACTCAGAGGAGAATCGAGAATGGACGAAAAGAAAGGATGATTAATCATGAGAATCCCTCTATTAGATCTTAAGGCTCAGTATTTGACGATAAAAGATGAGATAAATCAAGCGATTATGAATGTACTTGATTCATCCGTATATATTTTAGGCCCCCAGATGAAGGCCTTGGAGAAGGAGATCGCTGCCTTCTGTGGTACGGAGGAAGCTGTGGCAGTTGCTAATGGCACGGATGCTTTAGTGCTGACCCTTAAGGCCTTCGGCATTGGCCCCGGAGACGAAGTGATTACCACGCCCTTTACCTTTTTTGCCTCAGCTGAAACCATTGCCATGGTGGGAGCCACACCGGTATTTGTGGATATTGACCCGGTAACCCTAAATATGGACTTAGATCTACTGGAGAAGAAAATAACCTCCCGGACTAAGGCTATTATCCCGGTACATATTTTCGGTCAGATGCTGGATGTTGAAAGAATAATGGAAATCGCGGCCCGCCATGACTTGAAGGTTATTGAAGATTCCGCTCAGGCTATTGGAGCAGAGTATCGGGGAAGAAAAGCCGGTTCCCTAGGACATGCGGCAACCTTTAGTTTTTTTCCGACGAAAAATTTGGGGGCATATGGAGATGCGGGTATGATTGTCACTAACGACAAACATTTAGCGGCAGAACTCCGTATGTTGCGCTTTCACGGCTGCCAAGTGAAATATTACCATGATAAAGTCGGCTATAACAGTCGGCTTGACGAGCTTCAAGCAGCAATTTTAAGAGTGAAGTTAGGCTATTTAAATCAATGGAATGAAGGACGCCGAGCAAAAGCAGCGGTCTACGATAAAGAATTAGCCCATTTGCCCCTAACTTTACCGGGACTGGATCCGGCAGGTATTCCCATCTATCATCTTTATGTCTTGCGCTCAGACCGTCGTGCAGAACTTATGGAGGCCTTTAAACAGGCGGATATCGCCTGCGCCATCTATTATCCGGTGCCCCTGCATTTACAGAAGGCGTTTCATGATCTGGGATATAAAGAGGGTTCTTTCCCGATCACGGAAAAGGCCTGTCAACAAGCTTTAGCAATTCCCTGTTATCCCGAACTATCCAGAGCTGAGCAAGAAGAAATTATCCGCCTGATTGAAGGAGTATACCGTGGCTAGTAGTGTTAGGAAGATAGGGATGTTGCGCAGAGGGAATATGGTTCTATTCGGCGTCTTTATATTTGTGCTTTTGGGTATCTTTTCCGGCTATAAACAGGTAAAAGGGCCTTTTGCAGAAACAGAAATCCAGTCGGCCCAGAAGGGAGCAACCAGGTTTATTAACGGAGAGCTAGAGATTGGTCAAGGACGTCTTATCGATATAAAGCATTATTTCTTTGTGGGAACGGTTTATAATGTAGAAACACCTCAGGGCCAAAAAAACCTAATATCCTTTGTCACACCGCAAGCCAAACCAACCCCCGGGGAAAAGGTGGAATGGGTAGGGGTAGATAACTACACTTCCGCCGTGACCTCCGTCTCTCCTGAGGAGAAGATCATGGATGGAGAAATTATTTCTTTAGAAAGAATTTCTCCCAAAAACAACGATCAATTCTATTGTGTTGTACATGCTTTGAGTGATGATACAGTTCAGCGCTTTATTGTAGATGCTGCTAAATTAGCAACTCTTAGAACCCTAAATAGCGTCCATGTGACCTATCACTCACCAGGGGACAGCCTTGTCCAACCGGTCGTTAACACTGAAAAAGTGGCTAAAGGCTACATTACAGATCTTTGGTTGACAAACATGATCAAAGGGTTGGAACTGGAAAGAGATTTCGACTTTGATAAATATCCCTACTATATAACTCTGGCTCCCAGGCCGAATGCCAAATATACCTGGACATTCTATCTGACGAAAGAGCAGAAAGATCTGGTTAAACTTGGGAATGTCTTGGAGGTTAAATATTCATCAATATTCCCTGACAGTATCACTGTAACACGGGAGAGTGTGGATCCGGATGTCTTAGCAGGTAAGGCAGATAATGGTGAAAATCCATGAGCTTTGTTCGCAATAGTTTCCTGACTCTCTTTGGAACCATAGGGCGGGTTGCTTTTTCCATGATAACTCAAATAGTCATCTCCCGTGTCCTTGGCCCGGTAGGAAAGGGATTGTATGCTTTTCTTGTCCAGATCCCTACGGTCTTAGTGCCACTCTGCAGTTTAGGGTTAAACTATGCCAATACTTACTACATTGCTAGGAATCCCGAAGATGGCAAAAAAGCTGTCGGAAGTTCACTGGGAATGGCTGCTTTATTAGGCGGCTTTATGGTAGTCGTTGTAGGTATTGCTTATCAATTTTTGAAACACGGCTACATGGAAGCGGTAACCCCTCTTCAACTGGGGCTTATTCTGATAGCAATTCCCTTCGGCTTACTAAATCTCTATTGGCTAAGTGTGCTATGGGGAATGGATTATATCGGTAAGTATAATTTAGCCTTACTGGTTCAATTCGTAGTGCTTTCTGCGGGAGTCTCCATAGCAGCCCTCTTAGGTCATTTAACAGTGACCACAGGATTTGGAATATGGGTTGCCGGAAATATCTTGACAACTTTATATATGCTCCCTGATATGGCGAAAATTTCTCGGTGGCGTTTTCACAGTTTCAGCCTTTCCTATATTCGCCAAACCCTGGGTTATGGAGCTAAGTCCTATTTAGCTAATGTCATGATGGTCATAAATTATCGACTGGACCTTTTTATTATCGCAGGCTTTTTGCCTTTCTCCCAAGTTGGTCTTTACACAACTGCAGTTACTCTCGCCGAAATGGTCGGGTATGTTGGGAATGCAGTTAATACGGCTTTGATCCCTAAACTTGCTTCAGGTAAAGACAACCTTACCTTTTCCATGACCCCAAAAGTTGCACGCCTAACAATCTTGTTAACTTTTCTTGCGGCACTTGGCATGGCCGTTATCGGCTACCCTCTGATTGTACTCTTTTTTGGAGCTCGTTTTAGTGGAGCCTTTTATCCTTTGCTGCTGCTATTACCCGGGGTTGTAGCCCTTGGCGGCTCTGCAGTGCTTTCCGGTGATCTAATGGCCCGTGGAAAGCCGATTTACACCAGTATTACTTCCGGTATTACGGTGGTACTAACCCTCATCCTTGACTTTACACTCATTCCACTTTGGGGCATTACAGGAGCCTCCATAGCCTCTAGTCTGGTATACGTATCGCTTTTTACCCTGAATTATACCTTTTATCGCCGTGAAAGCGGAGAAAAGCTTAAAGCGGTTGTGATTTTTACTTGGGAGGACATAAAAGAGATGACGTTGTTTGTTAAGCAGGTCAGAAATAAATGGGTCTCGAGAGGAAGGGCGGTGCAAGATGGAAAAAAATAAGTTAAGCGAAAATCGTCTGCTCATAATTCTCGAAGTCTGTGTGACTCTTTTATGGATATACATGGTTCTTCGCTGGATCTATTATCCATCGACATTAATAACCTTAGGTTATCTCTGGGGAATCGTCTGGGTTGCCGTAAAACGTCCTAGATGGTTGCCGGCAGTTCTAATTATTACCTTTCCTATAGAAGTATCAAAAATGTTTATTCCGGCTTACAGCTTACCAGAGCGAGTTGCCACCTTCAATGTCTCTATCTTAGACTTTTTCCGCCTTTCTCAACTAGCCATCGGATTGCGCTGGCTCTGTGATTTGTGGCTAAGTCACAAAAATAATCAGGCCTACATAGCAGATAAGTTTAAGGTTTGGAAACGTCTAAAAACAGATTCTCTCTTATGGCTCCCTTTAGCTCTGCTGGGCGTCTACTTGTTATCAACGGCCTTTTCCATTGCCCCGCTACACTCCTTTGCGGAAACCGTGCGTTTGCTTTCCTTGATTATTACCCTTTACCTGGCCATAGTCTATGTCCAAGATGAAAAGGATCTGCAGCGCTTAGGCTATACACTGATCGCAGTTGGAGCAGTTCTGGGTGGAATTGCTATCATGCAGTACCTTACTAAGTGGTTTTTCTTCCCCACGTCCGCGGTTGTGGTTAGTAACCGTCCTAATACTACGTTTGCTGATCCCAATATCTTTGCTCGTTTTTTAGTTGTCACCTTCTGGTTCTCCGTGGCTGAATTTGAACGACGCACAACCTGGTCATCCCGGGTTATCCCCCTTATTGCTATTTTGTTTCAAGGGGCGGGATTGGGAATCACCGGCTCGCGAGGTGGAATTTTAGCCCTGGGAGTTTCTTCTGTTATCTTTGTACTGCTCATCCCGCGGCGTAAGTTAACACTTTCCGCTATGGGAGTCATGATTTTGGCGATTATCGCTGCCGCCCTTTTAAATCCGTCCATCATGGCACGTATTGAGAGCCTGCGGGCGGGATTGTTAAATGCCTCAGGCGGGATTCGAGAGTATTTATGGCGTTCAGGCATAGCGATGATGCGGGATCATCCCGTGATTGGCGTAGGAGTAGGGGCCTTTGGAGTGGCCTTTACTACCATCTATCCCTACTTTAATCCTTACTCCACCTTTTACGTATCACTTTCCCACACTGCCGTAATTACTGTTTTGGCAGAAACGGGAATCGTTGGTTTTACGGTTCTGTATTTCCTGTTTGGGAAGACTCTCCAGAGAGGGTGGGGCATTGCCCGTAAACTGCAAGATGAGCGCTTGCGCTTTTTGAGTGCCAGTATAGTTGCGGGGATCATAGCAATCTTCATCAGCGCTCAAGGAGAAGGTAGATTATATGAAGAACCATTACTTTGGCTTCTTTGGGCAATGCTAGTCTCAATCTCCCAGCTAGCCAACCTACAGATAAGAAAGGAACATACTAAACTATGAAAATTGCAACTGTCGTAGGAGCCAGGCCCCAGTTCATTAAGGCAGCCTCCGTCTCTCGTGTTTTAAGAAATGACCATCAAGAAATACTGATTCATACCGGGCAACATTACGATACTAATATGTCCGACATTTTTTTTGATGAACTGCATATTCCGCGACCGGATTTTCACTTAGGAATCGGATCCGGCCTACACGGGGCTCAGACAGGGGCGATCCTGGAAAAAGTTGAGGAAGTTTTAATCCGGGAGACTCCTGATGCTCTGTTGGTTTACGGGGATACGAATTCCACCCTGGCAGGGGCCCTGGCGGCTTCAAAGCTCCATATCCCTGTCATCCATATCGAAGCGGGACTGCGCAGCTTTAACCGCAGAATGCCTGAAGAGATTAACCGAGTTTTGACGGATCATCTCTCCAGCTGCCTTTCCTGCCCCACTGAAACCGCTGTAAAAAACCTTAAAGCAGAGGGGATTACCGAAGGAGTTTCGCAAGACGGAGATGTGATGTATGACGCCTTCCTCTATAACCTGGAGTTGGCTAAAGAACGCTCAACTATCCTACAGACTCTTAACTTAGATCCCAAATCCTATATTCTTTGTACGATACACCGGGCGGAAAACACCGATGATCCGGCCCGCTTAACTCAAATCTTAAAAGCCTTAGCCAAAATTTCCACCCCAGTCGTCTTGCCCTTACATCCTCGAACACGTAAGATTGTGCAAGAATTGGGTTTAAGCTCCTTACTGGAAAAGGTTAAGGTTCTGGAGCCCGTAGGCTATTTGGATATGATTACTCTGGAAGCCCAAAGCCAGAAACTGCTGACTGATTCAGGGGGAGTCCAAAAGGAAGCTTACTTTGCAGCTGTACCTTGTATCACCATGCGAGATGAAACAGAGTGGGTTGAAACCGTAGAGGTGGGCTGGAACCGCTTAACCGGCGCTGACGAAGAGAAAATTCTCGAAGCGGTAGAGAAGTTCAGCCCTCCTGCGGATCGGCCCGGCATTTTTGGCGATGGACAGGCGGCAGAGCACATTGTAGCTACCCTCAGTAAGTGGTCATTACGTTAAATAAGGAAGGTAAATCATGCGATTTTTAATTTTAACTCAATACTTTCCACCGGAAACAGGGGCTGCTCAGGTTCGTCTTAAAGAACTAGCCAAAGGCTTGCAGCGCCAGGGTCATGAAGTTGTCATTGTTACGGCATTTCCCAATCATCCCTCCGGAGTTATTCCGCCAAAGTATCGAGGATACTGGTCGATGAAAGATGAGGTAGAAGGATTACCCGTCTATCGGACCTGGGTTTATCCGGTGCAAAGAGGACGTTTTTGGAAACGCCTGTTAAATTACTTTTCCTTTACCTTTTCTTCCTTATGGGGAATTTTAAAGGCAGGGCCTGTTGATGTCCTTTTTGTGGAGTCCCCGCCCTTATTTCTGGGAATGACCGCAGTACTGGGTAGCTGGCTTAAACGGGCCCGGCTGGTGTTCAATGTTTCTGATCTTTGGCCCGAATCCGCAGTCGCCTTAGGATTAGTTACCAACAAGACCATGATTCGCATGACAGAAGGATTAGAAACCTGGCTCTATAATCGTTCTTGGAAGCTTTCGGCAGTGACCATTGGAATTCGGGATACTTGGATTAACCGGGGAATCCCTGCTGAGAAAATCGCTTTTTTACCCAACGGCGTTAACCTGGATCTCTTTCGCCCCCTTCTTCCGGATCAAGAATTCATGGATAAGTTAGGCCTGGAGGATAAATTCATCTTAGCTTATACGGGAACCATGGGTTATGCTCAAGGGTTAGAAACCGTCTTAGAAGCTGCTAATCTGTTGCGTTCTGAGCCCCAGTACCATTTTCTTTTTTTAGGGGATGGCACGGAAAAACCAAAACTTGAGGAAATGGCTAAAGAGATGAAGCTCCCTAATGTACAATTTCTGGGCTTTCAGCCGGTCACAGATATGCCCCGCTATTTATCTTTAGCAGCTGGGAGTATAATTCCCTTGAAGAAGCTAAAGCTTTTTGAAGGGGCCCGTCCTTCGAAGATGTTTCCGGCAATGGGGTGTGGAGTTCCCGTAATCTACAGTGGAGAAGGGGAAGCTGTCGACCTGATTCGAGAGGCCGGAGCGGGACTTACAGTTGAGCCGGAGAACCCTGTGGAGATGGCTCAGGCCATACGCACCCTCTATAACTTGAGTGACCGAGGGAAGTCCATGGGAGATAACGGCCGGCGTTATGTGGAAGAGAATTATTCCTGGGATAGTATTGTCAGTCAGTGGCTTAAGGAACTAAAATAGGAAACCGGCCATTCAAGGCCGACGAGAGGAAGTGATTGTATGAAACGGTGGGGCGGTTGGATTATTCCTTTGTTTTTTGCCTTGGTGCCCTGGGATATTAGTAAGGTACTGTTTCCTCCCTATCAAAGTGCTCCGGAAACCCCTACCACTTTGACCTTTTTGCGCATTGGAATGATTCTCTTGTTAGCCTGGGGAGCAGCCCGTTTTGTACAAGAGGGCATAGGGAAGACCTTTAAGCGTCTTAGTCAGGTTCCATTGATCTGGGCGGTTATCCCTTTGTTTTTGGCAGTACTTATTTCGTTAACAACTAGTTTGCAGCCTCATACAACCCTGACAGAAGGACTGCGCTTACTGTTGCTGTTTGCCAGTGGAGTCAGCATTGCTTTAGGTGCCGACCGAAAAGCAGTCTTTGACCGAGTGTTTAGGGTGATTTTTGCCATGGCAACTCTTACAGCCATCTTTGGTCTCATTCAATACCTGAGTGGTAACTGGATTTGGGGCGGTGGGATTAACATCTCCGGGGTGCGCAGAGTGAATGCCAGCTTCATCGATCCTAATTTATTTGCCAGATACTTGGATATCTCTATATTAGGATCTTTGCTTCTTTTTATACGACGGGAATGGACGCTCAGGATCGGGACTGCCTTGGCACTTTTTGTTCAACTGGCGGCTCTGGGAGTTACCTTTTCCCGAACCGGCTGGCTGACCTTACTGATTGGAATTCTAATCTTGGCTGTCAGCTCATTCCGAAATCGCAAAACCCATTGGAGTATACTGGGACTGGGTGGCTTGGGAGGTTTGGCTCTTTTTCTTATCCCAAGTATCCGCCTTCGCTTTGAAACCCTGTTTACCGGGGTTGGTGCCTTGGGACAGCGAGAGCATTTGCTTAAAGGCGGCTGGGCCATGTTTATCGAAAACCCCTTGACCGGGGTTGGCTTAGGCAATTTTCAGTGGGCCATAGAACAGCCCTACCATTATCTCGTGCCGTGGAGTGATGCAGTCACTCGTTCCCATACCAGTTTAATGACGGTTGCTGCAGAAATGGGCATTTTAGGAATTATTGGCATGATCGCTTTTTTGATTGTCTTAGTAAGTATGAATTTGCGTGTCTTGAATCAGATGAACGTTTTTGCGCAAACTATATTGATGAGTGTTTTCGTGATTTGGCTCAGTTCCCAAGGAGAAGGTCGTTTCTTTGAAGACCCCCTGATTTGGGCTTTCTGGGGTTTAAGCTTAGCCATTCAATGGAAACCATGGGGAGAGGGTTGGGATGGCTAAACTTTGCCTATTGGCCAATGCAGCCAGTACTCACACGGAGAAATGGGCGCTAGCTTTAGCCCAGCGTGGCTGGGAGGTAGAAATCCTCAGCTTTTTACCCGCTGAGATCCCCCGGGTCCAGGTTCATCGGATTCCTCGTTTGGCCGGGGATAAAGTCGATGTAATCCTGCGTCAGAACTGGGTCAGGAAAAAAGTTGCTGAAATCAAGCCCGATCTGATTCATTCCCATTATGCAACAAGCTTTGGCTTGCTGGGAGCGTTGACCGGCAGACATCCTTTGGTGATTTCTGCTTGGGGCAGTGATATTTTTTCTTTCCCCAAAACTTCTTTTTTCCATGCCCGCCTGTTAAAATGGATTTTAGCTCAGGCGGATGTCTTATGCTCCAGCAGTAAAATTATGGCCCAAGAGATGCAACTCTATCTCGATTCCCAGCAAGCTATTGAAATAATTCCTTTTGGAGTGGATACGAAGCGATTTTCTCCTCCGGAGGAGGGGCAAGTTTCTAGTCTAAAAAGAGTTAAGCAAGACGCTCTCGTGGTGTTTGGAGTTGCTAAAGGCTTACATCCTGTTTACGGGTTGGATCTTTTAATTGAAGCTTTTGCTCGGGTTCAGCGGCGTTTTCCTCAGACCCTTCTGCGTATTGCGGGAGAAGGTCCCCAGCGGGCCTCTTTAGAGGACTTAGCTGTAAGACTTGGAGTTTCTGAATCTATAGAATGGCTGGGTCAACTTCCCAATACCGAAGTTGCCGGTTTCTATCAGAGTATTGATATTGTGGTCATCCCTTCCCGTCAGGAGAGCTTCGGTGTGACGGCGGTAGAGGGGTCGGCCTGTGCCCGTCCTGTGATTGCCAGCAGAATTGGCGGACTTACTGAAGTTATTGTTGAAGGAGAAACGGGATTACTGGTTTCTTCAGAAGATATCTCAGAATTAAGCAGTGCTATGGAAAGTCTGATTAGAGATCCCGCTCTGAGGGAGAGGTTAGGCCAACAAGGAAGAGTCAATGTTCTAAAGTATTATGATTGGCAAAAAAATGTTGCTCAAATGGAAGCTGTTTATCAACGCTTGCTCCACCCTCGTACTTGAAAGGAGACTTTACCTAATGCATCATTTGAAAGGAGACAGTCGGATGAGTCAGAGGCTCTCGGCATCTGCAGAAAGTAATGAGCTTATTTATCCTCGGTGGCAACTTGTTTTGAAGCGTATGCTTGACCTGTTAGTTGCTGCTGTTCTGCTGGTGCTTATATCTCCCTTGTGGCTTTTTATTGTGCTTTGGATTAGGCTGGATTCTACCGGGCCGGCAATCTTTACTCAGACACGTGTGGGACTTTGGGGTAAACCCTATACTATTTATAAGTTCCGTACTATGACCACCAATGCCGATGCCTTGATGAAAACAAAGCTGGAAAAGGTGACAAGCTTAGATAACTTCGTTTTCCAGGAGAAGGATGATCCCCGGGTTACCCGCAGCGGCAAGTTTTTGCGCAAAACCAGTTTGGACGAATTGCCTCAGCTCCTAAATATCTTGTTGGGAAATATGAGTCTGGTGGGGCCCCGTCCGGAAGTTCCGGATATAGCCAAGCATTACACCCCTCAACAACGGCTGCGGCTTAATGTGCTGCCGGGGGTCACAGGCTTGGCCCAGGTCAATGGGCGAAGTGAATTAACCTTAGGAGAGACCCTGGCCTATGATGTGGAATATGTGCGGCGTTGGAATATATGGCTGGATTTATCTATCCTTTGGAAGACCTTCTTTGTGGTTTTCTCAGGTAAAGGTGCTTACTAAATGAACAAACAAACATCAGAGCAATTGAAAGGAATCGCTATCCTTTTAGTTGTTATTGGCCACTTATTCGTAACAAAGTTCATTAACACTACAAACCCGGCTTTTAATTATTTGGGAGCCCAGGGTGTGGCGATTTTTTTAATCCTCTCCGGTTATGGGATCACTTCATCCTATTTAACCAAGGGACTGGATAAGAGTTTTCTGGGGCGGCGGCTGCGAACAGTACTACTTCCATATTCATTGGTGACTCTGGTTTGGTTTTTGTATGACAATAGTAGGGGTACTACCTATCCCTTAAGGACAATCCTGCTATCACTATTTGGGCTGGATTTTAAGCTGACTATGGATGGAACCATGTGGTACATATTCTTCATTTTAATGTGGTACTTCATATTCTACCTGTTATTCAGTCTTAAGTTGCCAACTATCCTGAAGGTCGGATTGTTGTTTGGGTTTGCGTACCTTTTACGCTATCACTCCAGGTTTAATTTGACAGAAGTAGTGTATTGGCAGTGGGGCCTTCACGCGATTATGTTCCCTATAGGGTCACTCTTGGCCCTGGTTCCTCTGGAGAGCTTTAGTAAGCAAACCCTGAAGCTGGGGTTTGGGTTGATGGGAACAATGGGTTTGGTAACTTATCTCCTGAACTACCGGGACAATGCCCTGGGCCTAGGGCCTTATATGCTCTCGAATTTAGGCTTTGCACTTGTTGCTTTCTCAGTCCTAATGATTTTAGGGCAACTGGGGTATTATTCATGGCTGCTTGGATTTATTGGTTCAATTTCCTATGAGTTGTATTTACTAGAAGCTGTTTTTATGTACAAGTTCTCTCTGCCCTATGTTTTGCCTAACAAGGTACTATCCCTGGGAATTTATCTACTGGCGTTGGTTGCAGGAAGCTTATTGCTTAAAAGGGGTATGAAACAATTGCTTTTGATCTTCTCTCACAGGCAGGAATTGAATCCTGAGAATACCCTGGGGCCAGGGTTTGTAAAGTAAGGTTTTTAATAGCAACTTTTATTCTTTCCTTGGATAAGGTTTGAAAGTTACAGAGAATAAAAATAAGGGATAAATAACCAATTGGCGGTTATGATATTTCAAAGAGTAAAGAGTAAATTACATAATGCAGGATATATCTGGAGGAACTGCTTTCCGTCTGTCGAATAGGTAAAAGACCGATAGGAGCATGGTTTTCGATGCTAAAGGTTTTATATTCATGCTGCATACCACTCAGGAAAGGAAGTAAGGAGATATTATGATCAGAGAAAAAATCCTTGATATACTGACGGATATTTGTGGAACCGATGAGATAAAGCGAAATCCAGACCAAGAACTGTTTAAGAGTGGATTAATGGATTCCTTTGGTATCATAGAATTATTTGTGGCTATTCAAGAACAACTGGCCATTGAGGTGGCCCCGACTGAAATGGAACGTGAGGAATGGGAGACCGCCAATAAAATTATCGCGTACCTGGAGGAGCGTAGGGGTTAATGATTCGAAATCGACTGGGATCAATGGTTGCTGCCCTAATACTTTTTGGGTTAACCATAGTTTTGATGGGCCCCCTGACCCAAAAGGTTGTGGGGCTTTTTTGGCTTAGGCCGGGTGTTACCCAAACCATCGGGAGCTCACAAACTCCCGTAAGTTTTCAGGGTATGATATTGCAAACAAAAGCTCTGGAATTGCCGGATGTTCTACCGGTTTACGGGTCTTCCGAGTTCTCAGCTGTCTCCGAGTTTCATCCGTCAATTCTTTTTGAGGGAAAACCCACCGGGTTTGCCCCTTTTCTTGTGGGCAGAGGAGGGACTCAGGACATTATTCATGCTTTAAATCTGGGAGCTTTAGGTGATTCTTTAAAGGATAAGAAAATTGCTGTTATCCTTTCCGCCCAATGGTTTACTCCGGAAGGAATTAGCCCGACCTATTTTCAACAGAATTTTTCTCCACTTCAAGCCTATCGGATGCTTTTCAACTCCTCTTTGTCAGCAGAGAGGAAAAATCAATTAGCAAAACGACTCTTAGAATTTCCGGGAGCTTTTGCGGAGACCCCTACTTTACAGGCACTTCTGGCCCAGAGTTTACAAGAAAGCCGGAAACCAAGTATTCGAAGTTTATTATTAGGGGCTAAGGGGAGAGTAGAAATGGCAGCCTACGAGGCTCAAGACGCCCAGAAAACAATAGCCTACAGTAGACTGATCAACCCTAAAGGCGCTTTGATAAATGCCTCAATTACGGCACCGCCCCTGGCTCCTTGGTTAGAATTAAAGGTGCAGGCAGAGAAGCAGGGCAAAACAATGACCCAAAATAATCGGTTAGGTATCTTGGATGAGTACTATAGTACCTATATCCAACCCAGGCTTGAGGAAAACAGGAATTCCGCTACTCAGTCCGGCTTTTACCCCTCCCCGGAATACAAGGATTTAGAACTCCTCTTAGATATTCTTCAAGAGACAGGGGCCCGTCCGTTGTTCATAATTGTACCGGTAAATGGGGCTTGGTATGATTACACGGGATTTCCTCTTGCAGAACGCAGGGGTTACTATCTGCGAGCTGAAAAGATGATTAAGGATCAAGGATTTCAGGTCGCTAATTTCGGAGATCATGAATATGACACCTACTTTTTGCAGGACACCATGCACTTAGGCTGGAAAGGATGGGTGAGCATCAATGAAGCGCTGGATCGATTTTATCATGAAGGGTTCTAGGGATAGGAATCCCACGTTAGTATGGTTTGGACGAGTTGCTTATTACTACTTCATCCTGTTAGGTTTGTTTATCCTCTATCTAGTACAAAAGCAACATACCGCTGCTCCGTTTATTTATAATAACTTTTAGGCGAATGGGGAATGTGTTTTTATGCTTAGCGAAAAAATCCAGGAGTGGTCTATAAGATGTCCGGAACGGGCAGCCCATTGTCATGGGGATAATGTTTTAACCTATGCTGCTTTAGAAAGCAGCTCTAATTCAGGGGCTGTATGGCTTCATGAGCTAAGTCTTGAGCAAGGCATACCTCGTCAGACTCCGGTGGTTGTCTACGGGCATAAAGAAAATGAAATGCCGGTCTTATTTATGGCTTGTGTCAGAGCAGGCCATCCTTATATCCCTGTGGATTCCTCAGTGCCCCATGAACGCTTATGGCAAATTATTGAGGCATCCGGGGCCCGGGTAGTCCTTTCCCCGCAGATGGTTCCCAGAGGGAAAGCTGACTCACCTAAAGTCTTAATTGAAGAAATGATCTCCCTACAGAGTCAAGACAGCATTCTGAAGGGTTATCAAAGAGAGGTGCCACACTCTTCTTGGCAAGTAGAACTTGATGAAGTTTACTACATAATTTTTACCTCCGGCAGTACCGGAGTACCGAAAGGGGTACAGATTACTCTAGGGGCCCTAGAAAGCTTTTTGAACTGGGTTAACACAGAGTTTAAGCCGGAAGAAATGCAGGAGGTTTTTCTTAATCAGGCTCCGTTTTCCTTTGATCTTTCAGTAATGGATTTATATATGTCCTTAAGTACCGGGGGAACTCTTTGGAGTGTGGATAAGGATCAAATTGCCCATCCCAAGGAACTCTTTGCCTCCCTGGCTGCGTCAAAAACCAGTTACTGGGTATCCACACCTTCCTTTGCCGAGGTATGTTTAATGGATCCCAGTTTTAATTCCACCCTGCTGCCGAGGATAAAAAGGTTCCTCTTCTGTGGTGAGATACTTACCCATGATTGTGCCACAAAACTTACTCAACGATTTCCCCAAGCCGAAGTGGAAAATCTTTACGGACCCACGGAAGCAACAGTGGCGGTAACGAATTTGACCATCAGCCCTGAGATCCTTAACACTTTTAATCCACTTCCTGTAGGCAGAGTTAAACCGGATGCCCAGGTCTTAATCTGTAATTCCGATCAGCTTAGCGCAGCAATTACTGCTGAGGCTGGTATCTTGCACCACAGACCCGAAGTAATGCCGGAGGGGGAGGCAGGGGAATTAGTAATCGCCGGCCCCAATGTCAGTGTGGGATACCTGAACAATCCGGAGCAAACAGCCAAGGCCTTTTTTAGCTGGCAAGAGAAGGGACAAACCTGGAATGCCTACCGGACAGGAGATTCCGGGTTATTTAAAGATGGATTCCTCTTTTACCAAGGCCGCTTAGATTTTCAGATTAAGCTCCATGGTTATCGGATTGAGTTAGGAGAAATCGAAGAAAATCTAAGGCGTAACCCCTTGGTCGAAAATGCGGTGGTTTTACCCATTGAACGACGAGGGAAGGTTGAGTATTTACAGGCCTTTGTGACGGTGAGTAAGCCCGTAGAGGATGAGTTCAAAGAGACTCTTGCTCTCAAGGAAGATTTGCGCGGACGCTTGCCCGAGTATATGATCCCCCGGCGCATTAAATTCCTGGCTGCGATGCCCATAACCCCCAACGGCAAGGCGGATCGACGTGCTCTGCTAGGGGGATTGTAAATGACTCCTTTTGAAAACTTCTCCTTTTTTTTCTATTTACTAATTCCTTTAGTACCGGCGATCTTGCTGGGGGGAATCGGAGCCTCAGCCAAAGTTCGAGCCACTTGGGTTTTCCTTTCTACCCTGGGAATGCTCCTTTTGATTGGTCGTCCGCTGATTGTGCTCATTCAAATTGTGGCTTATCTTATTTTTCAATGGCTTATAGTCCGGATTTATTTGTCCTATCGCTTGAAAACCCTCGAAAAAAATAGGGCCGATGTCTTTTATCTGGGAATCTTTCTTTCTATTTTGCCGCTAGTGGTCGTCAAATTAAATCCCAGCTTTATTGAGCTGGGCTTTTGGCAAACAGTCATTGGTTTCTTAGGAATTTCCTATTTAACCTTTCGCTCAGTAGGGATCATCATAGAAATCCGAGATGGTCTGATCAAAGAGGTGAAAGTAGTTGATTTCATCAGTTTTCTGCTCTTTTTTCCTACCTTGGCCTCCGGCCCGATTGATCGCTACCGACGTTTTGTTGCTGACCTCCATAAACCGTTATCTCGTCAAGACTACGGAGAACTAGCCATTACGGGAATGGATCTGATCTTTCGAGGGTTTTTGTATAAGTTTATTATCGCCTATCTGATTAATAAATACTGGCTTGACCCCCTGAACCATTCCTTTGGCTTTCTGCCAACCTTAAACTACATGTATGCCTACGGCTTATACCTCTTCTTTGATTTTGCCGGGTACAGCGCCTTTGCTGTGGGGGTCAGTTATCTCTTAGGGATTAAAACACCCATTAACTTTGATAAGCCCTTTATCTCGAAAAATATTAAGGATTTTTGGAACCGCTGGCATATATCTCTCTCATTTTGGTTCCGGGATTACATCTATATGCGTTTTGTACTGGATTCAGCTAAGAAGAAGCGCTTTAGTAATCGCTATACTGCTTCTTATGTAGGTTATTTCCTGCTTTTCGGAATCATGGGAGTATGGCACGGAACTCAGCCCCAATATGTCCTCTACGGGCTTTATCATGCAGGGCTGATGATTGGGTTTGACTATCTGGATCGGAAGAACAAAACCAGAAAGTTTTGGGGAACGGGGCCCATCTGGGATCTGCTGGCTGTTGTTGTTACTTTTAATTTTGTGATGTTTGGATTTTTGATTTTTTCGGGGCGTCTGGTTTAGATGATGACAAAGGAAACGTGGGGCTCCGCTAGGGCGCTTATATTAGTGATCTAGGGGGGCCTTTTTGCTAAATCGAATCCTCATGCCGCTACAAGGCACCATCAGAGGATGAAAATAGGGTCGCTCGGGTCAGGACGGCTTTGCCCACATCGTTCACTCAGCATTCCGAGGCTGGCCCACGCGCTGGCCTGGGAGCTTCGCCAAACCTCAGGGTAATACCTGAGGTGAACCGGTGGCTGCGCTTCCCCAGGTCAGCTTTGTAGGCTTTACCGC
>NZ_JMGA01000037.1 GCF_000765145.1 Desulfosporosinus sp. HMP52 | reverse complement strand
TCTCATTAGAAGAAGATGATTGACTCATGATTTATTTTGAAACTCTTTTGAGTCTCTCTCATTGGCTGTCCTTGTTGTTTAGTTTTCAAAGATCAGGAATTTTTGTTTTGACCCGTTTGGGCCGGAATTAAATCATAGCATTTTCAACTTGCGTTGTCAACACTTTTTTAACCGACTAGCACTGAGTGTTAACTCTTTGCCCCTTGGTTTCTTGATTCTCTTCGGCTGTTTTGGCCGGAGTTGTATCTTAGCATTTCCAACTCTCGTTGTCAATAACTAATTTCGAACTTGTTGTTTGATTTCGGCCTGTTTTTTAGCCGGATGCATATATTAGCATCTTCAACTTAGGTTGTCAACACTTTTTTTATTATATTGCGAGATCCTTATAGCCATTATCTTTTTGGAATACTACTTTCGCAGGGAACCCTAACCTGACATTTCCCACAACCATATCTCGGCTGAAACATTTCCTTAGTTTTATCAACAAATTCCGAACATCTTAAATGATTTTTACCCGTTTCAAGAGATATAGCACTAGCCGGGCAATTTTTTACACAGGCACCACACATAGAACAATTCTCGTAAATGTTATCTGATACACGCGGATCCGGCGATAACTCTAACTCCGTAACAATACTTCCTATCCTCCCGGCAATTCCTTTTTCAGTTATAAAGCCTTTTGAAAGTCCGAAAGTTCCGAGTCCACATACATAGGCAATATGTCGTTCTGACCAATTACTTGTATATATTGCTCCCTCTCCACCCGGAATAGATTGTTGAGCACTTTTATTACCCGCGTTTGCCCAAAATCTTTCATCCAGAGATGGTGAAAGACTTTTATAACCAGCTTTTATCAACAAAGCACATATATGTTGACAGAGCTTTACAACAAACGCCTGGCCTTCTATTCTGCCATGCAGCCATTCCTCCGAGGGCCATACCCCTTCCCTGCTGTTACCCTTCTTCACGACATCAGTAAAGGGTAAAAAAAAGGAAATCACTGTTTTAGCCTTCGGCAACCATTGTTGCGGTGCCAGAAAGTGTGGTCCTATAACCGATGGTTCGATTAATTTCTCGAAGTATGGGTCAATAGCCGAACCAAAGCCTAAAATCGGATTTTCAAAAATCCTCATGCCAACAACTGCTTCGCTTAGCGCAATCCCCTCGGGTATTTTATTTTGTTCAGACTCTTCCACAAAACTATTCGCTATTTTTAGAATTTCTAGTTTATCCAACGCCCTCCACCCCTTATATCCCATTTAATACAGGAACATCTCTTTATTCCATTTTAATCCACCCAGACCCTGCTTACAATAACTTCTCACAATATGCCAAGAAGGCAAGGGGGCATACATCGCCCCCCCCCGACAAATTCTTATGCCGTATTTGAACAGGTAGAACCCGAACTGAAGATTGACACCTATATCGGCAGACGATATAATTCAATATAGTATCGGCAGCCGATATAACAAAGTTATTAAGTTTAGTTTAGGAGATCAAATAATATGCCTGAAAGTACAGAACGTGGTGCTCTTACAGAAGCTGTTTATTATATCCTTTTAGCACTACATTCTCCCATGCACGGTTATGGGATTATGCAGTACGTCAAAGAACTTAGCAACGATCGCGTAAATCTTGGACCGGGAACTCTCTATGGAGCTATCAATACCCTAATCGAAAAGGGGTGGATTAAAGCCTTGTCTACTCCTGAAAATAGCAGAAAAAAGGAATACGAAATTACTCTAAAGGGCCGAGAAACACTGCTCTTGGAAATAGAACGTTTAGAGGAACTACTAGCCCATGGTAATAAAATTGCTAGGAGGGATGCCTGATGAAATATCGGACTTTTAAATTCTTTGTAGACTTTGAAAAAGAAGAGAAATGGCTGAATCAAATGGCAGCTAAAGGTTACAACTTTATAGATTTCAGTCTTCCTGGCCGTTATTTATTCGAAACAGGTAACCCTGGGGAATACATCTATCGAATAGAATTACTGAAGCATCTGCCAAACTCTCCAGAGAGTAAAGACTATATCGAATTTCTGGAAGATACCGGAGGCGAGCTGGTATCAAGCCATTTTCGCTGGGCTTGGTTTCGCAGAAAATCCGCAGATGGTCCCTTTCACTTATTCACAGATTATTCCTCCCAAATTAAACATTATCAAAGAATTATTTGGTTTATTGGTATTGTTGGTATTATTAATCTTGTTATTGGATTTTACAATCTGTGCTATGGCCTTCTTCTAACAGGCCCAGATTACGGTTTCTTCTTCAATGCCTATTTAGCGCCTATTAGCTTCTTAATAGCTTTCTTCTGTCTTAAAGTCACAACTTCCTATTATTTCAACCTAAAAAAGTTACAGAAGGAAAGCCAAATTCACGAATAACTATGTCAAGAGATGGAATACCGAGCTTCTTTCTCTTTAATCCGACGATAAAGTTCTTCATTGACAGGAGTCGGTACACCATATTTTTTTCCCAATTCCAATACTGCCCCGGAGAATAAATCCACCTCGCTGAAACGTTTCGCCTCCATATCTTGGCGCATTGAAGGTTTGCCTTCCGGGCACAGTGGATCTAAAACATTCAGCCAATATTTTAAGTCCAGCTCTGTCAGATTAGTACCTTCCTTTTCTGACAGAACCATGACCTCCCTCATTGCTGCAATCATTGTATCTCTAGCCGCACCCTCTTTTTGAATTTCCCCATAATTGCTCTCATAGACGGCAACTGTTTGGTTCACACCTACATTGAGCATGAATTTACCCCAGATTCGCTTATTCATATCCGTAACTGCTTCAAAAGGGACAGCCATGCTTTCAAAAAAGCGTGCAACTTCCCGAACCCGCTCTGAGATAACCCCTGGTTCTCCCTCACCAAAGACCAGCATCCCCATGTGATCATAATTTGCTCGATTCCCAACTTTAACAGCATCCATCCCTTGTGCTACACAATAGAGGATTTTGTCCATTCCATAAGTCTGTCCAATAATCCTTTCACTTGTGATTCCATTCAGTGCGGATAAAATGATGGTATGTTCCCCTACCTGATTCTTGACTGCTTTAATAGCATCATTAAGTCCACTGTATTTAACTGCAAAAATAATAAGATCCGCTGGTTCTTCTACGTCCTCGGGTGCTAGATAATTGAACTCGCAGCGCTCACCATTGCAAAAAACAGAATCACTTTGATACCGTCGGATTCTTTCTTGGTCAGCAATAATTCTCAAAGCTCCTTTGGGCATACTTTTGGTCAAATGATGTCCATATAAAATCCCTAATGCCCCTAAGCCAATAATACATACTTTCTTTATCGCCATAATACCTTTACCTCTCTAACATTTTTAATGACCTCAATAATATTAGCGTGCCAAATCCATTCGAATTGCCGTCTTCTTTCATGCCGATAATCATTTTTAAAATCGATATATTTGCTGTAATATTTACATGATAACTATACCTTTTTCATATAGCATTGACAACGATTAGGGCTTGTTTAGAAGATTCTAAGACCTATCCTTAATAGTGTCGTTGATATTTAAAACACCCTTGGTAACTCAGAAACTTACCAAGGGTGTCAATATAAGAAAAACTCTCTAAAGTGATATAGATATAGTAAGGAATCAGATAGTTACAATCTTTGTCGCGATATTCCCACTGAATGTCTTATCGTGCTCCACAAACAAAATAGTCGGTTGGTATTCAAGCAACAGTTCTTCGATCTGTATACGAGAAATTACATCTATAAAGTTGAGGGGTTCATCCCATATATATAGATGAGCTTGTTCGCAGAGGCTTTTGGCAATCAGCACTTTTTTCTTTTGACCGCCGCTAAACGTCAACATATCCTTTTCAAATTGAATTCTGGAAAAGGCCAGCTTTCTTAAAATAGATTTAAAAAGGCTTTCATCAATGGTGTTGTCTCTGGCATAGTCTGTTAAATTACCATGGAGCTGTGAAGTATCCTGTGAAACAAAGGATATTTGAAGCTGACTCCCTTTCCTGAAGGTGCCAGTATAGTTTATAGCCTCGCCACAAATAAGTTTAAGAATACTTGATTTTCCTGAGCCGTTTTTACCGGTCAGGGCTATTCGGTCACCTTGCTCGATCGTGAAGCTTATATCGTTACAAATCATTGTTTCTCCATAAGAAATTGAAACTGCTTCAAGTTCGACAAGTTGATTCTTATGATAAGCAAGTTGAGAAATCTTCAGGCTGTCGGCTTCTTCAATATTTTTAAGGAGTTTAGACTTTTCAGCAATGGCTGACTGCTGTCTGCTTTCGATTGACTTGGAGCGTTTCATCATCTTAGCAGCCTTATGACCAACGTAACCCTTATCCAGCTTTGACCCGGAATTTGTTGTACCATTTTTAGTCTTTTCCACTTCCTGTGACCAGTTGTTCGTTCGTTTGGCCGAATTCGATAAGCGATTAATATCTTTTTTAAGCTTTTCATTTTCGGCAAGTTCAAAACTATCCTGCCTCTTTTTATTGTTCCACCAACTTGAAAAGTTACCTTTTTGAATTTCGATATCAGCCTTATTAATGGAAAGAATATGGTCAACACAGTTATCCAGGAATGCCCTGTCGTGGGATACCAGTATGAAGCCACTTTTTGTCTTGAGATAGTCGCTGACAAGTTTTCGGGCCTTCATATCCAGGTGATTAGTGGGCTCATCAATCAATAGAAAACTATTCTCTTTGAGAAATAAAGCAGCAAGCAACACTTTCGTTTGTTCACCCAAGGATAAGGAAGCAAAAGGACGATATAAGACCTCCTCGGAAACTTCCAGCAACGAAAATTCCCGCATTAATTTCCAGTGCAGGTGGTCTGAAAAAACGTCGTTGATTACATCAAGGGTATTTATTTCCTTGTTTTTAACCTTAAAAGGAAAATATTCAAAGCTGACACTAGCCGAAATCTTACCGCTATATTCAAAGTTACCCAGCAATAACTTAAGAAATGTCGTCTTACCTCTACCATTTCTTCCGGTAAACCCTAATTTCCAATCTGTGTCTATTTGAAAGCTCACGTTTTCAAAAATGTTATCGTAGCTGCCATCGTAAGCAAAGGTCAGATTTGTTACATTTATTAGTCCCATAATTTTGTCCTCCTGTGCAAAAAATAAGAGCTGCAAGAAAGCACTTCTTACAGCTCTTAAATACACAGCTAAGCCAGACCCCTATCAGGGATATGGTAAGGATGTATCTTTTGAGTGAAAAGAGTTAGTAACTTTCTTGCCTAAGCACAACAAAACAAGCCGTTTCTGACTGTCCAGATTATGCTTTGTAATTAGCAAGAAAAATTACGCATCTTTCCATCTCCAATCTCTAGTTGATTTTTTCATTTTACTATACACCCTAAAAAAATACAACTGTATCATAGGGAGCATTAATCTCCTATAGGAAACCACATTTTAAAGCAATGCAGATTTTTGTAAGGAGCCATAGACACTCTTTGTCAGGATGCCTGCACCAATCGTTCCTACGAAGGTAGTTAGGCTGGAGGATAAAAGTGCGATCTTCCAGTCAAGATGAAAGACATAGATTAATCCAACCATAACGCAAAGGTTGCCAGAAACAGCAGTCCCGAGCATTGCCCATATGTGGTGGCTTAATTTCTCCATGGATAATCTTCCGGAAATTAATGAGTAGACAATGGATCCGATAACATTGGCGAATAGGAAGAAAAAGCCCAGGGGCGAATAGCCTGTTGCCATGGCTACTACGGCTTCCACTACTCCAGCGATAATACCCGCCGGTTGTCTGTACATTAAGACAATCAGACCGGTAAAGAAGGCCCAGCATGTGCCATTAAGTAGTAAGAGGGTTGGGTCCAATATTGCGTCAATACGTCCTGTAACCTGCATCATGATCAACATGACGATTCCTATGATGACTGAGCCTACAAGTGCCTTTGTGTCAGTTCTAAATAATTTTTCATTCATTTTTTCTCCCCCTAAAATTATTCTAATTTATATTAATGGCAAGATCCTGCTTGTCAGGCTGATGATTATTACCATTAACATCCCAGAAATTAAAACAACATCGTAGGTTCTAAGCTCCAGACTCGAGGTAAACGTACGGGTTTTAGTTCGTCCGTAGCCTCTTAACTCCATGGCCAAGGCAGTTTCAGTGGCGCGTCGAACTGAGCGATATAAAAATGGCAGAAAGGTTGGAAAAATACCTTTGAGATTGTCCCAAGCACTTTCCATTTTGAGACCCCGAGCACGTTGGCTATCAATTATGGAAATATATTCAGCTTTCATGAGTGGGAGGAAGCGAACACTTAGTCCTACCAACATAGCAAATCGGTAAGGAACCTTGAATTTTATCAGCATCAAGGTAAATTCTTGAGGTGAGGAAGAGGTGAAAAAATGCATACTTGCTAAAACAATAATGCTAGCCTTGAGTATACCGGTGATTGCTAGTGGCAGGGCTTGACTGTATATTTTCAGAATTCCCCATTGGTAGATTAGGACGCCTTCCCGACAAAAGATAAGCTGTACGACCAGTATCTGAAGTCCCAAAAGGAATAAAATCACAATCATGGCTTTATACCGCTTTAAGGAGCCCGTCAAGATTAGCGAGGCCATAACCTCCACTATTAAAACAATACTTAACTGAGCGGCAGTCCCAATAATCAGTGAAAAATTGATCATCAGAACATACCAAGCCAGCTTTGTCCGGGGATCAAGCTTGGAGAAACCCATCTTCAACCTCCCTGAAAGAAATAGGGTTATGAAAATTCAAACCAATGGCTTTAAGTGTATCAAGATGTTGATCAAGATCTCTTCTCGATATATCAAGTTGAATACGATGATTATGCAGAGCGACTAGCCTGTTGGAATAGTCTTTTGCCATGGTCAAGTCGTGGGATATAAGTAGGATTGTGCGACCACTTTTTGATAAGTGAAGGAGTTTGTCCATGATCATATACCCTTGGTTTTCGTCGAGACCTGAAGTTGGTTCGTCGGCAATAATGAACTCCGGATCACTGACGAGGATGGAGGCCAAGGCTAAAAGCTGGCGCTGACCACGGCTTAAGCGATGAGGGTGTATTGTTTTATAATCCAGTAGTCCCACGAACTTGAGGGACTCATCAATCTTTTGTACTATTACTTCATTTTGTTCCCCCCTTAACTTCAGAGAAAATCCGACTTCTTCTTCTACGGTGCTTGCAAAGATCTGATAGTCAGGGTTTTGAAACAGAAATCCCACCTGGGAACGGATCTCTGCCAGTTTCCCTTTATTCAAAGGCTGGTTAAACACTTTAATCTCGCCTTTTGAGGGCTTCAATAGACCGATAAGCAGCTTAGCTAAGGTCGATTTTCCGGAACCGTTTAAACCTATAACCGATAAAAAATCGCCCTTGTAGATTTGCAAATTAATATCTTCACAACCCAGTAAATTGTTTTTGTACAGGTAGGTGACATTCGTAATTTTAGCAATAATTTCGTTGGGCCTACTTTGATCCTTGTTGGAGGTGGAGAGGTGTTTTATCCTTCCTCTTCGATACATCATTTGCTCCATGTAGTATGCTTCTGGTAAATACTCTTTAACAATTTCACCTGCTTGAATATAGAGGACTCTGTTGGCATAGTTGAGGACTTCTTCTATTCGATCCATAACTAAAACAATGGTTAAATTCTGAGTTTTATTCAACTGACCTAACCGCTTATAAAGCTCATTGCGGCCTTGTGGATCAAGTTCAGCTGTGGGTTGGTCTAAAATTAAAATTGGGGTATTGAGGGCTAAAACACCAGCCAGAACGACTCGTTGGGCTTGCCCACCTGAAAGAGCAGCTGTTTGTCGGCTTTCATAGCCCGGTAAACCAACAAGTTGCAAGGCGGTTTTAACTCTCTGGTCCATTTGCTCTAAGGTGATTTCCAGATTGCCGAGGCCAAATGCAATATCCTCGTAGACATCTAAACTAATAATTTGATTTTGGGGCTCCTGCATCATGTATCCCACATAATTTGACATTCTATTAAGAGGGATATACTTAATATCTTGCCCCATGATTGTGACTTTTCCCGTTAAGTCCGCGTCATGATAGTGAGGGATTGCTCCTGTTATAGTATGTAGTAAAATTGATTTTCCTGAAGCTACTCCTCCGGCAATGACGATGAAATCTCCCCTATTAATCTTAAAATTTATGTTTTTTAGTGCTGGTTTTTCTTCATGCGGAAAGACTAGTTTTTCAATTTTAATATTTGCAATCGTTTCCATAACAACTCCTAAAGTTTAAATTAAAAAAAGTCCCAGCTTAATAAGCTAGAACTTTACCTTTGTCCTTTTGCAATATTTCATAGGCAGGTTTCCTGACTTATAGACTAGAATGTACGCCTTCCCAGTTACCCAGTGGCAAATGTACATTTTCAACATCTACTTACAGTGGTGGGTCCGTCCAGGATTATTAACCTGGTTCCCTATTATCCCTTGCGGGCACCTATTCAATAATGTATTTTATTAAATTTATGATAGAATAATTTGATTAGTTTGTCAACAGGAGTTTGTAAAAACCACTTTATATTTAACCGTTCTTTTTGCTTGATGGATTTAGAATAACCTCTGTAATTAGGCCCAATAGATCTCTATAGGTTAAATAATCGGCCATACCGAACTAGATGATAAATCATTCTCTTGATTCTTTTTTGTTATTTGGGTTAAGGATTTGGCCAAGCGCTGGACGCTTTCCAGGATAACCCCTTCATTATGAGCGGTAAAACAAAGGCGAAGTTCCTTATCCTGGGTGGGCATTGTATGGAATGCTTCTCCTGGCACAAAAGAAATTCGGTTCTTGGCTGCTTCATGGAGGAGTCGCTGGGAAGTGCCCGCTTGTTTTAACTTACACCAAAAGTAACACCCACCCTCGGGTACAGTGAATTCAAGATCGTTTGCACACAAACGCTGGAGGGCTTTAGCCATAGTATTTCGGCGTTTTTTATATTCTCTGCGCACAGTGTCCAGATGCTGAGCCAACTTTCCCTCATTTAAGAACAGCGTCACCAGCCATTGGGCAATATTGTTAGAATGGAGGTCTATATACTGTTTTTCCAAGGCAAGGCGGTTAATCAAAACAGGCGGTCCTGCCAGATAGCCGGTGCGTAAGCCGGGGAAGAGAATTTTGGAGAACGTCCCTAAATAAACAACTCCTCCGTAAGTATCTAAAGCTTTCAGAGCCTGAGGGGGCTTTTGGTCATAATACAGTTCGCTATAGGGATCGTCTTCTACGATAACAAGCCGATGCCGTTTAGCCAGGTTTATCAAATCTTGGCGCTCCTGCTCCGGCATAACCCTTCCGGTGGGATTTTGATAGGTCGGTATACTATAAAACAATTTTGGCCGATAGCGAATTATAAAGTCCTCCAACAGCTCTAATGATAATTTCCCCGAACAGGGTAGACTTAAAACTCTGGCCCCTGCGGCCTGAAACACCTGTATAGCCCCGATGAAGGTTGGCCCTTCCATTACAACATAGTCACCTGGTTCTAACAACACTTTGCTAAGCAAGTATAATCCTTGTTGTGACCCGGAGAGAGTTAGGATGTTCTCTGTGGAAGTCGAGATGCCCTTTTCACTCAACATTGCCGCAATTGCTTTTCTCAAGGGGGTATATCCTTCTGTAGGGATATGTCCAAAATCGGCAAGGTTAGCAGTTGCAATATTCCGGTTAAATAACTCTGTAAAGATGTCCAAAGGATAAAGAGCAGGATCAGCCATGCCTGCCGCCAGAGAAATAGTTCCTGTGGCAGGAGTAGAGACTAAATCTCTCAGAATTGATGCTAAAGGGTTTTGAGGATAGGCCGTAAACAGTTGGGGCCAGGGAACTTCGGACGAAGACTCAACATTAAGAGTTTGGGCTACATAAGTTCCGCTGCCTACTTTAGTCCAGACTAATCCCAGCTGCTCCAACTTACGATAAGCATTTATAGCGGTGGTACGACTGACTGAAAAGAGGTCAGCTAATTCTCGCTCAGGGGGCAGCTTTGTTCCTGCAGGCAGGATTTCCTTGTGTATTTTGTCAGCAATCAGTAAGGCAATTTGCAGATAGAGAGGTTGCTTATCCGAGGGATCCAACTCTGCGCTATTTAGGTGTTTGGATATGTCCACTTCTCACTCCCCCTTATTATATATCCAATTTTAATTATATCCTTACAATTGGATATTTACAATGTTTTAGGCAATCGTTAAGATTGAGTAAATGTTTAAGGTAGGTGGAGTAATCGTGCAGCAATCAAGCCTCATCTCAAGAAAGAACCAATTTGCCGAAGAAGTGGGGATCGCACTTCGAGAGTGTACACCTGTTGTCCTCGGGGTAGTTCCCTTTGGGATTACCTGCGGAATAATGGGCCTTACAGCCCAACTGTCAGGATTCGAAACTATTCTAATGTCGGTCTTAGTTTTCGCCGGGGCGTCACAATTTATCGGCATTACCATGTTAGGCGCAGGTATAACCGGTTGGGGAATTATTGTACTGACCACCTTACTGGTAAACTTACGCCACTTAATCATGGGATCATCCTTGGCACCCTATATGATTAAACTGCCCCTTCCCCTTCAAGCATTTATGGCCTTTTTTTTGACCGATGAAGCCTATGCCCTGACCATTAGCAGAATTCCCAAAACCGGATACAGCGTGCTCTATCAAGTAACCGTAAGCACAACTCTTTATCTGGTTTGGGTTCTAGCTACTGTAGCCGGGGTATTCTTAGGCAGCTACATATCCGACCCCTTAACTTGGGGGCTAGATTTTGCCATGCCGGCAACCTTTCTGGTATTACTGATCCCGATGTTGGCAAGCCGTATCAGTCTTATTGTATTCGGAATTGCTGGAGTAGTCTCGGTATTCGGGGCCCTGTATCTACCCGGCAAGTGGTATATTATAGTCGCCTGCCTTACAGCCAGTTTAATCGGCGGTTTATTGGAAGGAGAAAGCAATCATGCGAAGTGAAGTTCTGGTCATTATTATTGGGATGACTTTAGTTACTTACTTTACCAGATTTGGAGCTCTAGCTTTATTCCGCTTTACAGGGATACCGACCTGGTTAAATAGATGGTTAAAGTATGTCCCAGTTGCTATCTTGACGGCCTTAATTATACCGTCGTTACTTTTACCTCAAGGATATTTGGATATCAGCTTAAACAACCACTACTTAATTGCCGGCATAACCGCTGCTTTTGTAGCTTATAAGAGCCGTAATATCATTGCCACCTTGGGACTCGGAATGTCTGTAATGCTTATCTTGAAATTATTGTAGATACCTGAATATCAATCCAATAAAAAAAACACCCTTATAGTTGCTTCTGCAAATTCTTAAGGGCATTATGAAAAACCACTTTCCTGGCATGGCCAATTATCAGAACTTGCCTGGTAAGATGTTTAGGGCCCGTTCATTCTTATGAACAGGCTCTTTTTGTGTTTATTACCTTTTTGAGTTAGTTCAGCTTAAGTTTAGGGATTTTGGTGAGGGCATTCTCTGACCAAAAGAACACGCAGATACTGTTATTTATAATTCTTAACTAGAGCCAGTAAATACTTCGACTTCATTTGTTCACTAGCCATAATCTGCTTGGTAAGAGGCATTTTTAAGATAGCTCCCAGGATTGCGGCCATAGCTCTGTGACTGTAATGAGCCTGGTTATCGAAAATCAGGTTTTGAAGTTTCCCTTGTTCAATACTCATCAACACAATTCGGTGAACGGAATTTATAGGGGTAATAACTCGTTTGTTCCGATGCTTAAGAGTAATTGACCCACGATTACAGGCTCTGACACAAACGCCGCAGCCCAGGCATACTTCTTCGTCTATAACTGCCCGCTTTATAACTTTATGGTTCCCCGTCTCCTGACTAACCACCTTTAAGGCTCCAACTGGGCAAGCCAAGACACACTTGCCACAGCCATTGCATTTGTCGTTCCTAATTTCAGGCAAGAAATTAGTAGTATTGATTGAATTTAAAGTTCCAAATCTCTTAATAGCCAGCAGGGCTTCGCAGCAACATCCGCAACAATTACAAATAAAGGGTAAACCCTCTTGTTCATTTTCTCCGATTTGAACCAGATTGTGATCGTAAGCCTTTTCAAGCAAGCTCATACATTCAGAAACACTGACCTCCCGGGCATGACCATACTTAATAAGGCTTGAAGCCGTAGTCCCAAAGGTCATGCAGATATCCATAGGAGCATTACAAGCTTTGCCGAGATGGCTCATTTTATGCCTGCAATAACACATACCAATTCCTATACTTGATGCTTGTTTTATAACATTGCTGGTTCGTTCGTAATCCAGGATATGTAAATTGTTCACTGCGCTTAACGCTTGTTCGTTTACAAAGATTCTTCCCAGCTTTGTTTCAGTTACAAATAAATCCCGGACGAAATCCTCTTCAACATTTAAGTATTGGTAAAATAGTTCGGAAAGCAACTTCTGGTCCAGGTCTGCTCTAATGCGCATCAAGGAAAACTCAAAGAAACCTGCCATTGGAGGCGGCAAAACGAAAGTTCTGTCCCCATCTGTGCCTTCAATATCTATCAATAAAGCGCGGGAAGCCAGTTCGGTAAGTATCTTTTCAGTGTCTTCTCTACTCATTCTTAAAGCTGCGCTGGCAGTTTGAATTGAGAAAGGTTTTATGGGTAAAGCCGACATAACCCTGGCTTCTTTTTCATTCATTAAGACACTAAGGATCTTAAATAAATAATCGGAAGGCGGAGCTCCTTGAGGAAATTGATTAAGTCGTTCACTCAATTGCTGGAATCCTGATTTAATACTTCTATGTGCCATAGCTCTCCTTATTTTAAAGGTTTTAAGATAATTATTTGTTAATACCATAATTGTTCCATGTTTCTATATCTATTTTTGACTAAGATCTGTTTAGATAGACTATACTCAAATTCTATTTACCATATTCCAGACTAATGCTGACGATAGTCCGCTTGTGAATATTAATTTTTGAAAGGCTCAAAATCTTATGCTATTATGAAAAAGCGGTCAGGCGGTCTGACCGTTAGGTCATTCTTTTTATTCCTTAAAAAAGAATTATTGGAGGTTGAGCCATGCAAATTCTCGTGTGTATTAAACAAGTTCCAGGGACCTCAAAGATAGACGTGGATCCAATTACAGGCGTTTTAAAGCGAGACGGAGTCGATTCTAAAATGAATCCTTACGATTTATTTGCTATAGAAACAGCACTAAGACTTAAAGAACAAAAAGGCGGAACCATTAAGGTCATAAGTATGGGACCACCTCAAGCTAAAGAAGTCATTAAAGAAGCCTTTATGATGGGTGCCGACGAAGGTGTATTGGTTTCGGATCGTAAGTTTGCAGGGGCAGATGTACTGGCAACCTCTTATGCTATTTCCCAAGGAGTTCGCCAACTGGGCAACCTGGACCTAATCCTTTGCGGTAAACAAACAACCGATGGAGATACTGCCCAAGTGGGACCCGAAATGGCTGAATACCTGGGTATTCCTCATATCGCCAATGTCTTAAAAATCATTGAAGTTAAAGAGTCCTCCATCCTTGTGGAAATGGATATGGCCAATACTATAGAAATGGCCGAAATTCAATTCCCTTGTCTCTTAACTGTGGAAAAAGACATTTTTCAGCCCCGACTTCCCTCCTACAAGAAAAAGCTTAGTACGAAGGATCGTGAAATCAAGACGATTACCTTCAACGATCTTGAAGATAAAAATGAAAAAAGATATGGACTTAGTGGTTCGCCAACTCAGGTCGAACGAATCTTCCCCCCTTCGGTTAATTCTGACCGAGAAACTTGGACAGGTACCGGAGCAGAGCTTAGTTCTCAAATAACCGATAAACTCAAACAATTAAAGTTCATTTAAGGGGGAGAATTCATGAGTAAGTTAATTTGTCACCAAGAAAAATTAAACGAATCCATTATTCAAGCCTTAGTGGAGGTTTGTCCATTTAATGCTCTCGAAGCAAAGAATGGAACCCTGGAAATCACTGCTGCCTGTAAAATGTGCAAAATCTGTGTTAAAAAGGGACCCAAAGGTGTCATGGAATTTGTCGAAGAAGTGTCCACCACTGTTGATAAAGATTTATGGAAGGGTATCGGAGTCTACGTTGACCATGTTGAAGGGGAAATACATCCCGTAACCTATGAGCTGATCGGCAAAGCCAAGGAACTTGCGGCAGTGGTCAATTTCCCGGTATATTGTGTATTTATTGGCAATGACATTAAAGATAAAGCTCAAGAGTTGCTTTATTATGGCGTCGACGAAGTCTTTGTCTACGATTATGAAGAATTAAACCATTTTCGTATCGAGCCCTATACCGCTGCCTTCGAAGATTTTATTCAGAAAATGAAACCCTCCTCCTTACTCGTCGGAGCCACAACCATTGGACGCTCTTTAGCGCCCAGGGTAGCGGCAAGATTCCAAACTGGCTTAACTGCTGATTGCACAACCCTCGAAATGAAGGAAAATACTGACTTGGTTCAAATCAGACCTGCTTTTGGCGGCAACATTATGGCTCAAATTATTTGTCCTAATACCAGGCCTCAAATGGCGACGGTAAGATATAAAGTTATGGATGCTCCTGAAAAACAGTGTGAGCCAAAGGGTAAGATAACACTCTGTGAATTAGATCCAAGCAAACTAGTATCTGCTATTAAAGTTTTAAAAGTAACCCGCAAAGAGATCGAAGAAAACATCTCTGATGCAGAAGTCATTATTGCTGTAGGCAGAGCTTTAAAGTCCGAGAAAGACATGGCTATGATCCAGGAATTAGCCCAATTGTTAGGTGCTCAAATAGCAGGTACTCGACCCTTAGTGGAAGCCGGTTGGATTAATGCAAAGCAACAAATAGGTTTATCCGGCAGAACCGTTAAGCCTAAACTGATCATAACCCTGGGAATTTCGGGCGCTGTTCAATTCGCTGCGGGAATGAACAGCTCAGAACAAATCTTTGCGATTAATAAAGACCCTCATGCCTCAATTTTTAATATCGCTCATTATGGAATTATCGGAGACATTTATGAAGTCGTTCCTCAACTAATCGAAGATATCAAAAGCTCTAGACCTCTGGCTTGCGCCCGTTAATCTCGGTGAGTGGAGTCGTGAATCAGATAGAAAATCGTGGAGGGGATTAGATGAATAACTATAAAACGCTGGATGCTAAAGATAGAGAGTTTTTAGTTTCGCTTTTAGGTGAAGAGCGAGTTTATACCGGAGAAGCTATTAGTGATGATTTTAGCCATGATGAATTAGGGGGAATAAGCCGACTACCTGACGTTTTAGTGGATGTTCTGTCCACGGATGAAGTTTCAAAAATCATGAGCTATGCCAATGAAAATAACATTCCAGTGGTAGCCAGAGGATCAGGCACCGGACTTGTTGGCGCATCAGTTCCAATCTTTGGCGGGATCATGCTGAATATGTGCGGCATGAATAAGATCCTGGAACTGGATGAAGAAAATCTAACCCTTACCCTAGAACCGGGAGTACTATTAATGGAAATCAGTAAATATGTAGAGGAACATGATTTGTTCTATCCCCCAGACCCTGGCGAAAAATCCGCCACCATCGCCGGTAATATTAATACCAACGCCGGCGGCATGAGAGCTGTAAAGTATGGCGTAACCAGAGATTATATCCGCGGGCTAGAAGTTGTTCTTCCTACAGGCAAGGTGATTAATGTGGGAGGAAAGGTCGTTAAGAACTCTTCCGGTTACAGTGTGAAAGACTTAATCTGCGGTTCCGAAGGAACTCTGGGTATTGTCACTAAGGTGATCTTAAAGCTTATTCCACTGCCAAAGAAGGCTATTTCCCTCTTAATCCCCTTTCCCGATCTGGACAGCGCCATTAGTACGGTTCCTAAAATTATTAAATCAAAATCCATTCCTACAGCCATTGAATTTATGCAGAGAGAAGTCATTCTTGCTGCTGAAGAATTTCTCGGCAAAAAATTTCCCGATAACTCCTCTGACGCCTATCTCTTGTTGACCTTCGATGGCAACAGCACAGAAGAACTGGAGAAAGATTATGAGAAGGTGGCGAATATCTGCCTTGCCGAAGGGGCTCTTGATGCCTTTATCATCGACACGGATGAACGGAAAGAAGCTGTTTGGTCTGCCCGTGGCGCTTTCTTAGAGGCAGTAAAAGCCTCTACCACGGACATGGACGAATGTGACGTGGTTGTGCCCCGCAACCGGGTCGCTGAATTCATCAAGTACACCGATCTTCTTCAGGAACAGTTTAATGTTAGAATCCGAAGTTTCGGCCATGCCGGTGACGGCAATCTGCACGTCTATGTGTTAAAGGATGAGTTGTCGGAGGAGGCCTGGAAAATTAAACTGGCTGAAGTTTTTGAAGAAATGTATCGAAAGTCTCGTGAGCTCCATGGACTGGTATCAGGAGAACATGGTATTGGCTATGCCAAAAAAGGTTATATGTTCGATCAATATGAACCAGACTATGTCGAGCTTATGAGAAACATTAAGTTAGCCTTTGACCCTAAAAACATTCTCAATCCAGGTAAAGTCTGCGAGTAAAAGCAACGTTCAGCAAAATAAGAACCACCCACTAAAAAAGCCTAAAGTTTGCCGGAAATTCTCCGCAAGCTTTAGGCTTTTTATCTTCTTTCCCATCCAATATCAAGCAGTGATATTAAAGACCATAACGAACTGTCTGCACATTTAAGTTAGCTTTTCACCTTAAACTAAACCGGCCAAACTTAATTTTTATCCCTTGATTGCAAAATTTCTCTTCATATTCTGTCATAATATTTCCTTGAAAATCACTCTGATGTAAATCATCCGTGATATATAGTCCAGTGAAGCCTTCCCCTTTAAAATACTCTAAGCTATCTATAAAGAGTTTTTCATCATCCGTCTTAAACCAAATTTCCGATCCTTTTTTTAAAATGGTTTGATACTGTCTAAGCAGATTAGGATGAGTTAACCTTCTCTTGTGATGCCTTCTGTTAGGCCAGGGATTGCAGAAGTTAATGTAGAGTTTCTCGATTTCTCCCTGAGCAAAAATTCCCTCGATATTCTCAACATTTATTGGAATCAGTTTAAGATTCTTGAGCTGATTTTCATTAGCTTTTCTCAAGACATTAACCAGCAGTTCATAGTAGACATCAATGGCAATATAGTTAGTCGTGGTATTGGCACTTGCCAGTTCGTTAATAAACCGACCGCGACCACATCCCAATTCCAAATGGATTGGGTAATCATTACCAAATATGTCCTTCCACTTTCCTTTATACTCCCAAGGGCTAAAAATGACATTCTGATCGTTTTCCAATTCAGGCCTAGCCCAGGCTCTTTTTCTCAGTCGCATCTAAATTTTTCTCCTCTAAGTACCAATGATGTCTAATGATTATAGATTATAGATGATATTTGATACTACAGCCCTCTGTTAACACGGCAATCTAGAGCCCCTTTAGCCAGTGAATTAAGACAGTTGTTACATCCGATGCAGCGCACAACCTTTTTGTTGGCAGCCATTTTATTAGGCCACTGGGGATCGGCCAAGATCGCTCTGCCAACGGCTACTAAATCGCACTTACCCTCCTGAAGACTCACTTCCGCATCCAAAAGGTCAATTATCTTACCCACCCCAATGATCGGAAGATTAACATATTGTTTGATATAAGCGGCATGCTTGACAAAGGGGGCTTTCGGGTGATCTTTTGACGGTATTGAGCTGGAGGGCAAAGCGGCAATACCTACTAATTCCGGTTCAGGTACACCATAAGCTGAAATATGCAGGCCATCAGCTCCTGCAGCCCGGAAAATCTCACCCAGCTCAACTGCATCCCTATTCTTCAAACCATCTGCACTATCCTCATAGCCGTGGTAACGGACTATTACAGGAAAATCTTGACCCACCTTCTTTTTGATTGCTATAATAATTTCTTGTACAATCTTAGCACGTCCCTTATTGTCTCCTCCAAAAACGTCGATTCTATCATTGATTAGAGGCGATAAAAATGCACTTAAAAGATAAAAATGTGCTGCATGCAATTCTACACCGTCAAAGCCCGCTTCCCTCGCCCTTTTTGCTGCTTCAACAAAATCCTTAACCACACTAAGAATCTGATCCTGTGAAAGCCTTACTGTCGGATATTTGAAGAAAAAAGGCTTTTCTGACGCCGAGGATGGTTGAACACCATTAACACGTGGATTTGCTTTGGGGCCAGCGTGGCATAACTGCAGGAACACACGGGCACCCTGATTTTTTATAGCCTGAACAAGTTTTGCCATTCCGGGAATCTGATCGTCAGCCCAGGCACCTGCAGAGAACTTACTTAGTTTGGCTTGTGGGTTGACCACACCGGGCTCCACGATTATTAAACCAACTCCTCCTGAAGCACGCTGACGATAATACTCCACCATACGGTCGCTGACCTTACCTTCCTGGTCAGCAAAACCGGTAGTAATTGGGGGATAGACAATCCTGTTACGCAGTGGCACACCTGCGAAAGACGTTGAAGAATATAGTAAATTGGTCATCGGAAAAAACCCTCCCTTTCTGAATAACAATAAGGAATTGTTATAGTTGTGTCCCCCCTAAATATTTAACAGTTTTCGTATTCCTTATTATAAAAGGAACAAGCCTATAACTACTTGACACCAATAGTATGACCTAAGAACACGTCACTTTCTTATGATTAGTTTTGCTACTCAACTTTGCTTCATCATCTCTTCTTTAAGGAAGGTGTACTCACAAATGGCTAAAACATCAGTTTTTCTGCAAAAGTTCCCACATACTATTTTAGCTGTCCTTGGCGGATGTTTTGGCATCTTTATTTGTTTAAGTGATCTATTTCTACCAACTTCATTGCGTTTGAATTTGTTTGTATTCCTCACTGTCATCCTTATTATAACAGGACTGTTCCTAGGTTTAATACTTAAAAAGCTATTTTTTAATGCCTACCGAGACACTCTTACCGGATTAGGAAACAGGGGTATGTTTTATCATAGCCTTAAAAATGAAGTAAATCGGATAAAAGGTAAAGACTTATGCCTAGCGATGCTGGATCTGGATAATTTCAAGCAAATCAACGATACCTATGGTCACATTGCCGGAGATATTGTACTTAAGAAACTGGCTAAATTATTAGAACAAAATATCCGCAAATCAGATACCGTCGTTAGATGGGGTGGTGAGGAGTTTGCAATCATAATGCCGGCTACTAATCTGCCAGGGGCTTACGCCCTATTGGAGAGAATAAGAACAATTATTGAAACACATAACTTTGGCTCCGAGATAAACTCCAGACAAATTACCTTTAGTTCCGGTGTGGTCTCCTACTTAAATGTATCCAATGTATTGCAAAGGAAGACTAATGAGCTAAATCCCTTAGACCTCTTCGTTAACTTGGCTGACAAGGCTTTATACAAAGCTAAAGACTCAAAAAATACTGTCGTTACATGGAATGAGGAGCTTTGTGCGTAGATAATTCTTTATGTTAATAGAGTGACTTTTAATGGAATTTTAATTTTAAGCAAATTTCCCTTGAAGTTTTATAGGTTAGAATTTAGACATACTCAATGAAGCGTAACGATAAGCCTACAGGCTTTTCGCAAAGCCGTATTCTAATCAAAAACAAGGGGGACTTTATTATGACAACCTTAGAACAAGTAGAAAAACTATGTGCAATGGCTAAAATCAGCTACGAAGAGGCTAAAGCAGCCTTAGATGCAACAAACGGCGATTTACTGGAAGCTATTATCTATCTGGAGAAACAAGGAAAGATAACAGCGCCAACAGGAGAAGGTTTTTACAGTAGTGAAAAGAAACAATATCATGATTATGATGCCCATCATGCTCATCATCACTGTCACGATGGCAAACACTTTATTTCTGGGCTAAAGAAAATCAGCCGCTTTTGCATGAAAATGATTCGCAAGGGTAATACAAATTCTTTTGAAGTACTTAAGGGAGAGGAAATCAAAGCCTCCTTTCCAGTGATTGTACTTGCCCTGCTTCTGGTCTTTGCCTTCTGGGTCACTATTCCACTGATCGTAATCGGATTATTCTTTGGTCTGCGTTATCGCTTTAACGGGCCTGATCTTAAGCATAACCCGGTCAATGACGCAATGAACAGTGCGGCTGATGCAGCAGAAACCCTTAAGAAGTCTATCGAAATTTAAGAAATCTCCAGTCATGAACTCAAAGGATGCTGGCGCTGGAAGTCGTCTGCATCCTTTTCTTTTATGGATATTACTGCAAATACGACGGTTGCCGATCAAAGTCTGCTCCTTGGTACTTGCATAAACAACAAATAATAACTTACAATGTCCTTTATAGGAGTTGATATAGTTGATCAAGTTTTACAACCGGAAAAATAAATCCTACGAAATTGAGCAGGTGGCAGGAGAAAAGGTTTTAAACTGGACCTACTCTTCCCCACTGGGTATGAATCTCTTAGAAGCTGTTATTAAGAAAAAAATGTGTTCAAGCCTCTATGGTTGGTATCTAGATAGACGAATAAGTAAAAATAAAATTAATCCTTTTATTGAAAAGTTCAATATAGACATGTCTATTGCTGAAAAAAGCTCTCAAGATTACTTGTCCTTTAATGATTTCTTCTATCGGAAATTGAAGCCTACTGCACGTGTAATGGATTCTGATCGCAATTCATTGGTTTCACTGGGAGATGGGAAGCTTTTTGCCTATGAGGATATAGATTTAGAAAAACTTGTTCAGGTCAAAGGTCTTACCTACAGTCTTAAGGAGCTTATTAAAAACCCTCAAGTAGCTGAAAAATATCAGAAAGGCACCTGCTTGATTTTAAGGCTCTGCCCGACAGATTATCACCGTTATCATTTTATCGATAGCGGAACCTGTGAGGATACCAAGAAAATAAAAGGATCTTACTACTCAGTAAATCCCGTTGCTCTTCGAAAGGTTAAAAAACTTTTTTGTGAAAACAAAAGGGAATGGAGTACTTTCCATTCAGATAATTTTGGTGATGTCTTATATGTTGAGGTAGGGGCGACCTGTGTCGGATCCATTATTCAAACTTATACCCCTCAGCAGCCCCTAAAGCGCGGAGATGAAAAGGGCTATTTCAAATTTGGCGGATCGACTGTGATTCTATTCTTCCAGGCCAATAAAGTAAAAATTGACGAAGACATAGTTGAACAAACAAAGCTCGGATATGAGAGTTATGTGTTGCTGGGTGAACGAGTCGGCACGAAGATTTAATTGACTAAATCCTCTCAAGAAGTCCACAAGTCTCCCTAAATATTTTTTCCAAAGGGCAGTCTCAAAATAGA
>NZ_JMGA01000004.1 GCF_000765145.1 Desulfosporosinus sp. HMP52 | reverse complement strand
CTGATCTTTAATACTGTTAATTTCCGCCGCGATAATCTGTGGCGTTCGCTCACTTATTCCCTTCGCCATGATTTTCTAGCTCCTCTGCTTATTCATAAGCTTTTCCGGAGAAAAGCTCCCATAAGACAAGATGGATTTGTACAACCTTACTCATAGCCTATGTGTTCAAGCCCTCACTTGTGACAAAATAATGGGAAGACCGTAAAAGGCTTAGGTACTTTACGGTCTTCCCATTATTTTGTCATATATACCCTAGACAAGGGTAACCCCTGCCGGACAAGGTGCATAAGATAAAAAGGACAAACCAAGGCTTGACCAGTAAAAATCAGAATAAGGGAGGGATTATGAATGCCTATCATTTCGTCAGGGGTGGAAACCGAGATGGTTATCCGTTATCAGATCGGCACGAATGCCGGCGGTTCCCCGGTTTTCCGGCAAAAAAGCTTTTCCGGGCTAAAGATGGACGTGTCCGATGAGGATCTTTACGAAGTAGCAACCACTTTATTCGATTTGTTGGAATACCCGTTGGTATCCGTAACCCGGAATAACCGCTTTGATCTAGCTGAGGAATAAATCTCTAATCAATCATACGAGGAGAGGGGGGATTGGTATGGCAGATACGCAGCAGAAGACCCTTCGGCTGACCTTTGTCACAACCCAGGGAAGCACATTTACCCTTACGCTGCCGGCACCACGGACAGACTTGACTGCCGCGGAAGTTGAAGCCGCTATGGAACTGATTATATCAAAAAATATGTTTGTCACCACCGGTGGCGAATTAATCGGCAAAAAAGACATTAAAATAACAGATTCAACAACAACCGATTTGTATGATCCGCCCCTATATTGAAACCTGTCAGTGGGGAAAATGCCTCGCCTGCCGATGGCCGGTGATTTTGCGGCCTAAGGGCCGCTCTTATGGATATAGAAATTAAGATAGTCAAAATGGTAAGTCAGCATTTATCCTATCAGTGTGAGGAACATGGGGGCTATCAATGATGTTAAAACACCAGCCAATGCCATTGCAAGTCCGGCCATAGCCCCTTGCATTTCACCCTCTAGCATAGCAACGGCAGTCCCTTGACCCTGACCAGCAGTACCTAAGGCAATCCCTCTGGCAACAGGATCTGTGACTTTTAATCTCGTTAATAATGTAGGTCCGATAATGGAGCCAACCAAACCGGTAACAACTACAAAAATGGCTACTAAAGTCGGATCACCACCTATATATTTAGCAATTTCTATTGCAATAGGTATTGTTACCGATTTAGGTGCCAGAGACATTGTTATCGTTTTAGACAACCCTGTAAGCTTGCCAATTAACACAGCAGTGGTCATGCTAGCCAAGGACCCACACAAAATACCAACAAATATCGGTGTAATATATTTTTTCAGTACCAGCCTATTTTTAAAGAGAGGTACAGCTAAAGCCACGGTAACGGGACCCAAAAAGTAAGTGACAATGTCTATTCCTGAAATATACTCATCATACGAAAGATGACAGGCACGTAATAAGAGAAAGATAAAGAATGTACTAAGAAATAACACATTGAGCAGGGGGTGTCTGTTGCATCGTAAGAAAATGAGCCTACTTAAGCTATAAGCACCCATTGTCAAAATTATACTAGCTACAATTAGAAATGAATTCACCGGTTGATCCCACCCCCATTAGAATTCTAGGTATCCTTAATCAGTGTTTTTCCATGGACGGCTGTAAAAAACCCTGATTCGTGTCTGTGGTGTCTAGAGAAATATGTTCCCCCATCCGGCAAGTAAAGGCTATTAATTTAGTTCGATCTTGTTCACTCATCTCTGTAAAGTTAATTGCTAAGCGAAAATCTTGTCCTCTCTCTTCGTTTCTCACTACTTCTCCGGTAGCTTCAATTATGCCAAGCCTAGAACCAGAAATAATACAATTCACCTTAGTACCAATCTCTAATAATTGCTTAGATATAACTTTTACCCCACCACCGCTTATATCTTCTGTGAAGGTATTAATTTGAAATGAATCTATGCCCATAATTTGAATTGCCATTTTAATTTCAGTTCGTAAATATTTACGTCCTGTTCCAAACTTTTGGACAACAACCCCCGTCATGGCAAGGGCTACCACTACACTGACAACTATTGAGGTAGCTAAAGCAAGCCCACTTTTATATAGCAAGGTTCCTGAATTTATTAATCCCACAACCATAGGAATAAAGAAGAATAACATATGCTTTAGCAGCAGATTTACTGCCTCCTCAATGTGTTGTAACTTTACTACTCCTAAACAGAGAAAAATAAATAAAAGAACCATTCCTATAACGCTTCCTGGGATTGGGAGTTGCCAACGTGCTGTGATTTGCGCTCCACCCCAAGTAAACAAGCAAAGTATAGCAGTTTGCCACAATAGCTTTATAGGCATAAAAAAACCGCCTCACCGATGATCATTTTAAAACCCCTCACTCTTCATACAATCTAAATTGATTTATCTTATAAATCCTCCCTTCGTGGCTTTGCTTCCTTGGCTTTCCCCAAGTTTGCCTTTATCGTTTTTGTAGTTGTTTGGGATAATATAAGTATAGCACTCTAGTGTTAAGAAAAAAGGCAGTTATTGTTAAGAATTGGTAATGTGTTGTGTTGGTTGAGAGCAGTGTTGGAGCAATGAAAGAGGCTGCAGCGATGTTTAACATTAAGTTAACTTTTCCTTAACTGAGAATTAATGCTCATACTTTATACTAACAAGTAATGATATATGAATTTAGATTTTTCCGGTTAAGTCTAAGCCGTATAGATTGAGCGAGATGACAGACACATCTCGCTCACCGACATTTCCGGAAAGTTCTAAAGTCGTCGCCGGCACATAAATAAAGGCTAGATGCTTGCTGCTTCTAGCCTCCTCCCCGATTACTGCCTGAAAAGTATACTCCGAAGTTTTTCTTTACCTGAAGCATAAATGAACTAGGCGATGGGCAATGATTATTCCAACTCCAATGTTTTCCCGAATAATTTGTAAAAGTTACTACCGCGGTCCTCAACGGTTTTCCTCTCGCTTTCAGTCGTGCCCTCTGATAATAAACGCAAGAACAAGTTGTCTGACCTTAACTCGCACACTACATCAGTAACATTTCCGTTCCTTTTCTTGTCGAGGGATTCTGCCAGTCTTAAAATCGTTCCCAGTCTTTGAACAATTAATTTATCTTCTTTTGTTAATAGCTTAACATACGGAGATTTGTCGAGCACAAAATTCTCTTTTACGCTAAGAATCATTGTATAAGCCGCCATAATGAGTTCTTTATGTGTTAACCCGTTAATTGGTAAACTCGCCATCATATAGAAAGAGTGTTTGTGATGACTATAAAAATTTATTGCTTTACCGCAATCATGTAATAAGGATGCAGTTTTTAAAATTTTGTAAGAGTTGCCATTCATCTTGTGGATAGGCTGAAGTTGAGTATACAAGCTTTCCGCTAGCTTCCAAACGTGATGGGCATGTGGTTTATCAATACTTAATGTTTCCATAATATTATTAATAGAAAACTCAAGCACATCGTTAATCACTTTATCTCCATGAAGGATCTCATGTAACAGCCCTTCTCTAATTCCGCTGCCACTTACAATTAGTTGAGGGCTACTACAGAACTCTAGCAAAGCTGAAACCACTGAAAATGCTCCTAAGAACATATCACTCCGGTCTTTAGAAAGCCCCTTTATCTTTTTACGTTGCTCGGAGTTGTTGAATTTTATATAATCATATAAATTCAAGACATCGGCAGAATCCATTATGTAATTATGAGAACGATCTATGGGATAATTAGTATTTTTCCTTGATATTCTAGCAATATTGCGAATCGTGCCGCCGACTCCTATCATCGGTAAATTCGTTGCCCCACCCAGCCAAGATATTCTTCCGAATTGTGCGAGAAGGTAGGTATTTAATTCTTTTTCAATAGTGCTATTCATTTTTTCTCTAATTCCGAATTGATCAGTAATGGTAATAGCACCAAAAGGGAGACTAACTGCTTCCTTAACCGTTTTACCCTCAACCCAGATGAGTTCTGTACTGGATCCGCCGATATCTATGATTAACACATTTGAATAGTCCATGCTATTAATGACACCAAAATAATCATAATAAGCCTCTTCTACTCCGGAAAGAACCTTTATTTTGATTTGTAACTTGGATTCAACTAACTTTAAGAATTCCCCTTGATTGCTCGCCCTTCTGACAGCTTCTGTTGCTACGGGGAACAGTTCGCATTCGCCTAAACCTTCACACAATGATTTAAAATAGGATAACGTTTCAATAGCTCTTTCAACCCTAACTGGATTGAGTCGGTTATCTTCAGCCATTCCCATTCCTAATCGAACGGTTTCCTTTACTTCATCAATAATTCGAAAATAGTTACCACTGACTTCTATTAACATTAACCTTATTGAATTAGACCCAATATCAATTATTCCGATTTTCTTCATGTTATTTCTCCCATAAAATCATATGCTATGATACGTTAGATAAATCGATCTAATACTATATTAAATCCAAACTGTTTTCAAGGTTGGCAAACTTAGATCTCAAGAGGTACATAAGGAGCCGTAATATAATGAAAAAGAAAAATGAAGTGGTAGCCGCCATTAATGTAGGTTCAGATTTCTTAAGAATGAGTATTGCACAATTACATTCCGATGGTACCTTAAGGATATTAGAGGATACTTCCCTGCCAAATAATATTGGCAAGGATACATTTACAACTCGCAGAATTTCCCCTAAAACTATTAATGAAACCTGTATTCGATTAAAAAGTTTTGCCAAACTCATGAAGGATTACGAGGTGAAAGTATATAGAGCAATTGCTACAAGTGGTCTCCATGAAGCAGATAATCGAGACTACATTATTGAACAAATAAGACTTATAGCAGGAATCCATGTGGAAATTGTTAATAATCTTCAAGAGCGATTTTTGATCTATAAAGCTTTGAGAAATTATTTAAACGAAGTTGACCATATTGACCTAGCTGATTCAATTATTGCCAATATAACTTCTGGCGGAGTCGAAGTTTCAATGTATGCCGCCGATGGATTGAAGTTTACAGAACATCTCAAACTGGGACCGTTAAGGCTAAGAGAAGTTCTCTCTTCACTGGAAGCAAAAACCATTTCATTCCCCAGGATTATGGAAGAATATATTGAAAGCAAAATATATTTACTTAAACCTAAGCTAAAAAAAATGCCTATAAAAAAATTTATTTGTCTTGGCGGGAGTTTAAGCATATTATTACAAATCACCAAAATGGAACAACAAGCTTATATCAGCAAAGAATCTTTTGATAACCTGTATTTTCAGGTTAGAGATTTAAGCAGCGACCAAATGATCGAAGCATTCAATATTACTTTGGCAGAAGCAGAATTATTATTGCCCACCATATTAATTATTCACAGCTTACTGAGCAGGACAAAAGCTAAGGGCATCCATGCCCCGATGATAACTAATCGTCAAGGGATTCTTTATGGGCTTATTGATAGTCTACATGAGATACAACGAAAAACAAACGATGCCAATGATATTATAAGTTCAGTGTGGTATTTGGCTGAAAAATATGGTGTGGATGAAAAACATGCCGCCTATGTCGAAAAAATGTCCATAGAATTATTTGAAAAAACGTGGAAATATCATAAACTTGGAGATCAGGAAAAATTATATCTTCAAGTGGCAGCAATTCTTCATGATTCTGGAAACTATGTTAGTTTAAGTGAACACAGCAATCATTCCTCTGATATAATCAGATCACAAAGTATTTTAGGCTTCTCCGATAAAGAATTAGAACTCATCGCAAATATTGCCAAGTATCACACAACAACAATGATTCCTACATATTTGGACCAAAGTTATTATGTTTTGAGTCATACTGAAAAAATTTTAGTTTCAAAACTATCTTCAATCTTAAAAATTGCTGAATCCATGGACATTTCACATAAACAAAAGATTAGTGATTTTGAAATACTCAGTTCTTCAGACGACGAACTTCACCTACACCTAATTAGTAATAAGGACATTATTCTAGAAAAGTGAGACATCATGAACAATGCAGAATTTTTTCAAGAAGTAATGGGTGTAAGAATTAAATTGAAAGGATAAAAAAGCATTGAAGAAAAATCCTTATACAACCCAGCAATTTTTCAATAGGGAACTCAGCTGGCTGGAATTTAATGCAAGAGTTTTAGAAGAAGCTCAGGATACCAGTAACCCCCTTTTAGAACGCTTAAAATTTCTTTCAATTGTAGGTTCTAACTTGGATGAATTTTTTATGATTCGAGTAGCATCCTTGCATGATCAAGTCACTGCAAAGTTCGTAAAAACTGACCCTGCCGGTCTCACTCCCAAGGAACAACTTCTTAAAATATCCTCAAAAACCCATAAACAAGTTACGGATATGTACAATTGTTATAATCGTTCACTAACAAAATCTCTAAAGAAAGAAAATATTCATTTTATCCGATATAAGGATCTAAACAAAGATCAGCTTGATTTTATTCGAGATTACTATGCCAATAATATATTTCCGGTTCTTACCCCAATGACTGTCGATAGGAACCAACCATTCCCTCTAATTTTGAACAAGACCTTAAATATTGCTTTATTATTGCAGGATACTGATAGCGATGATAGTAATTCCATATTTGGAACTATTCAGGTTCCCTCAGTCTTAGATCGGTTAATAGAAATTCCAACCATTAATTCTCAAAGGGTATTTATTCTTTTAGAAGAAATTATTAAAGCAAACTTAGCTGCCTTATTCAATAAATACTATATCAAGGCCATAGGGTGTTATCGTATTACTAGAAATGCCTATTTGGATGTTGCTCAGGATGAAGCGGAAGATCTTCTCACGGCAATTCAGCTGTCACTAAAACAAAGAAAATTCGGGAGTGCAATTCGCTTAGAAATTGAACAGAGTATGAATCCTTTACTGCTGAAATTCTTAGAAGAAGAGTTGGAAATTTCAGTAGAAGCGAATTATAAAGTTAAGGGCCCCCTTGATTTAACATTTCTCATGAAACTAAGTGGACTTGATGGCTATGATCATCTAAGATATGATCCACTTAAACCCCGCGCTTATACAACTCTCTTAAATGACGATCAGGATATATTTCAGTCAATCACTGAGAAGGACATTTTATTACATCATCCCTACGATTCTTTTGATATGGTTGTTGACCTTGTCAAAAAAGCTGCAGAAGATCCTAATGTTCTCGCGATTAAACAAACACTTTATCGGGTAAGCGGCAATTCCCCCATTATTGAAGCATTAGCTCAGGCCGCTGACAACGGGAAACAAGTTACGGTTCTCGTCGAGTTAAAAGCGCGCTTTGATGAACAAAATAATATCACTTGGGCTAAGAAGCTTGAAACTGCAGGCTGCCATGTGATTTATGGATTAGTCGGATTAAAAGCCCATTGCAAGGTATTATTGATTGTTCGCCGGGAAGAGGGTATTATTAGACGATACGTTCACCTTGGAACTGGTAATTATAATGATGTGACTGCAAAAATATATACAGATTTAGGTTTGTTAACCAGTAATCCGTATATAGGAGCGGATGCCTCTGCAGTTTTCAATGTCCTCTCGGGCTGTTCCAGCCCTTCCCATCTCTACAAATTGACTATTGCTCCAATCAGCCTTAGGAAAAAATTCCTCGATTTAATCAACAAAGAGGCAGATATTGCTAGAAGCGGCAGGCCCGCTAGAATAATTGCCAAAGTCAATGCTTTGGTGGATAAGGAAATTATCGAAGCATTATATGACGCTTCCTCTGCAGGAGTTACCATTGATCTGATTGTCCGTGGCATATGCTGTCTGCGACCAAAAATTCCTTTGATTAGCGAGAATATTACTGTTAGGAGTATCGTTGGTCGATTTCTTGAACATAGCCGAATCTATTATTTCTATGGAGACGGCGAGGAAGCTATTTTCCTTTCTAGCGCGGATCTTATGAAACGAAATTTAGATAGAAGAGTAGAACTTCTCTTTCCTGTCGAAGATCCGGCAGTTCGAGAAAAAGTTATAAATATCCTGGAGGTCGCTTTGGAAGACACAGCGAAATCAAGGGTTTTGAATTTTGAAGGAACCTACAATAAAATTAGTACAAAGAGAAAGGCGCTTATAAATAGTCAGGAACTATTGCTTAGCTCAAGCTCAAGTGAAACCCCTTCAGAAGAAGTTGAACTTAGTCGTATGAAACTAGAACCGATTTTCTCGAGATAATCATTTAGAATCTAAAAGGCCAGTTAGACTACTGCATACATATCCCCTCAGGATTCGATATTAGAACGCTTAATTTATAGATTTTAGACCTCTTTTACGAAGAGTGTTAGAGCTAAGTTTAAGATGTTAGTGGAGGATTTAGAATAAAGAAATGAGTAAAGGAGGAGCTAATATGTCAAAAAAATCTGTTGACAAAACACCCAAAACTGATCCTGTACAAGAGGTTAATGCAGGTATTGAAGCAGAAAGTCAATTTGAGGGGATTTCTGAATTAGAAAGCGCACAAGAATCAACACTGGAAGGGGAAATTAATGTTGAGTCCCCCCCTAAAGTCGAATATGTGGCCGAGTTAATCCCCGAAGTTGAGCCTCAAGCGGAGATAATTCCTGAAAATGAAAGTGCACTTGATGAACTTACAGAAGCAGAAAGTAAGGGTGTTGAATTGCCGGTTGTTGAAACTGAGGACGATTCCCTTTCTGAAACCTCAGACATGGGCAATCTAGAAGTAAAAACTCTTGAGCTTAAAATAGCAGAATTAGAAGAAAAGGTTGCTAATATTCAAAGAGAGTTAAGTCTTTTAGTCGACAAAAAGAAGAAGAAAAAGAAAAAGGCTGATAAAGTTAAGTGTAAATGTAAAGATAAAAAAGTTGATAGTTCAGAATGCAAGTGTAAAACCAAGAAATTAAAAAAAAGTTAATGTAAATCTTTGACAGGGGGTAGTTTGACTACCTCCTATTTTATTTATGCTGTTTCCACGAACAGGACAGTATTCATGTCGATGCAGTTTTCTAGAAGTAATTGCTTCAACTCGTGCCCTCCTTAAGGATAATCTATTTCAAGTGAGAAGCTAGCTCAGTGCCTTTGACAACATCGAATATATTTTAAGCCGTAGTATGAGGAATAGAAAAACGTCTCACACTGTTTCAGTGCGAGACGAGTTTGTAACCTTATTGGACAATCAGGCATAATATGTATTGTGGTAACTGCCGTGTACCACTTCCTTTCTGAAAGAGGAGAGCCTACGGATGTTTCATGCTAGAACATCTCATGGACATGCTGAATAGTATAAATCAATAAACCTCACATTCTTATAGGAATCTAAGATAAAGAGGTGAAGTATATGATTTTCAAATTCACGATCGCCCATACGCTTCCTCCACAACCTGAATTCGTTAATTTTATACGGGGGCATGAGCTTTTAACAACACAAATAGAAAACCTCATAACCACATGCTGATCTGCTATTCCTGCATTACCGATCAAAAACAAAAGACTTCACAACCGCAAAATACTCCCTCAAATATGCATTAGGCCTCAAATACCAAGGCGTCGGTGACGAAACACCCACTGGATTCAGTCCATTACGCCTTGCTAGAAACTTCGAGCGAAACATATGGAAATCGTTCGTGATGACCAACACAGGCTCCGAAGGTTCATAACTCGTTTGTTGCCCAAGAAGCTCACGGGTATAACGAAAATTCTCCATCGTACTTGTCGACTGTTCTTCCTTGATTATCCGTTCCTTTGCGATACCCTGTTCAACCAAATAACGTTGCATTGCCTCGGCTTCAGTAATCCATTCTCCAGGTCCCTTTCCCCCAGAAACAACAACTTTCATATCCTTATTATCCTGAAGAATTCTCAAGCCCTTATCTACCCGTTCCCAAAGAGTCCAAGAGAGTTTATCTCCATTAAGGCCCGCTCCAAGAATGATAAGGTAGCCAACTTGGCTTGGCATTGGATCCTTGGTATTATACAGCAACAAACTCTCAATTAGAATGAATGAAGCTAGCACCATCACGATACTTAAACGTACAAACTGACGAACTCTTAGAAAGTGACCTTTTAAAAAATGTTGCCTTAGATAGTCACTCTTTAATCCCCAAAAGAGCATAGCTACTCCAAGAAAGCCAGGCAGAAGGGTTCCAAGATTGATCCCCCCATTGAGTACAAGAACGAAGATCGTATCCAGAATTCCTACCCATCCCAATATAATGAACATAATCGAAGCTCGGATCTTTGCCAATTCCCTCTTCTCCTTTTCCTAGATTCCCGGAGACCTTTGGAGCAACTGTGTATTTGACCGTAAAATGCCTAGGCACTTCACGGTCATTATTTTGTCACATTTAAACTCTAGCTTTTTTCAGATAGCTATCTAAAGCCTTCTGTGTTAACTGGGCAGTATTATGCTCCCCTAGTCCATTCTGAATTCTCACTGCCTGTTCCAAAAAGTCTGCACACGTCTGAAAGTAGCCACCGAGCTTGGTATAGATCCCCACAATAGTTCCTATGTTGGGTAATTGTTGTGCTACATCCTCGAAATTACCTGACTCCTCAGCATTGTCCACTTGAGTTTTTAGCTGTATGAGCATTGCACCAGTCTGCTCTTCCAATTCTTTAACAGCATCTTCACCAGTTCCAAGAATGCTATGTGCTACACCCTTCATATAGGTGATGACTTTCTCTCTATCCTCAGCCTTAAATTTTTTACCAAAATACTGAGTCATATTTTTCTTGACATTTTTAGTCGTTCCTTGGGCTTTGAGTAACGCCAATAACATATTTACGGTATACGGGGAATTGTCCAGATCGAACAGGACAGTATCCATGTCGATGCAGTTGTCTAGAAGTAATTGCTTCATCAAGCACCATCCTTAATAAGAATCTAATTCATGTGAGAAGATACTTTTATGAACTAATCTAGTGGTATCCAATGTTTTATATTCTACATTTTCTTACATAAGCCTGCAAATAGACAGAATAAATATGATCTGAAAAAGATGCTCGCAGATAAGAGTTGATCATTAAAATAGAAAAACCCGGTTGGCCACACCGGGTTTCTGATTTATACGGAATATTTAAATCGTTGATACAATCACAAATGACCTTTAGGCATGGGGGTAAATTCATATAGCATTATCATATTTGCTCCAAATAATAGAATTAATAATTTTCTCTATATAGCCCATCTGCTCTTTAGAGAAGGAAGTTGTATCTGTGAAAAAAGAAATCCTTAAGACCCCACTGGTATCTGATTTTTTCAACCAATACTCCAACCCCGAAATCCTGTAGCTTTCACCAAAAGATGCAGTCCATTCTGTTAAATAACCCTTATCATTGGCTATTTTAATCGGTTGAAGTGAATAGGAATGAAAATCGAAAGTGCTAATTCTCTTACTATTAACTAAAAAATTTTCAAGGTCATCTAGGTTCCATATTTGTATATACCCTCTGATTAATATGGTCTGATCGTTCAGATAAGCACTATAGAGTAGTTGTCCGCTTTCAATAATAGGGGTTTCCATAACCTTGGTTGATTCAGATAGATCTACAACAAGTTGATTATTTAAATTATGTTTTAAGATGTTTTTGTTTATGTAGCCAGTAACCGAAAGAAAAGGGTCTCGTATAATTAGGGATAGACCAAAGCCAAGCAATACCCCTAGAATAATATGCTTTTTCACATAACTCCCTCCAATAGGTTTTATTAGACCTTATTGGAGGAAATAACTTTTTATAACAATATTGCTAATGATAAAAGGTTGAAAACCTTGTCGTTCCACATTGGTACTTAGACCCGATGTGGAACGACAAGGTTTGACAGCTGAAAAGCATGTTCTGCGATTATCGTTGCCTTCTATCAAAAGTAAATAATCGAGTAATTTTACCCCAGACCAGCGGCGAAACTACAGCAGTTCCCCCTAATACGGTAGCCCTTTGAATATCAAGGTTTACAAATATCTGGGAATTAATGATGTTACACTTTTCCCTTACACCTGCATCCAATACAATAGTTCTAGGAATGCTTCATTCCGGCATCAAAATAAATAAGAGGCTTTAAGCCTCTCTAAATTGTGCTGCCCACGAGCAGCTTTAGGATACTATAGTTATATTTATTGATGCTTGATAAAGAACCTTCTCGCCGGATCTCAAATAAACAGTAATTTGATATTTCCCCGAACTCAACATATATTTAGGGATTTCCGATCCATTTTGAGCGCTATAACTATAAGTCCCCTTTGTTGTTGATTGGATCAGAACTTCTGGATTTAATGTGCTTGCATCTGCCGGGTCATCCCATTGCAGAAATACAGGTTTCCCTTGGAGAATGGTTGCATTCTGTACTGGTGATTTGATAGTCAAGGATTTAACTGTGTTCTCGCCAATAGTTACATTTACCTTTGGCATAGAAATAGGAGTATATGAGCCAATTAAGGGATCAATTGATTTCATAATATATACTGTAATAACATAATGATGTCCACTAATTATATGATCAGTTGTCAACGTGAAGCTATGTGTATCACCAGGCACATCAGCTGTATAATCACGAAGGTATGGCAAAGGATTATCCAAGTCTGAAATAACAACCGTGTAACTGGTAGCATCCGGAGCAGCAATCCATGTAATTTCTATATCGCTATAAGGAAGGTACGCTCCATCCTTAGGATAAATAATACGAATAGATGGTTCAGTGATGTTCACTGGAGTAAGCTGAATCGCTTGACCAATCCTGAGATTAGTGGGATTAATTCCAGGATTGAATGTGAGGAGTTCTGAAAGGGAAGAATTATGAGCAAGTGCTATTTTGTAGAAGGTATCACCAGGTTTGATAATGTATATAAAGTAGGTAGCTATCAGACGCTGTAGATATCCCCACGTTATTGATCCGACAATTCCATCCGGGACTAGACCGTAGTCTTTTTGAAATTGGATTACAGCGGATTCTGTTTTTACTCCAAAAATTCCATCTGTCGTTCCGGGTTTATATTTTAAGATACTTAAGGTGGACTGTAGTTCAACTACTTCATCTCCCCTTGATCCTATACGCAATGTTCGCAATTAAACCACCTCTATCACATTTTATACTTTTATAGTATATGTAATTGTAAGGGAATAGTGTTGGAACAAACAAACGTCTCGAGTGAGCTTTCCAATGTATGCAATCACTTATGTACCAAAGGCTCTTTAACCATCCCCACTCTGGACTTGCATACGTTAGAATGCGCCCGTGTCCGGCGCACATCAAAAAGCCAGCAGCTTCACAGGCTGCTGACTTATATTTAAGAATAATTCCTGAGGATTCATTGAGTGCACCTCTTAAATTAGCTCCTCAATTTTTTCTACCATGTCTTCTTCCTCAACATCGCCAGCTAACTTTCCATAGAACTCCCCATCTTTGAAAAACAACAACTGAGGAACACCTTTAAGGGAAAAACTTTTAAACAAAGCTTTATCCTGTTCAACATCCAGAGCGTAAAACCCTAATTTACTTTGATACTTTTCCGCAACTTCTTCTAACCTGGGTACCACTTCTTTACATACGTGACAATCATGCCTGGTAAATGCAACTACGCAGGCCTCATTGTTATCATAAATTGCTTTATTAAAAAGGTCGGCATTAATTTTCTTTAGTTCCATTTTTTCCTCCTAATTATTAGTCACTGAGGTTCTACCGTGGAGGGTGCATTACGGTAGAACCTCAGTGAAATTCGGCTGTGCTTTAACTGCTGTTTTATAGTTTAACTGACATTTTTAAATCGTACTTTAGGTTATCAATATTCAAATAAAGGTCGTATTCGCCAGATAAACCTTCTCTGCTCACGTAATACTGCACATCATTTTCCTTTTGTTCTTCAAACGATACACAGGCGGCTGTAATGTCATGCACAGCAGTGGGTACTGAGTAGAACTTAGAACCCTCTGCTCCTTTGAATTCCAGCAGAACCTGAGAACCTTCCACAAAGGTACCGCGCAACGCCAATCTATCTTCTTCAAGCACTAAAGAGACGGCATATTTTTTCGGAAGCTCCTCCTCAGCCTCTTTAAACTTAACTTTAAGTCCAAATTCCGAGTTAACTCCAAAACCACCTAAGAATTTTCCCTTACCTAATCCATAGTTTGTTTTTTCATTATATAATGTAAGTCTTCTGGCTCTATAATAGTTGCCGCCTTGAACCTTCAATTCATACTTTACTTCATCATTGAGTAATTCTACTGTTATTGATTCTAGAGTCAAGTGGATGTGTTCATCTTTATGCTTATTCAACTGCATGGCCCCTAAATCATCGGTATGTTTTCCTCTAAAGGTCGAGATACCGCCAGAGTGCACCATGTAGTGTCCTTCAGCGTAGTAATCCACGTTGCAGATATATGGAGAATAGAATTCCGCTCCTCTTTCTTTGCCATACTGCCAGACTTGTTCTATTTCCATTTTTTCAGTATCTATTCTGTAAATAACCCCTCTGGAAAAATTATCATTGGGCGCCACTCTGTTTTCCAAAGTTTTGGATCGATAGGTTCCGTTATCAAACATGAAGACGTCTCCATTAGGTAGAATTCTAGCTGCGTGCTGCTCATACTGCCAGTCAAAGTCACCTTTAGTTACATTTTTAAAGAAATATTGTTGCCACTCTTCTCCCCAGCCTTCAGGATCACCAATAATCCAGTTTAACTTGCCGGTATCATAATTAAAGTTAATGACAGCATCCTGGTGCCGTCCGGACATAGTAATGGAATTGGTGGGTTTGTCATACCAAACGGCGTTATTGTGGAACCAGTCATGGTGATTCCAGTCTCCCGCTTTCCCTTGTTCTCTCGGCAATATTTTGAGTAGATCCCAGGATTTAACGACTGCACCGGTTTCTCTATCGATCTCAACGACATAGTCTTCCACAGATTCATTGAAATCGTTATCCGAAGCTGCTAGTAAGTTACCGTTTTCTAATTCTACTGCATCATGGTGAAATCCACCCGGCAGCCTATATTCGACATAGATCTTACCACAGAAGTCCATTTCCATAAGTCCTACAGTATAGTAGGGTTTTTGCATTGAGCGGTAAGAAGTTACTAAAAGTCGTCCATTCGCTAATTGTTTAATATCCCAACTTGCTTTTTCGGTCATCACCCATCTTAAATCACCGGCATAATCAAAACCGCAAGTTTTAGCGGAATCAACGAGTGGAGTAGCGGTTGATATAATCATAATATCTTTGCCAAAGTAGTCATAGGTCGTATTACAAGACAGTGCTTTGTTAACATTTAATTCTTCAACTTCGATTTTAACCTCAGCTGTCTTGCCATTTTCCAGGGTCAAAACAACAGTATTTTCATAAGCATCATATAAGCCATAAATAGGTAATACATGCTCCTTGGCAGCACTAAATGAGTGTTCAATATCCCCCTCTACTGCTTTGCCCTTTACGGTTACTTTTACAGCCAGTTCTTCTTCGGTATTAATACAAATCACTGCAGCCAATGGGTTAATCAAATAGGGATTTTTAACGACGTAAGGATTTTCTAAAGTATAATTTCCGGATTTAAACTCAGCTAAAAATGCTGCTTCGGATTCATGTTGTAAGGTAATCAAATGTTTTTGAGTGTCTAAATAGTTTTTCATCATTTTCTCTCCTTTAATTCTTTTTGTAATCTATATATTTTACCGTAGTGGGCCATTGGCATACCGCTACGCCTTCCCCTAAGTCCCGAGCTAAAAATTTTTCGGTACTCTGTCAATAATTCATAGTTGGCACTATGTAAATGACAGCAATATTGTGTATAATAATCTAACTACATCTTAGTTCCGTTAAAATTCGACATAACAAAAAGTAGAGGCAGGAGTTACCATGCGTATAGAGCATCTCTATTATTTAGTTGAGATAGCAAAAACAAAATCCATCACACTTTCTGCAGAGCATCTATTCATTTCTCAGCAAGGCTTAAGCCAAGCTATTCAGAAACTTGAAGCAGATTTAAATGTTGCTTTGTTTCGGCGCAGTCGCCAAGGAGTCTCTCTTACAGAGGCCGGTAATCTGGCTGTAGAAAAAGCACTGGAAGTTATTCTTAAATACGAAGAATTACTTGAGAGTATGGAACCCTATTCCCGGATAGACACGCCAACTTCCAATGATAAATTAATCATTAGTACGACTCCCCATATGAGCCATTACCTCCCTCCGATTTTAGATTCGTTTCGAGAAAAACATCCTGAAGTTAATCTACACATTGAAGAAGAAAAACCGGAAGATATTGTAACTATGCTTAATGAAGGGCTTATTGATCTAGGACTTGTCAGCCTACCCGATTATTACAGTCATCCACTTTTAAAAAACAACCAGGTTCACTTTGAAAAATTCCGCAGCAATGAGTTTTCGGCTTGCGTGGCTAAATCATCTCCCCTAGCTAAGAAGATCATGTTTAAAAAATCCGAAATCAGGAAGTATCCAATTGTATCCTACAATCATAAACCTTATATAGAAATTCTAACTCGGATGTTCGGGGATTTGAGTAAGCTTAACATCATAGCGAAAACAAACAGCAGAGAAATTTACTTTAATACCATTATCCACAGCAAAGCCATCGGAATTACAACCCTCTCGGATGTAAATCTTTTTCGCGAAAACTCAGTCGTCACAATACCGATTAAGGAAAGCTTTTGTCTTGACTTTGGCTGGCTGATATCTAACCAGCAGCCTCTATCCTCAACGACCCAGGATCTGCTAGAAATTTTCAAAACTTACATGACTATTAAGCTACCATTTTAACTCTAGCCCAAGTCTATGTGTTGGTGCTATACGCCGAGTATATTGATTTGCAACATTTATCACAAACAAGGATTTGATGTCTTTGTCACAATGAATCTTTGTCAAGGCACCAAAATTCTATTTAGTATTTAGAGAGTAGGGAATTTAGCTATTAAGCTAATTCCTACTCTCTTTGCTTTTCAACATGAAGCCGGCGATACATGCACTATTTAGTAGTTTTCAAACCCAAGTACCGCTGACGCCTCAAGGTTCACCACAAGTTGTCACAAGTGCACTGGGTTAAAACTTATTATTTTTTTTAATAGGAGCTATTAGTACAACAAATAGTTGGTATCCTCCTCAATAAATCGTTGTTGGTCAAAAACACTTCAACCACTTACACTGTGCTTGATATAACCTTCACAAACCTGAGGAAAACCCCTCTTAACTTCACACCGGAATATCTAACATCACTTGATTACTGAAAGGATGTGGCCCCAACAAAAGTACAGAATCAGAACAAAGCATAGCAAGGCCAAGATCTTTAAATAATACGAGGGAGGTAATGTATGTCAAAGTTTCCATATTGAATTGCGAAAAAATTATTGTCACATGAATTTGATGGTTCTCTGGACTAATTCTTAAATTATTATAAAGGGAGTGAAGTTCGTGGTAAATGAAACTAAAATCAAAAATAACTATTTCGACGGTCTTCCCGTCAGTAAGTCTCATCTTTTCCTCTTTATGCTCATTGTCTTATCTTATTTCTTTGAGCAATTGGATAACAATAACTTTTCCTTTATTGCACCAGCCATTTTGAAAAATGGTTTCATTGCAGATAAAACTCAACTTGCGATGGTTACCTCTACGTATTTCCTAGGAATGACCTTGGGTGGATTCTTCGGCGGTATGATTTCCGACTTAATCGGACGTCGTAAAACCTTCCTTATGGCAATGGTTCTCTTCTCATCCATGTCGATTCTTAATGGTTTGACGAGTGATTTTACTGTTTTTTTTTTGCGAGAGCAGCAACAGGTTTTGGTATTTTCATGATGATGGTCACTTCGATTGCTTATATTGCGGAAATTTCTCCTGGAGAGAGCCGTGGAAAGTGGCAAAGCTTGTGTGCAGCCGGCGGTTTCTGTGCTATGCCAGTTATCGGTATGATTTCCAGAGCAATTATTCCAATGGGTCCGGATGCTTATCGGATCATCTTCTACTTGGGTGGTGCTGGATTCCTGACCTTCTTCCTCGGACTTAAGTATCTAAAAGAATCACCCCGCTGGCTTGTATCCAAGGGCAGAATAGCAGAGGCCGAAGAGGTTGTAAAATCACTTACTGGAGTTGCTGTAGACCTTAGCGATGCGGCAAAAAACATCCCGCCGAAAGTTAACGCGATGGAACAGTTTATTGGTATGTTTTCCGGCAAATACCTCAAACGAACAATCATATTGCTTCTGATTGGTGTTCCATTAAATATAGCAAGTTTTGCGATTTCTGTCTGGACGCCAACCCTTGTTAATTCCGCATTAGGCTTTACGTTAGAGCAAAGTTTATCGATTGGTACAGCCTTTATGTTCGGTGGTCCAGTGGGCCTGTTCCTCTCCTCGCCGTTCTCAGATAAGGGTGGACGTAAGATTCCGATGGGTATTGGTACGTTAATCTGGGCAGCCTTAGCCGTATGGTTTGCCTTTGCAGGAAATAACTATATGCTCATTATGATTCTAGCCTTTGGACTTAATGCGTTAGGTATGGGCGTTGGTTTTATTGCCATGGCATATGTACCAGAACATTACCCGACCAAAATGCGTAACACCTCAGTTGGGATTATCAATGCGATACAACGTCTTGGTGTTTCAGGATCTCAACTCTTTGTTCCGGCTCTCATGACAGGTTATGGTTTCAAAAATCTCTACGTAGGTTTTGCAGGACTTCTTATATTCTCCACACTAGCCGTACTACTTCTGGGACAGCGCACCGGTGGTAGATCCTTGGAAGAAATCGATTAAGTTAATTTAAAAAAATAAGATGGCGGACCTACCTTAGGATAAGAGGTAGCTCTGCCATCTTATTTTTTCTAATAATAAATATACTCGTTGTGAGGAAAAGCCCTTGAGGCTTAATCAATGCTTTGTATCATTTTGCTCCAATATTCGTGTTCTTAGATATTGTCCAATTAGCTCAACCAAGACCACCAAAATGAATATTGTTATAATCAAAGTCGAAACTTCCTGATACATAAAGAGCTTCATGCTGATCATAAGCTGAGTTCCGATTCCTCCTGCTCCCACAAATCCGAGTAACGTAGCAGAGCGCATATTACACTCCCACCGAAATATGGTATAAGAAAGGAAAACGGGCAATGTTATCGGAATTCTCGTCATAATCAAGAGCTTTAGATCATCCATACCGCCTACACGTGCCATTTCCACAAGTCGCTGGTCAACAGATTCGAACATTTCGGCATATAATTTGCCGAGAATTCCCGTGCCATGAGCCGTCAGTGCCAGAACCCCGGGAAAGGGGCCAAGTCCAACCGCCACCACAAAAATAAGTGCCCACATCAGTTCAGGAACCCCTCGAAGTAGTGCTAAAAAACCACGAGCAAGATAATATAATGCCCAACGAAAAGACCATAAAGCGCTCCCTGAAACCTTTCTTGAATATTCTTCCCCCCGGGGCCTCATGGCACAAAGAGAGAGTGGCAAAGCAAATAGAGTGGCTAAGACTGTAGCTACTATGGAAATTTCGACGGTTTCCAATAATAATTTAAAAACATTACTCAAAAAGACGGGACTGGTCTCTGGTGGCCATAAGCCACCAGCAAAACGAGACATCGCTTTGACGTTCCTGGGGTCAAAAAATTCCCTTGGGGAAAAATTTGTGTCTATTCCGCTGATAATCACGACCCCCAGGACAGCAGCAGTTATGACCCAATTGAGGGTGCTGGATTTTTCTTGCTTCATAGGACCTTCACCCCCGCCCTAGGAACATTACCCATGAGTTTTTTGCAGACATCACTTTTGATATAATCCTCAGGACATCCGTTAAAAGCTAGGGTTCCGCGATCAAAAGCTAATATTTTAGAACAATACTTTAGAGCACTATCAATTTGATGCAAACTCAGAATTATTGTTTTTCCTTGCTTATTTAGGGATTGGAATAGTTGGAGAATAAGTTCCGCTGTTGCCGGGTCTACGGAGGCAATAGGTTCATCTGCCAAAATCAGTTCTGCCCCACAATAAATGGCCCGGGCAACAGCAACCCGTTGTTGTTGTCCACCTGAAAGCTCTTGACATCTCTCATAAAGCTTATCTTCAATACCAAGCATTGCTAAGATCTTTTCAATCTCGGATTCCTCTTTTGCGGTGAGGCGGAAGGTGCCCCGAACCACTGAAGCGTATGACAATTTACCGGCTCTCCCCATGAAAACGTTTCTTGCCACATCGAGAGTAGGAATAACGTTGAAATTTTGATAGACCGTGGCAATTTTGCTTCGCAGGATCTGAAGCTGTCGGTGATTTATATGGCTCATCTCTTGGCCCAGGATATTTAAAGTTCCTCCACTGGGAAAAATGGCACCACAAAGTAGGCGAAGTAACGTTGATTTACCTGCACCACTGGGGCCTACGATACCTATGAGTTCCCCTTTGCTTAAGGAAAAGGAAACGTTGTTCAGTCCTTGTCCGTTGGGATAAACTTTCGAAAGTCCTTCTGCCGCAATGATATCCATGATGACCTCCATAATATATGTTGGCAGGAACAGAGTTCCTGCCAACACTGGCTCTTATTTATTAGGGTTAATTAAACCAAGACGATTCGCTTCTTTTTCTATTTCTGCGTAGTTTGCGTCAGTGACTTTGGTAAAACTTTTAGCTCTCATAAGGGTAAGGAGTTCGGGATCTTTCATCTCAAGAAAGGAATTAACGATTTTTTCCTCGAGAGATTTATCTAGACTATCCCGGACAACCCATGGATATCCCTCTACCAGATGCTTTTCGATAATTCTAACCTTACTGGCGTCGACGCTTTTGTTCCTAATGAGTCGGTTCAAGATCCGGCCTTCGATTCCACCAGCATCAACGGTTCCATTTTGAACCGCTTGTGCCGTTGCATCATGGCCACCGGAGTATACTACATTCTCAAGATCAGACGGTACTTTGATCCCTGCTTTATCAAGCATGAAGCGAGGATATAAGGAGCCTGAGGTTGAGCTAATATCACCGAAGGCAAAGATTTTACCTTTGAGGTCAGCAGTGGATTGAACCGGGCTGTCTGCGGGAACGATAATTAAGCTATAATATTTGGAGGTTTGGGTCTCCTCATCGATCTCCGTTACGATTGGGTGGATTTTAGCTCGCTGTTTGGCTTGTGCATAAGTAAGACCGCCAAAGTAGGCAAGGTCAAGTTTATCATTGGCCATCGCTTCAACGACCCCAGCATAATCGGAGGCAACGAAGAGTTCAACAGGCATGTCTAATTTATCCGCTAAGAATTCACGAAAAGGTTCATACTGAGCTTTAATTTTATCCGGAGCTTGATTAGGTACAAGCCCTACGCGCAAAGTCGGTTGGCTTATTTCTGGAGTCCCTTGAGGCTGACTGGGGTTTGAGCCGCAGCCACTAACGAGGAGAGCAAACGTCAAAATGATTAAACTTATGATTGCTATTTTTTTCTTCATCAGATCCACCTTTTCTCATAAATTCGACAAAGAGAATTATATAACTAATCATAAATGCGTGTCAATAACTAAATACCTATCACTTAAGATATCATGAAAAACTCGAAAAGGCTAAACCAGTCCTGCCATTGCCACTATTACTGCTTCCAGACCTATCATCGCCCCGTCTAAGGTCAGGGTGCTAACCACAATCATGATAAACATAACTAATAAAAGGGGCTAAAAATAGGGTTTGCTCTCTCGATTCCCTTTTTGACGCCAATAGCTAAAGAGCAAGAAGCTCCCTAATGAAGGGATGGGCTACTTGCTCTTTGCTTTCCGTTAGCTGTTGTTGATTGTCAATTAAGGGTTTCTGAACTGTTTTATATATTAAATTTGTTAATAATTGTTTGAAGTTCAAATGCCATAGTAGATAGACTTTGGGCTGACGAAGATACTTGTTCCATTGAAGCTGTTTGTTCTTCGACCCCAGCTGAGACTGTTTGAGCTTGAGCTGCTGTCTCCTTACTAATTAGATCAACTTCGCGAACTGACGAAACTATCTTTTCATTTCCACCTGCTATTTGTTGTATGGTTGCAGCTATCTGTTCCATTTGAGCAGATACACTTTCTACAAGTTTGGCGATTTCGTTAAAGGATTGTCCCGCCACGTCGACGACATTCATACCCATTTTCACACTGTCTACACCATCTGCCATAGCTGTGACCGCTGTACCAATATCACTCTTGTTTTGATTGATGAGAGTTTCAATTTGTTTTGTAGCTTCCCGTGATTGTTCTGCCAGTTTTCTAACTTCCTCAGCGACAACGGCAAACCCACGACCTTGCTCTCCTGCCCTAGCTGCTTCTATTGCTGCATTTAGAGCCAATAAATTAGTTTGATCGGCAATCCCAGTAATGACTCCTATGATATTTCCAATTTTCTCGGAATTCGTTGATAACTCTGTTATAGCATGTTGTACTCGGTTAGTTCCTGCGCTAATACTGTTCATTTGTTCAGCCACTCGTTCTAAGGCTTTTTGACCGGCTTGAGTCGTTGTCAATGTATCGACCATTGAACGAGTGATTTCACTAGAGCTGGCAGCGACTTCCTCTGTACTGGCAGAGATTTCTTCGACAGCAGACGATGTTTGGTTTACAGCACCTGCTTGTTTTTCTGTCCCTTGGGCTACTAGTTCGATCGAAGTCGCTATCTGAGTTGAAGCTTGAGTATTTTGCTCGGCAATGGCAGTTAACTCTTCTGAGGAAGCCGCGACTTGCTCCGAGGACTGAGAGACTTGAGTAACTAGCCCATGCAGATTATTCTTCATCATATTGAAACTAATAGCTAACTGACCTGATTCGTCGTTTCCTGCGACAATAACATCTTCAATTGATAAATCTCCTGCTGCGACTCGTTCGACGCTCTTCAAAACTTTCCTAATAGAATTGGAGATAAAACTCGCCACTCCAAACCCAAGCAATAGACACAGCAGGGCCGCTGCAATGGATATGGAAACAAGAAGTTTTATGGACTTGGCATAGTCAAGAGTATTTTGAGAATGTGTAGTAGAAGCTAGTTCCACATTAAATAATGCCAGCTCTTTCAATTCGATACTAAATGAATCAAAATGAGGATAAGCAGTATTTACGAAATATTCATAAGCGCCTATTTGGTCTCCATTAAGGTTCATTTCAATTACTCTTTTTACTTCCGTCTTATAAGAGGCTAAGTCTTGCTGTAATTTCGGAATCCTATCCTTTTCATAGGCTTCATGAGGAAGCTTCAGGTATTCGCTTAGTAGTTTGTCTAAAGCCACCGATCGAGAAGTCACTGTTTTGTGTGCTGACTCTTGTGTTGCTTTATCAGTTGCAATCAAAAAATGAAAGATTGCTGCTTCGCCTGCTCTTGACTGATTTCTGGCATCATTCAGATAATTGATCGCCATTAAGTTATGTTTATAGATACCGTCAATACTAACATTTGCCTTAGCATTGAAGTAATAACCTATAAATCCCACACTACCTATAAATAAGGTCATGAGGGTGACCAGTGATAGAACTTTTGTTCTTATTGTCCAATTTCTAAACCAATTCATATCAAATCAACTCCCTTTTATTGAAAATATTATTCCAGTGAATACTATTAGTCCAAAGATAGCACGGTTAATACAATTAACAGTAGTTCTAAATGGCATCAAATTTAATGCCAAAAGCACAATCTACAGTTTACTTAATGAGTTTTATCAGTTTTTGTCGGATTCGATCAACTCAATATAGAGAATACTCCTTAATGTTTTAGTTCATCCCATACGTCAGGAGAGAATGTGATAGGTCAAAAAGATGCCAATTCAAATTGGCCTGTACAGGCCAATTTGAATTGGCATCTTATAACGCTTCCTTCTTACCACATCCAGAGAAGGAATATCGTTGAAATTTTGATAGATGCGTAGCAATTTTGATTCGCAGTGTCTGCAATAAAGTCTTTAGGAAACCCCTCGGTAACTTTCTTTGTCTCCCCTCTTTCCGACTATTACTGCTGGTTGTGTAAAACGCACCCTTCCTAATTCCATAGTAACATTCAATTGGTCCATTTCGTTAAATTAATTGTTAGGAGTTTTAAACATGCAAGAACGTCATCCTATAAAACATTTAGCCCCAGCATGGTTGCCGTATTTATGGGCACTCCAGTGGTGTCACCTTTTTTTAAGAAAAAGCCTATTCAACTTCTTTCCCACTTTCAGGATTACCCTGCTAAATCAAATTTTTCTGTAAAGACATTCCACACCATTCCGATATTGTATCCTGTCAAGCATCCTAGCATTGAGTACTTTAGTGATAACCAATTTATCCGCTCTGGAAATGGCCAAGGATATATTACAAGATATATCAGGCCAATAACCGTTAGAGATTCAACCAACCTCCTGCCCCATTTGATCCCTTCCGAAACAAATTTCTGTTGATCATAATCCCAAAGCGGTTTCATAAATGGAAATATCTTGTTGTAGAAAAAGCTCCCTAACCTTCGACTGAATACAATGGAACCCAAAGTCATTAGCAATAATAAACTGGCCATGAGACGTGGGGATATTCCTAGGTACATTGGCCCTACGAAAATCAACATTAAACTTAATACATAGACAATGTTCATTATCAAACCTTCGATAAACCTTAATTTCCTTAACTGACTTGTTTCCACTTGGCTTCTCCCCTCCTCGTATGCGTTGAGCTAAGTGATCTCTCACTTAAGAGTAATAGATCAGTCTGTCAATAACGGAAGCTCAAAGTTCCTTATAATAACTATATTCCACTATTCTCCTATATTTCCTCTTTTAGGGACCTGTACTTGTCTGATCACATGTTTTAAAAAGTATAATATTGCTAATTATAACTATAAGCCATCGATTCTCAATATCTTGATACATTTATAGTTCTCCCTGTCCGTTCTGTTACCTTCTGTTACTTTCTTAAAGAAATCTTAGGCCAAGCTTATGGTGCAGCAAACTTCACATAAAGCATAATGCCCTCAAAATCGGATACCTTTCCAATTTTGAGGGCAACATAGGCTGTATAAATGATATAATCAAGTAGATAGGCACACAAAAATAGTCGACAATCAATTATTTTTGTCGATAGGCAGGAAATTCAGAATACTTAGTGAACTCTGTATATAATGAGAAGAAGGAGGAAGTGATGTCTTCAAAATTAGGTTATTAACAACAGAAATGTATATTCCGTGAGGCAGCTAGATTTTAAAGATTTGCTAAGGTGCCATTAACATATTACCTGAAAAGGAGAGAAGCTTATGAGAGGGAGATATTATGTAATTGATAACCGCAACAAAAAGATAAATGATAACTTCAATCCGACTGCAAAAGGAACTGCTGCTATCTACTATTTAAGGACACCGAACAACTATACTGCCACTGTTTTAGAAGCCCAAGAAGATAGAAGAAGAGGGCTTATTTCAGCGAGTATAATCGTCGCATCCCTATTCATCTATACTATAATTATTATGGTTACAAATTATAATTAATGTGAGCCCAGGGATAATACCCGCTCATCATAATCTCTTGTCGCACAAGCCATACACAAAGGTGGCTCGAAGTCATCAAATACTTGCTTATTACATGAAGCACAAAAACGTCGCTTTCTTTGATACAAAAGAACTTTACCGGTTAGCAAACGATAAGATAAGGACTTAACTTCCATAGTTAACGCTTTAGAACGGCATATACTGACACATCTTTGACAGTGGACGCATTTCAGTGGTTCATATATCAAGGTCAACTGTTCCTTGGTGTCCGTTTTCGATAAAGCACCCTGCGGGCAAATCTCTGGACATTCCCCGCAATTTGTACATTGTTCCCTCACCTTTAAAGCCGCTATAGGGAGCATATCGATTTCGGATTTTACGGCTTTCCAGGTTTCCTCAAAGAATTGCCGAGTCTTTGGAATAAGATATGGCTCAAGAGAAGTATTCCCTGCTCGGATTGCTTCAAATTTCTCACGTCCGATGTCCCGCCAACCCCTACTCTCGTTCTGGGCTTGAACTGACACCGTTGATTCACTCTCTCCATTGTCAGCTGCAACTTTAATCAATAACTGTGGATGATCTGCCCATGCATTGTGCAATTCTATAAAAATCTGCACACTTATTCCGCATGCTTTTTTATCCGGACAATTTGCACACTCTCCGGTAAATATGGTTAATTCTTTCTCTCTGGCATATAACATTAAGGTCAGCCATAAATCCCTGTCAAAAATTCCGAGACAAGGGATTTCATGACCTGCCGGAATTGCTTGTGGGCAGTTTAAAACAATCTTCTCTGAATTTTTGAGATAATCATAGAGCGTATCTGTATCGCGATAGACAAATCCATCGCTGGGACATACTGCCGTGCAAATCCCGCACTCTGTGCAGCGCTTAGCATCAAGTTCTCGATATATAGAAATGGCTTGATGGGGACAGGAGTCGATACATAACCGGCAAAGATTATCAGAGGCCTTTTTTGCATTGAGACAATTATTTTGATTATATACAATCAGACAATTATTCATCATTAAGACACCTCTCTGAACGGTTATATAAGATTACTATCGAATTTTAATCTATATTAAAACTTAATAAACACAGATAATTAGTTAACCTGGCATAAGTTGAGTTGACTCTTTCAAGGGCTTTTTCAAGCAGAAACTTATCTAACCTCGTCCGTTTAGTAAACATCCTATAGGGTATATCGTGTATATCTTATATCGTAAAAATTTGGGCAACTAATTAATTTCATATATCCACTCAATCCCTCTGAAATTAATCAGAGGGATTAAGTGGATAGCTTAAGCTAAATGCTTACTTCGCAGTGGAAGCGTATTTTCCATCTTTGATCTCAATATCATCGGCATGCTCTGATCCATGACTGCCTAAGATATTAAAGTTTTCGGCTAAGAATAGGTAAGCTAAACAAGCTATTGACACTAATCCTAAGCTGACAATAAACTCGGACACGGCAGGGACATAAGATCCGCCGTATTGGTTCAGATATTTTCCCATTCCTGTGAACAGTACATCAAACCTATTCATAACAACTCCACTTACGGTAAGTATTCCAAACCAGATCAGGCCCTTACGGGTGCTGGACAAGGAACTGAATGCTATGATTACAGGGATTATTACCCCGAAAGTCAGTTCGCTCAGGAACATGATACTGGGCAAATCAAAGGCAAAAGCATTGGCAAAGGTTCCTCTTACCACCATATCCGTGATCTTTAACATCAGATACAAGATCATGGCTCCGGCAGAAATTTTGACCAACCCTCTTAAAACAGGGATTTCTACTTTATGATTGAGTGCCTTACCGGCTAAAGTGCTTTCGATAACAATCATACCGGCCCCGACGAAGAATGAGGATAACAGGAAGAACACCGGCAGAAATGCTGTCCACCAAAGTGGGTTTACTTTACCTACCATTAGATAAAACAGTTGGCCCAGTGATGATTGGTGCAAGGTTGGCAGAGTAATACCGATGATCAGCATTACAGGCATTGCTTTCTTCAGGTATTTGTGGGCCCCTTTAAATACTTTCTCGGTTCCAACTTCGCAGAATTCCAAGATCTGAATCACTGTATAACAGGAAATACACCAAAATACTTCAAACAATACACTGGCATGTCCCCATGATACATAAGGTCTCCAGAAGTTGAACCATTGTCCTACTTCAATCAATAAACCGAGTACAACCACAATATAACCTAATAATGATGTCAACATTGCACTTCTTGCGATGGGGTAAAACTTATCCCGGCGAAGCACATATACTATAAGGGCTGTTCCATATCCGCCTCCTGCCAGGGCTACCCCTAACAATACGTCAAATGAAATCCAGAGTCCCCATGGCCACTGGTCGTTAAGGTTGGTAGTCGCTCCCAAGCCTAAGACAAAACGCACCAGGATTACTGCTATAGCTGCAGCCGCTATGCCCGTAAACACCCATCTCATGGGGGTCATTTTAAACTTCCACTTCACGGTGGACTTTTTAGCGCCTGCTTTACTTAAGACGGTAGTGATGAGTTCCATACATTTCCCTCCATTCTGTTTTTAATGTATTAATCTAGAGGTTCCTTGCCCTTATTGTTATAGACATATAATCCGGCTAATATAGCCGCCCAGCCAACTCCCACAAATGGTGTAGCTTTCATATATCCTTCTGTATAAGACGGCAACGGCTTGGTTGTTACATCCGTTCTGAATCTCATCTGCTCAAACGGGGTATCTGAGATATAAAGCCAGGATGTTCCCCCTGCTTCTTTCTCTCCAAATACTCTATCTACATAACCGTGTTCTTTGATTCTCTTTTTTGCTTCGGCCAGTAATTCCTCTCTGTCCCCAAAGGTAATTGCTCCTGTCGGGCAGACTGAGGTACAGGCAGTTTCCTGGTTATTTGCGACTCTTGTGGCACACATTTGACATTTCCTTACTCCTGGAATAGCTTTCTTCCATTCGTATCTCAGGATGTCAAATGGACATGCCATCATGCAGTAGCGGCAGCCTACACACAGCGACTGATCATAGATAACCGGTCCTTCGGGAAGCTTCTGGAATGCCTTGGAGAAACATGATGATACACAGGCGGGATCTTCACAGTGCATACATTGGGCTTTAACATATCGTGCGACGGATTCGCCGTCCTTTTCCAGGTCAAAACGATTAATTGATGTCCATTCTTCAGGCCATAAGCCGTTGTTAGGTTCTTTCGCTCTGTCTGCAGCTGTCTTGCATTTTTCCTGCTCATCCCATTCAAGTTCATTCCACAATTTACAGGCGACCGAACAGCTTTCACAGCCTATACATTTCGGTATATCTACGAGTACTCCCTTTGCCATTTTTTCCACCTCCTACTTAAAATAATTTGTTTTCTTCGGATTTTTTAGGAATAAAATCATCCGCCCTGGAAACATAATGTGTATGCAGAAGTTCTTCTGCTTTTTCGCTCATCGGAGCGGTTAAGAAATCGGCATAGATTTGTTTGATCTCAGGATTATCATGACTATTGCGCAGTTTGGACTTGGCATCAATATTGTATAAAGATGCAGCACGTCTATTGCGATCTTCGTCTGAAGGGGGTGATGAAGCACGGGGTTGACCGCCGCCATATTCACAGCCTCCGGGACAAGCCATTATTTCCATGAAAGCCCAGGGTGCATTACCTGCTTTCATCTGATCCATTACCTTTCTGGCATTAGCCAGACCGGAAATTACAGCAACTTTTACATCTCCCACCCCGGGAATATTAACTGCTGCTTCCTTAACACCCTGCATTCCTCTTACCGGAGTTAAATTCCAAAGCGCAGCGGGTGGTTGTTGCCCAGTTATCAGAAAATAGGCAGAACGTACTGCAGCTTCCATAACGCCACCGGTCGTGCCGAAGATTACTCCTGCACCTGTTCCGGTACCCATCAACTTATCGTACTCCTCTTCCGGAAGGGAAGCGAAATCAATACCTGCTCGCTTGATCATTCTGGCAAGTTCTCTTGTTGTAAGAACTACATCTACATCAGGGGAAACATTACTATCATTTAACTCTTTACTGGCTGAATTCATTTCCGGGCGTTGACATTCAAATTTCTTTGCTGTACAAGGCATGATGGAAACTGAGAAGATCTTTTTGGGATCTACTTCTTTCTTTTCTGCGAAATAGGTTTTAATTAAAGCCCCTTCCATCTGCTGAGGAGACTTCGCTGATGATAAATTAGGAATAAGTTCAGGATAGAAATATTCCACAAACTTAACCCAGCCAGGACAGCATGAGGTCATCTGCGGAATAGGGTGATGCAATTCGCCAGTGACACGCTTAACAAGCTCTGTGCCTTCTTCCATAATGGTCAGGTCAGCTGTAAAGTTAGTATCAAAAACTACGTCAAACCCTAATTTTCTCAAGGCGGCAACTTGTTTGCCCTGAACATTAGTTCCTACAGGCATACCAAATTCTTCGCCCAGACCAATACGAGTTGCCGGCGCAGTTTGCACTACAACTGTAACGTTTGGATCTGCGAGAGCTTTGAATACTTTATTAACATCATCCCGTTCTGAAATTGCTCCGGATGGGCACCATTGAATACATTGGCCACAATTTACACAAACGAATTCCTTTTTAATGGGCAGTTCATAATTTCCAAAAACTGATTGAATTCTCTCACATACTTCAATACATTGGCCACAAAGTATACACTTTTGGTCATCCCTGACAATTGCCGGGTTCTCCGGATCAATGGGAACGCGACCACGAACACTGGTAGGCCAGTTACCTGGTGCGTTGTATTGGGTTGGCATCCAGCCATTGCCACCAATGGCTTCATCAGCTGTCGCTGGGTCTCCACAACCAGTCAAGTTTAGCGAGATACCGACCAAACCTGCTGTTCCTCCAACAAACTTGAGAAAAGAACGTCTAGATAAATTTTTCACTTGTCCTGCTTTGCTTGCCATGTGTTTTGCCACCTCTTTTTAGTAAACTCTCTTGCAAATCGCTGTTGAATCTAATCAAAAGCAGTTGATTTGCATTTTAACGAAGGCTGTTGAATATTTAAAATTTTTAAATTGTCTATAGAGATAAAACTTTTATTTTTGTGAACAATTCCACTTGAATGTCACTGAGCAATCAATATAAGAGATTTGAGTCTAATCGTATTCCATATAAACTTAACAAAATAAAAATCAAATAAAAAAATGGGTTGCAATTTGAATTGGTTATGGATAATAATAGCTAAATGAACAATAAGGGTTGTGTGAATCGCAGACACAATTCAGAAATCTCTAGGCTTAAGATTTTGTGCTCCTTTCTTTAATGTTTGTTTTTCCGAAACATTCAACTCTCTATAGTTTAATCTCTTCATATTATCTGTCACGTTTAAGTACATAAAAAAAATTTTTAGTAGTTAAATAAACATTTAGAAGGTTTCGAAACTATTGAACATGTGATTTCAAAAAGGCCCAGATGGCCTATTGGTAAGGGTTTGAGCTCATTTACTTATTGTAAAAACAAGCTGCCTTACTAGGCTATTAACAAAATGAAATGTACTTGTTTAAAAACCCCTTGAAAGCAAATCCTATGTCAAATTAAAGCGGAAGCCTGCATAAAAAGGCTTCCGCTTTCTTTCTCACTACTTATTATAATCCTCTCCGAAATATTAATTACTTATTATGTTATTTCGGATTTTTATATCTATATCGCCTTAATCCCGATTTCCATCCTGCTAAATCATTTCAATACACTCGATAAGTTCCTTTGCCACATATTCCGCTTCATCAACTGTCAGCTTCGAATAAAGGGGAAGTGAAATTTCATTGGCATACTGAGCATGGGCATTCGGATAATCTTCAAGTCTGTAACCCAGGTTTCTATAGAAGGTGAACATCGGCAGCGGCATAAAGTGTACATTTGTGGCGATGTCCTTTTCACCTAACATCTTTATTACGCGATCCCTTTGTTCCTCGCTAAAATCCTTCAGCCTTAGGGTATATAAATGATAGTTTGTTGCTACTTCATGGTTTTTATCAAGCGGCAGAATCGCCCATTCTTTTGCGCCAAGTATTTCGCTATATACTTCATGGATTTCGGCTCTTTTTCTGATCATTTCTTCATGCCGTCGTAGTTGAACCCGTCCAATTGCTGCCATAATATCGGTCATATTACATTTGAATCCATCGGTCAAGATATCGTATTTCCAAGCACCGGCCTGGGTTTTTGACAAAGCATCCTTATTTTGCCCATGTAAGGATGTATATTTGAATTCCTTATATAAGTCTTCCTTACCCTTAAAATTGTTGTCATTATATGTAATGGCTCCCCCTTCTGCTGTGGTTAAGTTCTTTACAGCATGAAAAGAAAACACATGAAAATCCATCTGCCCTCCAACTTTCTGCCCCTTATACGCAGCCCCAAAGGAATGAGCAGAATCAGAAATCAAAGTAATATCTTCCCGACCCAGTGTTTTGAGAATCTGCCTTATACCATCATAGTCAACCGGGACTCCTGCAATGTCAACGGTCATTATCGCCTTTGTCTTTGGCGTAATCGCGCTATAAATCTTCTCTTCATCAATCAGAAAGCTTCCTTTCTTAACATCGACAAAAGTTGGCATAATTCCACGATGAACAAGTACATTGGCGGTTGCAGCATAGGTATAAGGAGTTGTTATCACTTCATCATCATCTCCACCTATACCTAAAACTTTTAAAATCAGCTCCATGCCTGCTGTAGCACTATTTAAAGCTACCGCATACTGGGTACCGCAATAAGCTGCTAATTCTTGTTCAAACAATCCAGTGTTGGGACCTGTTGTGATCCAACCGGATCTTAAAATTTCTGAAACGGCTGAAATTTCTTCTTCAGTTATATCAGGTGGTGAAAAGGGTATTTTTTTGTACATTATTAAACGCCTCCATAATTCATTTCTAGAACTTTTAAATAGGTTTCCTTTTATCTCTCTCATTCAAACAATTATCTGCTAAAGGTAGTTTTCCTGGGCAATTAAGACCTTAACCCCTAACTCTTCAATTCTCTCAATTTCCTCATGGGGTGCTTCCCAATCAGTGATGAGAATATCTAAACCTTTCAAATCAATGGTTTTGGCAAAAAATTCCGTTCCCACTTTGTCAAAATTAGCCAGGCAGACAGTTTGCCGTGAAACTTCTGCTACGGTTCTTTGAAAAATTGCTCCTTCGGGAGTTGAGCTACTTAGACCATGTTTTGCAGAGATCCCTCCACCGGTTAAGAAAGCCGTATCTAGGCGTAAAGTTCTCATGAATTCTGTGGCCAAAGGATCGACGATTCCTTCTTCACTTTTAACTTTTCCGCAAACGATATAGGTTTCAATATTGCGTTGATGTTGAAGTTTATCAGCAATAACCAGGGAATTTGTGATTACTGTATAATTCCAATCAACCGGTAGATATTTCAATAGAACATAGTGGATACTGGCCCCGCCGATAAAAACAGTGTCACCTGGCTCGATAAATGATGTAGCGAGCTTAGCCACTGCATTCTGATGCTCCGTTCCCTCACTATACCTAATCCGATCATCGATAGGAAATCTTCTGACCTTTGATAACGGTACTGCCCCTCCGTGGGTTCTTTTTATAAGACCTTTTTGTTCCATGGTTGTAAGGTCTCTGCGAATGGTATCAATGGAGACTTCAAATTCTTGCGCCAGCTCCTTTGCAAATACCCTACCGAGAGACTTTAGTTTTGCAAGGATTACCTCTTGACGTTCCTCAGCAAACATATTTAACAACTCCTTGATACTAATCATATCACGTTTTGTGCTTTTTTCCACTGTTTTTTCTGCGCGTTCATGCATTAATCTGCTTTTTTAAGTTATTGTAAGCAATTGCAGAGAAACCTTATAACTATGACCTAACCCAAGGTTCATCCAGATTTCACTTCATAACATAAAGTAAAACAGTCCCTTCCACTTCTACAATGGAAAAAGACCGTTTTCTTATAGAAATAGTGATTTCCTAATCATTAGATTTATCAAGCGGAAAACGAATGAAGTTCAGCTTCAGACTTACTGGCGTCCTGTCCTTGTTCCGGTATGGGAAACAGGATGCAGAAACTTGTCCCGGTAGAGCTGGAAAGGACACGAATCTTAGCATTGTGAGATTCGGCAATTCTATACGATGTCGCTAACCCAAGTCCCGTGCCGTAGTCTTTAGTCGTAAAGAAGGGGGTTCCTAGCTTGTTAAGGTTTTCTTGTGGTATGCCACATCCCTCGTCAATAATCTCCAGAGCGACCATATTATCTTCTCTAAAACTTTTTATCGTAAGTGAGCGGCCTGCATCCATAGATTCCAGACCATTGCGGACAAAATTCAGAACCATTTGAGAGATTTCTTTACAATTTAGCCTTAGGTCGGGTATCTCACCAAGAAGGAGTTGAATTTGTTTATTTTGATTAGTAGCATCTGCGCTTAAAAGCGGATATAGATTAGTGAGGATTCCATTTAAGTTCATAGTTTTTAGGTCTGTTTGTTTGATCTGAGCCAGGGAAAGAAATTCGGTGATGATAGCATTGGCTCGATCTAATTCGGAAATCATTAGATCGAAGGCTGATTTTTTGTCTCCAAAAGCTGAATTTGAGCCCAATAGTTGTAGGTATCCACGTACTACTGTAAGGGGATTGCGAATTTCATGGGCAAGTCCTGAGGCCAATTGCCCTACAAGGTAAAGTCGATCAAGTCTTGCTAATTCGTGTTCTGTTATTTTTCGGCTTGTAATATCTCTAAGATAACAAGTCAGGCCACTTTCCATTGGGTACGCCCTAACTTCCAGCCATTTATCCCCTAAATCCTTGGCAAAGAATTCAAAGGAAACGGATTTCTTTTCAGTCAGTACCTCGTAGAAGTGATTGAGGACGGTGTCAGTGACCCAGAATAATTCAGTTATTGTTTTTCCAACTAACTCAGCGTGAGATTTGGCAAAGGTTATCTCTCCAGCACGATTGATATAGGTTATTTGCCAGTTCTTATCGATAGCAAAAAAACTATCTGGCATATTCTTTATAATATCTGCGATAAGTTGGTTACTACGAGAAAGTTCGACCTCTAACGTTAAGTATTTCGTAAGGTGCTCTATTTTTTCCCTTTGCATCTGTTCCCGTTGAGAAGTCTCTGCTTTAAGTAAATTATTTGCCCGCAATAATTCACTTGTTCGTTCTTTTACTAAGTGCTCTAAATTGTATTTATTATACAATTCTCTTTCTGTATATCTGTAAAGGATGATTGAAATATAAAGGGCCATAGGAAAGACTAAAGAAGCATTCATTAAATTGGCTTGAAACGTTTCTAAGTTTGTCTGATTCATATATAAGCCAACTATGAGGAGCAAATACGATTGTATAAATAAAAGACTTGAGTATCTAGGTCTTAGTGAAAACAAAATGGAGACACAAAGACAGCAGATAATATATACAGAAATTTGACCATTCAGATAGGGAGATACCCAACCCGAAAGTAAAGAACTCATGTTTAGACCCAGAAAGAGATTAACCAGCAAATAGATTTCTTTATGAGATTCCTTATCTAAATAACTGATCAAGATACCATAGACCGCAATGCAAAAAAAAGATATATGAATATAGCATAATAGTTCATACGCATTATTATTATGCCATAAGCCTGTGACTCTATTATTATTATCGATCAATAATATGATGGAGATTAAAATCAAAAACATAATTGAGAGGAATCTCATCCTTTTATTGTTAATAATCCTAATGTCGCACCTAATTTTCATGTTTTGTTTTTCTAAATCAGTGCTCAACATGATCCTCCTAAAGCTTAAACTAATTAAAAATCGGGAGATTATTAACTTATTTGAAGCTTTCCACGTTATCCCTAATATTCCTGCTATTAGTTTAAGATTTTTAGAAAAAAAAGAAAAATCCCGTCGAATGAAAAATCATTTCTCTTTGTTATAAACCCAGGTGAAAAATTCAAAAGACCAGAAGCTCTTAATCCTGTAGGAAAACAAAATGCCCTAGCATTTTAGCTAGAGCATTTAGATGAGCAATCTACTTCCTTTTTAACTTAAGGGGAGTGGTGAAATTAACTAAATTCTTGGATCTTTATTTCTATAGGGCTCTTATTTAATATCCAGAATTTGATAGTGTATGACACCTACAGGAACATTTACTTCTACAACAGACCCTTTAGTTTGACCCAAGACCGCTTTCCCCACTGGAGACTCGTTGGATATTTTATTCGTGCCGGGATCAGCCTCTGCTGAGCCGACAATAAAATACTCTTCCTCATCACCAAATTCCAGGTCTTTCAGACGTACTTTTGCCCCAACCGCCACAGTATCCGTTCCCTCTAATTCATCAATAATCCGCGCATTCCTAAGCATTTTCTCAAGGGTAATAATCCGTCCTTCTATAAAGGCTTGGTCATTTTTCGCATCATCGTACTCAGAGTTCTCACTAATATCCCCAAAGTCAATGGCCTGCTTAATACGCGCGGCAACTTCTCGCCTCTTTACAGTTTTAGTTAGCTCTAACTCTTCTTCTAGCTTTTTGAGGCCTTCCAATGTTAAGATAACTTCTTTTTCAGCCATAGTATCTCTCTCCCTTTTCTCGCCCTACTCTTTGTGCACTTTTTTTATCGCCCCGCGCACTATTAACCCTTCGTATGCTTATACCATTATAAGCTTGAATCTTTTCTTCATAATAATCTTTAATTACATCATGGTTATTATATGGATCTTGCAAAATATTGTCAAGGATTCAGTTCTTATCCATCTAGATGAACTACAATCCACTGCTGTTGGTTAGCAACCTTAAAAGGAGTTATTAGAGGAATAAGCATTAAGTTTATAGAATACAAAGGTGCATATTTTTTATAGGAAGGAGTTTTCCGGATGTATCCCGTTATCTCTTTGTTTAGTGGCGCAATGGGTTTAGATTTAGGTTTAGAGCAAGCGGGATTGGATATTAAAATATCGCAGGATATCGACCAATGGTGCGCGCGTACCATGGCCGCAAACAATCGTCAGTTTGTACATGGCGATATTCGTCAATTGGTGGCAAATGACCCCAACTGTAGTTTCTTGCTTGATCCATCAGGACTTAAAGTCGGGGAAGCTTTTGCGGTAGTGGGAGGCCCTCCCTGTCAACCCTTTAGTACTGCAGGTAAACGTATGGGCACAAATGATCCTCGTGGAAGTTTATTTATGGAATTCATTCATGTGATAAGTATTGTGCGCCCTCGCTTTTTTGTCATGGAAAATGTCAAAGGTTTGTTGTCAGCAGCAATAAATCAACTTGTTGGACGAGGAGATGGCCCCTTAGAACCGGCTGAAATTGCCGGGTCAGTATTCGAGGTAATTAAACAAGAGTTTAGTAGGTTAGGATATAAACTGGTTTACGGTGTTCTGGATGCAGCTCACTACGGGGTTCCGCAATTCAGAGAAAGACTCATTATCGTAGGTTCCCGTGACAATGAAAACGTATTTTTGCCTCTCCCTACCCATTTTCAGACCCATCAAAACTCCTCTTATCGCTGGAGAACTCTACGGGATGCCATTGAGGATTTAGAGGCTGATCCGGGGTTATATGCGACATTTTCCCCAGAACGATTGTCTTATTTGCGAGATATCCCCATGGGCGGCAATTGGAGGAACTTACCCTCTGAAGTGGTTCGCACTGCAATGGGTGGTGCATTCCAGAGCGGAGGTGGAAATGCAGGCTTCTATCGTCGTTTAGATTATGACCAACCCTCACCTACTCTAGTAACAAGTCCTGTGCAAAAAGCCACAATGCTTTGCCATCCTACCCAGGACAGAGCATTATCTGTAAAAGAATATGCTCGTATCCAACAGTTCCCTGACAATTGGAGAATTGAAGGTAGACTAACTGATTGTTACCGTCAAATAGGCAACGCAGTTCCTACGGGGTTAGGTATAGCAATTGGGCAAATGCTAATTGCTGTTGCTAACAATAAGGCAGTAATAAAAACACGGCGAACTCGCGGTACATCTGTCCATGAGCAACTTTTGAATAGGTCAGAGAAACCCTAATGCCTAACATATCATGGATAACTCCCATAAAACATTTGGCCTAGGCATTCCGCCTAGGCCTTAAACATTCCTGTATTACTTAATAATGATTTCTTTTCCTTCTTTACGCAGCTTGGCGAATTCTGATGTTGCTGTGAAGATTACGTCTGAAGATGAATTAAGTGCCGTTTCGAAAGAGTCCTGTAAAACACCTACTATAAAGCCTACTCCAACAATCTGCATTGCAATCTCGTTTGAGATTCCAAATAGACTGGCGGCCAAAGGAATCAACAGAAGAGAACCACCCGCCACTCCAGAAGCGCCACAAGCGCTAATAGCTGCTAATACACTAAGAATTAATGCGGTAGCCATATCAACTTGGATGTTCAGGGTATTAACTGCTGCAAGGGTCATAACAGTTATGGTTATCGCTGCACCAGCCATATTAATTGTGGCACCTAAGGGAATTGAAACTGAATAGGTATCTCTGTCTAAACCTAGATATTCGCACAAGCTCATATTTACAGGAATATTTGCTGCTGAGCTGCGTGTAAAGAATGCTGTAATGCCACTTTCCTTTAAGCACTTCAGTACTAAAGGATAGGGGTTTTGGCGGATATTTAGATAAACAATAATTGGATTAACGACCAGAGCGATAATCACCATGCAGCCCAGGAGCAGGGCCAATAATTGTGCATAGCTGAGTAAGACTTTTAGACCACTGGTGGCAATGGAATCAAACACAAGCCCCATGATACCTAAGGGGGCGAATTTAATGACCCATCTTACCATTTGAGTTAAGGCCTCGGAGAAATTGGATATCATTGTTTTGGTAGAATCCGAGGCTTTTTTTAAGGCATAGCCAAGAACTAAAGCCCAAGCTAATATTCCAATATAATTGGCATTGTACAGTGCTTTGATAGGGTTATCGACAACATTTAGCAGTAATGATTTCAGAACCTCCACGACCCCTCCGGGGGGTTTGATATCTTGAGCTCCTGTTGTAAGTGTTAAGGTTACCGGGAACATAAAGCTCAGAATAACCGCAACAAGCGCAGCTATGAAGGTCCCTAGCAGATATAGGAGGATAATTGATTTCATATTAGTTTTATGTCCACTCTTATGTTGAGAGATGGCGGACATGACTAGGAAGAAAACCAAGATCGGTGCTATCCCTTTTAACGCCCCAACAAATAATGTGCCGAAAATTGTGATTGGTTTTGCCAGTTCCGGAATTGTTGTAGCTAAGATTATGCCGATGATCAGACCAATGATTATTTGTTTTACCAGACTCAATTGATTCCATTTGTTGATTAGATTTTTCATGCACTTTCCCCCTGAATTTAAGATAAGCTGTTCCAAAAAATATATTATACTTGCTTTGCAACCTTGAACTCAACTTTTATTAAGATCTTTATTTATTCTCCCTTCTTAGAGACCATACAATACCTTATTTCTACATTTTTTGCAGCTTGATGAATATTCCTTAAAATAACAACAATCCCTAGAACATCCAATAGACATGTTGAATAGAATGGACTAAGATCCACAGTCTTTGACAATCTAATAATAGGGAGTGAAGCATATGATTCTTACTGCATTAATAATAATCGTAATCTTATTGTTGGTAATCATTTGGGAGCTATTGGCACTACTTCGCAGACCACCTCACCCACCGGTTCCGCCCAAGCCTCCAAACCCCTGCCACTTTTAAAAGCAGTCCTCAAACTTATGGCCTAGGTATAGTTTACCTAGGCCATTTTACTGCTCCCAGGGATCCTTTTAAAAGATAATCTCCCAATAACCCTGATATTAGTTATTGATATTAATTTTCAATTGATTGTTGAATACCCCGTATTTTTTAGGGAATGATGAAAATATCCTTGAAGATTGAGGGTGATTAATTTGAATCTAAGTTTTACTAGGAATCTTGGCGTACTAGATCGAGTGATTCGCGTGGTTGTCGGATTGATCCTGTTGAGTTTTGCTATGACGTATATAACCACAGGCTGGATAGCCCAAGCAACTATTGTTTTAGCTGTATTTCTAATCTTAGAGGCTGCTATAGCCTACTGAATTGTTTATGACATAATGGGTTGGTCAACCCGCGAGCATATAAGGTTACACTAGTTTTTCGCAAAATGCAAGGGGAGGTTTTCCATGCCTGGCAAACTAAAGATTGAAATAGTTGATGATAAAAATATTCTTGAAGTCTATGAAACTGAGCCTGGAAAACTTAACTTTGTAATGTATCCCGATGATCCAAAGGATGACACTATTCTTGAGGTGAATACTGATACTATAGAATTCTCTCAATTGCTTAAAAGATTACTTGATGCTTAAGCTAAAGAAAATATCTGCTGCCTCTTTGCTCAACCCTTGCATCCTAATAATTTACAAATATTATTTGGTATCTTAAAGCTTAAAAAAAGAAAAGCTAGAATTGTTTAATGGAAAAGGAGGTTTTTCTTATGATGGGATTGAAACGAAGAAGTAGTTTATTTAGTACTCGCTCGCTGATCATCCATGCCGTCGGCATTGGTGCTGCAGTCTGGTTAGGTAAAGTCTGGGGCGATAACGATTATTAAGGTAAAAAAGCCGTCCGAAAGGACGGTTTTATCTTTAGGGCAGGAGTAATCTTTGGATCATATATACAAAACCTCCCAGTGTAAAGACCTCTTACTTGGAGATAATATGTTTACAATGAATTGTTCTTCTTAAAGGAATAAAGCCAACAACTTGCGAGAAGAACCATTCATTTTAGTATAAATCAGGAGAGCTGAATATCAGCTCTCCTCTTAATATTTATGAACTAATTTGTTTGGGTTGATTTATCAACTTCTAAATATAATTGAAACCCCAGATAATAATATACACTAGTATGATTACATAAAGTATCATCTGGAATATGGTCAGGGGGAGACTTTTTCTGTATTTGTAGTACTGTGACATGTATTATCTTCCTTTCCCCTTGGTGTCTTCGGCTTATTTCCCCGATTCAAGTCTTTCTAATTCCAATGGGTGGTCTTCTTCCATTTCTTCTCTAGACATGGTTCCTTTGTACCAAACATGGTTCATCGGAAAGAACCTGGGGCTAAAGTGAGAGTTGAAAAAGTGCCATATGAATATAGCGCTGATAGCCAGAATTGCTTCGTCTGTATGAGCATACCTGGCTGAATCTATTACCCACCTTGGCATGTACTGGGTAAATGTCCCCGGAAACCACATCATTAGTCCTGATCCGCCCATAATCGCCATACCCCAGAAGACGGCCCAGTAGTCAAATTTTTCTTTATAGGTGTAGCGGTCAAATTTGGGCGGATCTTTTCTCAGACCTATTAAATACTGGACATCATGAACCACGTCAACGAAATCTTTACCCTTCGGTAATATTGCCCAGGATGTCTTTTTAGTCAGCAAGGGATAGAGGACTAAATAGATTAAATGATATACAAAAGCTAACAGCATAACCGCTCCACCTACAAGATGTACGGTAAAGAGATTATCGAAACCGCCAAACAACGCTACAATCCAAACAGAGACACTATTTTGCTCAAACTTAATGGGTAACCCGGTAATTGTCAACACGAAAAAACTACTAAACATTCCGATATGCTGGATACGTTGGTGAAGATCAAAACGTTGAAAGACATCCTTATTGTCCACGGTTCGTCACCTCTTTCCGTTCCCGAAGAATTGTACGCAGGTTATGGTATAGCTGAAGTTCAATATGGATAACTAAGGCTGTAATAATGATAAGGGTAAGCCAGATAAAAAACTTACCTGTATAGTACATCGGAGCCCCTGATCCTCCAGGCTTAAGCTCATAGTGATCCTCTCCTTCAGCAAATCCAGGTGATGCCTTCCCGTGACAACTGGCACAAGTTTCTGGAATGTTTTGTTTAGCTACCTTAGAACCTGAATTATTTGGGCCGAGAATATCGTGGAAGCCATGGCAATCGGCACAACTGGCAGACTTTTCACTTCCTAGATGAACAGCTTTACCATGAAAACTTCTGGCATAACTATCCGTCACCTGACCTTTATGACAGCTTGTGCAAGTGGCTACACTTTCTTTTTTATTTAATGCTGCTCCTTGAGGATGGGGATATCCTGTTATTCCTGTATGACAGCTGGTACAACTTAAAAAGCTGTGTTCCGATCTTTCAATTTTTGTTTTTTGATCCCCATGGCATTGAAGACAATTCTCTAGAGCTTGAACAGGAGTTGCCGGGATAGCCACAGCTAGGAAAATGAGTATTAGGAAGCCCAACACTTGCCATAACCGTCCCTTGATTAATTCAGACATAAGATGCACCTCTTTTAATTTAGATTTTATATCTATCCTCAGTGCCGGAGTTATTATAACGCAAATAAGCGTGCAGTATACGCACGCTTATTTGAATTATCACTGCCTGGCTACCCCCTTGGGAGTAGTGCAATATTATTCTAATTCCAGAGAAAAAGGTCTTAATGCTAAAAACTCAGTAATTCCTACGATTAATGGGTCGCAATAAGACGAACGTAATTTTTAAAATGGAAGGTTTTTCCACAATCATCCTTGAATTGTATAAATAAATTTCTGAATTTGGAGGTTTCCTTTATGAAGAATTGCACTTTAATTGCAAGCCCACTTAATGAAGAAGGACTATGGATAGCGGAAATACTTGGAGTAAAAGGTTGCATAACCCAAGGTAATGATCTTTTTGAGGTAATACAAAGAGCCGAGGAACTGAGAGACGCCATTGAGACAATTAACGGACTTCAATTCAACGAAGAGGAGTCTACAGAAAATAAGGCGGAGCCAGAAAAGACCGATGAGGATGTTATCGGATATTTTGTATCTCATAAAAACAAAGCTAATGGCTCTATTTGTTCAAATATCAGTGAGGTGTTAGGAATTATTCAGGAGTTTGACTCTGTTGACGATAGAGGCACCAAGGCCTTTAGAAGACATCTAGGAATTATGTTAACTCACTTATCCCTCCAAACCCCAACTCTTAGCATTGGGCCCTGGACTATACAATGCAAATCAATGAAAAAGCAGCTGGCCAATGCCCCCAAATGGGACGGTTGGAAAGATAAGTGGAATGGAAGTGAGGAATCTGCCTAAAATTAGAAAGGAATCCCTGTTAGTTAGGGATTCCTTTCTTGATTAATCTCCACCGCTATGTTCAAGAAAACTCTATTTTTACCGCTTACACGGGAAATGATTCATATATCTGTCTCAAACTAAATTACTCAGAGTATTCATTAGTCGGCAACATTCTCAGCAACGTGGGGATCATACCAATTAACAGTAAAGTAAGTATCAACTTCATGCTTAGCCATCTCCTTTCAGATGTGGTTTTGGATCTTCATTAAATATAATCTATATATATTGCTTTTTCGTGACCTATTTGTGTAGAATCTGTGATCATTTTTTCTTATCAGGATCATCTTACCTTAGATATTAATCCAACTCGCCATCACGGGCAAGTATCTAGCGGCACGAGATTTCATGACATTGGCACAAACCCACCAAAATCAATAGTAAGGGGTGATCCCTAGGAAAAAACAAGCGCCTCTCCATTAAATCTCGGAGAGGCGCTTGTTTCTGTTTTTGTTTTTGTTTTCTTTTTCTTTTTCTTTTTCTAAATAATACTTACAGATTACATCTGTCCGTTCTATCGCAATCTATAGTTGCTTAAGAATATCTACATTTGTTTATTTAATCGTTGGACCGGCAGATCGAATGTCAACTGAAACATCCTCAAACCTTTGGAAATTTTGCCGAAAGCTCTCTGCTAAAGTATTTGCTGTTTTGTCATAGGCCTCCGTGTCTGCCCAGGTATTCCGCGGGGTTAAAACCTCCGAAGGAACTCCACTTACTGCTTCGGGGATTAATAGACCAAAGACCGGATCAGGCTGATAAGCGGCTTTCTCTAATTCTCCATTTAAAGCGGCAGTTATCATAGCTCTGGTATATGTAAGATTCAAGCGTTTTCCAACCCCATAGGAGCCACCTGACCAACCGGTATTCACTAAGTAAACCGTCGAATTATGTTCATCAATCCGTTTTCCAAGCATCTCTGCATAAACTGCCGGACTCAGGGGTAAAAAAGGTTCTCCAAAACATGTAGAGAAAGTAACCTGGGGCTCTGTGATACCTCGCTCCGTCCCAGCCAGCTTAGAAGTGTAACCTGACAGAAAATGATACATAGCCTGCTCTTTGGTAAGCTTAGAGATGGGAGGTAATACTCCGAAGGCATCAGCTGTCAAAAAAACAACCACACGAGGATGTCCTGCTTGGCTCGGAATTAAAGCATTATCAATATAAGTCACCGGATAGCCTGCCCGGGTATTTTCTGTAAGGGAGCCGTCCTTATAATCGGGAAGCCGGGAATCAGGATTTAAAACCACATTTTCAATAACCGTTCCGAACCGGATAGCATTCCAAATCTGGGGTTCCTTTTCTTGGGATAGATCTATACATTTAGCATAGCATCCACCTTCGAAATTAAATATACCGCTTTCCGACCAGCCGTGCTCATCGTCCCCTATCAGTCTGCGTTCAGGATCAGCTGACAAGGTAGTTTTTCCGGTACCAGATAAGCCAAAGAAAAGAGCCACATCTTGATTGGGCCCAACATTGGCCGAGCAATGCATGGGCAACACTTCACGAAATGGCATTAAATAATTTAGGACACTGAAAATCGACTTTTTCATTTCGCCAGCGTATTCAGTGCCGCCTATAATAATTACTTTTTTCTCAAGGGACAAAATGACATAGGCTTCGGAATTGGTTCCATCTGTTTGAGGATCTGCAGTCAGCCCAGGGGTGCAGATCATAGTAAACTCAGGTTGGTGGTTTTCCAATTGTTTTTCCGTTGGTCTGATAAATAACTGTTGAACAAAAATATTGTGCCAGGCATATTCATTAATTACTCGAATTGGCAAGCTATATTTGTCGTCTGCCCCTGCAAAACCATCAAAAACAAAATAATCTTTAGTCTCTAGATATTCTAAAGCACGACGATATAATTTATTAAATGTTTCAGGACTAATAGGTTTATTAACCTTTCCCCAAGCAATTTGTCCTTTGATGGAAGCGTCAGCAACAATAAAGCGGTCTTTGGGCGAGCGACCAGTGTAGTTTCCCGTAGAACAACAAAGAGCCCCGGTGTTTGTCAACATTCCCTCTTGGCGAGCTAAAGCTATTTCAACCAGCTTACTCACCGGAATATTCCTGCCAACAGGAGCCTTTACCGTGAACAAGTGATCGATATTGGAATTAGTACCCATCTCTTATTAACCCCCTAGATTTCTCTATTATGTATACCCATTAATTGAAAACACTTAATACACAATTTATCGGGTTCTTAGCGACGCGGACTTTTGAACATTGTATACATTGAACAATTATCACTCTATAGGTTATATTAACAGAAACCGCCTTACTTTTCCAAGCATTTTTTACCAAGGATATAAAATCCAATTTTGATAGATTCTAAATATATTAGGAGACTAGTATAGTGAGGTAACAAAATGGATGATAAATTGATTTCTCGTTTAAAAGAATTCTATACCCTAGAAACCTTTCAAGTTACTTTTTATGAATCACAGATCTCATCATCTACTAATGAATATTACAAAAAAGCATTCGAAAAAATGGTAGAAATCGAAAGCGGCCACGTAGATTTCTTTGCCCAAGTCTTAACCAAGGCTGATGCAGAAGTGCCTGAGATTGTAGGTTCAGCCTTTGAACTGGCTGGCGGCTTGGTTGGAGATATAGTCGGTCTAACCGGTTCCGGCAACACCTTCAAACTTGGGATTGCTCTGGAAAACAAAGCTATGGAAGCTTATCGGACTTTCATTGATGAGAGTAAGGACAAACATTATTCTGAACTTCGGAATACTCTTATGGACTATCTTCTAGATGAGGAATTCCACGCTCTTTGGCTTAGGGATTACATGGTAAGGCACCCTCATTAAAGGGATTTTTAGTTTTTCTATCCCTTAAGAAGGTTTTTTAATCTTTCTATCGAATCACTAGATTAGAGGTGATTTATTATGAAGACCCAGTATCTAGTTATTCCGGTAACCGATGAAGAACGTAAACGACTTAACTATGTATGCACCAAGCTGGGTATTACCATCGAACAATTCTTTGATACCGCTCTTCGTGAAGGAGAAATGGAGATACTTAGCACAGATGCTTTTAAACCCGGTGGTTCCTTTTGGAACATCGAGGAACACCCCTTCAAGAACGACTCTGAATAACCAAAATACTTTTACTCTCTCTGCATTTATAATATAATCAAATTTAGCTGTTCGGAAGTTAATCAATTCTAAACAATAATAAGAAGGTGGCTGAATATTCATGAGTGATGATAATAAATCTGATTTAGAACGTTTAACGGATAGTCTAGAAAAAAATGCTGATAAGCCTAATCAATCACTTGGCCTAGTTAGTTTCACAGATCTGTTTACTCCGGATTTTATGAGCAAATATACCAAGTTCGCTAATTTCGGGGAACTGCTTATCGTAGGAAAGTATAATGTAAGTAGATTTGAGGAATTCTTAGCTCTTCTCAACGCAGAATTCGATAAATTTATTGCTAAAAACACCGATTTTAAAACTTGGGAAGAAATGCAGTCCACTGCAGTCTCCGAATACTATAAGAGGCAGGAAGCTGCTAAGCAATAGTCTATAAACGTTACAAGCCATCACTATTCGTGATGGCTTGTAACGTTTAGCGATACTATAGCTTATTTAGCCTGGAGCTTTAAAACCATTTCCTTTGTGGCTTCATGAATAGTATCTGTCTTGTACTTTTTATTCTTCTGAGTTACGCCTATAAAATCAAACTTCTCGGCTTTTACATGAGTAAAAAGTCTTTCCATTGAGGTTAGGCAGGTTGTTATTCCATTGCCGCTCCCCCCTGCTGCTGCTACTGATATTACCGGTTTCCCCTCTAAGCAGGTCTTTTCTTTTTTTATACCCTCACATCGTCTTAAGCGATCTGTAAAGGCTTTAGCAGACTCACTCATTTCACCCCAGTATACAGGGGAAACTAGAACAAAGGCATCCATGTCCTTCATTGAAGCATGTAAATTCTGAAAGTCATCAATTACTTGACACTGATGCTCATTACGACAGGTTCCCCAGCCATTACCACATGCATGGCAGTTACCAATTTTTTGTTGATTCAAGTTAACCATTATTACCTTTGCACCTGTCTCCTCTGCTCCCGCTTTGGCAGCATTTCCGCAGGCTGCAGTAAGCCCATCCATATTCGGGCTGCTTGTTAAAATCATCACGTTCATCATATCATATCCTTACATTTCTTAATTACTCTTACTATTGTATCAGGAAAGCAATATCCCTTAAAGGATTTTCATGCCCAATCCGCTCGAATAATTGCCTCTGCAGAGATAATTCTCCTAAATCTTTTAGAGCTAGTGATTGACTATGATATAATGTTTTCGTTACTTATCCCAAGCTCAAGTGCCATGAAGGTGTATGCGTATGGAAATTAAAAACCATCTAAAAAACAGATTGACCAACAAGCTTCCCGCCCTAAACCACTATAATTTTCGCATTTTTTGGTTGGGACAATGGGTTTCTTTAATTGGAACATGGATGCAGAGTATCGGACAAACTTGGCTTGTCTTTTCACTGACTGATTCCCCTTTATTGGTAGGCTTATTAGGAGCGGTTCAGTTTCTGCCCATTACATTATTTTCATTGTTTGCTGGGGTTGTTATCGACAAATATCCAAAAAGAACAATACTTTTAATTACTCAATTCACTTCAATGATTTTGGCATTCACATTATTCATACTTGTTTATTCGGATACGGTTCGTTATGAATACATTCTCATTTTAGCTCTCCTGCTCGGCTTCTTAAATACTGTTGATTTACCCACCAGACAATCCTTTACAATTGAGATAGCCGGCAAACAAGATCTAATGAACGCCATTGCTTTGAACTCTGCCACCTTTAATTTAGCCAGAATTGTCGGTCCATCCATAGGAGCTTTGATTATGGCTTCCTTAGGAGCGGAATGGTGCTTTTTCCTGAATGGCTTAAGCTTTATGGCAGTACTCATAAGCCTGCTTAAAATCAAGGTTAACCCCTACGTACGCAAGCAGGTTGCTACTAATATCCTTAGAGAAATCAAAGATGGGTTAAAGTATATCATTCATGAACCTTCCCTTTTTAAAACTACATTGATGGTTCTAATAATTGGACTGTTTGTTTTTAACTTCAATGTCTTAATCCCAGTATTCACCAAACACGTTCTTCACCAAGAGGAGTATGTCTATGGTATCTTAATGTCATCACTAGGAATAGGCTCTTTTATTGGTGCCTTAATGGTATCCTTAAACAGTAAATCTGGGCCTAAAGCTAAGGTTTTAGTGGGTAGTAGTGTGGCAATTTCAATTTGTTTGATGATTATCAGCCTTACCAAAGTGTACTATTACTCTGGATTTCTATTAATCGTCACAGGAATCTTTAATATTTGGTTTAGTACAACAGCAAATTCCACTCTACAAATTCATGCTAAAGACGAGTATCGAGGAAGAGTAATGAGCGTTTACTCACTTGTCTTTGCTGGGGCAACACCCCTTGGGAATATGTTCGCAGGTTATATTGCGGATAGATTTGGAGCTCAAACAGCGTTTTTTCTTACCGGAGCACTATGCCTGTCTTCAATTTTATTACTAACAGCCATATTTAAGGTTAGGAGTTATCGGAATAAATTCTCGCCAAAGACTTCCTAAGGTAATCACAGCCTTCAGCTAAAGCTGAACATCGTGACTTCGGTAGGGAACTATACAGCAAAGCAGAATACTGCCCATCTCCTTATAAGAAATGGGTGTCTCAAGTGTGATTAAAAAAAGGTGTTATATAGATAATATACCCCCGCAATACTAGCAGGAATTGCACAGGCAATAGTATAGGCAATAATGGTCGGCTTAATCAATTCGTTCCAGATTGTTTTTATGATGAATTCACCCCAGAATCAGTCTTAATTTCATTTCTTATTTCGTGATCCGCTATTAAACTCCGACTTGAATTTATCTGATAAACACAAGTCGGAGTTTATAATTGCTAAATGGTTTGCTTTAATTTATTTCCGGATTTGAGTTCTTTTGTCCCTGCATCAGCCCTTTGTTATGAAAGGCCTCTTTTACTTCTAAAGTCAGCATCCCACCTTTAGCATTCTTAAAGCTATCCTTACCGTACTTGGGTGTTTTATCATCTTCCACTACACTCACTACGCCAGCCGGTTCCCAAGTCTGACGATTTAATTGTGAAGCATGTTCTTTATCATTTTCAATAGTCATTAGTTTGCCTCCTCAATGTTTCTGTTTTTTTAATCCTTTTTAGAATCCCCATAGAATTTAATATTAGTCATTTGACCATCGAATCTGTTCTAAGCTTCGGATCTTTTTTTGCACTTATAGTATCCAATCATTGCCTTTTTGACATAATATAAGAGCTTAACATTTAAAACTTGAGAACAGAGGCAAATGCAATGAGTATACAACAGAGTTATGTCAATACCGAAACATCTTTTCCAAAGCTCAAATTCACGGAACTACTCTTTGTCGAGGATCAACTACAGACTGTACTTCAACAAGCCGACGGTCTCATTCGTCAAACCTGTATTAGTTTGCTGGAATCCGGCGGTAAACGAATTCGACCTCTTCTCACTCTCTATAGCGGTATGTGCTTTGCTCCCTTAAATCCATTAATGATTGATGCAGCAGTTGCGTCAGAGCTTATTCACATGGCTTCCTTAATTCATGATGATGTCATTGACGAATCAGAAACAAGGCGTGGTAAACCAACCGTTGTCTCTCAATATGGTAACCATGCAGCTATATTAACTGGGGATTACCTGTTTGCTGAAGCCTTTAATATCCTTTCACGATCAGAATTATTGACCAGTATGAACTTCCTCGTTAAGGCCATCCAGGCAATGTGCCATGGGGAAGTTCATCAAGCTGACGAACAATTCTCGAGTCAGGTTAGTTTTGCAGAATATTATAAGCGAATTGCTAATAAAACGGGAATTCTTCTTGCCGCCTGCTGTCAATCAGGTGCGGTTCTAGCAGGCGCGTCTGCAGCAGAATTATCTCTGATGCGGGAATATGGAATGAATCTGGGATATGCTTACCAAATTACCGATGATATCTTAGACATTGAAGGGGATGCTGATTCTCTCGGAAAACCTATTGGAGCTGATCTGGTTAACGGTAATATTACTCTTCCTATGCTTTATCTCTTGGATAAGCCGATTTATGGTAATTGGTTAAGGGAAATTATCAAAGTTCGTAGTATTACCCCGCTGGGAGCACTGAGCATCAGAGAGGCTCTCCTTAACACCGGGTGTATTGAAGAGGCTTACCAGACTGCTACCCACTGTATAAATAAGGCAAAAGCGTGTCTTGACAATATTCCAGCCAGTACCTATAAAACCACTCTCTTAGATTTGGCAGATACCATTTTGCATCGTAAAGCCTAAGCCCTAAATGAGGTAGAAGAAGGGATCACTTATCTCCAATCTAAGTGATCCCTTCTATTATTAAAAAGCTATTCAACTATCGTTTTAAATAATTTTTCGTTTTCGCAAGCGACGACAGACCCAATAGAGAAGCTTTACTCCTATGCCGCACTTCTTGATGAGCCTCTTCACAATCGACTGAATCTCGCCATCCATACTCTTTTCATCGGAGAGATACATTGCTAAAAGTCCCTGAACCACAACTTGATGAAACTTGGCGTATTCTAAGCGCTCCGCTTGCTTTAAGGAGTTATCTACAAACAATTGTAAACGTTTAAAAACTATTTCTGGGCTTTCATAATAGGCTACAAAATTCAGCTGATTGGTCTCCCGATCTTCACGGAGATCAATAAAATAGTCTAATAAAATATGTAGACCGCAGATCCAGGGAAAATATGTCTGGCTTATGGTTTCAACATCTTTCTCAGCTAATTTCGGATCATGGGCTGCGGAAAACAGACAAAAGATCCCCAAAGTGGATCCTGAGGCAGCTGCAAACTCCCAAATTGTTATCTCGGAATCGGTGGCTAAATGGGGGATAATCCAATCTACCATTTTCCCTTCTCGTTCACTGACGGCCAAATGTTTATAGGTTTGTAAGGAGGAATACAGCTCCGCCAACTTAATGGCTTCTCCTTGGACTGTCTGATAAGAGGGTAAATTTCGGAGACTTTCTTGGCAGGTTTGAACTAACTTTTTCAAATACCCGCCATCCTCTCGATATGGATAGTATAGATAATAATCTGAAAGATCCGCCTCTGGATTTAGAGCTTCTTGCATTGCTAAATGTAACTGAGCAAAGGCTTTTTCATCCTGAACCTCAAGACTGTCTACTAAATTATCCAGATAATCGCTCATAGTCTGATAAGCAACTATAAACCGGATTGTTGCTACTCTTGGGACACCTGGATAAAGGGCATAAATACTCCCCCCTTGACAGTGAAAGGCTTTCCAGCGAATACTCTCTAAGGCTTGTTGACACAAGCGTGCATCAGGTGCTTCTCTGGCCTTTTGTCTCCATTCGTTTAGTTCTCTTTTCACAATCGGAAAGACTTTTGCCACAAATAAATATATCAGCTTTATGCTGTTATAGGTTCTTAAACTTGAACTATTCATTTACTTATTCTCCTTAGAATGAAGACTATCATATGACTCTAGGAAGTATCTTGCAGCTAGAGCGGGAAAAAGGATATTGTAGTCACCTTAACTATTATTACCAAAAAAGGCAAGTTAAAGCCCTTAACACAGCTATTAAGCTTCCATTTTTAGCTCTAAAAACTTATTAAACTTACATAGGTTAGTGTACAATGTGACATCCTAAGTAAGGATAAGATTTTCGAGAGGAGAATGTACATGAACACTGCAAATCCAGAATTAACCTCAAAAAATTTAGCCATTTTGAATGATCAGCTTGGATCCGAGGCTCTGCTGGTTCATAAGTTCACACAAGCAGCTCAAACTGTTCAAGACCAAGCAATCAGTGCACAGCTTAATTCCTTTGCCCAACAACACCGTAAACACTATGACACCTTGCTCAACTATTTGAATTCCCATCAATAATTTAAGGAAAGGGTGATAAAATTGAACATGCAAAACACCACCATGACTGAACAGGATATTATCACGGATCTGTTAACTTCAGAGAAGCATCATACAAACACTATTAATACTTTTATCACTGAATCGACCTGCGCCAACTTAAGGCAAAACTTAAAGACTATCCTGACGGAAGAACATAATATTCATGAAAATCTATACAATGTCATGAACCAAAAGGGGTGGTACCCGACCAGTGATGCTCCTGCCCAAGAAGTGCAGAAAACTAAAGATAGATTTAACTCCTTACAACTTTAAGGATAGTTTTAAACAAAAAGACGGAGCTCAGCTCCGTCTTTAAACACCTTTTTACTCTTTGTCAACTTTTACGGTTTTAACTTCTTCCGGTTTGTCATCTTCAGTTGCAGATTTAAATTCTTTTATCCCTTTACCTAGTGCTTTTCCTAAGTCAGGTAATTTACCAGGGCCAAAAATCACTAGAGCTATTACAAGAATAATTCCCGCGGTCATAGGAGTGACAAAGCCAAATGTTGTAAGCATAATAAGCACCTCCAAAACTATCTAATCATTCTCTAATCATATACTTAAAACTAATAAATTGCAAAACCAAGCAATATGATTATCCTACCCTATTAAGCGAAATAGCGCAATATGTTTTCGATGGAAAACTTGGCTAACCCTATTAATGAAAAAAGACCGAACTCTGTCAGTCTTTTTGTTGTTATTCGCTATCCTTTTCCTTAAATAGTTTTTCATACCCCAGATACAGATTCCAAATAACATCCCATAGCTCTCCATGAGCCTCGGTTACTTTTATTCCTAATTCTTTGGCTTCTCGTCGTCCGATTGGATATCCATGAGAATAGTATCCTTCTGTCAAAGCGTGAGTGACAATCTGAATTTTTTCCGGATTATTTTTAAGCATATATAAGGATAATAGGGTTTCTGCATATTGTCTGGAAGCCTTAATTGTTTTTTCATAGTCTCCAATGAGCCATGGGTCAAGCTTACTAAGCATTTGGGCAGCAATCATCGATGAAACTTCCGGGTTGGTACTATTAACAATCGACCTTTGAAAGAAATCCAAGCAATGCCAAACTGCTTGAACCGGTACTAAAACGTCTTTATAGGTTGGATGCTTAACCAACGGATCAATAGGCCCCAGCTCTGAAATCGGTCCCATAACGACTTCATCCGCCCCAAGAACAAGCATAGATGCCGCCGATTTTGCCACAAAGGGTACGATTACTGCAAATTCTTCACAAAATTCTCGAATTAGCATTACTACTTTATAGGGTGTGTCTACGGCTCCTCCATAACTGTGCAGAACTAAATCGATTTTTGTGGTATGACCGATTTCCTTTAACTGTTTATAAAGGGGGACTAAAATAGAGTCATCTAAGGGTGTATAAGAAAAATAGATTAAAACTTTAGATTTTCTCAATTCTTCAAGTCGCTCAATGTAACCGGCCCGTTCTTCTGCTTTCAACATCAATCCCCCCACGCTCTTCCTCGCATTCCATATTATTCCTAATGGAAGCGCGTTGTGATTTGCGAAGAGAAAATTTTTCCATCTATTAACAGTAAAGTGTAAGCAGCAGAACCGGAGTTCTAGTAGATAAAAATCTCATTGCCAATTTCTATAGTCCGTCCTCCAATTTTATAATTAATTCAGACTTTCATCACAACACTAAGCTCTCATTGAATAGAATTGTAATTGTCTTATCAAAAACCTTCTTTATGGCATACGCTGCTGCAGTGGCAACGTCTACGACACTCTGGCCTTTATTGATTGCTTTGATGACTTCTGAATCATAAGGTATTTTACCAACACAAGGAAGGTCGGATTTCCGACAAAATGATACGATTTTTTTGGTGTTTTCATTATTTGTATCGTATTTGTTAATACAAACGGCAGTTCTGGTGTGAAACTTTTCTGCAGTCTTAATAATCCGTTCCATATCACTAATACCGGAAATAGATGGTTCTGCGACAATTAAAACCATATCTACACCACTTAAAGAAGCGATGACCGGACATCCTATCCCTGGAGAACCGTCAATGATGGCTAGACCTGTGTCTATTGGGGCTGACTTCATCTGTTTTTTCACTTCAGTGACAAGTTTTCCTGATGTACCGCTCCCCATTTTCAGCTCTGCTGTTGAAAACACTGAATCATTAACGTATAGCATCAAATCTCCGGCTTTAGCAGGTTTAAGAGATACGGCTCCTACCGGACAGACAGCTTCACAAACACCACAACCTTCGCAAGCATATGGATCCACTGTATACTTAACTATTCCTTCAATTGCTTCAAAGCGGCAGCTTTGTCTGCATAAGTCACATTGGTTACATATATCCGGATCTATCTCTGCCTTAGGCATGCCATAATAGACTGATTGTATAGGTGCAGATGCTTGATTCATGATCAAATGCAAATTTGGTGCATCAACATCACAATCTGCATACATTTTTGCATTTGCTAACTTAATAAATGCGCTAACAAGGGTCGTTTTCCCTGTACCACCTTTGCCACTAAGGATTAGTAACTGTTTCATGAGATCCCTCCTGAGTCACAACCTGCAGGATTGAAGAAAACAGATCATGGTACTTTTTATTCTCTCTCACGGATATTTGAGCATTAGAATTAAGGGTTCCGAGAGCACTGTCAAAGGGAATCTGGCCAATAACTTTAATATCCTTTTCTATACAAAATTTCTCGGCAGGATTTTCCCCCTCCACACATTTGTTCAGTATCACACCATGAGGTTTTTTAAATAACTTGACCAGCTCATAGACCAGATTAAGATTGTGAACTCCGAATAAGGTTGGCTCAGCTACTAAAATACAATAATCTGCATCCTTGATACTCTCCATGACAATACAGGCACTACCGGGTGGACAATCGATCATGATGAGTTCCGGCCCATTTACGATGTCTTGTAAAAGCTTCTTAATTATGGGTACTCCCGACAATTCCCCAGGATTTAATACTCCTGTCATGACAGTAACATTTTCTGAAACACCGTACTGAACCTGGCCAATCGGCTTGTCTTTTTCCCTAAAAGCATGCTCCGGACAAAGCAAGATACACCCTCCACAGGAATGACAAACGTTTTCAAAAACTATTAGCTTATTAATAATAAAGGCTAAGGCATTGAACTTGCAGAATTCAACACATTTACGGCAGCCACTACACAGCTTTTCATCGGAGATAGGAATTTTGACCGCAATGCTTTCCGAGGCATAATTCTTCGGCTTAAAAAACAGATGCCCATTGGGCTCTTCTACATCGCAGTCTATATAGAGGGATTCCTTAGCTACTGAGGCTAGATTTACTGATACAAGTGTTTTTCCTGTGCCACCTTTGCCGCTTAGCACAGCTACCTTCATACTAGTTGCCTCCATGACCATGAAATCCAGGATGAATATCTTCTAAAACCGGAAGTTTTCCATCATTTAAGGCACATATGTTATCTTGAACAGAGAAATTAATGGTCTTATACAATTTTATATTGGCTGTCTTGAGAACTTCTGCGGCATTTTCTCCACATTGAGGAGTAATTATGGCATTAATATTACTGTCGACAATTGTTTGGGCGGCTTTAATACCTGCCCCGCCCTGGCTGGCTATTGCGCTATTATCTAAAAAAACACTCTCCTTGGAATCGGTATCGTAAATAAGATAATAGGGTGTACGTCCGAAGGATTGAGAAACACTTGTTGACATAGACTTATCATCAACGGGTATGGCTACTTTCATTGGGAATCCTCCTTTAGGGCAATTTTTGACTTTCATAGTAATTATTAATGGCATTACGCAATGCACTGACTCCTAGGTTTGAGCAATGCACCTTATTCTCCGGCAAACCATCCAGAGCCCGGACGATATCTTCTTCCGTAATACTTAAAGCATCCTCTAAGCTTTTACCTTTAGCTAATACTGATGTCATACTGGAGGTTGCAATCGACGCACAACAGCCAAAAACTAAATAGCTGATCTCTTGGATGGTATTATCCTGTACCTTGAGGAAAATGATCAGTGCATCTCCGCAAGATGGATCTCCGTAGACTCCTTGGGCATTGGCATCCGGCATGCTATAGGAATTTTGGGGACACATAAAGTGTTCCATTACTTTCTCGGAATAAATAGTCATTCACCTCCCTTATCATTTGGGGTAAAACCTCTGTCACATTTATGTCTGAGGCAACCACCACAACCGCAGGATTTTTCTAACCCGTCACAAAGCTGATAATCCCCACCTTCTATTCTTAACACTTTGCCATTGACTAAGGATTCTGCAAGTTTTTTTCGAGCATCATTGTAAATTCGTTGAACAGTAGTACGGGCAATCTTCATTTGGTCAGCACACTCTTCTTGGGTAAAGCCTTCTAGATCGATAAGCCTTATTGTTTCATATTCATCTACAGTCATAACTACGAAGTGCTCTAGATTTATTTGGTTATTGAGTGGCCCAAAACGATTGCTTTCCGGTAAACAACACACTTTTCTCCATTTTCTTGGTCTTGGCATTATCCTACTCCTCATTATTCATTATTTCTAATCCTTAACTATCTCCTACTTAGCACAGAAGCCGTGCAGTTATGAAACTGTCATGACTAGTACTAAAAGTAACAGGAGAATTCTCCTGCCACTTTTACTGCTAATTTTGACTCATAATTTGCTTGTTAAGGTCATCAAGTTTTCTTTCCAGCAGCTCTTTTTGCTTTTGCAACAATTCCCTTTTCTGTTTTGGCTCAATTAGATCATTGGCAAAATTCTTCCCCGGACCTCGTCGGTAGCCTGACCCTAATCCTAAGCCAGTACCATTACCTGATGAGCTGTTTGGTCCTGTTCCATCTCTTCTTGGCATTAGCTATTACCCTCCCCTTAGTTATTGACATATGCCCTTAATAACTTGAATTATACTCCGTTTTGAACATATGTCAATAATGCTTAGGCTCGATTTATCGAATAAATTTGTAATTGACATATGCCCGGTACATAGTATAATTAAATCGAATATGGCATATGTCAATAACTAATTGTACCTATTTTCTTAAATTATAGCATAGTTAAGTTTTTCATTTAAATTCTTTTATCTTCGGAACGGGCGTATCCCAAGGAATAACTAACATAATTTTGAGAGTTAACTTGCGGAAGAGGAGAGCTAAAAATGATCAATGAAAAAGATTTGCGTCCCCAAGATATGGGACGGCGGGATGAACAACTGATTAAACTCGAAGCAGACAAACTCATGCCCTTACTGCCACCCTATAATAAGCCCGGCATGGAACCCCCTCTAACTGATCCAAAGCCCGCTTGGCAAGAAAAATTCTGTACATCTCTTGATGGCTATGTTGGTATTGATACCTTAATTCGTCCAAAAACCAAGGACGAAGAAGATGAGTTCGTACGCAAATTCATCTTTGGCCTAGAAAAAAGCTTTTCGGATGCCAACAACGGAGTGCTCCAACCCTTCCTATTATCCTTCGAATACTGCGCAAAATGTGATACTTGTTCTGCTGCCTGCCATATCTACGAAGCGTCTGGAAAAAACGAATTATATCGTCCTATTTTCCGCTCGGAAGTCCTCAGGAAAATTGTCAAGAAGTACTTCAGTCTAAGCGGAAAACTACTGGGTCGTTTCGTCGGAGCTGATATCGATGTGAACTGGGAGACCATAGCCCGTCTCGGGGAATTAGCATACCGCTGCAATCTTTGTCGGCGTTGTGCTCAAACCTGCCCCTTAGGCTTAGATAATGCTATCCTCACCAAAGAGATTCGTAAGATCTTCAGCCAAGAAATGGGCATAGCCCCTCTTCCCTTACATACCAAAGGTACCGTTCTCCAACTGAAAACTGGCTCCTCGACAGGCATTACCAAACCGGCTTTCCTGGACACGATTGAGTTTTTGGAAGAGGAAATCGAAGAGAAATATGGTCGGAAGATTAAGTTCCCCATTGATAAAAAAGGTGCAGATATTCTGCTCTTACATAATGCCGGCGAGTACATGGCTTGGCCTGAAAACCCTATCGCTTTTGCCATTCTTTTCGAAGAAGCTGGTCTAGACTGGACTCTAAGTAGTGAAATCACCGGATATGATAATGTCAATTATGGCATCTGGTACGATGATTTCCAAGCCAAGACCCTGGCTGTTAAGCAAATGAAAGTGGCCAAAGAATTAGGAGTCAATCGTATAGTTATTGCAGAGTGCGGTCATGCCCACAAAGCTTCGGCAATTGTAGGAGATCGGATGGTTTATGGGGATGCAAAAGTTCCGGTTGAGAGTTGTCTCCCTCTCCTTTGGGATATGGTTAGGGATAAACGGTTAAAGCTAGATCCCAGTAAGAATAATTTTCCCGTAACCCTTCACGATCCTTGCAATTATGTCCGAGGGATGGGAATCGTCGAACCTCAGAGAAATGTTTTGAAAGTGATTAGTCCTCAATTTAGAGAAATGACACCTCACGGAGTTGACAATTACTGCTGCGGCGGAGGCGGCGGGTTTGCCATTACGAATTCGATGAATTTCTCCGAATGGAGAAATAAAATAAGCACTCGGATGAAGTTTAACCAGATTCTTGGAGCCTTCCAGGACAGCATGGAAAATGTTTCAGTCCCTAAATATGTTTGTGCACCTTGTTCTAATTGTAAAGGAGCTATTCGTGACATTCTGGAGTTCTATGAAGCAACCGAGAAATTTAATGTTCAATATGGTGGTTTAGTAGAACTAATGGTCAACGCACTAGTTGGTATGGATAAACCTTTCCTGGAGTTTTTAGAAGATTAGATTTAATGGTTATTGGTTTATTCTCCAAGGCGGTTAAAATGTTGGAAGTGCCTTCTTTAAACAGTATCCTCCGGCTGTTTGAGAAGAAAACCTCCATAATATAATCATGAAAGCACGTTGAACTGGACACTCAACGTGCTTTCACTGTTTTGGCTCCCCGGGGAGCTTTTTTTCTAAGTTTTTCTGCCGGAACAAATTTGTAGTACAGGGGGAAATTAGAGTACAATGAACTTTGAGAAAAGATGTCAAGGCAGTAAGATTAAAGCTAAAGGACGGTAATTATGTTCGAAGAAAACGAAAGCATTTCTAGAGTCGATCTATACGGTAAAGAATTCATTCTAATCGGAACTGCTCACGTATCCAAGCAAAGTGCAGAACTTGTGAAAGAAGTTATTGAAGCGGAAAGGCCTGACTCAGTTTGTTTAGAATTAGATGAACCACGCTATCAAACAATCATTGAAGGTAATAAGTGGAAGGAAACTGATATCTTCAAGATTATTAAAGAAAAGAAGGCAACTTTACTGCTAATAAATCTTGTAATCTCTTCCTTTCAAAAGCGTCTCGCCAAACAATTTGGAATTAATGCCGGTCAAGAGATGATTCAAGGGGCTGAGTCTGCCAAAGAAATAGGAGCCAACCTAGTACTGGCAGATAGAAACATCCAAATTACCTTTTCCCGGATTTGGCAAGGTGTAGGGTTCTGGGGAAAAGTTAAGCTTCTTACAGGGATTTTCTTTAGTATTTTTGATGATGAAGACATTTCTGAAGAGGATCTGGAGAAGATGAAATCACAGGATATGCTTAATTCCATACTTAATGAATTTACCGTAAGCTTCCCAAAGTTAAAACTTCCTTTGATAGACGAACGAGATCAGTATTTAGCACAAAAAATTAAAGACGCCCCAGGAAGCAAAGTTGTGGCAGTCTTAGGGGCTGCCCACGTCCCCGGAATCAAAGAAGAACTGAAAAAGGAGCACGATTTAGCAAAGCTCTCTGAAGTACCAGCGCAATCAAAAACCCTCAAAATTATCGGTTGGTCTATTCCCCTTCTAATCCTGGCAGTTATGGTCTATACCTTTATTGCCAATCCTGCTGCTGGAATTCAGCAAACTATAAGTTGGGTACTCTGGACCGGATCCTTTGCTGCCTTGGGAACTGCACTTGCTTTTGGTCATCCTCTGACGATTCTTACATCCTTTGTCGTAGCTCCTATCACTACCTTACACCCTCTGATTGCAGCCGGATGGTTTGCCGGAATTGTTCAAGCCTATCTCCGCCGCCCCAGTGTTCGAGATTTTGAGAATCTTTCCGAGGATGTTTTTAGCCTTAAGGGTTTTTGGAATAATAAGGTCACCAGAATTCTGATTATTGTTACCTTAGCCAACTTAGGCGGCTCAATCGGAACTATAGTAGGTGGAGCGGATGTTGTCCGTCTATTCCTCGAGAATTTGTAGTATTTAGAGGCATAAGTGAACACCTGCAAATCACAACATCCACTTACAAGAAGTGAATGTTGCGGAATTTATAAATCTTATTGTTTGTGTTCGAGATAGTAGTTATAGTAATCCTTATAACCAGTTGCCTGGGCAGCTTCTTTAGGATTCTGATAGTGGTTGATGCTAAAAGCTACGAACCCCCTTACATAAGCAGATTCTCTGGCCAGTTGCTCACTAATCCGATGTTGTTTAGCCGATAAATATTCCGTGCCATTAACCTCAAAAGTTTCTGTGATGGCATAGAGAGTCATTCCGATTTCGTCCGTAGCCTTCCTTGTATAGGCATAAATTTGATCTAAATGATTCAGGGAGTTAAAGCCTGCTCCAATACTATCCTGCAAGGCAAGAATATCGATCCCTGTATCATATAAAATATGATGCACACTATAGGCCCAAGATGCCAAAGTAATATTCCAGGTCAACTGAGCTTTATAGTAGGGAGCAACCATGATATCTTGGGAACTGTTAGCCTTGATGGTGTTGGCAATCTCTTTAAAAAATCTATTCAGATCTGCCTGTTGGAAAATACTCAGGGCTGTTAGCGGGTGAAACTCATAGGGAATATACCAACCTTTTAGTGCTTTATGTCCACCATACATCCTAACAATCTCTAATACCATTTGCTTGTTGACTTCAGCCTCGTCCTCCAGCCAGGTATGTTCATAAATATCGTTAGACCACCAGTCATGGCTATACCCTAGACCAATACGCACATTCATGCCTATACTATCGGCGGCACTCAAGGCAGTTTCAACCATATCGATACTATTACAGGTGTATCCTTCCATCTTCGTTGGATAAACCGCGTACTGAGATTTGGTATCAGCAATGTTCTGAAGGATAATTTCACTAATTCCTATCTTTTGCAACATTTGATACTCTTCCAGCCAACGATCAAAGTCCCAGTTTTGACAGTACCAATATTGAATAAACGTGCTGCCAAAGGTTGGGCGAATTTTAGCTTTCTTAGGGGATCTTCGGCAAAAGTAGTAAATCCACTTCCACCAATTACAAAGCACCCGCCATATTCTCATAGGTCACTCCCCTTTTTGCTTGGATTCTTTTTATTGTTCACTCTTTTTGTTTGTTCTCTTTTCACTTGTTCTCTTTTCACTTGCTCTCTTTTTGCTTGCTTTCTTTTTGCTTGCTCTCTTTTTGCATTCGCCATCGTACAGTGTGTATTCCATCTACATAGTTTATGAAATCTTTCAATGGATTTCTCAGAAAACCGGATAATTGCATTTGGATATATTCACCAAATACTAAATATAATCTTAAAATGTAAAGTGGAGCTATTCTAATATTCCTGAAGGTTCATACAGGGGTGATAGTTTGAAAGATAAAGACGATTTGTTGGACTCAGAGTTACCTAGGGCCCCCCAGAATCAATATACACGGCGTAGATTTATTAGCCTTGGCCTGTTAGGTACTCTTGGCTTGACTGGAGGTTATATTGCCATTAATAATGTCTTAGATGACGAACATCAAAACAAATTAATAATACCGAAGCATATCCCAACTCCACAAAAATGGTCAAACTCTGAAGTTACTGTAGCCTGGCTGGGCCATGCCAGTTTTTTGATTAACTTTTTCGGAACTAGAATTCTTATTGACCCCGCCTTATATTCACACATTGGTATTACTCCCGTAGGGAACCTGACAATAGGCCCCAGTCGTTACATCGCTTCACCTTTGAAGAGTGATGAAGTTGGTCCAATAGATTTGATGCTGGTATCCCACGCTCACACAGACCACTTTGATTATCCAACTTTACGCAAGTTCCAATCAGCAAATACCTTTGCTATTACTGCCAAAAACACTCTCCCCCTGTGGAACGGTATGAACTACAAATCTATTGAAGAGCTACACTGGCAAGAAACTACCTGCTTGGCTGGAGTCACGGTTAAGGCCATCGAAGGAAAACACTGGGGAGCCAGAATACCCTGGAAAAAAGGTATGGAAGCCAACAGTCTCTTATTATCTAAAAACGGTATAAATATTTTCTTCGGAGCCGACACAGGCTATACGGAATTAATCAAACAACAACTGAATGGGATACCCATTGACTTAGCGATCCTGGGTATTGGGGCATATTCACCAAAGTCTTTTGAGGATAAGCATGCAACTCCTGAACAGGCCTGGAAAATGGGCGAGGAGATGTCAGCAAAATGGGTTATCCCTATGCATTGGGGGGCTTTTAAGCTATCTAGAGAGCCCATGGATGAGCCTATCCTGCGTTTCCGCCAAGCGGCTGCGGGGCAAATCGAAAAAGTGGCTATCCAAGAGACTGGAGTGACTTGGGTATTGCCTCGTTCGTAGAATCGCATAGGTCCTTCGGGGCAGGCAGCTTCGCCCACATCCGTACACTCAGCATTCCGAGGCTCGCCCACTCGCTTTCGCGGGAGCGATCTTCAGCGGATAAGTATTCTTTGGAGATAGCCGCTTCAGCGAAAATGTCCACCGGACACTTTCGTGCCAAACCTCCGGGTAATACCTGAGGTGAACCCGTGGCTTCGCTTCCCACGAAAGTTTTGTGTGCTTTACCGCCTCTCCATGCAATGAGTTCACTCCTGTGGATCGAAGCCGCCCTGTCTTTCAGGTCTTTTATCCTAAGAGTGTTTTGGGGTGTTTTCATGGTAGCCATTCATGCCGCTACTAAGGCAGCACCGTCAGAGGATGAACTAGGGTCCTTGGAGCAGGCGGCTTTGTCCACATCCTGCAAGACCTGCTAATTCGAGCGAAGACAGTGTTTCTTGTCAATCAACATTCCGGGGCTAACCCACGCGCTTGCGTGGGAGCGTCTTCAGCGGATAAGTATTCTTTGGAGATAGCAGCTTCAGCGAAAATGTATCCTACGCCGTTAGGGATTCCTTAAGGGATCACGGCTTCGGCGATACTCTCCACTGGAGACTATCGTACCGGACACTTTCGTGCAAAACCTCTGGGAAATATCTGAAGTGAACCGCTGGCTACGCTTCCCCGGGCAAGCTTTGTGGGCCCTATCGCCTCTCCATGAAATTCGTTCACTCTTGTGGGTGAAACCACCCCTTTGGGGGTAGATGATGAAAATCTAAAGGACTGTCTTCCTAACACGCTAAAGATTTCGCAGAGCCTTACCTGAGCCCCACCTAAGTATTGCTTTCACTCCTAGCAAGCTGGCTGGAGAAGCGCTTTTCTGCAAAGCGGTTGCGTCAGTGGAACCGCGCTAAGGCGAATGCCGACGGTTCGCGTCCTCGTAGCGCGCCGCAGGACTTGTCCATGGATGGACTGATGCCGCGGTGCCCGAAGACACTGTCTTCGCACGTATTAGCCTTCTTGCAGGATGGCAAGGAGCGGCACACATGCAGGCATACCCGGAGGTTCGGACGCGCTCGCGAACCGTCCAACGAACCAGCGGTGGAACTCGCAGACGCGTGCAGAAAAGCGCTCCCCCAGAGCCCGACAGAACCGTACCCTGTATCCAAAAGATCTGGCTCAAATCTGAAACTTAAAGAAGCCGCTTGAAAGCGCTCAAAAACTTTAATAGAGGTGACTCTCAATGAAATTCAAAGAATACCCTTACCTAAGACCCAACATTACCGAACTGCAGTCAGAGTTTAATACCCTTCTCGATAAGTTTCGCCAAGCTCCTTCTTACTCCGAACAAAATGCCTCCCTGACCCAGATTAACCTCTTGCGAAGCGAGTTCGAATCAATGTCCCAACTCGTCTCAATCCGCCATTCCGTAGATACCACAGATTCCTATTACGAAAAAGAGCAGGAATACTTCGATGACACAACACCGATCTATCAAGGATTGATTTCCGAATTCTATCAAGCATTGCTTACTTCTCCTTACCGTGAGGAGCTGGAAGGACAATGGGGCAAACAATTGTTTAATATAGCAGAATTAACCCTTAAAACCTTTAAGCCTGAGATTGTTGAAGATCTGCAGTTGGAAAACAAATTGTCCACGGAGTACACGAAGCTGCTTGCCTCTGCTAAAATTCTGTTTGAAGGAGAAGAACGCAATCTTTCAGGTTTAGGGCCCTTCTTACAGTCCGAAAATCGTGAGCTGAGAAAGCGCGCCAACGAGGCAAAATATGGCTTCTTCAAAGAACAGGAAGCAAAGCTTGACCAAATCTTTGCTGAGCTTGTCAAGGTCAGGACTAAAATCGCCCAGAAACTAGGCTTTGCTAATTATATCGAGCTAGGATATGCTCGTATGCTTCGTTCCGATTATACCCCGGAGATGGTGGCCAAATTCAGAAAGCAAGTCGAAGAACAGATTGTTCCTGTGGCGACGAAGCTTCGAGAACGGCAACAAAACCGCCTCGGTTTGGATGAACTCTTATATTATGATGAGAAGTTCAGCTTCCTTAGCGGCAATGCTAAGCCTCAAGGAGATGCTGACTGGATCATTGAAAATGGACGTCGTATGTACCAAGAACTATCTCCGGAGACTCATGAATTTTTTAGCTTCATGCTCGAAAATGATCTGATGGATCTGGTCACTAAAAAGGGCAAGGCCGGGGGCGGGTATTGTACTTATATCAGCAAATACCAAGCACCCTTTATCTTTTCCAATTTTAACGGAACTTCCGGTGATGTAGACGTACTTACCCATGAAGCAGGGCATGCCTTTCAGGTTTATTCAAGCAGAAGTCATACCTTACCGGAATATCAATGGCCGACTTATGAATCCTGTGAAATTCACTCCATGAGCATGGAATTCTTTGCCTGGCCATGGATGGAGCTATTCTTCAAGGATGCTGCCAATAAATATCGCTTTACTCACTTGAGTGAAGCCCTTCTCTTTATCCCTTATGGAGTGACTGTTGATGAGTATCAGCATTATGTTTACTCTCATCCCCAAGCATCACCCTCTGAAAGGAAAGCCGCCTGGCGTTCACTTGAGAGAAAGTATCTTCCCCACCGCAACTATTCAGATAATGAGTACTTAGATCAGGGGGGTTACTGGCATCAGCAAGGGCATATCTTCAACGCTCCCTTTTACTATATTGACTATACCTTAGCTCAAATTTGTGCCTTCCAATTTTGGAAGAGGTCTCAAGAAGAGAGAGAAAGCGCTTGGCAAGATTATCTAACTCTTTGTAAAGCAGGTGGCAGCAAATCCTTTCTTGAATTAGTAAAGCTTGCCCACTTAATTTCTCCCTTTAAAGAAGGAGCAGTTCAATCGGTTATTGGTGAGATAGAAGAATGGCTGGCTGGGATCGATGATTCAAAGCTTTCGTAAATTCTCCAGTAATATGGTCTAGTAGCTACATCCTCCATATAATTAAGCAAAGTATTACCTGCAGTTAATTAAAAAAACTATGGCTCGGAATCGTGCATAATCACAATTCTCAAGCCGTAGTTTTTTTCTATAAAATTAACCGCTGAAAAATATTAATTCAAGCGGTTAATTGTTTGAGACTTATAAAATTCTCAAGATACATTTTAGTATAATTATTTACCAGCTGGCTTTTGGGGTATCTCAACCTTCACACCTGATTGATCATGACAACTTTGGCAATAGGCTTCGCCGCCCAGTCCTTGTTCTTCATGACATTCATAACACTGTTTCCACGGTTGCTGGTTATTCATAACAGCATATCCATGTCCTTTCGGTCCATGAATCCAAGTTTCTTTAGGTACCGTCGAATGCGGATTTTTAGGATCAGCGTCACGAGAAAAATACAGCACAGCTATTAAGGCTGCTAATAAGCTAATTGTAATGAGGGTTCTTATGACGCGCTTTTTGCGTTCCATCAGGCAAAGTCCCCCCTGTCATAATGGTATAAGCATCTACTGTTTTCCAGAACCTTCTAAAGAGTTTTAAGCACGATTCGAGCTTGCTCTAAGGTTTTGTCAATGTCCGAATCAGTGTGTGCCGTGGATAAAAAGACGGCTTCAAATTGACTGGGGGCTAAGTAAATGCCGCCTTCTAACATGCCGCGAAAGAACTTGGCAAATTTCTCTACATCGGAGGAACAGGCACTGGCATAATCTCTGACGGGAGTGTCTGTAAAGAAGGCCGAAAACATAGCACCGATAGAATTAACCCAAATTGGAAGCCCGGCTTCTTGGGCAAGCTCTTTTAAGCCATTAGAAAGCCGTGCAGTCAGGGCTTGTAATTTCTCATAAGTTCCCGGTTGCTGCAACAATTTTAAGGTGGCTAACCCTGCGTTCATAGCTAGTGGATTACCTGAGAGAGTTCCGGCTTGATAAATCGGACCACTGGGAGCGATCTGGGACATATATTCTCGTTTTCCACCGTAAGCACCAACTGGGAGTCCCCCTCCGATTACCTTACCAAGACAGGTCAAATCGGGATCAATCCCAAAATAAGCCTGGGCACCCCCGTAGCTAACTCTGAAACCAGTCATTACTTCATCAAATATCAATAATGCCCCATACTCTTTGGTTAAACGTCTCAGTCCCTGTAAAAATTCTTTCTCAGGCAAGACAACTCCCATGTTCCCTGCTACCGGTTCCAGAATTACACAAGCAATTTCCTCACCTTCACGCTTGAAGATCTCAGTCAATCCTTCAAGATCATTGAACTGAGCTGAAATTGTAGTAGCTGCCGTTTGAGTTGGAACCCCCGGAGATGTGGGCACACCAAAGGTAAGGGCACCACTTCCGGCTTTGATTAAAAGTTGATCCGCATGACCATGATAGCAGCCCTCAAACTTTACGATCTTGGATCTGCCTGTAGCCCCTCGGGCTAAACGCAAAGCACTCATGGTCGCTTCTGTTCCGGAATTGACCATACGTACCATTTCCATGGAAGGATAAGCTTTCAGTACTTCTTCTGCTAAGATGGTTTCAACTTCAGTAGGGGCACCGTAACTAGTCCCTCGTTCAGCCACTTGCTTAATCACTGCAACCACATCGGGGTGAGCATGTCCAAGGATTAAAGGACCCCATGATCCTACATAATCAATGTATTGATTGCCATCAATATCCCAAATGTAAGCCCCTGCACCCCGGTCGATAAACACGGGATCCCGTCCGACGGATTTAAATGCTCTGACCGGTGAATTAACACCTCCGGGAATCACCACCTGGGCTTTAGCAAATGCTTGACGGCTTTTTTCATCGACGAAACTCAATAACCTATCTCCTTTCTAAATGGATTCCTCTAATCAAGTGATTCTTAGCTTAAGATGGAGTATGCCTAAGAGGAATACTTACTCCATCTGAAGCTTAGAAGAACTTATCCAGGGACGTAGCAGCCGTTATCTCTTCCTCACCACCCTCACCCGGGTTTTCGTCACCGGATGCCTTCGTACTTATAGAAGATGGGAGTCTTACGGCTGGTAGTCATCGGAGAAATACTGCATGCTGCTCTTTTTTAATTCGGCCACGCTAAAAAGCATGGAATAAGTCTTAACTCCCGTTGCCTGGGCAATCCTCTTCATTATGTCTTCACAATCATCTGCCGAACGTCCGTGAATCATGGTAAATAGGTTATATGGCCAATCCTCAAGTGTCGGTCGCTGGTAACAATGACTTACTTCTTTAAAACGGGCCATTATTTTTCCGACCTTTTCCGTCTGGTCCTGATCTACCTGCCAAACACCCATGGCATTAGCTACAAAGCCGGCCTTTTGATGACGGAGAACTGCCCCAAAACGGCGGAGTATTTTCATTTCCAGTAAGTGACTGGCAACTGAAATAACTTTGTCAGTAGGCCATTGCAGGCTTTCGGCCAGATCAATAAACGGCGTCGGAGAATCCGGCAAATTACCCTGGATAACTCGAATAAGACTTATTTCATCATTGCTTAATTCATAAGAAGGAATCTCTTGCTTTTGGCTGGTTGAGGCATACTCCCCTAAAGGATTTTGACCGTCGTCTTGATCCAGGTCATCTAAGGATGTCTCAAAATCAAAATTAACATTGATTTTGAAAACTCTCGATGCGGGAAGAGTAAAGATCTCCGACACTCCTGCCTCCTCGCGAATATTATGGAGAATGCGTTCCGCTACCGCATGTGAGCGGGCTATTAGGGTAAACCAAACGTTGTAGTCATGGTCACGAATATAGTTGTGAGTTACCCCAGAAATTTCGTCCAAAAGCTTAGCTAACACAGGTATTTTATCTTCGGGAACCTTACCGGCACATAAGGTACTGTAATAACCTAAACGACGGGAATCAAAGACTCCCCCTAAACGACGAATTATCCCTTCCTGACGAAGATTTTGAATTCGTTTAAAAGCCTCATCTTCAGTAATACCTACTGCTTCACTTAAGATCCAATAGGGATGAACCGCTATTGGAAAATTATTTTGGATGGCATTTAGTAAGGCTCTGTCCGTTGCATCCATACTAAACCCCCTTCCTCCTGTGGTACAAGCACCAAGGTTCCTCAGCCATGTAATCTCCATGATTGTAATAGGCAGCACGATAACAATGATCACAAGCCATATTGCAATCAATGGTTGTATTCCAAGAAACGATCATGCTTAACCCTCCTCTCTAAGCCATCCCGCCACATCTAAGGCATGATAGGTGATCAGCAAATCCGCTCCTGCACGTTTCATACTCAGCAGGGCCTCCAAAACTATGCGCTTCTCATCAATCCAGCCGTTAGCAGCAGCGGCTTTAACCATGGCATATTCTCCGCTGACATTATAAGCTGCCACCGGTACACCGTAGCGTTCTTTGGTTCGATAAATAATATCTCCATAGGACATTGCCGGCTTGACGATAACCATGTCTGCCCCTTCTTCAATGTCTAAATCCGTCTCGATCATAGCTTCATTGCCATTGGCAGGATCCATCTGATAAGTTCTGCGATCTCCGAATTGCGGAGTTGATCCTGCTGCCTCGCGAAAAGGCCCGTAAAATCCTGATGCGAACTTTGCTGAGTAAGCCATAATTGGAATATTAGTGAAGCCCTCTAGGTCTAACATTTCTCTGATTGCTGCCACACGCCCATCCATCATGTCCGAGGGAGCAACCATATCTGCTCCAGCTTTGACCTGGGAAAGTGCTGTCTTAGCAAGCAGGTCAAGGGTTGGGTCATTCAAAACCTGACCTTTTTCTATCAAGCCGCAATGTCCATGATCCGTGTATTCACACAAGCAGACATCCGTGATGATATAAAGATTGGGGTAATGTTCCTTGGCTAGACGTACAGCTTGTTGGACAATTCCTTGCTCATGGTAAGCCCCTGATCCCACAGTATCTTTGCTCTCGGGGATACCAAAGAGCAGCACCGATGGGATTCCAAGTTCTACAACTTCTTTAAGAGCAAGGATAAATTCATCAAGGGAATAGTTATATACTCCCGGCATTGAGGAAATCTCAACCCTTTTCTTTGCGCCGGGCATGACAAACATGGGATAAATCAAATTCTCTACTCTAAGATGATTTTCTCGTACCATATTTCGGATTGTCTCGTTAACCCGTAAACGGCGGGGACGCCTGATTAATTCCATTTCTCAAGAACCTCCTCCTGTAGTTAAACCCTATCCCAACTTCATCGTTGTTATCTTTACTTAATTCCAATCTCTTCATCGGTAAGATAGCAAGCCGGGTCTGACTCCCAGAAGTCTCCCGAAACTGCTTCAGCTCGGGTGCGGAAATTCCCGTTACACATATCCAGGTACTGACATTTTGAACATCGTCCTTTTAATAAAGCTTTGCGGTCTTTAAGCCCTGCCATCAAAGGATGGGTAACATCTGTCCAAATATCAGCTATTTTACGTTCTCGGACATTTCCAAAGGTGATATGCTGAGTGAACTGGTCGGGATGCACATAGCCCAGGGGGTCCACTTCTCCAAAGGCAATACCGGAACGATTTCCACCATTAAAACCAATCAGATCCTTAATCTTTTGTGCTCTGGTAGGATCCTCTTTTAAGGCTTGAATGTACATGTAAACCCCATCACAGTGATTATCAACGGTTAGAATTTCCTTTTTTAAGCCTCGCGCTTCAAAGTCTCGGGTTCTGCGAATAATTGTATCCATGGCTTGCCGGGATTCCTCTGGCGTTACATCTTCTGCAATCATTTTGTTCCCTCGACCTGAATAGACCAGGTGGTAGAAACAAACCCGATCGATGTTCTCTTCTTCAATAAAATCAAAGATCTTATCAAGTTCTTTAATATTATGACTGTTAATAGTGAACCGCAGCCCAACTCGCTGATCCACGGCTACGCAGTTTTGAATTCCTTGCATTGCCGCCTTAAAGGCTCCCTCTTTACCTCTAAACTTGTCATTCACATCTGCCAGACCATCCAGGGAGATTCCGACGTAGGAAATCCCGATGTCTTTGATGCGGCGGGCAACTTCAGGAGTAATCAGAGTACCATTTGTCGAAAGGGTTGCGCGAAGACCTTTAGAAATTGCATATTCCGCCAACTCAAAGAAGTCAGGACGAATAAGAGGCTCTCCGCCGGAAAAAAGCAAAACGGGAGATTTGAATTCGGCGAGATCATCAATAAATCTTTTAGCCTCTTCAGTGGACATTTCTCCCTCGTAGTTCTGAGCTTCAGACTCCATATAACAATGGGCACATTTCAAATTACAGGTCTTGGTGGAATTCCAAACCACCACCGGCCCGGAAAGAGTGGTTGTTCCGTTTCGGGCACCATGAGAGTCTTTATTGTATCTCAAAGAATCTCCGAAGTACTCTGTATCAAATAAGAGCTTTGTGACACTAATCATACTCTCACTCCTCCATTAAGGCATTAACTAGACCGGGAATCGTATACTCTTTTGCCTCTTTATAAATAGTCAAACCAAGCTTGCGAGCTGTAGCGCTGGTGATTGGACCGATTGAGTAAAGTAAGACACCGTTCAGCAGCGATATTTCTCCATCCAAAAGTTCCATAAAATTTCGTACCGTTGACGAGCTGGTAAAGGTAACCTTATGAATCTCCTGCTCAGCAAGCATTCGTTTCAATTCCCCACTATTTGCTCCCCCCAGAACTGTCTTATAGACTGGGACATCCGAGACCTCCACACCCATAGCCTTAAGAGATACAGGCAGAACGTCTCTAGCTTCTTCGGCCCTGGCCAGCAATACCTTTTGCCCTTTGGAGACTCTGCTTGTCAGGCCTTCCACAATCTTCTCTGCTTTATACTCTTCAGGAACATAAGCAGCACGAAGTCCCCTTTTCTCCAAGGAAGCTTGGGTAGCTGGGCCTATGGCAACTATCTCCAAGCCGATAAGCTCCCGCACATCTCGTTCTTGAATACTTAACTCTTCGAAGAAAGCCTCTACCCCATTAACACTGGTAAAAATAAGCCACTGGAATTCTCTTAGATTTTTGATAGCATTAATTAAGGCTGAGTTATCCGTGGGTGGCGCGATATCAATGGTCGGGAATTCCCAAGCCTCTCCGCCTAAAGCTTCAATTTCTTGCGTCAGTACGCTTGCCTGGTGGCGAGCCCGAGTAACAACGATTCTTTGACCAAACAATGGCTTCTTTTCGAACCATTGGAGTTTCTCCCTAAGGGATACAACCTCTCCAACAATTATGATTGAAGGATTAGTAAAGTTCTGTTTTTTAACTTCTTCAGCAATGGTATCCAGTTGCCCAACCAAAGTCCTTTGTTCCGGCCTTGTCCCCCATTGAATAATTCCCACAGGAGTCGTCGACTTCTTCCCGTTTTCCATTAACTTTTGGGCGATCAAGGGGAGATTTTCCATGCCCATTAGGAAAACCAAGGTGCCATGAGACTGGGCAAGATGATCCCAATGAATACTGGTCTCATTCTTAGTAGGGTCTTCGTGCCCTGTTATAACTGCGAAGGAAGATGTGAGATCACGATGAGTTACCGGAATCCCTGCATAAGCGGGAACCGCAATGGCCGAAGTGATGCCGGGAACTACTTCAAATTGAATCCCTGCCTTGAGCAAAGCTTCCGCTTCCTCGCCTCCCCTGCCAAAGACAAAAGGATCCCCACCTTTAAGACGGGTCACGATTTTTCCCTCTAAGCCTTTATCCACAAGAACTTGATTAATCTCTTCCTGCCGAAGTGTGTGGCGATCCGGCGATTTTCCCACATAGATGAGCTCACAATCCGGACGAGCTAACGTTAAAAGGCGCCGTGAAGCTAATCGATCATAAACTAACACATCTGCTTTGGCTATACACTCCGACCCCTTAATGGTAATTAACTTAGGGTCTCCCGGACCGGCACCCACCAAATATACATATCCCTTACTCAAAACCAACACTCCTATCCAGGAAGCATGTCAAGGGGACGTTTTGTTTGCCATCACCCTTAGCTTCTTATTATATTATATATTACCTTAGATTAATTTCAAATTTCATCTCGTAACCACAATTACCATGGCAGTACAAGACATAATAAGACTCTAGCGAATTTCCTCTAATATTGAAGCGGCTCCCATCTCAATCAAACGATTAGCGACTTCGATACCTACTTTTTCGGGATCTGTACCCTTTACTTCTGCCTTAAGTATGCGAACACCATCCAAACTTGCCACCATTCCTCGCAGGGTTATCTCCCCTTCAACCACTTGACCCAAAGCCCCGATAGGAACTTGACAGCCTCCTTCAAGTTTGCGCATTAATGTACGTTCAGCTCGTACGGCTCTTTCAGTTTCCGGATGATTTAAACGAGCTAAGAGTTCGGCAATATCAGAACGTTTCTCATCGATTTCAATAGCGATAGAACCTTGCCCGACTGCAGACAACATAATGTCTTCAGGTAAAATCTGAGTAATCCGGTCTGCCCAGCCCAGTCGTTTGACACCGGCAGCAGCCAGAACAATACCCACCATGTCAGATTCTTGCAACTTACGCCAACGAGTTTGCAGATTACCTCTTAAGTCTGTGAAATTTAGATCCGGCCGATAATGTTTGAGCTGAGACTTTCGACGCAAGCTACTTGTTCCAATCAGAGCTCCAGGAGGCAGCTCCTCGAGTTTTACTCCATTCTTGCTTAGGAAAACGTCTCTGGGTTCTTCCCTCTCACAAAAAGCACTAATGATTAAACCCGGGGGTAATTGGGTTGGCATATCTTTAAGACTATGAACAGCCATGTCGAGTTCGTCATTTAAGAGACCATGTTCTAATTCCTTGGTGAATAATCCCTTATCTCCGATCTTAGAAAGTGGAACATCTAAAATCTTATCCCCTTTAGTTTTCATAGGTACAAGCACAAAATTGAGATCCGGATATAGCTTAGTTAGTTGAGATTGAACCCACTCAGCTTGCCACATTGCTAATTGACTATCTCGAGTTCCAATGCGTATATTCTTCATTCAGCCCTCCTATGGCACCCCTGGGCATGACTCTTCTTGGTCATGTTTCGACGAGCACCTTCATCACCAACATTTAAATCAAATATGTTTTGAAAAACTTCTGCATAGAGATGTCCTTGACTGGTATTGGCATACTCTTTGAGATTGATAATCGGAATATGCAGGAGATGATTAACAATAGAATTGGCCATTGAACGGATTACCTTTTCCTGTTTAGGCGTTAATCCGCTAAAATGCTCCAGGGCACGCTCAACTTGCAGATCTCTGATTTGTTCTCCTTTTTTCTGCAAGGCTAAAATTGTTGGTACAACAGACTGGGTGTTATGCCATTTTAAAAACAATTCCATTTCTTCATCGATAATCTTTTCAGCTTTAATTGCCGCCAGCTCTCGCTCTTGATGATGTCGATCGACAACTCCCCGCAAATCATCAATATCAAATAGAGTAATTTCAGGGATATTCCCAACATCGGGGTGAATATCCCGTGGAACCGCAATGTCAATAAGTAGTATGGGACGATTTTTTCTTATTTTCATAATTTCTTCCATGCGCTCTGGCATCAAAACAAAATGCTTCGAGGCGGTGGCAGAAATAACTATGTCTACTTCCGCCAGATACTGATCTACGTCATCCAGCCGAACCGCACGACCGGCGCATTCTTGAGCTAACAAAACAGCTTTATCATAGGAGCGATTAGAAACTAACACCGTTGTGGCTCCGGCGGAAACTAAATGTTTGGCTGTCAGGGTACTCATTTCTCCGGCACCCATGATTAGAATTCCTTTTCCTTCTAATTCTCCGAATTGCTGTTTAGCCAGCTCTACAGCTGTATAACTGATGGACACCGGATGCTGGTCAATCATCGTATCGGTACGCACACGTTTTCCCACTGCTAAGGCAGTCTGAAAAAAGACATTGATCACCTTATTAGTAACCCCGGCATCGCTAGCCTGCTGATAAGCATTGCTGACTTGTCCAAGGATTTGGGTTTCTCCACGAACCAGGGAATCCAGTCCAGAAACTACTCGAAATAAATGGCGGACGGCATCATATAAGGTATGGGAATACAGATATTGCTCCAGAATTTTTTCCTCTATTCCATGATGACTGGAAAAAAAGTCTTTAATTGAGCGTATTCCTGTCTCCACATCCATTGTGGCAGCATATACCTCGGTGCGGTTGCAGGTACTGAGGATCACTGCACCCTGAATCCCCGGACATTCTTTTAATTCTCTAAGAGCCTTCAGCATTTGAGATGGATGAAAACTCATTCTTTCCCTGATTTCTACAGGTGCACTGCGATGATTTAATCCAATAGCGACAGGAAACATTTTTCTAGCACTCCTTTCGCTTCGGTCAATCGTTGAGCCTTAATGAGTCCCCTAATTTCCCCATCTGTAGCACGATTCCAAAAAACAGTGCGTTTTTCCGGAGGTAATTCAGACTTGGCTCTACTTCTCCAATTTTTAAGTAAGGCCAGATATTCAGCCATTTCCTGGCCGTACAAATCTTCCAATTCCCCTCGAACTTGCCTAGCTACAATGGGGCTGCTGCCTCCGGTAGACACAGCAATTTTCAGATCACCTTTTTCCATAATAGAAGGTACTATAAAACTACATTTTTCAGGATCATCCACAACATTCACCAGACGATGATTCGCTTTTGCATCCTGTGAGACTTGAGCATTGATCTCCTCAATTTCAGTACATGAAAAAACCAACATAGAATCTTGAATATCCTCCGCAGAATATTCTTTTTCCCTCCAGAAACATGTCTTTCCATCGATTAGCTCCTTGAGTTCAGGTACGAGGCGAGGAGAGACTATCCTGACTAAAGACCCGTGATGTAAAAGGGTTTGAACTTTTCGTAAAGCAACCTTTCCTCCTCCGACAACTAAAACCGGCAGAGCATGTAAATCTATAAATATCGGATAATACTGGGACATATACAATAGTCACCTTCTCTAACTTTTCTCCTAGTTCTTACGTTCTTTAATATTAGACATTTTTCCTGCAAAAACTATTGGCCTCTCTAATTATCTAATCTAAAGTCAATTTAAACAATTAGAATGTTTTGACTGACAGCGTATGAATGTAGACCCGGCAAAAAATAATTGACTCCAAAAAACGTGAATAAAACCGCTGCAAAACCAAATATGGTCATCCAGGCTGCTCTTTTCCCTTTCCATCCATACATCAAACGGGCATGTAAGTAAGCAGCATAGATTATCCAAGTAATCAGCGACCAGGTCTCTTTCGGATCCCAAGACCAGTATGTGCCCCAAGCGTAATTCGCCCAGATTGCACCAGTAATAATGCAGAGAGTCAGGAGGGGAAAGGCAAAGCCAATTACCTTATAGGATAGCTCATCGATTGTTTCCAAATCAGGAAACCGGGAGATAATTCCCTGGGCTTGAGATTTAGCCGTTTTTCCATTTGTTTCTCTACTTAATTTAAGCAAATACATAATCCCCAGGCCGAAGGAAATTGCAAAGGCTCCGTAGGAAAACATTGCTGTAACCACGTGGAAGGTTATCCATTTACTTTTAAGTGCCGGAGGTATGGATTGAGCGATTCTTTCCTCGGCTCCCATACTCATAATAATGAACATTAAAATCATGAAAGAAATAGGCATGACAAAAGCACCTAAAGCTTTCAGCTTATAACGAAATTCGACGAACAGATACACAGAAGTAATTCCCCAAACGAAGGTCAACAAAAACTCATAAGCATTGGAAAGGGGCGGACGACCTGCAATGATCATTCTTAAAATAATTGCTGCAGTATTAGCTACTAAGCCAACAATGGTAAGATAAGTTGCAAAGCGGCCCATTAGATCTTTTTTAGTTCCAATCCAAGCCCAGTAAAATAACATAGAAAGGGTGTAGGCCATTAACATGATATAAAAGGATGAAGTTTCCAGGTTTTGTAATCCCTGATTCACAGTGCGCCCTCCCTTTTCGATTGAATTCCCTGAATTAAACGGTCAAACTCTTGTTGGAGACCACCTGTTACTTTACCGGCTCTGGCTCCTATCGTCAGTTCGCCATTTGAATCCTGTCCTGATTTGAACACTCCCGATACTACCACAGTACGCCAGTAAAAAGACAAGATAAGTCCCAGCAGCAATAAAGCGCACCCTAGCCAGATAACCGTTACACCAGGGTCTTCCTTGACTTGTAATCCGGTAAATCCCGCATTACCCTCCAGGGTTAGCTTATATTCCCCTTGTACGTCAATAGTTTGTCCTAGGTTAATTTGGCCTTTTTGTACAGGGTCTACACCTGTTCCTCTATAGACTTGATAAAGCATAGCAGGTTCTTTGGGGTCACTCTTAATGGCTGCAGCGATGAGATAAAGGTCTGTTCCCGGTGCTTGAAAATAATTTCCCCCATGATCTTGTAAAACAACCGGGATCTTTTGATCCTTCAGATCAACGGTAAGCCGCGCCCCATTAGCAAAACTCGCCTGATAAAAAGTCACTCCTTGATAGGTTAGGGGATGATTGACAGAGATTGTCTGACGCAGTACTTCCTGTCCGTTCTCGATGATTGCCATATCTGTATACCAGTTATCTCGGTCTCCATTTTCCAAAAAGCGATCCTCGGCCGAATAAATATGTACATCAAAATCTTGCTTGACGGTTCCCTTGGATAAATTAAGGGAACTTAGAGGCACGGTTGTCCCGGCACTAGGCATCATAAAGCCTTTAAAGCCCATGGTTGTACCTAGGATTGCTCCGATGACCAGCACAACAAAAGAAATATGGGAAATAAGTGAGCCCCAGTTTCCCAGGCGACGTTTAATGGCTATAAAACTCCAGTCTTTGTCAATTTCTTGACTTGTAACTTTAAACCCATTTCGTTGCAAGAGATCTTGAACTGAATTCTTGAGAGGTTCTCTCTCTCCTTTTAATTTAGCTTGAATTTTATTAGGCACACTTGTAATGTTTTCTGGTGGTTTTAGGGCAAAGGTTTGATGATAAATCCCCTGAAAACGCTGGATGCTGCATACAATTAAATTGATGCATAACAAACCCATCAGTAAACGAAATAAAGTCGAACCATAAATATTAGTAAAACCAAGTGTTTGCCATAGTTCACTGACGGCTTTAGCTCCTTGAGGGTCTAAGTTTACTTGTGGAAAAACCGTACCTATTCCCGCGACGAGAGCTACTAATCCTAAGAGTATCAGCCCTAACTTCATTGAGCTGAAAAACCGCCATATATCCTCTACAATGCCCTCGTGTTGTTCCTTCACTAAATCGCCCCTTTTCTTAGATAGTCTTCATTATTATGGAAAAAGTCCTTAGGCGTTATTATACCCCAAAAAAGTATTGCTATTAAGATACTGGAAAGAAGGGGTAGCTAGTTAGTCCTTTTTATTAATTACACCTTCTAATAACAGAGAATGCTTATAGCTAATGTTATCCATAAAAGTAAAATCTAGATTGCTATTTAAGGTAGACTTAAGAATACCGGAAAACATCTCATTAATGATTTCCGGTGGAATATCATTTCTGAACTCATCCTTAGCTTGGCCTTCAATAATAATACTGGTTAGAATCTCTTCAAACCGTGACCCATGGGGTGGCTTTTGCTCAACCTTGTCAGGATTCCGACTAAATTTAACATATAACCCTATCATCTGCTGATTCTCATCATGGGTTTTGGATATAACTTTTAGGATTTGATGCAATTTTTCGGTAGCATTTAAGGCCGAAGTTTGGATATCTTCACAGGTTTGTTTGGCACAATCTATTCTTTCAGCCAGACAGTATTTTAGAATCGCTTCTTTAGTTTCGAAGTAATTGTAAAAAGTGCCTGTTCCCAGAGCAGCTTTTTCCATGATCTCAGCTATAGTAGTTTCCTCTAAGCCTTTGGTAGAAAATAGTTTTAGAGCTATTTCTGATATGGTCTTTTTGGTCTGAAGCTTCTTTTTCTCGCGCTTACTCATTTCCTGATGCATTAGTATCCCTCCAGAGATTCCTCTCAGTACAAAAAATGAATCTGTTCATTTTTCATTATATTTGTAGACCTTATTATTGTCAATTAAAAATGAACCTATTCATAAATCCATAGATAAAGCCCCGCAGACAATGCTACAGGGCTTAACTATTGGTGTGAGCTATTAACTAAAACTTGCGAGTCCGTATAAATTCAGCGAGCTCTTCCAAGGCTTTGCGAGTTGGAATCTTAGGCAGATCCTGCAAATGTTTTTTAGCTTTTTCTATATAGATGTCCACAAGATGCATGGACTGATCAATTGCTCCGGAGGATTTAATCATGGCTATTGTTTCCCAGACCTCTTCCTCGGTTTTGTCCTTTTTCTTGAGTAATTCTCTTAACTCAGAAGACTGTGGCGATGATTTAAGAGCGAGAATCATGGGTAAGGTCATTATTCCCTGGCGCAAGTCCCCTCCAATTGGCTTGCCAAATTCAGAGGGCTTAGCTGTAATATCTAAAACATCGTCGACAATTTGAAAGGCCATACCCAAGGAATGACCATAGGCACCTAACGCCCACACTTGACGCTTAGGAGCACCTGAAACCAGTGCGCCCAATTTGCAGCAAGCAGAGATTAATAAGGCGGTTTTACGTTTTATTCGATAATAGTATTGCTTTAAGGTTTGCTCCACATCAAATGTGCACTTAATCTGTTGAATCTCGCCTTGGCACATTTCAACACTAATTTCAGCAAGAATTCGAGAAACTTCGGGATTATCAATCTTTGAGATAAGCATCAGGGATTTTGCCAGTAGGTAATCCCCTGTTTCAACAGAAACGATATTTCCCCATTTAGCTTTAACTGTTGCTCGTCCTCTTCGAGTCATCGAAGCATCTACTACATCATCATGAACAAGTGAAGACATATGTATGAGTTCTAAAGCCATTGCAACCGGCATTAATTTTTCCAGCGGATAACCATAGAATTTTCCTGCTAAGAGCGTAAAAGCCGGGCGCAATCGCTTTCCTCCTGCAGCCAACAAATGGATTGCAGAATCTTGAAGAATTGGATAACCCGTCTCCACGAATTTAGTCAGTTCTTTTTCAACCCGTTGCAAATCTGAATTTATTTGATTAAAGAGCCAGAGTTGTTTCAAAACCGATTCACCTGCTCGCACCCTTTTCTTCATAAGATACCATATCTGATGGCAGTTCCGCCAGTGGATTCTTCGGGATTTCATCCTCATACGTCAAAAGTTCTTCTTCTGGTTTAAGATCTTCCGACTCATCTGAGGTTGAGACCGTATCCTTTTCAACAACACGTGGCGAAGTAGTCTGTTCAAAGGCTTTGTTAATAACATTTGCCGGCGTTTCTATTGTACTTTGAAATTCTTTAGTTAATTCATTGGTAGCTTTACGAATTTCAAAAACCAGTTTACCAAATGACCTCGCTATAACCGGCAGATCCTCTGGACCAAATAAAATAAGTACAACAACTAAAATCAAGAGGATTTCACTTAATCCCATCGGTTCCCCCCCTTACTTTAAAGCCAACTCTTTTTCTCTGCTACGCGCGACGAGATACCCCAACCAAATGCTTATTTCATAGAGAAGATACATTGGCCCAGCCATGAGGAGTTGAGTCAATAAATCAGGCGTCGGGGACACTACTACAGCTATGATTACGATAATCAGTACTGCCCAACGTCTTTTTGATGCTAAGACCTGAGGGCTTAGAACACCTATCCTAATCAGAACTAATAAGACAATAGGCATTTGAAAAACCAAACCAAAGGTTAAAAACATGGTGGTGAGGAATCCGAAATATGAGGCCTTAGTTAGTAACGGAGTGTAGGAGGTTATTGCATCACCACCTACAAAAAGCAGAAATTTCAACCCAATTGGTAGTACTACGAAAAAACATAATCCAACTCCACTGAGAAAGAGGATTACAGAGCTAGGCACTATGAAGTATAAATATTTTCGTTCGTTTTGCCTTAAGGCGGGTAAGACGAAGCTCCAGATCTGCCAGATTACTATAGGCAGGGATAAAACGATACCAATCAGCAGTGCTACCTTAACTTTAACCAGCATCGGTTCCATAGGGGTAGTCGTAATAAATGAAATATCTTGCAATCGAATTACGGGAGCTGCAAGATAAGCAAAGACTTGATCACTGAAAAACCAGCCGATAATCGTACCAATTAATATAGCATACGCAGATATTATCAGCACTTTACGTAAGGCTTTTAAATGATCCGTTAAAGGCAAATTTGCCTCATCATGCTTTCGCTGTCGCCTGCGCATCCATTACACTTCCTTCCTGTAGACCTTTAGATATTCGTAATGGGTATTGCGTTGCACAGCTTGATAGCCTGCATCTTCAATACAGCGAATAATCTCTTGCAACGGGACGCGTGTTTGAACACCTGCGGCTCGAACCACATTTTCCTCTAACATAGTACTACCAAAATCATTGGCTCCAAAGCTTAAGGCAACCTGAGCCATCTTAGCACCTTGTGTCACCCAGGAAGCTTGAATGTTGGGGACATTATCCAGCATTAAACGAGCCACGGCCAGAGTCCTTAAATACTCTACTCCTGTACTGCCCTCTCCACCAAGCAATGTGTTTGTAGGAGCGAAACTCCAAGGGATAAAGGCAGTGAATCCACCGGTTTGATCTTGCGCTTCTCGAACACGAGCCATATGTAAAATTCGTTCTTCAAAGGTCTCGACATGCCCAAACATCATTGTCGCAGTAGTCTTCATTCCGTGCTTATGGGCAGTCGTCATAACCTCCATCCACTTCTGCCAGCCGATCTTATTCGGACTTATTAAGTGACGTACACGGTCATCGAGGATTTCCGCGCCTCCTCCGGGAATGGAATCCAGCCCGGCATTACGGAGACGTATGATAACTTCCTCAATTGACAAATTAGATTTATCCGCAAGATCCCATATTTCCGGAGGGCTAAAGGAGTGGATGTGAATAGGGTAATGAGTTTTGATATCCTGCAACAGGTTCTCAAAGTACTCCAAATTCAAATCAGGATGCAGTCCCCCTTGAATCAAGAGCTGAGTTCCTCCCACTGCTATGGTCTCTTCAATTTTAGCACGTAATAGGTCTTGTGACAAAATATATCCTTGGGGATCACCCGGCTTACAATAAAATGCGCAGAACTTACATTGACAGGAACACACATTTGTATAATTAATATTTCGGTCAATCACAAATGTCACTACCTTTTCAGGATGCATTTGTTGTCTAACGAGATTTGCTCCTTGTCCCAAAGAAAGAAGATCAGCATTTTGTAACAGTTCAATTCCATCAGAGATGGACAACCGTTCACCCGCTAAACGTTTCTCGATGATCTTCAAGGTTTCCGTCTGCAATGCCTTATCCTCCTTCTAAAGCTTAGTCCCTTTCAACAGCCTCTCGCCCCGCCTTTTGTATTAAGTGGATCAAGGGCGTACTCTGTTCCTCCATAACAGTACCATCTAAGTCATCGACTCCGAAGGCCAAGGAAACTTGAGCTAATTTTTGCCCCAGTAACATCCAATACGCTCTAACATGGGAAAAATTATCGAGAAGAATTCTCGAAATTGCCAGCATCTTCAAATCTTCATTACCGGTTGTATTTCCGGCACCCATACTTCCTTCAACTTGTTGCTCCTTTGCATAATAAGGAACAGGACTGAAAGTGCTGAATTGTTTAGTTTGGTCTTGTTGGTTTCGAAGTCTAATCAGACTGTCAATGAACTCTTCCGGGGATATTGGGTTGCCATAGCTCATCAAGGCGGTTGAGAACCTTTCCTTTTCAGTGAGAGACCCTCCAATATCAGCGAAGTTAATCGGACGATTAACCTTATAGTAGGTTTTATTGCCGTTTTTCTGTTCGCGCACCAGATTAGCCATATATCCCAGGGTCAATATCTCTTGACTTTTCAGCAAACGTACGCCGTCATCAAGATCTAAACGTTGACCGTTTTCAATTTTATCTACCAGATCCTTAAGTTCGCTTAGGGCAAACAGTGAGGGCATAGTTTACCTCCCTTTAGATTCAGTGCAGTAAGGTTAAATCCAGAACCGAGAAAACAAAAAGTAAGATGCTTAAATAACCATTAAGGTCAAAAAAGGCAACTCCCAGCCTGGAAAAGTCGTCTGCCGAAACAAGATGATGCTGTCGAAAAAGTAATACGATGGCAATTCCAACTCCTACATAATAGAGCCAACTCAAAGACATGACTACTCCTACTGAAATGAAGAGTATTGGTGCCAGAATATGTAGAAAGGATGATATTTCCAAGGCTCTTTTCAAACCAAAAACTGCCGGTATGGAATGGAGGCCTTCCCTACGGTCAAACTCAACATCCTGACAGGCGTAAACAACATCAAAACCCGCAACCCAGGTCATAACTCCAAGTCCTAAGAGGACGGGGGCCAGAGCCCAATGACCGGTTATCCCTATCCACGCTCCTGCAGGAGCCAGACCCAAGGAAATTCCCAGTACTAAATGGCAGGCCCAAGTAAACCTTTTAGTATAAGAATATAACACCAGAAAAAAAACAGCTATCGGCATTAACCATAAGGCCAACAGATTAAGCTTGTACGCAGATATACCCAGCAGAAGAAACGATAATACGGTATAACCATAGACCTCATTGACTCTAAGCTGACCGGCAGGTAATGCCCTAAGGGCTGTTCGAGGGTTACGTGCATCAATATGCCTATCAACCAGTCTATTTAGAGACATTGCAGCCGTTCGAGCTCCAATCATGGCTAGAGTTATCCACAAAAGTTTCATGCCGGAGGGAACACCCCCTGCTGCCAAAAAGGCTCCTAAGTAGGCAAAAGGAAGAGCAAAAATAGTATGCTCAAACTTGATCATTTCAAAAAAAACTTTTAATTTATCCATAATTCACCCCGTTCGTTACGACCCTATCTCTGAAGCCTTATACCCAACATTCAGTTGTACTGATATGTATTGATAAACTTCACTCAGAGGACGAAGCTTAATTTGTGATTCAGCCGAAATTTCTTCTAAAATGTCATTAGCTCTGCGAAGAATAGACTGAATAACAGAAGTCTCCAAACCTTCTTTCCAAGCTCCCCAAGCCAAGCCTAGCTCCCACCCAAAAGATTCAAGTTTTTTCTGCAGGGGAAGTGAGACCCCCGCTAGTTCAGCACTAAGTCGAGCTGCTGTCCCAGTTAACGACGCACTCTCTAGTGCAATTATTTTCAGCAGCTCATCCCCACTTAAATCTTTATCCCGTGAAAGCCAGCGAGAAATACCTCCTTGACTCATTGTACCCATCACTTGAGCCAGAGGGTCTAAGTAAATCAATAATTTCTCACGACAAAGCTCCAGAAAAAACTTTCCATAGAGCAAATCTCCAACAAGCACCGGAAACTGCCTGCGTTCTTCTGGGAGATCTTCATCATCCTTCATCAGTTTATGCACCTTATTTGCCATAAAAATAAATTGAATAATGCCAGCTAATGCTTCTGATTTATCGTTATCCTCTGTACATGAACCACTTACTGCTAAAACGATGGCCGGACTCACATTGTGATCCAGTTCATTCATTTCCAGGTGTACCAGTTCTTCAAATCCAGCTGGCTTAAAATTAATCTCTTGGCGCAAATGCGCCTGTACGTTGTTCAGTTTCCCTTGGAAGCTGAAATCTACGGGAACCATGTAATCGCTCCTTGTCTTCCATTCGGACATTAACCTATTATGTATTCGATATATTTATTCAAACTCCTGCCCTATTTATGCAATATACCCTGATAATATGACAATATTATCGAAAGAATATGTGTATTTGCTTAAAAATGTAATAGACCCTGCAACTTTACTCATAAGTTACAAGGTCTATTAGGTACAAGAAATAAAAAAGAACCTGACTTCTCCATCCGTACTTGACTTAGTCCGGAATAAAATAAATATCCCTCCTATAAATTTACCGCTTCCTTTGATTCGTCAACAATACCACGCTTCATTTCCGTTGCTGTCATATGCCCTGCTTCGAAATGTTCGGTTAAATAATTGCAGGCATCCCAGGGATTGACACTGTCCCCGCACGTGAAGACGTCTACTGCCGCGTATCCGAGTTCTGGCCACGTATGGATGGCTAGGTGTGATTCAGAAATCACTACAACACCACTCACCCCTTGAGGACTAAACTTATGGAATACTACCTCACGAACTTCGGCACCAGCTTCTAAAGCTGCGTTGACCATTAGTGCTTCGACCTGCTCTCGATCATTTAAAATGTCGAAACTACACCCATAGATTTCAGCCAACACATGACGTCCAAGAGAATTTGCCAATTGTGATCTTTGCCCCCTTTTCTACTAAAAACAGGAAAGAATCTGGGGTGGATCTTCGATTTCCTCAGATCATCTCCAAATTTCCATCACGTTAAATTTTAGCATAAAGTACCGTCTTGTCAATAAAATTTTATTTTTATATCAGATCATTTTACGTTTCTTTATTCAAAAATGTGTGGAGAATACCCCTATATATTTTTCAGCCTTATGGAGTCATTAATTTCACTAACAACTTAACCGGAACAAAGCTCAGGATAACCAACTTAAGCAAATTAAAACCAAGTAGAACCTTCTAACCTATTGACTTGCCTCCATAGCTAATCTACACTTAAAACCATGAGATATTTAAGAGAGAGGTGAGTCTATTTGAGCCTAACTTTAACAGCTGCAGAAGCAGCTAAAATTCTCAAGGTTTCCAAGTACACTCTTTATGAACTAGTAAAACGGGGAGAAATACCAGCTCACCATATCGGGCGCCAGCTTCGTATTGATCCAGCTGTTCTAGATCAATACTTACGTGGAACCCTAGGTGTTAATGATCCTGCTCCTAAACCTATCTCAGTTCCCCCACTTATATCACCTGCCCTTCGCTTTATAGGAAGCCATGATCCGGTGGTTGAGCTTCTCTTCGAGTTTCTCAGACACGCCCCCCTTCCTATTGAATCCTCTATCTCCTTTAAAGGAAGTATGGACGGACTTATTGCTCTATATAGAGGAGAGGCTGATATCTCAGGGATACATCTATGGGACGAAGTCTCCAAGGAGTATAATACTTCCTTTGTCAAACATGTAATACCCGGGGAATCTGTTTGTATTGTCAATTTAGTCCAACGTGAGCAAGGTTTTATAGTAGCACCTGGGAATCCCCTTAATCTTCAGACATGGGACGATATCACCATTGAAGGTCTGAATTTTATCAATCGTCAGAAAGGGTCCGGAACACGCCTCCGCCTTGATGCCTATTTAAAAGCTGCCAAGATCTCACCCGGTCGAATATTGGGGTATGAGCATGAAGAATCTACCCACTCCGGGGTGGCATGTCACGTGGCCAACGGCCAAGCCGACGTGGGTGTGGGGGTTAAAGCGGCGGCCCAACGCTTGGGTCTGGATTTTATCCCTTTGTTCCAAGAGCGGTATGATCTGGTTTGTATGGGAAAAACCGCTAAAACTCCAGCTTGGAATCAACTCTTGAGTGTTTTGAAATCCCCCGGATTCATCCAAGCTGTTCATCAGCAAAAAGGGTATGATACTTCCTTGACAGGGCAAATCCTTTTTAATACATAGGCAGTGTTGGGTAAAGAGTAAAAAGCTAATTCTTAATTAATATTTTAGCAAACATTTCAATTGTGTTCATACTTGATTGATGGTTTGATGCCAAGTACCTTTTCCTAGACTTCAAATTGTCTTGGCATGATATATGCATATATGTTATTTATGTCAACACAGTCAGTAAAGCAAACCAGGGACGGTTCCTGGCCAGTATATCCTCTGGATTAAGCTGAACTGGTGTTAGGGATCCCTATCAGAGTGTATTTATGCATGATAGCTGATCCAGTAAATAATTTTTAAAGAGGAGGAAACAATTAATGAAGAAGAATATTTTCAACCGTCTTACATTCTGTTTTATCCTATTTACATTTACCCTTATGTTAGCCCTTGTCGGGTGCGGAAAAACTGAGACTCCGGTTCCAACACCTTCCACACCTCAAGCTGAAACTCCGACGCCTGCAAGACCTGATATTATCCTCGCTACTACTACCAGTACCCAAGACAGCGGTTTACTGGATGTTCTGATACCGGATTTCGAGAAAAAAACCGGGTATAAAGTTAAAACCATTGCTGTAGGCACAGGTGCTGCTTTAGCAATGGGTGAAAAAGGGGATGCTGACGTTTTATTAGTCCATGCCCCCTCTTCTGAAAAAAAATTAGTTGATAATCAAACTGCGATCAATTACCAACTGGTAATGCATAATGATTTTGTTATAGTTGGGCCTTCCGCAGATCCGGCCAAAGTAAAGGAAACTAAATCTGTTGTAGACGCCTTTAAAGGGATTGCTGCCACTTCCTCAATTTTTGTTACCCGTGGAGATGATTCCGGTACCGACAAAATGGAAAAAGCCTTGTGGGTAAAGGCCAATGTCAAACCGGCAGCAGACAAATATCAGTCAACTGGTCAGGGTATGGGCCAGACTCTCACTATCGCCTCTGAAAAAGCCGGGTATACTTTAACCGATCGCGCTACCTACTTAGCCGCCAAGAAGAATTTAAAACTCGATATTCTTCTCCAGGGTGATGCGTCTCTTTTGAATATTTATCACGTTATGCAGGTCAATCCTGAGAAATTCCCCAAAGTCAACGCTGATGGTGCGAAGGCCTTTGTTGAATATATGATTAATCCAGATACTCAAGCCACCATTGGTTCATTTGGCAAAGATAAATTTGGAGAAGCTCTTTTCTTCGCTGATGCAGGCAAGTAATTAAGAACAAATTAGTTATTTAATTCAGACAGAAGAACCGTCCCTCTGTCTGAATTTCTGTCTGAATCCGTTAATTCCTTTGTTTATTACCATGAAAGGGAAATGAAACCTATGGAAATGATCTGGCAAGGAATTTTAGCGGCCCTCCGCCTTCTCATAACAGGGGATCCCGAGGTGATGGAAATTACCCTTCTCACCCTTAGGGTTTCTACTATCGGAACTTTAATAAGTCTTTTAATCGGGATTCCATTTGGCACAGTTTTAGCTCTCAAAGCCTTTCCCGGACGTCGAGTTGTCTTAAGCATTGTGAATACTGGAATGGGATTACCTCCGGTAGTCGTGGGGCTTTGGGTCTCGATATTCCTTTGGCGTTCAGGTCCTTTTGGCTTTTTGAACATTATGTATACCCCAATGGCCATCATCATTGCTCAGGCAATTATTGCTTCCCCAATAGTAGCTGCATTAACTTGCGCAGCTCTTCAACAAACCAACCCCAAATTGAGGTTGCAAATCAAAGCACTGGGGGCCACTCGCTTACAATATGTTTGGCTGCTCCTTAAAGAGGTTAGGTATTCTCTACTTGCGGCAATTATTGCCGGCTTTGGGGCAATCGTATCAGAAATTGGTGCTTCTATGGCTGTTGGGGGAAATATTCAAGGCCAAACCCGAGTTTTAACAACAGCAACAGTCTTAGAAGTCTCCAAAGGTAATTTCGATATTGCTATTGCCTTAAGTATTATTTTATGCTTACTTGCTTATGGGGCTACATTATGCTTGACTCTACTTCAACAGAAACAGCAAGGGGGAGCTTAGTGTGCTCGAGGCTAAAGAGATAAGTTGGCTTCAGGGCCAAAAGACCATTTTACAAAAGATTAATTTTCAACTATCGGCAGGAGAATGTGTTGGACTAATCGGTCCAAACGGTTCAGGTAAAAGCAGCATGTTGAAAATTCTCGCTTTTTTGGAGCCCCCAACCTCTGGGCAGCTCTTTTTTCAAGGAAATCCAATGCCTGCGACAGTTCCACTGGCAATTAGACGTAGAATAGCAATTGTCTTCCAAGAATCACTGTTACTAAACACAAAGGTTTTTGACAATGTTGCCCTGGGGTTAAAAATCCGAGGACTCCCCTCTAAAAAAATTCGGGAGCAGGTAGATTTTTGGCTGGAACAATTTGGTGTAGCACGTCTGGCTAAACAATCTGCACGGTCGCTCTCCGGCGGGGAAGCCCAGCGAGTAAGCTTAGCCAGAGCCTTTGCTATTGAGCCTGACATCTTATTCCTTGACGAACCCTTCTCGGCCCTAGATGCGCCAACTAAAGAAGCACTACGGGGGGATCTGGCAAAAGTTTTTAAATCTACCCAAACCACTACAGTTATAGTAAGTCACGATTTCAAAGACATTCTCCATTTAACCAAGAGAGCCTTGATCCTTCTAAATGGCAAGGTAGTAAGGGAAGGTTCTCCCGCACAACTACTGAAAGAAAAACATAATGAAGAAGTTGACGGTTTTCTCTCACATTTTTCTGCCTAACCAAAAAAGGGTTGTCTCATAATGAGTGTCCTCAGACATTCATGATAAGGCAACCCTTTTGGGTTGTAACCTTATAGTAGTAATTTTACAATCAAAGACAGTTGTTTAACTAAAATAGCCCCCCTCAGCCTGAGCATGTCCCAGATTCGTCACCGGTGACGAATCTGGGACATGCTTAATTGTCTGTAGATGGCAACTCCCAGGTCTTAGCTGTTTTTCCCTAATACAAACCCTTTGATGCTTTCTTTGCGCCGCTCATTTTGATCTTCAATGAGATGTTTTTTAGCAGCAGTCAACTCACCGGCGTGCTCTTCTAAGA
>NZ_JMGA01000036.1 GCF_000765145.1 Desulfosporosinus sp. HMP52 | reverse complement strand
GTAGCACCAGTAGCACCAGCATCGCCAGTAGCGCCAGTAACGCCAGTAGCGCCAGTAGCGCCAGTAACCCCAGTAGTACCAGTAGCACCAGCATCGCCGGTAGCACCAGTAGCACCGGCAGCGCCAGTGACTCCAGCACATGAGCTATAGTTTATTAGCAAATATGGCGGATTGACGTTATTAGTGCTTTCATACCCGATGATTGTATTTGGCTTACCTTCTTTTCCTATAAGTGTAATGCCAAAGTTCTCATTACACCCATTAATCCAGCCCTGTACTAAACCCGTTATATTGATAGATATATAAGTTCCTACATCGCTATCAATTACATTAAAGGAATAGGGGGTTATGACAGTATTTGGTGCCGTTTCCCAGGTTACAATGGCTTGGTTAAAATCATTTTCATTTTCGTATATTGTTACTGTTTGTGGCGAAAGCTCATTATCAGGCCTATCTTTTCTATTAATAAAAAGGTAAAGAATAGCACTGCATATTATACTCGAGCAAGGTAAATTAATGGGAAATTTGAGTAACGTTCTATAAGAATCTGGCTTACAGCGATTCGTGGTAGTTCTAAGATATTCTCCTGTAAACAATTGATTGATAGCCCCAAAATTTGTATTATGATAATATTGTGAGATATACACACTATCAGTCGGAGGAATAATAATAGATGACGCCATATAATTCTTCCTTTCTTTAAGTTTCTATTTGATAAAGATGTTAACGATTTCTGAGAATCGTCCGTCATTATATACATTCAAATAAAAGAGAGCATAGTAGATTCAGTTTATGATCAATTGGAATAGTTAAGTTGAGACTCAAATGCTAAGAAATATAAAATAAGAAATCTAGCCTAAAGCCAATATATTCCATTAACAACGAGAGTGTTACGTATTGAACTATGCTGCCGAAGGCGAAAACTACGAGTGGACAGATATGACATCCACAAAGCTTTTTCGAGGTGAGAAACGAAAATTATTAAGACAGTTGCGAAATTGGCCGGAAGGAGGTGGATAAGACGAAAGGAAAAGCTCATATGCTATTAATTATAGTTTTCATCGTTTTTTCTTTCTTTCCAACGCTTGCATACGCCAATTCTGCCGAACCGCCTGAGGTTATTTGATCACTTTTTTGCCAATTTAGATTATCATCGATTCTTCTGTTGCTAACCTATAGCAATTATGGCGTTGATCCTAAATTTCATAGTAGGTGTTAACTAAATAGTGGCCTGTAAAGAACAGGGTTCGGCGTATCTAAGCTGAACCCTGTTCTTTACTTAAAATAAGGATGTCCAACCCATTTGTCTTAATAGGATGAGGACTGATGTACTCCCAGGAGCTTAAAGGGTTTGTAATAAAATTAATGATTGATCTCATAACATTAAAGGAGTATTATGTGGTTAGAATTTCCAAAAATTGACCGAACGGTCGGACAATAATTAAATGGAGGTTAATATGGCAAGGTTGAAAGACAAAGAGGAAACCATTCTAAATGCAGCATTTGAAGTGTTTAGAAAGAACGGTTTTACAAATGCCAGCATGAAGGATATCGCAGCAGAAGCGGGACTTGGGAAAGGTACCCTATATGAATACTTTCAGAACAAGGAAGATCTGTTTATACAGGTGGCCAAGGCTGAAACTAATCATTTCTTTGCTGAAATTAACCGAAGGATCAGCGATAAACTTTCCCTGCGGGAAATATTAAATGAAATTATTAAGTTTACCCAGGAAACCTTGGAAGAGACGGAGTTTTTCTTCAAATTTATGGTGTTCGGTAAATTTTTTGAAATGAACTGCGAGGTGAAGCAAAAGTTATATGAAATGATTTTAAGTAGTAGAGAGGAATCGGTGAACATATTAAGGGGAAAATTTGAGAAGGGAGTAGCAGATGGAATTCTAAGAGAATTCGATTGGGAATTTGCGGCGAATTTTATTCCTGAAATGATCGGAGCTTATTGTAACTTTAAAGCCCACATTATGGGTTATTGCTGGACTCAGCTGCAGAAAGATATTGATAGAGAAAAAATGATTGATTTTATCCTGAATGGAATAGCAGCAAAAACAAACTCAGAATCGGACACTTGTGCAGTCTAAGGAGGGGTGAAGGTGTGAGTAAAAAGAGAATAATCTTATTAGTAATTATCGTTATTATTTTTATTGGTGGAGTTGCACTGTTTAACCGATACGGAGCTCAATCAATCTTTGCAGCCAAAGATAATGAAAGTGTGGAAGCTGATATAGCCAAAAAGGTGGCAGTGGAAGTAATCAGTCCAAAAGTAGCAACTGAAAGCGAAGGGTTGTACTATAAAGCAACCTTGGAAGCTGATCAAGAAGGAATTGTAAGTTCAAAGAACAGCGGAAAGGTTATCAGTATTTTATTTGATGACGGAAAGCAGGTCACTCAAGGTGAGCCGCTAATAATCTTAGATAATCAGGATATTATGAATCAGATAAAGTCTGCGGAAAGCCAGTTAGAGGTATCTAAAGCTTCTCTGCAAAAGACAGAAGCTAGTTTGGAAAATACTCAGCGATCCTACGATCGGACTAAAACCTTAGCCGAACAAGGGGTTGTTGCCCAGGCTGAACTGGAAAACGCAGAAACTTCTCTGAAAATGATTAAGGCAGACGTTGCTTCAAGTCAAGCGGCTATTCAAGCAACCCAGACCACTATCGATAATCTTAAATCTACCTTAGCCGATATGACTATCCTGGCTCCAATTTCCGGAATCATGGACGGAAAAAATGTCAGTATAGGGCAGTTCCTCTCGCCGGGAAACGTTCTGGGAAAGGTTAAAGATATTTCATGGATCGATGCTGTTATCGAGATAGACCAAGCTCTGATTAAGACGATAAAAACCGGGCAAAAGGCTAAGGTTAAGCTAAGTGAAGATGATTCGCAAACCTATGAAGGTGTGGTGAAAAGCATTACTCCCTCTGCCGATCCATCCTCAAGATCCTTCAAGGTGAAGGTACAATTAAATAATGAAACCATGTCCTTAAAGCCTGGGGTATTTGCTAAGGTAAGGCTGATAGATGAGGCTGATGAGAAAGTCCAAAACTTCCTTATACCTGTAGGGTTAATAACCGGGAGCGAAGGCAATTATTTCGTGTACATAAATGATAACGGGATTGTGAAAAAACGGGCAGTAACGGTTGGGAATTTGGTAAACAATCAGGCAGAGATCAAATCGGGCCTTCAAGGAAATGAATCCATAATCTCGACAAACCTCAATATGCTTCAAGAGGGTGATGAGATTACGGTGGGTTCAGAATAGGGGGACTAAGGTATGTTTATAGCCAATATCAGTATAAAACGGCCTGTATTTATTACCGTTATCATCATTGTATTCCTGGTTGTCGGAATGCTTTGCTTTCGAGGTCTAAGTATTAATGATATGCCACAAGCAGACTTTCCCTATGTAACAGTGGCCATTGAACAGCATGGAGTTGCACCTGACCAGATGGAAACTAATGTGGCCAAGAAAGTTGAAGAAGCCATAGGACAAATTTCTGGTGTAAAGCATATATACACAAATATTAGTGAGGGTGTATGCAACGTAATCGTTGAATTTGATCTGGCAAAATCCCCGGATGTTGCCGCCCAGGAAGTGCGGGACAAGGTCAGTTCCATAAGGAAAAGCCTCCCTAATGATATAGATGAGCCGATTATTGCCAAATATGATTTCTCAGCAACCCCTATCTTATCACTGGCAGTAAGCGGTACAATGGATAACCGTGTCATAACTAAGATTGTTGATGATGTCATTACCAAGAGTCTCTACACTGTAAGCGGAGTAGGCTCAGTTAAGGTATATGGAAAAGAGGAAAGGGAGATAAAGATCAAGCTGGATCTTGAGAAGCTAGCCGAATATGGTCTGGCTCCAGCGGAGATGGTCAGCGCAGTCCAGAATGGCAACATGGAAAGACCTGGGGGGAAGGTTACGGATGGGCAAACTGAAATATCCCTGCGGACGGATAATAAGGTTAAGAATCTGGAGGATTTCTACAATATCACCGTGGGAGTACGCTCAGGACGTGAGATTAAGGTTCGTGATGTAGCGACGGTAGCGGACGGAATTAAAGATAAGGACAGTATTTCTTATTACGATGGTAAAGAGGCCATCGGGGTGGATATTATCAAACAGTCTGGTTCGAATACGGTGCTTGTCTCGGATAATGTAAAGAAACAATTAGACTTAATCAAAGGAACTCTCCCTAAAGGAATAACTGTCGATGTTGTGGCGGATAATTCTGTCTCGATACGTGATTCCGTCGACGAAGTCGTAAAAACGATTCTTGAAGGATGTATCCTGGCAATCATTATCGTGTTTATTTTCTTAAGGGAATGGGAAAGTACCTTGATCAGTGGAATTTCCTTACCAACATCGATTGTTACAACCTTTATTGCCATGAAGGTCATGGATTTTTCTCTGAACACCATGTCGCTGATGGCCCTGTCTCTAGCCGTAGGCTTGCTGATTGACGATGCTATTGTCGTGATCGAGAATATTGTCCGACATCTACATATGGGCAAGCCGCCCATGCAAGCGGCTAGAGAGGCTACTTCAGAAATTGGGTTAGCGGTAATGGCAACAACCTTTGCAGTGGTTGCGGTTTTTGTTCCTATCGCCATGGTTTCGGGGATTATCGGCAAGTATTTTGTGGAATTCGGACTTACCGTAGCCTTTAGTATGCTGGTATCCTTATTTATATCCTTCACTTTAGTGCCGATGATGTCTTCCAGATTGTTAAAGTCTGAGAGAAAGACGAAGAAAACCTTTGTAGGACATTTTCTGGACTGGTTTAATGACAAATTTGATTTATTGGGAACAAGCTATTCTAAATTTCTAAAGGTAGTTCTCAATCACCGCCTTATCACCCTAATCTTTACGATTGGAATTTTTGTTGCCAGCATGAAGTTGATTCCTCTGTTGGGCTTCAGCTTTATTCCAGCTACGGATGCAGGGGGAATAAATATCAGCGTGAGTACGGACTCTGGTTTGACACTGCAGGCGGTCGGGGACAAAGCTAAGGAAATCGAAGAAAAACTTAAAAAGTATCCTGAAGTTACTCATGTCTATACGACGGTCAGTTCGGATAAAATTTCAGTCTATGCTAAATTAACGGAGAAACAGGAGCGAGAAAAAGCGGCTAAACAGATTGCATCAGAAGTCAGGGAGGACTTAAAAGGAATCACTGGAATAGAAATGGCTGTAAAAGCAAGTTCATTAGGCCCCAACGAAGGTAAGGATGTCTCCTTTATTATCCTGGGGAACAACACGGAAGCAATGCAAGCTGTAGCCCTAAAAGGGAAAAAAATGCTCAGTCAGGATCCTCATGCCAAAGATGTAGAACTAGATCTCAAAACAGGGAAAACTGAAACTAAACTAGAGGTGGACAGAGATAAGGTTTCAGATCTAGGTGTTGATGTGGCCCTGGCGGCCACGACAATACAGGCCCTTTTTGACGGAATAGATGCGGGCAAATTTGAGTGGGCAGGGGATCGGTATAATGTAAGGGTATCCTTGAAAGATGATCAGCGGAGGAGCTTAGACAATCTAAATGGTATTTATGTTAACGGCTCAGTTAACGGTTCAAATGATCGAATGATCCCCCTGGCTAATGTTACTAAGAAAGTTCTTTCTACTTCATATGCAACTATCCATAGGTATGACAGATTGACCCAGATTGAGCTTTCCGCAAACGTCGAAGGAATACCCACGGGGGACTTTTTAAACATGTATACGAACAAGCTCACTAAAGAGCTGGACATTCCGGAGGGAGTTATTGTAAAGGTTGGAGGAATGAACGAGACGATGCAGGAAGGCTTCGCCAGCCTTGTAACTGCGCTCTTAATGGGGATATTGTTTATGTTCTTGGTGATGGCTATGCAGTTTGAAAGCTTTTTAGATCCTATTGCTATTATGTTCTCTTTGCCAATGGCCCTGATCGGTGCTGTTCTGGGACTGTATATTGCCGGAAGTGAGCTGAGTATCTTGTCCCTGATTGGGATCATCCTCTTGATGGGACTGGTGGCTAAAAACGGTATTCTGCTAATTGACTTTACCAAGCAGAAGATGAATGAAGGATTTGAAGTAAAAGCGGCTTTGATTGAAGCAGGTTCCGTCCGCTTAAGACCTATTCTCATGACAACTCTGGCTATGATCTTCGGTATGATCCCCGTTGCCATTGGCACAGGATCAGGTGCTGAGATGCGTGCGCCCATGGGGCATGCAGTTATTGGCGGTTTGATCACTTCAACATTATTAACACTTTTTGTTGTTCCGGTGGTCTATTCTTTTCTGGACGATATGAAGAAGAAGCTCAGCAGGAAGAGCAAAAATACTGTATCAATAGTTTATCAAACGAATAATGACATTTATCCTTGAACAAAATTTATGATCAAAAATCCATGTTAAGATGCACCCCCTTTTTGGGGGTGCATTTAAAATGACCGGAAAAAGCCAAAGCGAAACCAACAGATAAAGTAGAGGATTCAGAGTACAAAACAGGGCTGGGATATAGTAATTATCACGGATTTCCATTTGCTTACTGGATATCTAACACGGTATCGGCTGCCTTTGCATCAACGATTAATTGCTCTTGAGGGTTATTAGCGTGGTAATAACCCTTTTTCGTCATATAATTGAATATTTTTTCATGAGTATCGATAGCAACATCCAAATGTCTGTGAAGAACCTCCCTTACTTCCGGTGTTGCGGTTTCAGAGATTGCCACGGCATAATTCCTAACACCTGCCTTAGCAGAAATTAAAAAGTCTGTGGCAATTACCTGCTCAGTCATATCTCCCATACCTGCTAAATTTTGTAGAAGTCCCATAGTTTGTCCACCTTCTTTCTTGTATTGTTTTAGGTTTAATGGTTGTTAGGGAGCTGATTTTCATCCCAGAGCTCTGATGATTGGATTAAGTCTTTTAGTTCTGCTATATGTTCTTGTGAAGTGGTAAAGTCTTGCTGCAAGAGGGTAGATAATTCTTCGTCTGTAACTAATCCGGCCATTGCTGATGCTTTTGTAGCACATATATTTTTAAATGATACGATTTCATGAAGCTCAAAGGTCTCATGGGGTGATATTCTTTTTCCTTCTAGCAATTTTTTCACCTCTTTATAAGTTTAACGAAAATATAGTCTTATCTTACATAAAGACAATAATGATGCTTTAGTGTAGTCCCGGATGAAGTACAACTTTTATGCAATCATCTGTTTTGGTATCAAAAACTTCGTAGCCATGCTTTGCTTGATCCAAGGGTAATCTATGGGTAATGATATCACTGGGATCAAACTTTTTATCGGCAAGGAGCTGATAAAGACGTGGCATATAAGGAATGACAGGAGCTTGCCCCAATCTCAAATTAATATTGCGATTCATCAAATCTCCCAGTGGGAAACCGTTATACCTGGAACCATAGATTCCGGTTACTTGAATCATTCCTCCTTTGCGAACTGCCTGACTTGCCATAACTAAACTACCTAAAGCTCCTCCTTGAAGCTTCAAACCGGAGGCCAGGAATTCAAGGGGTGTCATCTTGCCATCCATGCCGACACAGTCAATCACAATATCTGCGCCACCTTGGGTCATTTCATATAGATAGTCTCCCGTATTGTCATATTGCTCAAAATTGACAGTCTCCACGTTGTTATACCGGTTGGCATGAGTTAAGCGGTAATCTATGTAATCAACGGCAATAACTCTTTTAGCCCCCATAAGCCAACAGAATTTTTGGGCCAAAAGCCCCACCGGCCCGCATCCTAAGACAATTACGGTATCCCCGTTTTTGACCCCTGCGTTTTCTACACTCCAATAAGCAGTTGACATGGCATCAGACAGTAACACTAGTTTTTCATCTTCTACCTCACTGTCCTCTGGGATTTTAAAGGGGGCAAAGTTTCCATAAGGGACTCTCATATATTCGGCTTGGCCTCCGGGGTACCCGCCGGCAGTTTCGGAATACCCAAAAAAGGCTCCCATATTCCCATGAGGGTTTGAGTTATCGCATTGACTTGTTAGATCGTGTTTGCAAAAAAAGCATTCCCCACAACTGACATTAAAGGGAATGATGACTCGATCTCCCTTCTTGAGCTTGGTTACTTCCGGGCCTACTTCCTCAACAACACCCATGGGCTCATGTCCGATAATATAGTTTTTAGGGAGGTTTGGGATCATATCATGAATCAGGTGTAAGTCTGAGCCGCAGATCGCGGTAGAAGTAATCTTTACGATGATATCGTCCGGTTTATGAATTGTGGGATCTGGAACATCCTTAACCTCGACATTTTTAATACCTTGAAAGGTTACAGCCTTCATTAGTTTGTTTACCTCCTAACTTAATAGTTTGGGGTTGCAAATGTACCTAGCCTGCTTGTATTACCGGGAAAGAGCTGCATATTGGAGATTTGAACTGCCGCCTGAGCGGACACCAGGTCTAATTTGAATTGTTCAGCTACGTGGTATGGGTGAAACCACCCTTTGTTCATCATAAGTTCTGAAATTTGAGCGTGGAGGTCAATTTGAGCGTTTAACATATTGTGTATTTCTTTTCTTGCCTCCGGATCTGCGATTTCAGTTAAGGCAGTGGCACAATTTTTTATTCCACTTTTTGCATTCAGTAGGAAATTAAGAGCAATGGTTGAATCCACAAGCCCGGGCATTCCTTCCGAGTTTTGAATTTCCAAATAATCGTTATTCATAGGTCCTTTGAGAGCGTTAATGGGTTTCTTTTCATAACTCATCGCTGGATTCCCCTCCAATCATTGTGGTTGAGTTTTGATTACTAGTCCTTGTAAGACAGTTATTGCTTGCCTAGATTGTTGGACATCTTTTTCAAGTAATGCTTTTAAATCTTGATCAAAGACTACTCCTTGTGCCATTTTTGAGGTAGTCATACAGATAGTCTTGAAATTTAGAAGTTCATGTAGTTCCATAGTTTCGTGCAACGTTGAATTTAGTTGGGGCATGATAATCACCTCCAATTTTTTCAAATCGAATATATTTTCACCAAATCAACTGGACTTATGTGTAGGATAAAGTTGCCCTTCTTATAAGTTAGTCAAATTAGCCATGAGCCAGATAGAAAAAGACTTCCTTTGCAGGAGGTCTTTTTTTAGTAGGGACTTAAGTTCAGATTTTTCCCAAAGAATTTTTTGAAAATTTATTTAACTGGCTACTGTAAGTGGTTGAAAAAGCTTCTTTTTCGTATTATTATGAATATACAGATATATATACATCTGTATGTATATACAAATTTCATTCATACAGATGGATTATATTCAAAAGAGGGGAGCGATGTTTAAATAGTAAACCGATTGGCCTAAACTGCACCAATGAAAATCAAGGACTTATGAATACAAAAATAGTTGTATAGAAAGGAAGATATTATGAGCGAGAAAAGACAGTCTTTAGTATTATTGGCCATCTTCTCCTTTGGTTTTCTAGCTATGGGTATCGGTACTATTACCCCAGCCATAGCGACGATTGGCGGAGCATTCCCCGCCATAAGTTTTAGTACCCTGTTGCTTGTATCCACGATTCCTTCTCTTATATCCATTCCAGTATCAATCCTAGGAGGCAGTGTTGCCGGTAAATCTGTGAAATATAGGACATTAGCGCTCTTTGCAACCTTGGTATTCAGCATTGCAGGAGCAATTCCTTATTATTTGCAAGATTTTAACCAAATCTTGTTGGCTAGAGGTCTTTTTGGCTTGGGACTTGGTCTTATTATGCCTCTGAACAGTGCTTTGATTTTCAATCTTGTACCAGAAGATAAGCAGGCCGGTGTCATGGGAATCAATAGCGTTGTCATGAACATCGGGGGAATTGTGCTCCAATTGCTGGGCGGTGTTCTGGCTTCAATTGGCTGGAATTATAGCTTCTTAGCCCATGCTCTTGGTATAATTACATTTATAATAGTATTGGTTTTCCTGCCGGAACCTCAAAAGCAAGAAATGCCTGCAGGTACTGATGGTGTGGCAAGGGAAAAACTTAAAATGCCCGGCTCAGTTTTTGGCTGGAGCTTATTATTTGGAATAGTTACAATTTTAGATTATCCATCTCTGACCAATATGTCTTCGGTACTTTTGACCATCAAAGCTAATGCTGCAGTTGCCGGAGTAGTTCTAATGTTTATGACTGTAGGAGGAATGGCGGCGGGAGCAATATTCGGCAAAGTGTTTCAAAAATTTGGCCGTCAGACCCTTAGTATAGGACTTGTCTTTTTTATAGTTTCCCAAGTGATTTTTTCTTTCAGTCAAAGCGTAACGTTGTTTATAATCGGGGAAGCGTGTTTGGGTGTTGGACTGACCCTAAGCATGTCATCAATTTATATGCTCGCAGGTGCCTCAGTTCATCCCAGTCAGACTCCCATGGCCATGTCTATAATTGTGTCAGGAATGAATTTGGGCGGATTTCTTTCCGGATATTTTTATGCAGCCATCATGGAACCACTGCATATTACTACCTTGAGATTTCAATACTATTTCGGGACAGGTGGATATTTAGCTATCTTAGTATTCTTCTTAATCTTATTTGCAGTCAAAAAACCCCTACCTCTGGAAGCAGGAAGGCAAACCCCTGCCCAATAAATTAAAGGTGAAATAAATTCTTACTGTGATCTTCGCTAAGCTAGTTAACATAGTGAACTCTAAGATATAATGTTTTTACTCTCATGATAATGCAAAATTGACAATCAAGGAGGAATTTTATAATGTCTAAGATTAATGAAGTAAAAGCGATGGTAGAGGCAGGAAAAGCTAAACTCGTACCAGGACTGGTACAGGAGGCTTTGGCTGAAGGAAATGCTGCCAAAGATATTCTGCAAGGAATGGTTGACTCTATGCGTGTTGTCGGTGATCTGTTTTCGGCTGGAGAATTATTCGTGCCTGAAATGTTGATGGCCGCTAAAGCTATGTCTAAGGGTGTGGAAGTGCTAAAGCCGCTGTTTGCGGATCAAAGTACTTCATCTTTAGGGACATGCATTATCGGAACAGTTGAAGGTGATCTCCATGACATCGGCAAAAATCTCGTTTCCATGATGATCGGAAGTGCCGGATTTGACATGGTCGACCTGGGCGTAGATGTAACACCAGCGAAATTTGTAGAGGCAGTTAAAGACAATGAGAACGTTAAAATAGTGGCCTGTTCCGGACTTTTAACAACAACTATGACCAAAATGCAGGAAACCGTTCAAGCCCTAAAAGCCAGCGGACTCACAGGCTTCAAGGTTATTGTCGGCGGTGCGCCTGTATCAGCAGAATATGCAGCTTCAATCGGGGCAGACGGTTTTGCTCCCGATGCAGGCAGTGCGGCTGTTAAAGCGGTTGAACTAGCCAAGAATTAAATAAGCAGCTACTTAAGGAGGAAGATTTATGCTGACTAAGAAACAAAACCTATTGGAGACGATTAAAGGCGGAAATCCCGATCGGTTTGTCAAGCAATATGAGTTTATGCACTTTATAATGGAAGCACCCGGTGGCAGATTTCCTCAACCGGGGGAAACCATTAAAAATGATTGGGGTATAACTTTCAAATGGCCCGAAGGTCAACTTGGCGGTTTCCCTGTCCATGATGATGAACACAAAGTTTTGAAAGATATTACCGAGTGGAAAAAATACGTCAAGGCCCCGGTTATTCCGACGTCCGAGGAAGCTTGGGCTGCGGCTATCGCCCATGCCAATACTGTTGATCGTAATGAGGAATTTGTAACCTTGTTTGTTGCCCCGGGAGTATTTGAAATGACCCATCATCTGATGAGCATGGAAGATGCTTTGATGGCTTTATATGAGGAGCCGGAAGCTATGCATGAGCTCATTGATTACCTTACTGAACATGAGTTGGCTTATGCCAAAGCCTTGATTGATCATATCCATCCGGATTGCATATTCCATCACGACGATTGGGGCAGCCAAAAATCTTCCTTCATTTCTCCCGCTATGTTCGAAGAGTTCTTTCTCCCGGCTTACAAGAAAATATACGCTTTTTATAAAGCGAATGGGGTGGAGCTGATCGTGCACCACAGTGATTCCTATGCCGCTAACCTGGTTCCCTTTATGATCGAGATGGGAGTGGATATCTGGCAAGGAGTCATGACCACGAACAACACCCCGGAACTTGTCAAGCAATACGGCAGTCAAATCAGCTTTATGGGGGATATCGACAGCGGTGTCGTTGATTTTCCCGGCTGGACCCCGGAGATAGTTGCCAAAGAGGTAGAGCGGGCCTGCAGGAATTGCGGAAAGTTATACTTTATTCCTTGTTTAACCCAGGGCGGGAATTGGAGTTCATTCCCGGGAGTATATGACTCTACCAATGAAGCGATTGAGAAAATGACTAAAGAAATGTTCTAAACAGAAGATTTTTGGGGAGAGTACGGTAGTCCTCCGGAACAAACAAAGGGGTTCAGCGTAAAAAGGCTGAACCCCTTTGTTTCTTAATATCAGGTTTTGACACTGGAGATTATAACCTTACATTACTTTTTTTAACAAGGGAATTCGTCTCACAATAAAATAGGTAAAGGCAAAGCAAATCGGTGGGCAAATCAGACAAAGTAGCGAAAATTTAAGAATAGGCAGCCAGGCCAGTGGTTTAATTAATTGTGCTGCGGCAATTATAATTGGGGGATGAAAGACGTAGACTGCAAAGGAATTATCCGCTAAAATTTTAACCAGCTTAGTTTGGTGATTGAATTTTTCCTTAAAGAGGGTAAGTAGTCCGATTGACATAGAAACTGCTACAAAAGACTCCCATAAAGCGTAGGCTGTCGCCTGCCAGGAAAGTCCGCCGTTAAAACTTTGATCGCCATGAATTGCGCCGCCAAGAATCATGATTGCGAGCCAGACGACAGTTCCGGGTATTAGTCCGGAAAATAACCAGATTTTCCCGGACTTAGGATCAAGCTTGGAGAAAAGATTATTTCTGTAGGCCAGCATACCCACGATAAAAAGAATCACATACTGAGAGAAATGGCAAAGCTGCATTCCTAAGATACTTGTTCCAATGGGTTGTATCAATCTGATCAGAAAGGCACAAAGGGATATGATTAAAATCAGAATAATTTCGTGCTTGAATTCAGGTTTTAATTCTTCTTTAGAAGTGTTTTGACCTTTCCCAGAAACACGGACAAGACCATAAATTACCGAGAATATTAAGAGGGCAAAGGCAAACCACATCGGCCCGGAATTTCTGATAAATTGTAGGCTGCCTAGGTAATCAATGTAATAGGAAGTAAAACTCGGTTTTGGTCTGGCCCAATTGAGATCAAGTTGGACATATAAAATAAAGGGAGTTATCGCCAGCATATAGATGAGTGTTGGAATGCCAAGACGGATGAAACGATCTCGGATAAATTTAGAAAATCCTTTTCGATCATAAGCCCCGGGAATAAAAAAACCAGAAAGCAAAAATAAAAGACCCATGAAGTATCCCTGGGTAAATGATTGATAAAAGCCAAATATAACTGTTGAAATTAGTCCTACGGGCTTTCCCTCGGTTACATACCAGCTACCAAAGCCACTGTAAGTTCCTGAGAGATGCATGATAATGACTAGCATTATCACTAATAAGCGCAAGTTATCAATATATAGAAACCGCTTCCCAGTCGCCTCCATTCTAGAACCTCCTTTTTTATCTTGTAATATTCTTCACTATCGAGTCTAACATTCCTTGACAGAATTTTCACTTCTTAAGTTATTATAGGCACATACGGGCTAAAAGGCAATTTCAAATCTCGTTAAGTTCAATTTTTAGTAACCAATAATCCGGTTTACTCCTCAATGGTTAGGAGTTATGTTTGATTGACTAGACTTGTGTTTAATTGTATGATGGTGCTGAGGTGATCTCATGGAAAAATTGTTCACGGCTCAAGAATTGGCGGAGATTCTTAATCTCTCGGTAGAAACGGTCTGGAGATATACCCGGCAAAAAAAGATTCCCACTATTGAACTGGGCGAGAAACAATACCGCTATGACAAAGCCGCTGTACTGGCTGCGTTGGCTGGAGGGAATCCGTCTGTTCAAGAAGACGGTTCGGTGTACGCCAAGCAGGGTAACTATACTTATGATGATTATTTGCAGCTTCCGGAAGAACCAGGCTGCCGTTTTGAGATCATGGAAGGATTTCTGGTCAAAGAACCATCACCTTCGTTGCAACATCAGCGATTATCACGAGAGCTGGGACGCCGGTTGATGACGTTCTTTGAGGAATATGATCCGGAGGGTGAACTCTTTTTTGCTCCCTTGGATGTCACTTTGAGCAACAGTAATGTAGTACAGCCGGATATACTATTTATCTCCGGAGCCCGCAGGGAGATTATGCGCCAGCAACGGATCGACGGTGCTTGCGATTTGGTGGTGGAAATTATGTCCCCGACAAATCGCCGGAAAGATCGCTTACAGAAGATGGAGATTTATCGCAAGGCAGGGATCCCTCACTACTGGATTGTGGATCCCGAGGAAAACACCTTGGAAACGTTTAGATTTAATGATGGAAGTTATACTCTGGTCTTTGCCGGGGGACCGGGGGATGAATTCACCCATCCTGATTTTCCGGGTTTGGACTTGGATCTGGACAGGGTATTTTTTCGACCCGTTGGGGGGTGAATTTTATTGAATTCGAGAAAGTACCAAAGTAATGCCTCATGGGGGAAGGTTAGGCAAAAAAGGCATGGAAAGCACGGATCTTGAAATCATTAATATCATGCTTGACAAGTCGAGATGGCGCGGAGCTCGTACGCATAGAAGCGCTCTGTTTCAGAGCGCTTCTTAAGCTAGTTTAAGCTAATCTTACAATGCCTTGAGATTTCCACTCATGATATCACTTAAATGCTTTTGGATCTTATCGTAAGGCCAATCCCACCACTGTAAACGCAGTAAGGTTTCAACTATTTCTGAATCAAATCTTTTTCTGATTTCTTTTGCAGGAATTCCGCCAACTACTGTATAAGGAGGGACATCCTTAGTAACAACTGCTCTGGTTCCGATAATTGAACCGTTACCAATATGCACTCCCTGCATAATGATGGCCTCGTAACCGATCCAGACATCATTATCAATTATGATATCACCTTTGTTATCCCATGCATCCGTAACATTCTTCCATTCTAATCCCCACTCACTGGCGAAGATAGGAAACGGAAAGGTGGAAAGCGAATTTTGCGCATGATTAGCACTAGTAAAAATAAACTTAGCACCGCAAGCAATGGAACAAAATTTACCAATAACTAATTTTTCCTGATTTACAGAGTAATGATAAAGAACATTGTTTTTTTCAAATTGTGTAGGGTCGTTGACATAATCATTATAAAATGTGTAATCGCCTACAAGAATATTAGGATCTTTAACCACATTTTTTAAATAAACGGATTCATGGTCATTTCTTGGATATATTTTGTTTTCCGGAACAGTCATAGTAATTCTCCTTATTCTAAAGATATGATTTGTTGACTATTCCGGCGTTGACAATGCATAGTTTCATATAAACCACCGCCTTATTCAAAATGTTAAAAGCACCTGTCATTTCTGAGAAATGATTGGGTTAACAGAGCTGTCATGTCCTAAATGCGGATTTATATGATACATCGAAACTATGCACAAAGATTTGCTGAAGCTGACACAGAAGATATGTTCTTTTATTTTTTCCCAATGGTCAAGGTGATTGTACAAATCTTGTGAGCCAATGTGTCTGGGCTGCTTACGGAGGATATGCAACTCAAAGAAAGACTATACGCCCAAAAAAGAAGCACATGGAAATCTCTTCTGAAGATGGCGATTAATAAGCCTTTTCCCGATACATTTGTATGAAAGCCCCCGACAGCAAGTCTCGCTATTTCTTTCTCTCTGCTTGTCAACCCTGTCCTGTATTCTGAGAAATATCTTTTTAAATCTGATCTGATCCAAGGATTGGTTAATATTTTACATTATCTTGCCTTAAAACGATAACAGGTTTGATAAATAAATGTGAGCAATTTTGCATAAACGCATGGAAAAGCAAGTTGTTTCGGACTCCTTGTTGTTGGCAACCGAAATGGTTTCTGATCTATGATGGAACGGAGATATAATACAATTTCCTAAAAGGAGGAATGAGAAATGAAATTTGAAGGTTGTCTTTTAGCGGTAAAGGATATATCCGCTTCTAAGCATTTTTATGAAAAGGTGCTTCATCAAAACGCTGTAATGGATATTGGCGTACATGTAACCTTTGAGGGCTTTTCTCTGCAACAGGGATATGCCGAACTCGTTGGTGTAACAGTCGATAGTGTGAAAGAACAGTCTCACAATTTTCAGCTCTACTTTGAAGTAGAAGATTTAGACAAAGTGTATGCCGAAATGAAAAGCATATCCGGCTTACTATGGGTACATGAAATAAAAGAGTACCCGTGGGGGCAGCGTGACATTCGAGTATACGACCCGGACAATCATATTGTTGAGATTGCAGAGGATATGAATATGGTTATCAAACGCTTTTTGAATCAGGGCATGTCGGCGGAAAAAGTTGCCAAGCGCACAATGTTTCCCATTGAAGTCGTAAAACAGTATGCGTCGTGCTTTGATATATGACACATGGCGGCTTGGTAAACCAAAGCCGCTATTTTACTTTGAACATATAGTATGCTTATTATAACAAAATGGGTATTGATACTTATTGTGACATCAAAACCCAGCAAAATGAGGAGGATGCCTATGAACTGGGAGCCGTGGACAGGTTGCTACAAAGCAAGTGATGGCTGCACAAATTGCTATTTTTATGGGCCACATGCGAAACGCTATGGCCAAAGCACCATACAAAAAACAGATAAATTCCATTGGCCTATAAGGACAAATGCAAAAGGTGAATACAACATCAAAGGAAACAAGATTCTTGCAACCTGTTTTGCAACCGACTTTTTCCTTCCAGAAGCGGATGAATGGCGCAAAGAGGTTTGGTCTATCATCAAGGAAAGAACCGACATCGATTTTTTGATTTTGACCAAGCGAATTGATCGTTTCCTTGTATCCCTCCCATCAGATTGGGGAACAGGATATGACAATGTAAATATTGGATGTACTGTCGAAAATCAAAAATTAGCCGATTATAGGCTTCCATTATTTTTATCCTATCCGATCAAGCGGCGTTTTATCGCCTGCGCTCCACTTTTAGAAGCGATAGATTTAACACCGTATCTTCATGGCGTAGACCATGTAACAGTCGGCGGCGAAACAGGGCGAGAAGCTCGTGAATGTGATTATGATTGGGTGCTTAATATCCGTGAACAGTGCGTAAAAGCAAATGTAACATTTTGGTTTAAAAATACAGGCTCGCTTTTCAAACGTGACAGCGTAGTGGAAAAAATAAACCCATTTAAGCAAACCGGTATGGCGAAAGAGCTTGGTATCAATATTTTAGATGGAAAAAGGTTGTTCTGATAGAATAATTCATTAGTTTTCCGTCACAACGATAAATAAAAAAACCGTTATTGTAGCGGCTGAATATTTATGCGCCTAAACAAAATACAGTAGCCTAACGGCGGTTTTGAAAGCGTTGTTGGTCGTAACAAAGTTATGAAAGGCTGAGGTTTATTAATAATGATGTATTACGTACTCGGCGGAACTAGTCGTTCCGCGAAGGTACCTGAAACCTACACGGAACGACAATATATGATAGCCCATTAGCTTGTTCCGCCGAATACTGGTTGTGTTGGCTGGAGGGAATTCGTCTGTTAAAGAAGACGGTCCGGTGTACGCCAAGCAGGGTAACTAAGGCCTTTGATTTCCCCTTGGATATGATGACCCGATAACTTCGGCATTTGAGTTTGTTGTTTAATGAAGTAGTTGAAGGGTAATTACCAAGAATTGTAGAATAAGATATAGAATTGAAAGCATATGGATTGGTTCTTCTTAGAGACCGTTGAGGAGGAATATGATATGGACAAAGATATCAAAGGATTGTTAAAATACTCAGGTCTTATTTTCATATCAGTTTTGCTAACCTCTAAACTACCGCGTGATTCTTATTCAGTCATCCAATACATTATTAGGCCGATAAGATTTGAACATTCTGTTCTCTACCTTTCGGGGGTAATTCCATTAGCAATACTGTTTGTTGGAATAAAGGGATTGAACAAATTAAAATGGTTTGCAGGAAAGAGTAAGTTACTTATATTTATCATGGTAATTGCTTTTGCAATACCGATTATGCGAAGCTCAGTAGATTTTGGGAAAACCACTTATTTTAGAGGAATGGATAATGAACTAAGGTCAATCGATTTCAAAGATACAGACATCAAAATTAGCGAGATAAAAGCAAATGAAGCCACAATAAATGTGAGACTTTCATTAATTGATTACGGGCGGCGAGATATGAGTAAGTTTAAGGTAAGAATGTATTTGCCGGATTCCTTGGCGAATTATTTTAATGAAGACTTTCTCGAATTTGAGGAATTATACAAAACTTATGGTCATCAACATGAATTAAACATTGATAAAAAGCTTAAGGTGCAATTAGCAAAGGGTACAACTATTAACGACATAAATACTACTGATTGGGATTGGGACACCTTCAAGTATGAATTATATAATGACTCAAGCTCCACAGAATTAACTTACCATGGGATTTGAGCTGATTTTTTAAGGTTTGACTTGAATCTGGACAGGATATTTTTTCGACCTCTAATTAGAGAAAGTATATGAGATTTGATAGATGTGGACCAAACTGTTATTAAATGTAAGGTTAAGATAAGGGGGCTGAAATGCTTAAAACAACTCTATTTGTGATTGCAGCATGTCTGATATTCATTATCTGGTTAGAGCTATCGTTGAAGGCATCAAGGTATTTGAGAACGAATCGCAAACTTGAAATTATACTTCACACCACCGTTTTAGCCATCATCATAGTTTTAATAACTCTATGGTCAACTGGTTTAATAGGACTATGGAGGAATGGTATATCTTATATGGCCTATAGTGCAAAAGACTATACCGATTCCAACAGTCATCATATTGAAGGACACCATTCGGTTTCCATTGATCTTTCAAATTTAGAGAGTAATGTCGGTAAAGATTTATACAATGATGGCACCCACAGGATATACGTCAGTAATGTAATTAATGCAGGCAACATAAATTCCGGAGGTTACAGCATAGGTTTCAGGGCCAGTGGCCAGTATTCCTTAAACAAGGCTACATTAATTTCAGGGGTTAGGCATGCCACAATTGATAATAATTCCTTTGCCAGTCATATGACTGCAAAAATGACCGCAGAATACAATGGCAAAGTCTACAATTGTTCAGAAAAGGCAACAAGTGGATTACACTATCAAGACGGAGATCACTTTAGTATCTATGTATTCCCCTCTGAAGCTTATGAAAACAGGGAAATCTCATTAAATGAAAAAGGTACGCTGCAGTTGACCGTTACGAATCTCTATGAAAATATATGGAGTAAGATTTAAGCGAATCTTATTCCATATCTTGCGGTTGTCGTTGAATATAAGATAGTCGCAATAACGTCCTATACGTTCTGTAAACTAAAACGCTATACTTCATTAAAGTATCATTTTAAGGAGATATCTTTGATGAACACTGCAGCTTTTTTAGCTTACTGCTTTATTGTAACCTTTACACCGGGTCCAACCAATATTGTTATTCTGTCAACAGTCCAAAACCATGGTCCGAAAAAAGCCTTGGAATATGCGGCTGGTGCTGCCCTGGCCTTTGGCTTATTGCTTATTCTCTCGGTGACCTTCAATAGTGTATTATTTGAGGCACTCCCTAAAATTAAACAGGTCATGGGCGGAGTAGGGGCGGGTTACATGCTTTATTTGGCCTGGAAACTATCTAAAATGGATGTATCTGCTGCTGAAACTACTACTGAAACTGACCAAGTCGGAATCTCATTTAAGGAAGGATTTTTGATGCAATTCATCAATCCGAAGGTCGTGTTATTCGTATTGACGGTTATTTCAAATTTCATAATGCCTTATTATTCATCCCTTTTTCACCGGGCTTTGTTCGTTATAATTATTACAATAATAGGATTAGCGGCTTTTGTTTCGTGGGTCATTTTTGGAGCGATACTCAAATATTTTTTGCGCACTTATCAAAAAACAGTTAACCTAGTGATGGCTTTATCATTAATCTATTGTGCTTTTATGGTGTCCGGTTTGCAGGAACTGTTGCTGAGGTGATTGGGATGGAAAAATTCATTTATAAAAAGTCAGCAGATCTCACTGTTTTATCTGCAAGCATGACTGAATTTGTCTACAAGCGCCATTCTCATGCTGAGTATGCTCTGGGCGTAACTTTGCGTGGAATCCAGCAGTACCACCTGGGCGGAAGCTTATGTTCGTCACACCAAAACGGTGTTATGCTGTTTAACCCTGAGCAGGCCCATGACGGAAGTGCTGCAGATAAAGAAGGTATAGACTATGTGATGATCTATATTCCGACAGAACTATTTGCTGAGATATCCGGCAGGAGAGAGATACTGCGCTTTAATTCTCCCATTGTTTATGACCATAAGCTGGAGCTGTGTATATTGAGCCTGGCGGACAGTATATTAAAGGATAGAAGCGAAGCCTTAAGCAGTGAACTCCTCGTAAAACTTGTCACAGTCCTTGCCTGGCCTCATATTCAGCCGGCTATTGTCAAGCCGGATGATCTGATTAAAAGGTCTATTGAGATGATACGCAGTAATCTGGGTGCAGTATTAAAACTTGAAGATATCTGTCAGGAGCTTCAGATGTCCAAATATCAATTCATACGGCTATTTAAAGCTTGGGCTGGAATTTCACCCTATCAATATTTTCTAAACTGCAAGGTCGAATGGGCCAAAAGGCTCATCGAAGGGAGAGAAGACCTTTACACAGTAGTATTAGACTGTGGCTTCTTTGACTTAGCCCATTTGAACCGGCACTTCAAAGGGGTTTATGGCACAACAGCCTTTGAATATTCCCAGTATGTAAAAAAATCTACTCTATAGTGTGTTGGACTTGAAATCGGAAGGATTTCTGGCTAGAGCTATGACCTTCAGACTTAATTGGATAATGAGCTGCTGTTTAAAATGCCGGAGGCAAGAGAAATCTTGACTCCGGCATTTAAGAGTCTTATAACCGGAGTTGCCCCCTAGCCAGTGCCAATCCCTACTCTTAGATCATCGCAAACCCTACTTTCGAGAGGGTTCCTAAGGGTTTAAAAAGTGTATATATAAAAATGGGGATATGAGGTGAAATTAGTGTTTTCTTAGCAAAACTATTGAAGAAGGTTCTGGCAGTCTTAGTTCTGATTGCCATGGTAATGTCTGCGTATATGCTTTGGGCACGCCCTTATCAGCTTAATTGGGGTGCAACGGAATTGGAATTAAATCAGGCCATGCCGGGAGATCACTTAGACCCCCAGCCGGAATTCTTCGCGACTCGGGGGATTACCATCTCAGGTATGCCGGAGGAAATCTGGCCTTGGCTGCTGCAGATGGGATATAGTCGAGCCGGGTATTATGGCTATGATATTGTGGAAAACCTCGGAAGTCCGCGAGGGATTCGCAGTGCCGACCGCATCTTGCCGGAGTTTCAAGAATTTAAAATTGGAGATGAGGTGCCGATTAGTTCAGTGGCCCGTATGGTCTTTTATGCTATTGAACCCAACCAATGCCTGATTTGGACGGGAACGAATCAAAAGGGTAGTTTTCTCTGGGCATTATATCCTATAGATGAAAAGCAGACTCGTTTAATCAGCCGTATTCGCTGGTCATTTCATTGGACAGAGCTGGTGGTCACTGTAGTAATTACGCTTTTGACCATAGGTATGCTTTACTTCAAGGCTATGCGGAGTTGAAACTGCAAATTAGTTATGCTAACAAGTTTGGGCTGTCCTGCTGGACAGCTTTTTGTCGTTTAGCAAAGTATTGATTTGCTGCCAGGCCCTTTTCCTCCGTGAATTCCGGGAGGGAAAAAATTTCACCCTTATCATAAATCAGTGAAGGAAAAGCGGTTGTTGGTAAGAAATATTAGGATAGAAGGAATAGTAAATTGAGAATGGTAAAGGGGCTGCAAATTTGGGGGATCTATTGCTTAAAACCAAAATTTATGTGCCCAAACCCCGCCCGGGGTTAATTGGGCGGAAGAGGCTATTAGAGCGACTTGATGAAGGGCTTTTAACGGGCAGACCTTTTGCCTTGATCTCAGCTCCCGCGGGGTATGGAAAAACCACCTTGGTCACAAATTGGCTTGAGGGACTTGACCGGGCTAAAGCCTGGCTTTCCCTGGATGAACTGGACAATGACCCTATGCGGGAGTCCACTGCGACTCTGTACAGGGCTTATGACACTGCGCGCCGGGCCGGGCTTCGGTGATGATTGAGGCGTTGACCCAGCGTGAGTTGGAGGTTTTAAGGCTGGTGGCGGAGGGCCTTTCCAATGAAGAGATCGCAACGCAATAATATATCTCTCTGGGTACTGTGAAGTGGCATGTTAAAAACATCTTCGGCAAGCTGGGGGTGGGAAGCCGCACTCAGGCAGCGGCTCAGGCCCGGCGTTGGGGGGCTTTTAAAACAAGGTGATCTCTGATCATCTTTCCCTATTTTGCAGCTACCAACAAGATTTGCTGAGCAGATAGCGTAACAAAAAGCACAGAAAATTGGTCTTAGGTAAATTAGCGGAGGTGTATAAAATGATTAAGATTAGGAATGAAGAAGAAACAGATTATGAGAGAGTAGAAGAAATCACAAGGAAATCTTTTTGGAATTTATATATCCCTGGCTGCAATGAACACTATTTGGTTCATGTTATGCGATCCCACAAAGACTTTCTGACGGAGTTGGATCTGGTGATTGAAGTTGATAATCAGATCATCGGGAATATCATGTATACGAAAACAAAACTAATTGATGAGTCTGGGGAAGAAAAAGACATCCTTACTTTCGGTCCGGTTTGCATTTTGCCAGAATATCAGAGAAAAGGATATGGAAAAAAACTAATGGAGTATTCCTTTGAACAGGCGGCCGCACTTGATTATGATGTGATTATAATATTTGGAAATCCGAATAATTATGTAAGCAGTGGTTTTAAGAGTTGCAAAAAGTACAATGTCTGTCTTGAAAATGGGACATATCCTGCGGCAATGATGGTAAAAGAACTCAAACCGGATGTCTTGGACGGAAGAAAATGGGTTTACTATCAAAGTCCTGTATTTGAGATAGATGAACAAGAAGCAATGCGCTTTGACGAGGGTTTGGAAAGCCTGGAGAAAAAATACCAGCCAAGTCAGGAAGAATTCTATATTCACAGCCATTCTATTATACAGTGAGTTTTTTGATGGTATAAGGGTAAGTGCTGCTCCGGCGGAAAGGAGGTCCCAGAAAGAAATCGTCACCGCCTGCCTGGAGGAAGCCATTGCCAAAGCCGTATTTGTTGCCATCGAAAATACTAAGAAAATGAAAGAACCGGGACGGTGGTGCACCATCCCGCCAAGGAATTTCCTATCGTATTTATTTCAGAAGCGCTCAAGGCATTCATTCTTTAACCAACATACGACCTTGCTCAATGTGAGTTTAATTGTATTCCTGCTGATGCTGGGGTGTTATCAGCCTTTCTTCGTTAGGAGCATTTAAAGCCAGGCTTTTTTGAAAGTCTGGCTTTGTAACGTTGGCTTATATTTCGCTTTCAGATTACTAATCAAGATGGAAAAGGAGATTGACATTTATAACTACAAGTGTAATAATGACTACAAAAGTAAACGAAAGAATGGAGGAAACATATGGCTGAGACACCGAAAATATCTGAAGCTGAGTGGGAAGTAATGAAAATAGTTTGGTCAAGAAATTCTCCTCTTACCGCCAACGAAATTGTTGATGCCTTAGAAGGCATAGCGGAATGGAAGCCTAACACAGTAAAATCATTAATCACAAGGTTGGTGAAGAAAAAGGCTCTGGGTTATAAGGAAAAGCGCAGGATCTATTGGTACTATTCCTTGGTTAGTGAGACTGAGTGCATCAGGTCAGAGACCCAATCTTTTGTCAGCCGGGTTTTGGGCGGGGCATTTAAACCGCTGTTAGTTACCTTTCTTCAGGAAGAGGAATTATCGAAGGATGATATTGAAGAGCTGAAACGCATCCTGGAAGAAAGGAGGGAGTGATATTGCCGCCAATTCATCTGGATTATCTTAGCTTCTTTGATTGGGTCTGGAGTGCTTCGGTAAAGGTAAGCTTCCTGGTAATTCTTCTACTGCTTGTGAAATTAGTGGTAAAGAACCGAATCGGAGCCCGTTTGCACTACTGGTTATGGGTTGCTGTTTTTGTCAGCTTGCTTGTACCATGGGCTCCCCAAAGTTCATTGAGCATTTACAATCTTACCAACTTCGATATACAAAAACCGGCTTCTCTCCAAGGAGGGACGGAAATGCCTTCACGCCTTTCCGCAGCAGGCGTTGGAATTAGTGATCAAGAAAAGGTTGATAGCTTAAATCAAATTGCCGCGGCTCTAAAGCCGAGTGTATTACATATGGGCGAACCCCAGAATGCTCTGGCCAACTACCGGTTCATTCACCGGCTTTTATTCTTCCTTTGGCTAATAGGGGTTGCTGTTTTGTTCATGATTACCGGCTTAATCAATAGAAGATTTGCGATAAATATTCAAGGCCTGCCTGTAGTTGATGCCAATTTAGTCTCTGCCTATATAAAAGCCAAGAACAAACTAAACATCAAGGCAGAAGTGCCTTTAATTCAAACGAAGATAATCACAAGCCCATCGCTCTACGGATTATTCCGTCCCAAACTTTTAGTGCCAGTTGGCCTTTTAGAGGAATTCAACCCTGAGCAGCTTAATCATGTATTCACGCATGAGTTGAATCATTTCAAGTCTAAAGACCTATTGGTAAACTGGTTGACCCAGGGTTTGCTTATACTCCATTGGTTTAACCCTCTGCTTTGGTACGCTTTGATAAAATTGCGGGAAGATCAAGAAATTGCCTGCGATTATTTGACGATTGAAAAGATGGGTATTGACAACCCTGAGGAATATGGCTTTACTCTCCTCAAGCTAGCGGAGAGCAGCTTGAAAGTATCAAGAATTGTCAGTGTGGCAAGTTTGTTGGGTACAGAGTCACAGATAAGGAGAAGAATCGGAATGATAAAAGATTATCGTAAAGTACCTTTAAAGTGGGCTTTATTTGTTATTCCAGTCGCAGCTGTTTTGGTATGGGTAACATTGACCAATGCTAAGGTGAGTACTTCCGGTCCAGTTGGCAAAGTGGCTGCAGTGACAAATGGCCAATCGGGTGAGGCTATAACTCAGTCTGATCAGTCTTCTTCTGTGCCTGAGGGAGGCTTTAATTACCGGCAATATCTGCCCTTTACCCCCTTATTGCCGAGCTACACTGCCGGCTACGAGCTTACCTCTTCGCAGATCAGCTGCAGCCAAAACATGCCTCCGGACAACTATTCCGGTGTAGGGTACTTAGCTGCCTATGGCAGCCACGCAGCATTTACAATCTCAGAGGGGCCCTCTAAAGGGATAGAGCCTAACATTTCGAATTACTCTACAAAAACCCAAATCCAAATAGGTGATTTGTCGGCAACATTATACGTCAGAGAGATTGGAGATGCCTTTATTCAATTTACTAAAGATGGTGTGGATTATACAGCTCACAATATCATCGGCGGGGGCATTTCAATCGAGGAGTTAAAGAAAATATGCGCCAGTATAGTAGTTCCGGCTAAAAATCCGCCTTCAAACATTTATATCGGAAAAGGGGGCACTTCGGCTACAGATGGGTTAAGCTTTAAGACTATCCAAGCAGGGGATGTAGTCATTCCCCAGGGCTATAAATTTGACATGCAAAATTCCATGACCTTTATTCAAGGGGACAAAAAGACAGAAACCTTTTCGTTATACCATAGGAATACGAAAGGAACATCAACACCTTTCATTAATGTACAAATGATCAAAGGAGATCACCCGTGGTTCGCTCCAGTGGCAACGCCAGACTCAACCTTTGATACGAAACAAATTGACGGAATTGAGGTTAAACTGCGTAAAAACTATAATGATGGTCTGCCGGCTGCTGTGTTTCAAATTAGCAGCGGTTTAAGATTTGAGATTGCTTCGACGGAATCGCAAGGGATTATCGAGACTATGGTGAAATCGATTGTGCAAACTTATGCCGATGGTATGTTATAGAGTCTGATATCGATGCCGCCAATCATGATAGCTCAAGCCTGCAATGTTCCCCAGATACCAAAGGTCATATCCCTCACAAAAACTGCATCTGCATTTTGCCGTTCACTGTTCAGTCTTTCTTCTAATAAATCAATATCGATTTCTTTTTGAGTAGCAGTACCCGATTGGATGATCCGGGGCAGCATCATCTTTACGACCCACGCAAGATCGCTGCCTGTTTCAGGTGTTTGTAAAACGGCTTCCGCCCTTACCTGGGCAATCGTTAATCCAGCCTGCTTAAATACGCAATATAGATTTGAGCCAATATGAACATTACCGCCTTCTTTTGCCACGGTATCCCAAATCCAGGCTTGAGCTTGTGTATGGAGCGGTAAATCCATATTCTTAAATGATCCCATTGAATCGCTCTCCTGAAAAACAACCAACCCATTTGTTTTCAGGTAGGGCAGAAGACTCTTAACACTGTGAGTTGCATCTGTTTGATACATCAGAACTCTGCGTCCAATAATCGCATCAAACCGCCCAATGCCTTGCGGCAACCCGCTAATTTCAGCCTTGATAAATTTTGCATTAATAATGCGCCTTTCGACAGCGGCATTCCGAGCTATGTCAAGTGCTGCCTCGTTTGTATCAAAGCCAATTACTTCGCCGTCAGCGCCCACAGTTTCTGCTGCCAATAAAGTTACATCTCCGGAACCGCAGCCTACATCCAGTATCCGGAACCCTTTTTTAATACCTGCATCCGTTAAAAGCCGATAAGTAAAATCTTCGCGCTGATTTATCATAAATGCCTTCAATCCCTTCTCATTCATTTACTCGCTCGTTATAATAATAAGAAATATCGCTTAAATATTCAAATGCCCATTTGAGACGGCATTCATTGCAGCAGAGCATGACTAATCTAATTAAGAAGGGAGAATCTTCATGTTGTTAGTTACAGCAATTTTGTTTCTTGCAATCGGTTTATGGTGTGTACTAAAACCGGAAATCGTTGGAATGTTTGATGGGTTTAAAATCAAACCCTCAACTAATCAGTATTATCATAATTACATTAAACGTTATGGTCTGGCCTTATTTATAGTAGGAGTTGGCATGTTAGTGTATGGTTTGCTAACGATTATTTTGGCAGTTTAAATTGGTCACTGGTGACCAATTTAGAAAGGGTTCCAGAATACCTAGATCTGCAGTAATCATATGCCTGATTTTGGTGTTTTTGAGATTTGCTTTTCTATCAAAATCACCCTGACCATTTGAAGATTTCGGAATTCGTTACCAAGGTAAGAGATGAAAGAGTAGTTACGGATTATGAAATATAAAAACAATATTACCAAGCTGAACGGTACTATATCTTGCTTATGAAATGGTGTACTGTATATAGACAGGGTGAAAACAAGTTTTAAGAAAAAGCCACCAAAAAGAGAAGAGAGAGATGAAAAATGACTGATTCCTTTAGAGCTATTCCGGATCAAGCATTTGGTTTCAAGCCAATTGTACGCATCAGAGACATTGATGCCGTAGTCCACAATTACCTGTTATTTAAGAATAAGGCGGAGAAAACCAATTCTATTTGTGCAGCCGTCTTAAAAGCAGAAGTTCATGGACTGCAAATGATTGATGTGGCTCCGGCTTTATACAATGTCGGCGCGAGGTATTTCTTTGTTGCCGAACTCTATGAGGCGATAAGCTTAAGAGAAATCTTGCCTCAAAAGGATGCCCAAATATATACTCTGGCCGGAATTCTTAGTAATGAAGAACAATACTTCAAAGAATATAATATTATTCCTTGTGTGAATTGTTTAGAGCAACTGTCTAGATGGAATAAATTTTGCCGGGACAATGGGAAAGGCTCAGTAATCATCCATCTTGATACTCATATGAACCGCCTTGGCTTACTTGACGATGAGATCGAAATTTTAAGCAATAATAATAACGAATATCTTTCCGATCTCGAAGTGCATTTTTACATGAGTCACTTTTATGATATCAAAGGAAATGATTTCACTAATTGCCATAAGCAAATTGAGATCCTGAAAAACTATCTGGACAAACTTCCCAAAGCGCCAATCACCTTTGCCTGCACTGATAGCGTTATATTGTTGGACAATCAACAAGTAAACTTTGATATGATCCGACCAGGGATTGGATTGGTGGGAGGAGCGCCTAATGCGTCTCATCCTATCTCACCTGAAGCAAAGCACACTATAGAAATTTACGCCAAAATATCACAGATCAAGAAGATTCCGAAAGGACAAACCGTGGGATATGGAGGGGCATTTGTAACTAAAAGAGATACGAAGATGGCTCTGGTTCATATTGGGTATAAGGACGGTTACTTAAGAACGTTAAGTGAGCTTGATAGCGATCCAAAAGGGGTGTACATGTGCATCGATGGTTACAGGACTCCCGTGATGGGAAAAATATCCTTGGATGCCTCAACCATTGATGTGACCGATGTTCCAGCGGATGTTTTAGCAAATGCCAATTATGCGGAAGTTGTGGGGCCTAATGTAGACCTGAAGGTTCTGGCTGATAAATCTGGGTGTTACGAAATTCTTGTAGCTTTGGGCAGAGAAAATAAAAAAGTAAATGATTATACGTTAAAAGAGTTTAAGCGGATTTTTGGTTAAATTTCCGGATTACCTTTAGATCAAATTGTATCCATAATATAAACTGAGATTGTTTCTTTCTAAATGCAAATTATTCGATATAAAAAAATACGTCATTTGTAAATGCAGTTACTTAGTCAATGGAAGTTGTTTGCTCTTTAAACAGGGGAAGCAACTTTTTTATTTCAAAACTAATGCTTGCATTTGCAAAATAACTTGATAGAATATAAACAATAAAAATGTAATTTTAGAAAGGCACGAATTGCATGAAAAGATTAGAGGACGTGGTAGAGCTCGTGAGTGGTTCGCCGCAATTTAGGATTAAAGAAGTGTTTGATGATAAAGCGCCACTTTACATCTATTATGGACAATCCGATCTTGAAGAAGATTTGGTTGGCCTGGATTCTAATCGTAGTGACAGCAAACAAGTGCGAACCTTTGACAAGGTCAATACCCTTTGTCAAGGTGATCTGGTATTCAGTTTGATATCGGGAAAATCCACTCTGGTTGGTGAGAATCATCAGGGGTATCTATACACTCAAAACTACGTTAAGTTAGTAACTGACGAAAAGGTTGATGGGAAATATCTTGTTTACATATTGAATGAAGATCAATCCATTAAGAAACAGGTTCAAATGGGCTTGCAAGGATCTCAAGTTCTAAAATACACGCTGAAACAAGTGAAAGAACTTGAATTGCCGGATTTGCCGGCAATAGAAACACAGCGCCTGATCGGTAAACTTTATTTCAACCAATTGCGGCTAGAAGCCTTAAGAAATAGAGCGGCAAATTCAGAAACCATCATCGTATTGGAAAAGCTAAGGGAGGCGAGCAGGAAATGAAGGAGAAGGAATTTGAAACAGAACTCATTCAATACATTACCAGTGGCACAATTACCAAACCGGAGCATCTGAAAGGCAGTGGCGACTTTGTTGCCAAAGAATCACAGGTTAATTATGTAGTGAAAACCAAACTGTGGAACTATGAACCCCATATTAAAACCACAGCCCAACTCTGGGATAACTTTAAGGCGATCTTGGAACAACACAATCAAAACACCCTGGACCATCCTTTAAGTGCTGTGGAATTTAATCAAGTTAAGAAAATCATCTCGGACCTTCGGACACCTTACGAAGCGGGGCAGTTCCTGTATGGCTTAAATGGTGTGTCCCAAATCGAGATTGATTTAGATGACGGACGTCATGTATTTCTGACGGTTTTTGATCAAAAACAAATCGGGGCCGGGGATACGGTTTATCAAGTGGTCAATCAAATTTATCGGCCCGCAGTTATCACTGGAAAACAAAAGTGCTATTTTGACACGACGCTCTTGATTAACGGTCTGCCCATCATTCAGATTGAAGAAAAGCGTGACACCCGTGATGTCAATGAAGCCCTTAATCAAATGCACCAATATGCCAATGAAAATCAGTATCGTGATATTTTCTCCACGCTGCAGATTTTGGTGGCCATTACGCCCAACAATGTGAAGTATATGGCCAATACGACGCCGGATCAATTCAATAAAGACTTCGCCTTTAACTGGCAGCGTAAGAGTGACAATACCATCGTGCGCAACTGGAAGGAATTTGCGGATTCAATGCTTTCCATTCCTATGGCCCATCAAATGGCCACCAATTACATGATTTTGGACGGAACAAAGAATAAACAAATGTTAAAAGTGATGCGCCCTTATCAGGTGTATGCGACCCAAAACGTGATCGAGAGCTTAAAAGGTGTCGATTTTGAATTCGGTATAAATAAAGTGGGTTATATCTGGCATACAACCGGCTCGGGAAAAACCATTACCAGTTTCAAAACCGCCTGGTTGGCCAGCCGTATGCCCAAAGTGGACAAGGTAGTCTTTGTGGTGGATAGAATCGCTTTAACCAAGCAAACCATGGAAAACTACAAAGCCTATGATCCGGATGCGGCAGAAGACACTTGGGGCAGCGTTCAAAACACAGACAACACGACGGATTTGAGCCGTAAGCTCAAAAGTAAAGACAATAACATCATTGTGACTTCCGTGCAAAAACTGGATACGTTGGTGAAACGCAAAACCTTTAAAGCCCCGGATAAAAATATCGTATTTATCGTGGATGAAGCCCACCGTTCAACTGGCGGCGACTCATTTAAGGCAATTCAAAAAGCTTTTAAGAAATCCGCTTGGGTGGGTTATACCGGAACCCCCATGTTTGATGAAACAACCAGCGGGCTGCGCACAGAAGAAATTTTTGGTCCGCTATTACACGCTTATACCATTCGTGAAGCCATTGCGGACCGCAATGTTTTGGGCTTCAAAGTGGACTTTGAGACAACGATCGATGAAAAAAAAATGAAAGAAAACTATCTTCCTGGGTTTTACCGGGAGCGCCATCCTAAATGGAGCGAAGAGCAAATTCAAGAGAAAATCAACCATCTCACTCAAGAAGATATGGATGATGCTATTGAACCCAGTTTCTACGATGAAAATCCGGATCACATCAAACTGGTAGTGGAGGATATCTTCAAAAATTGGCGTAATCGTTCTAATGGAGGCAAATATAATGCGTTGTTTACCACTCACGTAGGTGGTGGTAAGGCAAGTACGCCCATGGCGATGATGTATTTTCACGAGTTTCAGCGTGTCAACGAAGAAAATAAGCTGAAGGGCGGGCAGACTTTAAAAGTCGCCGTTACGTTCAGTCAAAATACATCGAATAATGATAGCATGCTTGCCACAAATCAAGGTTTGCACAATGCCATTAAAGCTTATAATGCTGAATTCGGCACAGCTTTTGGGATGGACGATGTTTCAGGCTACACCCAAGACGTGACTTCACGCTTAAATAAATCAGCTGCGGACGGAAAAATTCTGGATTTGGTGATTGTGGTGGACCAACTATTAACCGGTTTTGACGCGCCGGAATTGAACACCCTTTATGTGGATAGAACCCTGAAAGGTGCCGGGTTAATCCAGGCTTATTCCAGAACGAACCGCATTGCGGATATGCAAGAGAAACCATGGGGACGTGTGGTTAATTACCGCTGGCCAGCGCAAAACGAGAAGCTGATGAATAAAGCCCTGGCTGTTTATGCCAATAAAGACTCAGCCATTTTGTCTGAAGATGAACAGCGTAAGTCTAATCAAAAAGACGGTATCATTGCCAAACCGTTTGCAGATGTGTTCAACGAAGTGAAAGAAGTAGTTGGGAAATTAAGCAGCATGACGACTGGATTTCAACAGCTGCCACCCTCTGAAAAACAAAAGGACAATATGCTTGAGCTGCTCCGTGAATATAACAGAGGTATGGCAAAATTAAAGCAATATGATCCCGATGAAGTTGAGGGTGAAAGCGTCGGATTTAACTATGACAATCCAGATGAACTTTTAGAAAGGTTGGGGATGACTTCAGAGCAGGAAGTCATGTTGACAACCGTCTTAACCAATGAACTTAAGTCACATATTGTCAAAGAGAAAAAAATCCCTCTTTATCAGATTGAACTGCGCATGACCCACGTGAAGGATGTTAAAGTAGACTATGATTATCTCACGGAACTGGTGGAACAATTATTGAACCAGGTTCACGAAGGGAAAGATAAAAAAGCCAAAGAGACCCAAGAGAAAATCAACCAATTTGCCAATGGGTTGGATGACCGCAACTATGCGACGAAGATTATCAATGCGGCGGTGGCCATCATCAAAGGGTACTTCCCGCCTGCAGGTTCCGGCTTCAAGTATCCTGCGCGGCTAAGTGACAGTGAACTAATCATCCAGCAGGCGAATAATGTTAGCCTGGATCGCATGTTTCTTGATTTCCGGGTGAAGTGGGGAATCACGGATATTATCACCAGTGCGGGGATGCGTGAGCTGTTCAGCCGTCATCGCTACGGCTTGCAAGATTTGGATGATACTGGGCAAATCCGCGACATTATCTCCCAAGCAAGTTCCGACTATAAGACACTTGCCCATGCCAAAGAAATACAGGCATTACCTAAAATGAAATATCGGAACGGTTTACGTGAAGCAATTTACCAATTAGCGGATGAATTGGCGGAAAGTTAAACCGGTCGAAGGAATTGCAGGGGAGGATATAATGAACGAAATACAGTTTTTAATGTATGATGCCGATGAAAAAGTGGAAGTTCTTGTTCAAGATGAAACGATTTGGGCAACCCAAAAGACGATTGCAGAATTGTTCGATGTTGGCGTTCCAGCCATTAGCAAACACTTGAAAAATATCTTCCAGTCTGGAGAATTAGAGGAAAAAGTGGTTGTTTCCATTTTGGAAAATACCACTCAACATGGCGCAATGGAAGGAAAGACACAGACGAACTCTGTTAAATACTACAACTTGGATGCGATTATCTCCATTGGCTATCGTGTGAATTCGCAAAAGGCGACGAAGTTCCGGATATGGGCAACGGATGTCTTAAAAGAATACATCCAAAAAGGCTTTAAGATTGATGTGGAACGTATGAAACAAGGTGAAAATGTTTTTGGCAAGGATTACTTCCGTGAGTTGCTTGAAACCGTTCGTTCAATTCGAGCAAGTGAACGACGGATATGGCAACAGATAACAGATGTTTTTGCGGAAATTTCATTCGATTATGATAAAAACTCAGATATTACCAAAAAGTTTTATGCGACAGTACAAAACAAGTTTCATTATGCGATTACAGGGAAAACTGCCGCTGAAATTGTTTATGACAGCGCCAATAAAGACAAAGAGCATATGGGGCTTACTTCATGGAAGAACTCACCTGAGGGGCGAATTTTACAGTCAGATGTTGTGGTTGCAAAGAATTATCTCTCCCAAAAAGAAATTCGCAGCCTGGAGCGTAACGTATCAGCCTATTTTGACTATGTAGAGCGTCTGCTTGAAGATGAAACCTTATTGGGAATGCAGGACTTTGCGGTAAGTATTGATGAATTCTTAAAATTCAACCGCTATGAAATCTTGGAGGGGCATGGGCGTATTTCCCAGAGTGCAGCGACGAAAAAAGCTATTGACGAATATAAAGAATTCAACAAGCATCAAAAAATGGTTTCTGATTTCGATAGGGAAGTTAAGAAACTACAGGGAGAGCAGAAATGAGCGAAAACAAGGAAAATGTGCCTAAAATAAGGTTTCCGGGATTTATTGATGATTGGGAGCAGCGTGTATTAGGTAAAATGGGCGATACATTCACTGGACTGTCGGGCAAAACTAAGGAAGATTTTGGACATGGTGATGCTAAATTTGTCACTTATGTTAATGTCTTTAGTAATGCAATCTCTAACCCTAATGGTGTGGAAAGTGTTGAGATTGATAATAAACAAAAACAAGTTAAATATGGTGATGTGTTCTTTACAACGTCCTCTGAAACACCTGAAGAAGTTGGAATGTCGTCTGTATGGCTTGAAAATTCTAAGAATGTGTACCTAAATAGTTTTTGTTTTGGTTACAGACCAACAGTAGAATTTGATCCACATTATTTAGCATTCATGTTACGCTCATCATTAATTCGGGAGAAATTTATGTTCTTGGCCCAAGGTGTTTCACGATACAACATATCTAAGAACAAAGTGATGGAGATGAAAGTTCCAGTTCCCAAACTTAATGAACAACGTAAGGTCGGCGCGTTCTTCGCTAGCCTTGACCGCCTCATCACGCTTCATCAACGTAAGTTAAATAACCTGCAAAATTTGAAGGCTGGGCTGCTTCAAAAAATGTTTCCGAAAGATGGCAAAGATTTTCCGGAAGTTCGTTTTCCAGAATTTACTGACGCTTGGAAACAACGGAATCTGGGGGAAATATACACAGAGAGGAAAGAGCGAGGATACGATTCGTTACAGATCCTTTCCGTTTCCATCCATCATGGTGTTTCAAACGAAGAATTAGATAGTGATACTTTAGGGAAGAAAGTGCGCAGAAGCGCAGATAAGTCACTATATAAACATGTTCATTTCGGTGATCTCGTTCTTAACATGATGCGTGCGTGGCAAGGGGCAATCGGAGTTGTAAAGTCAGAAGGGATGGTAAGTCCTGCATATATTACAGCTATTCCCAGTGCAGAGCTTTACCCTCTTTTTATGGATTATTGTTTACGCCGAGATGAAGCGATTATTCAGATGAACAATCTCTCTTATGGAGTCACCGACTTCAGAAAAAGACTATATTGGGACTCGTTTATTAACGTTTTGTGTCGCATACCTTCTGTGCCTGAGCAGCAAAGAATTACGATCTTCTTTTCTAACCTCGACCACCTCATCACCCTACATCAGCGCAAGCTGAAACACCTGCAAGAACAGAAGAAAGCATTACTGCAACAAATGTTTGTCTAGGAGGAAAATAACAACATGAGTAACTTACAAACCATTACAGCAAAGCTGTGGGCGATGGCCAACGAGCTGCGTGGCAACATGGATGCCTCAGAATACAAGAATTACATTTTGGCCTTTATGTTTTATCGGTATCTGTCAGAACATCAGGAACAGTATTTAGTTGAAAATAATGTTCTTGATGTGGCCGAGGGTGAAACGATCAATAAAGCCTATTTGGAACAAGCCAACGGCGACGATTTGAATGACTACTTAGAAGATATTTCTTCAAGTTTAGGCTATGCCATTGCCCCCCTTGATACCTGGGAATCTTTGGTTCAGAAAATTGATAACAGCATGGTGGTTCCAAGTGATTATCAAACAATTTTTGATAACTTCAATAAGAACGCTGAATTAAACAAAGAAGCCGTGAAAGATTTCCGGGGTGTGTTTAACGACATCAACCTGGGCGACTCACGCCTTGGTTCGTCTACCAATGAACGGGCGAAATCACTGAACCGTATTGTCAAGCTGGTTAATGGTATTGATTACAAAGGTGAAGATGGCAAAGACATCCTGGGTGTAATCTATGAATATCTAATCGGTCAATTTGCCGCCAGTGCAGGCAAAAAAGGCGGGGAGTTCTACACACCTCATGAAGTGTCTAAGATCTTGGCTAAAGTCGTAACGGATGGGGTAGAAGAATCGGATCATACTTTTTCGGTGTATGACCCGACTTGTGGCTCCGGGTCATTGCTGTTAACCGTTAAAAGTGAGTTGCCTGGCGGCGATAAGCCAGGGGCGATTAAATTCTTTGGGCAGGAAAAGAATACCACAACCTACAACCTGGCTCGTATGAATCTGATGATGCATGGCGTTTCATTTAACAATATGACTCTGTCTAATGCCGATACCCTTGAAAGGGATTGGCCCGACGGGCCGGACGCCATAGGAATAGACCACCCACGCTCTTTTGATGCCGTGGTTGCGAATCCTCCTTATTCTGCTCATTGGGACAATAGCGAAACAAAACTAAAAGATCCACGTTTTAGCGAATATGGTAAGCTCGCTCCGAGAACTAAGGCGGATTATGCATTCATTTTACACAGTTTATATCACCTGAATGATAGGGGAACAATGGCCATTGTACTGCCCCACGGTGTCTTGTTCCGTGGTGCGGCAGAAGGTGCCATTCGTCAAACCATCGTTGAGAAAAACTACCTAGATACAGTGATCGGGTTGCCTGCCAACTTATTTTACGGTGTAGGAATTCCAACGACGATTTTAGTATTCAAGAAAAATCGTAAAATAAAAGATATCTTCTTTATCGATGCCAGCAACGAATTTGAAAAAGGTAAGAATCAAAATAAACTTACTGATAAAAACATCAATAAGATTATTGTAACTTACAAAAATCGTGTGGATGTTGATAAATACGCTCACGTGGCATCACTTGAAGAAATCAAAGAAAACGAGTTTAACTTAAATATTCCTCGCTATGTAGATACGTCTGAAGAAGAACAAGCCATTGATCTTGATGAGGTGAATAAGCAGCTAGAGCAAGATAAACAAGAAATCGCGGAGCTTGAAGCTAAGATTAATGAACAGTTGAGAATTTTGGGAATTAATGTGTAGGAATTGATTGGAAGGGTCAAGGATATGGTTTCTTAAATCTTTTCCATTGATGTTGCGTTTTAGTGAGAAATTCTCTTCAACCAAGGAACCGGTAGGGCCTCACGACAAATCATCAGAGCGAGAAGTTCATAAGGCGAAGGTGGAACGCGTTTTGTCCTGATCTTCAAAAAATGACTTTTGATTGCTATGAAAATCGGATTAATATCGTTTGGGTGAAAACCATATAGGAAAGGAAAGTGCATCTGTGAAAAAATTAAATGATTATTTATACTCAGGCGATACCGTTCTAAAGATATTGCAGAGATATGCAGAGGATTTGAAACAGTCGGCGAAAGAAACTCATAATCAGATTGATCTTTTGCACTGTAATTTTCTGCTTCAAATTGCGGAACTTTTGCAGCACAACGAATTCCTGACTTCCCAGTCTCAGCGGATTCGGGAATTCTATAAACTTATGGCAAATGAGTATCCTTTTCTTGCCTTTACTTTTAAGGGCCGAATTAAATCTCTGATACGCGCGGAAGCAAAATTTAACGGATACATCGTAGAATATATTTACGAGTATTATATTAAACATGGCAATTATCCGTCTCTTCCTGAACTGAAAAACTATTTAAGCTGTTTTCGGGACCTGATTGCATACCGAATCGTGATTTCTCTTCCCAAATGTCATTTAAAAGAAGGTGAGATTTGCGCGGATGAAGAAAATAAATATCTATATGATGTTGCCAATAAGTTGCTTGGTTTCCTTGAGGAACGCGGATTTACCGCAGAACTGTCTTCATTTATGGGTCAGAAAAAATCGCTCTTGTTAAAAGAGAGCGTAAGCCCATACTATAGAGATTACGTTGCAAATCCAGAGTCTAGTGGGTATCGTTCGCTGCATATAACATTTTATGATAATATTGCCCGTTGTTATGTGGAAGTACAACTTCGTACCAAAGAAATGGACGATTTTGCTGAAATTGGTCCTGCTAATCATTTAGGTTACGAAAAGCGACAGGAAAGTGAAAGAGTTAAACGAGATGCAATTCCAAAAGGAGAAAATATTTATTTTGATGATGCTTATGAAAGAGGTATTATGTTGCAGCAGCTTGAATTATCAAAATTGGATGTAAATATGTTTTCGGCAATGAATAATTCCCTTATCAACGATGGTTGCGGCCTCTACCGTGGAAGACTTATTCTTCCGTACGAGCATCTTTCAAAATACCAAAATGACCTTATTGATTAATTAAATGCTGAGCAAGTTTAACTCGATAAATCAGCGTTTTTAGGCAATAAAAAAGCAGCCGGTTAGGCTGCTAAAATTATTTATATTACTAAATACCCAGCTGGTCTTTGAGGGCGCTTTGCAGAACCTGAGAGAAGTTTACATTATTCTCCTCAGCAATAGTGTTTAACCAAGCGGGGATTGTAAGGGTTTTCTTTACAGCTTTATGTCCGTGCTTTTGGGAGTATTCGTCTAAGTCAACACCAATGAGACTAACGAAACCATTCTCATATTCGTTAGGGATTACATTTATAATATTTGTAGCTTTAGGCAATTGCTTATTCTCCTCAACTTCGCCTAACAGCCAACCGGAAGCTGCGTCGATAGCCATATCCATAGCTTCAGGTAAAGTATCGCCTTCGGTTACGCATCCTGGTAAATCAGGAAAGACCACAGTATAACCATCTTCGCTTGGGTAAAAGCAAGCAGGATAAATAAGTCTCATTGCTTATTCCGCCTTTCGTCTAGTTAATTAATTATTTTCAGCTTCTATGCTTATCGTAAACTCTAGGCAAGGGGGCTTATTTCAGCCCCGCTTGTTTTAGGATAGAGTTTACTGTTTTGGTTTTTAAATCTTTCCCGTGAAATGGGATTGTAACTTTTCCCGGTTTTGAGGGATGTTTATAATGTTTGTGAGAACCTTTGGTGTCAGTGTATTGCCATCCATCGGCTTTAACTATGTTTTCAAGTTCCCGGGGTTTCATTCGTAAACCTCCTCTCAATGTGTTCATTATAACACGTATAGCACGTGTAATGAAGAGCTGTTTGAATAAAATGTTAGGAGTGTAGTCTTCCATTATTAATCGGAGGGAGAACATGGCCGGGAGAATGAGGATTTAGTCACTATATCATTGCTTTAACTTGGTGTCTGGACGATCCGTTATTTGCTTTTTTTTGGATTATTGCCAACATCATGGGAGGAAATCTGGGAAAGATGTGGAAATTCATGATTGATGTTCACAGACAAGCGGATGATATTGTTTCACAAAAGAGATTCTTTGGGAAAGGGTGTTTGCTATGCGTTATGAAGGTATTGTTTACCGACCGCCCAGCGAGGCCGAAAGTTTGCTTATCCAGGCGACGATTGGTTGCCCGCATAACCGCTGCACTTTCTGCGGAATGTATAGGACTAAGAAATTCAAGATTCGTCCTGTAGCAGATATCAAAGAGGACCTGAAAAGGGCCCAAGAACTGTACGGAAATGATGTAGAGAGCATCTTTTTCCCGGATGGCAATACGATAGTTATGAAAACTGAGCAACTGGCAGAAATTCTGGAATATGCCGGCCGGTTGTTTCCCCGTCTTTCCCGAATGACAATGTATGGCTCCGCTAAGTTCCTGAAACTGAAAACTTTGGCGGAATTGCAACGGTTGCGGGCGGCTGGCCTGACTAGGATTCACTCCGGTCTGGAAAGTGGAGACGATATCGTGCTGGCGAATATTCAAAAGGGTTTTACGGCGACAGAGATGATTGAGAATGGGCGAAAAGTGAAAGAAGCGGGTATGGAATTGAGTGAATACATTCTAATTGGGATTGGCGGAAATGAGCGTTCCCAGGAACATGCCCTGGAAAGCGCCCGGGTACTAAACGCCATCGCCCCGGATTTTACACGTTTACGCACATATAATCCGGCAGAAGGAACGCCTTTAGGTGAAGAATACCAGCAGGGTAAATTCCGGCTGCTGAGTCCCCATGCCGCAATCAGGGAGACTCGCCTCCTGGTCGAGAACTTACGGGGACCTGGTCAGCTTATGAGTGACCATGTTTCCAACTTTGCCTGGATCAACGGTGAGCTGCCGGCAGATAAACCGACCATGCTTGCTGAACTCGACCGGTTGCTTAATGTTTCAGAGGACAGTTTTACGCGGGCTGATCCCCGTTATTTGTAATCACGTGGTATTCATATCCATCTGTATTTGCGAACCTATTTCGTAAATAATACCTAGATCGGAATTATTGTGCACTCCGGTAATCCTAAAACGTTGACGACATAGGACCTTTCAGTTGGACAAGAGTGAATCAAGTTGGAGGTGATAATCGTATGAGGCGGCTGCGATACCAGGTCGCATGTAGTCTGGATGGCTACATCGCAGGACCAAACGATGATTTTAACTGGATAACGCCAGAGCCCTCGTTCGACTTTGAGGCGCTGTATGCGCAATTCGACACGTTGCTGATGGGGCGACGCACGTACGAGATCGTACGCGCAACGGGCGAGAGTTTTCGCGGAAAGCAAGTGATCGTCGTCTCGCGGTCGCTTCGGCCAGTGGATCATCCTGATGTCGAGATCGTGAGCGAGGGCCTTGAAGCACGAGTTCGAGAGCTTCGTGCGCAACCTGGTCGAGATATCTGGCTCTACGGCGGAGGAAATCTCTTCTCCCAACTTCTCGCCTGGAATCTGGTTGATACGGTCGAACCGGCGATCATTCCGATCCTTCTGGGCGGTGGGGTGCAGTTGCTCTCCCCGCACGGGGTACATCGGCGCTTGGCGCTCGTCCGGCACCGCACCTATCCCAGTGGGATGATCCTCCTGGAATATGAGGTGCAACAGGCTGCGGAAGGCACGAATGAATAGAATAGATCATGTGAGTGTAAACGTAAATGATCTTTCAGCAGCTAAAGGGTACCAATATGAAGAAAGTTATAAGTTATGCTACGTTCGTGGGCCCGAGGGAATCTATCCTAATCATTCGGCTCTCATCGAAAACGGTGGGGGCCTTTTCTGCGGAATTTCTGAATATAACTGAAGAGGAAAAAAAGATAATTGCGTGCCAGGTAATTATCCTCCTGGGAATTCCCCCTGACAGATTGATGGAAATTGCATATGATATTCCAGCATCTCAAATCAGGAGGAGTGAACTCAGGCCATGCTGTTTGAACGGGAAGACTGGAAATTATTCAGAAATATTGAATCCCTGCCCCAAAAGGCGGGGGTGCCTAAAGATAAACTGTCGCTGCTGGTTTGCAAAGAACTCACGGACAATGCCCTGGATGTGTGCGGTGAGTGTGAAATCGGCTTTGAGGACGATTTTTTTTATGTCAAAGATCAGGGGCCCGGCATGGATCCCGGCTTGTTTGCCATCAACAGGCCCCTTAAATCCTCCAAATACTTGCGCCTGCCCACCCGGGGAGCACTGGGGAACGGCCTGCGGGTGGTGGCCGGGGCGGTGGCGGCCACAGGCGGCCGGCTTTTGGTTGCTACCGGGGGGGAAAACTACCGGATCCATTGCCAGAACGACGGTTCGGCATTGACGGAAAGTTTAGGCCCTTACGGCGAAGGGGGGAGTAAAATCAGCTTTTCCCTGGGCCAAATGGAGATTGATCCGGCCTGGGCCAAATTGGCGCTGCAATATGCCCAAGGTCAAACCTACCAGGGGAAGACATCCCCTTATTGGTATACCAGCGAAAACTTCTTTGAATTGTTTCAGGCCTACAGCGGGTCTGTCCGGGAACTAATCGCCCAATTTGACGGCTGCAGTAAGAAAGCCGGGATACTATCCCGCAGGTATCCCTATGGGGCAGCCGCCGCTTCCCTGACCTTCGCCGACACGGAAGCACTGTTGGCCGAGCTCAGGACCCTGGTCACGAAAACGAACCCGGAGAGGCTGGGGCGGATCGGTGAGCTGGAGTACTGGAAAGGCTATTACAGAAGCTGCGGTACCTTTACGGTGGAATCCGTCAGAGGGGTTCATGAGGCAGAAATCCCCTTTGTGGTCGAAGCATACGCCGACTTTGCCGACGAACCCCAGATCACGGTTCTGCTCAATAAGTCCCCGGTGACGGGAGAGGTTCACATCTTCTGTAATAAAAGTGAGCTGAAGATTTTCGGCTGCGGCTTCAGACATTATTTTAAGGCCAAACCCGCCAGGCTTTTAATCAATGTCATGACCCCTTATGTGCCAATTGTGACGGACGGCAAAGAACCGGACCTGGGAGTGATGGCTGAGACTATCGGCGCCAGTATTACCAAGGCGGTGAACAAATTAAAAAAGTCCCTCCCCGCTGCTCCGGCGAGAAAGCGGTCCCAGAAAGAAATCGTCGCCGCCTGCCTGGAGGAAGCCATTGCCAAAGCCAGCGGCAATGGGGAATACCGCTTCAGCCTGCGCCAGCTCTATTATGCCGTCCGGCCCTATGTGATCAGGGAACTGGGCAAGGAACCGGATTACGCCTATTTCTGCAAAGATCTGATCGGCGGTTATGAAGCCGAGCACGGCGACATCCCGATGATGTACAGGGATGACCGGGGAACGCTGTATCATCCCCACGAAGGCCGGGATATCCCTATCGGCACCATTGCCGTGGAGAATTACCGCAAGCCCGCCTGGACCTTCAACAAAGTTTTGTATATTGAAAAAGAAGGCTTCTTCAATGTGCTTAAAGAGAAGAAGATTCCGGAGAAATACGATATGGCACTCCTCACCAGCAAAGGCTACGCCAGCCGGGCAGTCAAGGATTTGCTGGACGCACTGGGGGAGGACGGGGAGGAAGAGATCACTTTTTTCTGCATTCACGATGCGGATGCCTATGGCACAACCATCTACGATACCCTGCAAAATGAAACCAAGGCCAGACCGGGCCGCACGGTGAAGATCATCAATCTCGGCCTGGAGCCGGAAGAAGCGGTGCTCATGGGGCTGGAGGTGGAAAAAGTGGAAGCATCAAGCCGCCAGAGAGGTGTGGCCGGCTATATTAGTCCTGCCTGGAAGGACTGGCTGCAAGAGTATCGCGTGGAACTGAACGCCATGAGTACGCCCCAATTCATTGCCTGGCTGGAGGAGAAAATCCGCTCCTATGATCAGGGCAAGGTGATCCCGCCGGAAAAGGTCATGACGGAGTATCTGGAAGGCAAGCTGCTGGCCGAACTCAAGGAGCGGATTGCCGACCGGATACTTTTGGAAAATAACCATGAGGCTCAGGCAGCGGCAGCCTTCCGGGAGGTTAAACAAAGCTTCAGTGACCGGCAAATCCGTTTAACGGAGATAGTCCCGGCAGAATTGGCCCGGCAGCCTGTGCAGCTCTGGCGGGAGGTCGTTGCGGAAGTGGGTGACGAGGTTTTGCGAAATTGCCCTTTTTGACGGGGATTAAGCTAGCTTACTGAAAGACGGAATAGCCCGAATTTCCAAATCTCCCTTTTAAAAGCCATTGAAGGGCATAAAGGGGCTGCCACTGGAAACCGGAACACTCTGGGCCTCAGCGGCAGGTAAATTTATATTGACCATCGGACAGACTTTTTAGAACTCGTTAAACGAACCGCCAGATGAAGATCCCGCACAATATACTATTTTGCCAAGGTATAAACTAGTTTCCCCTGCTCAGTCTCTCTTCTAACTTTGCCCTTACCTTCCAAATATTTGAGATGAGCAATCGCTTCCCCTGTTGCAAACCATTTCTGGGTAACCGGAAACATCTCCCATGACTCATATGTCATATCCCAAGTCATCTGAGCAGCGACTTGGTAACCATTCAAATTACCTCTGCTTAAAATGGCGAGAATCTCAACCACCCGTTCCTGATGGTGCAGCTTAAGTTCCTGAATTCTTTCCCTGCAGGAGGTAATGAGCGCTCTGTGACCTGGTAAAACAAGTTCAACGTCGAGGATACTCACTTTGTCTAAACTTTTTAAATAAACACCTAAAGGATCCCAATCATCGCCCCAAAGGGAAATGTTTGGGGTTATGTTGCTAAGAATATGGTCCCCTGACACAAGAATTTTTTTACTTGAGTCGTAGAGGCACATGTGTCCGGGAGAATGTCCCGGAGTCTCAATGCACTTAAAGCTGTAGTCACCGATACTCAAAACGTCATCCTGCTTAAGGATTTCAAAGTCTACCTTTTTGGTATTGCCGTATTTAAAACCAGGATGCATTGCAATGGCCGCTTCAAGTTCATCTTCGGGAAACCCGAATATCTTAGCGAAGTGTTTCTCTTCTTCCCAAGATGGGAAGTTTATCAACTCGGCATCGGGCCCGTTAAAGTATATTTTCGATGTAGAAGAGGCCAAGCTGGACACAAGCCCTAAATGATCTGCATGAAGGTGGGTAATAAAGAAGTCAGTGACATTCAGATTCACTGACAGCTCAATTAAGCCTGCCTGCATTGCCTTAAGACATTCTTCCCGGTTCATCCCGGTATCGATAATGAGATTACGTTCCGGCCCCTTGATCACATAGGAATTTAGAGCCTTAAGTGGATTTTTCGGCAGTGGAATTTCTATTCTAAACAAATTGGGTCGTATTTCTTGACACATGGATTAGGCCCGTTGCCAAAACTTTATAAAAGTATATAAAAGCTTTGTTTGCTTCCTGATTCATTGTGTCCGATTTTGTCCGAAGACTACTTTCGTTTGATATAACACTCCACAGGCTTAAATTCCGATGCAACGAATCGTACACATTAGTAGTGTCTTTTTTAGGTGACTAGACTACTAATTGATATCTCGAAAGATTAATGGAAGCATTAAAATCTCTATCAATCGCTAAACCACACTTACACTTGTACACTCTGTCTGACAATTTTAAGTCTTGCTTTATAGCCCCACAACCGGAACACAGCTTACTCGATGGAAACCATTTGTCTGTCTCAACGAGTTCAATGCCCTGTATCTCACATTTGTATTGAAGCTTTGACTTAAAGTCATACAGTTTTTGCTGGGCAATGGCTTTCGATAGATGTCGATTTTTCATCATACCCTTGATATTCAAGGTTTCCATAACCACTTTACAAGGTTTGGTTTTCACAATTGCCTTAGTGGCTTGGTGGATATGATTAGTTCGTATCCCATTTAACCTTCGATGTAGTATACGAATTTGCTTTTCCACTTTTATAATGTTGCAGGTTTTGACGAAACGGCTTCCCTCCTTATTTAGTTCATATTTACGAGAAACTTTACGTTGCAACCTACGAAGCCGTTTCTCTAGCTTTTTGACAACTCGAGATTTATTAATATTCTTGACTATCATGCCGTTAGAGCAAACTGCAAGTTCTTTCACCCCAACATCAATACCAATGACTTCACGTGTCAATGGTTCTGTGCTTTGTTCCTGCTCAATTCCTAGGGATAGATACCAATACTTTCCGTCAAACGAAACTCTAGGATTAGTGTAGTTCACACCGATCGGTAACTGCTCTGAACTTTTGATCCATCCGACTTTCTCAATCAGAACAATTCCAGATTTAACCTTCAACTTCACAACATCATTGTAGAAAGATGGTTTTGATTTCTTTCGACTCTTGAAGTTTGGCTTATCGGCAAGTTTCTTGAAAAATTTCTTGTAAGCATCACAAGCATCTTTGATCGCTTGTTTCGTGATATTGTTGGAGACATCATAAAGCCAAGAAAACTCTTCCGTTTGCTTTAATTGGGTTAATTCTTTTCTTAGCTCATTATCCGAACGAAACTTGCCACCCTTAGCATAGTTTTTTTCTTGTTGATCCAAGGCCCAGTTATAAGCCCATCTTGCAGTTCCTGAAGATTTCCACAGTTGATGTTCCTGTTCTTCGGTGGGCTTGAGTCTAACTTTTTTCCCCAGTATCATTCTCAAGCAACTCCTTGATCATCTTCGAGCAATATGGTGGGGTTTTAGCGTGTTATTTTTACAGTTTCTTAATGTTTGTTCCGTCTTCCCAATAAGTTTGGCAAATTCACCAATTGAATAATAGTACAATTCAAAAGCACCTCTATTGGTAACGTACACTAACAGCATTATAAATTATCAATAAGATCTTATAGGGTTCGGCTACAGTTTTATCCCTCCTTTAATGCTATTGGAAGATAATTCATATTCACATTATAGCAGCACTACTGAGGCAATTATAGTAATTTGTTTGAGTATTCAGAACCCATTAATTTTAAAGGAGCTATATCAAATTTTCTATAGAAGGGGGTGAACCCGTGGCCTTACTCCAGAGAATTAAAAATGCAACGGAGTCATCGCCAAATTGACGCTGGATGAGGTTTTTGAGCTAAATGTTCTTGAGCGACCATTTGGATGGGGTAAAAAAACCAGCATTATCAAAAATGATATGCTGGTTTTGAGTGTTTTTAATATATTTAGGTATATTTTAATAATACCAAGGGTATCAATACAATATTGGAAAGCTCAACATAGTAGCTAATTTAAAGCATTTGTTTCGCAGATGACACAGTTATCTCTAATACTGCTCGAACCCAAGAGAATTTTTCTTTCATACGCTCAAAGTCTTCACCTGATTTTAGAAAACGGGTAGTTCCTTTCAGGATAAAGCCTGTACCCTTAGCCTTATAACCCTGGATTTCCTTGCTGGCAATGGAAAGAGTAACATCGTTATGAACGCTGAGATTTTTTTCCGTTTTGTTATAGCCGTAAGCTGGAATCAATAGTTTATCCTCAGGGGTAACTACAACATAGCTATTCCAGGTATTTACTAAATGCGGACCGTCGTCACCGTTGGTCACGATAGAGATGGCTCCGTCTGTGGGATGAGAAAGTACCTCCAATAATTTTTCATTAAGCATAAGAATACATCCTTTCTGTTTTGAAGAAGTGTTAGATAACTCATACTTGATTGGTTGACACTACTATTGTGTCCTCTATTACTGCAATGCACTCAGTAATTTTCGAATTACCATCTGCACAAAGCAATCGATGTGTTAGCCACCGGACACCCAGATTATAAGATATAATTCCCCCTAAACACAGGGGCAATTTTCAAATTAAGTACAGGGGCAGTTATCTTTGGCGCAATTTTCCTGAGCCTTGACGCTAGGTATTAGCCTATATATAATGGCGGTAATTAAGATCCTACATATAAAGGATTAGGTGAGAGCAATGTTTATATTGGACGGTCAGGGTCGTCAGCCGTTGCACACTAAAATATATAACCAGATTAAAAATCAAATATTAACAGGGGAATTGCCCCCAACTACCAAGCTTCCTTCTATTAAAAACTTATCTAGTGAATTATCGGTAAGCCGTAATACTGTGGAGTATGCCTATCAACAGTTATATGCAGAAGGGTATATACACAGCAAGCCAAGAAGCGGATACTTCGTTTCATCAATAGACCCTGAATTCCGCCAATCGCCTCTCCGTCAAGTATGCATGTCACCGAAAGAAGGCTCTGAAGACGGAAAATCATTTGCCTTTGATTTTCATCCGGCTCGACTTTCCCCAGGCAGTTTCCCTGTTAACCTGTGGCGTAAACTTTATGTTGATTGTTTAAAGGATGATCAAAATCACCTTGCTTCCGATGGTAATCAGCAAGGTGATTTTGATTTGCGCTGCGAGATTCAAAGATATCTGTCGCGCTCTCGTGGTGTTTCTTGTGATCCTGAACAAATCGTTGTTTGCTCGGGACTTCAAGATAGTCTTTCTATCTTAGCGCCCATATTGAAAGAAGATCATTCGAAATTGGCTGTAGAAGATCCTGGCTATTTCGTTCCAAAAGCTGTTTTCCGAAATCATTCGTTTTCTATCACAACCGTATCTGTAAATTCGGATGGTCTAGACTTGGAGTGTCTACAGAAGACCAAGAGTACCGTTGTATATGTCACGCCTTCCCACCAATTTCCATTAGGCTATGTTATGCCTGTGACAAAACGATTAAAATTAATTGATTGGGCAGAATCTGTCGGGGGAGTCATCATTGAAGACGACTATGATAGCGAACTGAGGTACTTCGGCAAACCAATTCCTGCGTTACAAGGATTACACCCGCAAGGGAATATAGTCTATGTAGGTACTTTTTCTAAGGTATTATCGCCTGCGCTTCGAATAAGTTATATGGTTCTGCCTCACCGATTATTAACTGTCTATCATAGGTTATTCAGGGATTATTTTACGAATGTATCTCTACTAGAACAGAGAACACTGCAAAAGTTCATGGAACTGGGGTACTGGGAACGGCATTTGCGTAAAATGCGAACAGTTTATAAAGAAAAGCACGACGCACTCCTACAATCGATTCACCGTCATTTCGGCACTCAAGTTAAAATCATTGGTCAAGGAGCGGGGCTCCACGTTGTTATAGAGCTAGTTGATAATCCTCTTAGTGAAGAGGAGCTTATCAAGCGTGCTGCGGAGAGCGAAGTCCGACTATTCCCACTCTCTAGAACTTTTCTTCACAAAGACAGTAATAGATCTCAAATAATGATGGGGTTTGGCGGCATGAGTATTGAAGAAATTAATCGAGGAATTGAGCTATTATATCGTACTTGGCTGCAGGAAGTACCTTAATAGCATGCCTGGAAAATCAAAAAAGCTTTGAAGTCAGGAGGCGTATATATGCCACCTATACGCATCCATGCGCTAAATATTTGGATTGGCTTTACAAGATGATTCGTTGATTGTAAGTAACATGGTATAATGGGATTAAATTGAATTAACGAGGGGATGTATTTTAATGAAATGGGAGGAAGTTAGAAATATATATCCTAACCGATTTGTAAAAATCCAGATACTAAAGGCTCATATTGAAGATAATGTACGGTACATTGATGATCTGGCAGTAGTAAAGGCTTTTGATGATAAGAGGGAAGCAACAAGAGAGTTAGTACGCACAAAAGACGATGAACTAGTTTATCACACCGGAAAAGAAAAGCTTGAAGTACAGATTAAACAAATATTTGGATTTAGAGGAACATTCTAATGAATATGAAGTTTCAGGATGGGCTTTTGTTTACCTCTATCCAAATATCTTTTCGTGGGAATACAAAAGTAATTGAAAATATTGTAATTGATACTGGGGCTGCAGAGACAATAATATCCCCGGATGCAGTTGAGGATATAGGAATTTTTGCTGAATTAGAAGACAGCGTAAATTCATTTTATGGTGTTGGAGGAAGTCTACATAACTTTTTCTCTAAAAATGTCGTGAAAGTCAAATTGGGTGAGGCAAGTTTAGAAGTTAAAATGGATTTTGGAGTTATTGACCCACAAGGCAATATTAATGGGCTTTTAGGGCTAGATTTGCTCATGGAGTTAGGTGCTGTAATAGATCTGAGAAAATTATCATTAACATTAGACGCATATAGCGAAGGAGATATTTGAGGAGCCGCCGTCCATGGCGGTTTTCTGGTTTACGGGGCACCAGACTCCATGCAGCTTCTTTTATCATCGCGCGGCGAGAAGACTCCCATCCTCTTTAAATAGGCTTTATACAGAAGGATATGGAAAACTTTCTTATCAACACACTCTATGTTTTGCTTCAACGTATTTGTTTAATTTTAAGTAACCCCAGGTCGCCAAAGAAAACCAAAATGTGAAATTAGCCAATCTTAATAGAAAATTAGGCTCAATAAACATCCCTAAGTTGACTAATACTCTTGAGTATATCATGCTCATAACTATCCCTGATACAGGAAATATATATACTAACGGCCTATGTTTAGGCAAAAGATAGAAATACATAATGTAAAATGCGCACCAAGATATTGGTGAGTCTATTGGCAAATAACCATAGCCGAAAGGACCAAAGTTAATCCACCGAAAAACGTCTGTTAAATGACCAATTGTGAGTCCTATTACATCATACATGCTACCAAATGTAATTCCATATACAGCAAGACGACGGATTTCAGCTCTCGGAACAAGTACAATAAGTGCGAGAAGAAATATTGATAATTTTATCAGATGCATAAAGTAAAGGGACATCAATTTTTAATCTCCTTAATTGGACTTCCTATATTCTGAGGGGGGTTAGAGAAAACCTTTAGTTTCTTACTCTATTAACCTAATACTCGGTTATTGTACCCAGTACTTATGAAATGATGTAAGTGTGACTGAATTATTCTAAACAGAGGGTTTTTCCCTGACTTCCATAGTTTACTTGATTAATGAATTGAATTAACTGCTCTTCACATAACTTCGAGAAATTTATGAAGTCCCTTAAAAGAGAAAAGCTATTTTCAACGCTCTTAAAAAGCAACTGCCACGCGGCTTTTATAACAAAGTGAACTCTAATCACAAATCTTTATAGTTTTTTATTTTTGCTTTATTTATGTTTGCTATGATATAAAGAAAAGCAAAGTAAAGAAGTTGGTGAAACATGTGGAGAAGACGATTTTAGTAGTCGATGACGATCCGGATATTGTCAAGCTGATCACGAAAAGTTTGCGACTTGAACAATTTGAAGTGATCGCTGCCCATTCCGGCCCGGAGGCTTTAGCGGTACTTAAAGAAAATCCGGTGGATTTTATTGTCCTGGACATTATGATGCCCCAAATGGACGGGCTGGAAGTCTGCCGAAACATCAGAAATAATTACAGTATTCCCATTCTGTTTTTAAGCGCCCGGGATAGAGACATTGACAAAATTATTGGCCTGGAGATCGGTGCCGACGACTATATGACCAAACCCTTCAGTGTTCAAGAGCTTACTTCAAGGATTAAAGCTCATTTCAGAAAGTTTGACCGATTGTACAACGAATGGAAAGGACTTAAACAGGAGGCCGAGCCACAGAAGTTCCCCTCAGCTTCACCCCTGATTTTAAATCAAAAGACCTTTGAGGCTTACTTAGACCAGGAGAAGATTGAGCTGTCCACCAAGGAATTTCAAATCTTATCCTTTCTCATGCATCATCCCAATAACGTCCTGACCCGGGAGCAAATCTATGAAAATGTTTGGGCAGGGGAATACGGTGAGATAAATACTGTCACGGTGCATATCAAAAACATTCGCAAAAAACTTGGCAGCAAGTATGACTTTATTAAGACAATCTGGGGTATCGGCTACAAATATACGGAAGGGTAGGAAGGGCTATGAAGTTAAAGATCAAGCTGCCGCTGCTGTTCATGTTGGTTTTTGTGCTGATCATCTTTCCGGGGGCAGTATTTATCAAAAATTTCATGACGGAAAAGCCCAAAATCTTAAGATTACCCTTAATGCCCGTGCAATTAGAAGTGGCCTTTTATTTGCTGATTCTCACGGGTACGGTGTTTGTCATTTTAGCCGTCTATTTACATTTTAACATTACAAAACCCCTTCAGTTGCTTAATACCCGGTTGAAAAGGGTAAACATAAGTCGGCCCGTAATCTTAAGCTCGAAACGAAGGGATGAAATCGGAGAACTATACAATCACTTTAATGAAATGGAAGACAGGCTTTATCAAGCCCACAAGGAACAAATCGGGATGATTGCCGCCATGGCTCATGACTTAAAGACTCCCTTGACGACCATCAATGGCTTTGTGGAATTGTTAGCCCTGCAGAAAAATCTTTCTGAAAAGGAAACCCAGGAATATCATGAGCTGATCCTCAAGAAAACCAAGCATATTGCCGAGCTGATTAACACCTTCTCTTCCTATACTAAGGGGGAGGTGGAATTGGATGCGCTGGATATGAAATCCGTCCCCGCCCAGAAGCTATTTGCCAGCATTGCCACTGAATATGAGACGGAATTATCCGGTTTTGATTTCGAACTGGCTTGGGAAAACAGCTTCAAAGCCAACCAGCACATCACGATTGACGAACACATGATCCGCCGGGTTTTCGGGAATCTCTTCAGCAATGCCGTGAGGTATGGGGAGAGAAAAGACTTAAAGGTCTATATGCGGGGCTATGTCCGCGGCGAATATGCTTTTTTCCAGGTGGAGGATAATGGTGCGGGTGTGCCGGAAAAGGAACTGCCTCTGCTGTTTCAAAAATTCTTTACCGTGGATAAATCCCGACAGAACCAAAACGGGGGGATGGGATTAGGTCTGGCCAGCTGCAAATCCATTATCGAGCATCATGGCGGTGAGATATCTGCCTTTCACTCCAATTACGGAGGATTGGGCATCCGCTTTGCCTTACCCCTTGTGAAGTGACCGAAAAAGGTCACTTCATTATTTTTTAGAATTGCTTTACAGATAATTATTTTCTCTTTAGCCGGAGTTTACCTTTGCCTTGTATAATTCCATTAAAACCAAGGGAAGAGGTACATAATCATGAGTATTACTGAGTTATCGGTAAAGAGGCCTTCGGCAGTCTTTGTCTTGCTGGCCTTATTTATTGGTATCGGTATTTTCGGCTATAAGAGTCTGGGCGCGGATTTATACCCCTCTATCAACGTACCTATTATCACTGTCACCACCGGTTATAGCGGTGCAGGTGCCGAAGAGATAGAAGAGGACGTTGTCAAACCCATTGAAGATGCAGTTTCCGGGATCAGTGGAATTGATACCCTGAAATCAATATCTAAAGAAGGTATTGGACAAACAATTATAACCTTCACCATGGAAACGGATATGAATTCAGCCTTTTTAGACGTGCAAAAGGCAGTGGATGGTGCCTCAGGCAAACTGCCTGAGGATGTCAATTCCCCGATTCTCAGGAAGATTGACGCGGATGCCCAGTCTGTCCTGACTCTGGGCCTCACCGGCACGATCCCCTATGACCAACTCCAAAATGAAGGGGAAAAGATTAAAGAGGATTTGGCGAAGATACCCGGCATTGGCCAGGTCAGCCTTCAAGGTGCCGAGGATAAGCAGCTGGCCATTCGCTTAGACAAAACGGCTCTGGATTATTACCGAGTTAATGTCAATACCTTGCTGACAAAGCTAAAGACGGAAAACAGCAATCTCCCTGCCGGCCGGATAAGTCTGGATACCAGCGACCAAGCCGTTAAGGTAGTGGGACAGTTTAAAGATATCGATGAAATTAAGAATTTGTTAATTTCCAACTCGGAAGGAGGGACTGTTCGGCTGGCAGATATTGCCCAGATCCAGCTGGAATATCCCGACCAAGAACAAATCTTAACCTTGAATGGAACCAATGCCTTGGGCATCAGTATTCAAAAGCAAAGTGACGCCAATGTTGTCGAGGCTGTGAATAATGTCAAAGCTGAATTGCTGAAGATTCAAGCACAGCTGCCAGCAGGAGTAAGTGTCACAGTAACCACGGATAGTACTACTTTTATCAACGATTCTCTGGAAGATGTTAAATCCAGCCTTGTGGAAGGAGTCATTACAACAGCTCTTGTACTCTTGCTGTTTCTGCGGAGCTGGCAGTCATCCTTAGTTGTCCTGGTGGCCATCCCCACCTCCTTGGTTTCCACCTTCTTTATGATGTATGCCTTTGATTTTACCTTGAATATGATGACCCTCATGGCTTTATCCTTGAGTATCGGTATTCTGGTGGATGATTCCATTGTGGTTCTGGAGAATATTCAGAGACATTTAGGCATGGGGAAAAACCCGAAACAGGCAGCCATCCAAGGGCGCAGGGAGATAGGTATGGCAGCAATCGCCATAACTCTCTGTGATGTGGTCATCTTTATCCCCGTAGCCTTTATGTCGGGCATGGTGGGCCAGTTCTTTAAAGAATTCGGACTCACCGTTGCCGTGGCATCCCTCTTTTCCCTTTTAGTTTCTTTTACGGTAACCCCCATGCTGGCTTCCCTATTTCTAAAAAAGAAGAATCCGGAAGAAGCGGGAGAGCTTCAGCCGGATACTAAAAAACCCAGAAGATTTCCCCCTGTCCTGGACCGGGCAACTGAACTATATAAGAAGCTATTAATCTGGTCTCTGGATCACAGGTGGAAAGTTGTCAGCCTGTTAATTGCCGGCTGTATTCTGGCTGTCTCCTTACTGCCCCTGGGTTTTATTAAAACTGAGTTTACCCCCCAAAGTGATCAAAGCCAGATCTCCATTGAGCTGAATCTTACTTCGGGTTCCGGTTTAAAACAAACAGAGGAAAAGGTCAGCCTGGTTGAAAATCAATTGCAGACTATGGCTGAAGTGAAGGATTATCTCACCACTGTGGGATATAACTCAGATAAATCCTCAGCCAATATTATCGTCAAGCTGGTGGACAAAAGTGAACGGCAAAAGAGCCAGACTGAAATTGCTACAGAAATGCGCCAGTGGGGGAATACCCTGCCGGGAGTTCAATTCAGCGTTTCTGAAGCTCAATCCGCCGGTGGAAACGGTAAACCCGTTCAGCTAGTCATCAGTGGAGAGGACCCGGCTGTTTTAAAAGAGTTGTCCTACAAAGTAGAGGATATTGTCAAAGCCACCCCGGGGACGGCGGACGTCACTAATTCCGAGCGAACCAGTGAGAGCGAGATCCAGGTGAAGGTTGACAGGCTGGCGGCTGTTCAATACGGAGTAAATACCCCGGATATTTCTACGGTTCTCAGAACCGGACTCCAGGGATCGAAGGCCGGTATCTACCGGCAGAACGGGAATGAATATGATATTGTCCTCCGGTTTATAGATGACCAGATCCAAACTCCCGCTGATTTGGGCGCCGTCAAGGTTCAAAATTCGGCCGGAGAGCAGATTGCCCTGAATCAGGTAGCGGCCATTGAGTACGCCGAAAGTCCTTTAAAACTATCCAGAGAGGATAGAGAGAACATCGTAACTATCTCAGCGAATTTACAAAACAGTCTCCTGGGAGATGTAACTACGCTCATTGAAAACCAACTGGAGGGCACTAGCCTGCCTGATGGCTATACGATAGAATTCGGCGGCAGTCAGGAAAACATGGCCGAGAGCTTCAGCGCCCTGATTCAGGCCCTGGTTGTGGCGATTGTTCTGGTCTATGCCATTCTGATTATTTTGTATGAATCCTTCTTAACTCCCTTTATCAGAATGCTTTCCTTGCCTTGTGCAATTATCGGGGCCTTTGGCTTGCTGGCTTTATCCGGGCAATCCTTGAATATCTTATCCATGATTGGCTTGATTTTGCTGGACGGCTTGGCATCCAAGAACGGAACCTTGTTGATTGACTATACCCAAACCTTGATGAAACAAGGAATGCCCCTGCGAGAAGCCCTGATCGAATCGGGAACCACTCGCTTAAGACCCATCCTGATGACTTCAGCAACCATGATTGTCGGTATGCTGCCCTCGGCGCTATCCAGCGGAGCCGGAAGTGAAATGAGAAGCGGGATGGCCATTATAATTATCGGGGGCATGATTACATCGACAGTTTTATCCCCCATTGTTCTGCCGGTAGTTTATACCTTGATGGATGATGCCCGGCAGTATCTGGCGAAACGAAAGAAGCCAATTCTAACGATCAGGGAGGTAGAAGATTATGAAGCGTATTAAAGGGCTGGGCCTAGGTTTAGGGGTAGTGATCTCCGGAATAATCTTGGTTGCCTTAATATCCGGTTTCGGAAATAAAGAAGCAGAAGTTGTGCCGTCAATCAAAAATGTCACAACAGTGACAGCGAGTGCAGCCACCCTGACAACGGAAGTGGAATACGCCAGTATTCTGAAGCCGGTTCAAGAAGTGACCGTTTCCTCTAAAATAGCGGGCAGGGTTGCGACAGTTCAGGTTGAGGCCGGTGATAGAGTGGAAAAAGGTCAGGTGCTGTTTACCTTAGACTCGGGGGACTTACAAGCTCAGCTTCAGCAGCAGCAAGCCAATCTGGAGGTAAGCCAGGCCAATCTGGCCAAGACCGCAGGCTCCGCTTATGATCAGCAAGTCCTGCAAGCTGAGCAAACCGTGGAAAATAAACAAATCACTTATGAGGATGCCAAGAAAAAATATGATCTGAATCAACAATTGTATGCCAACGGAGTCATCGCCAAACTGACTCTGGATGATTTCCAAAAACAATACGCCAGTGCAGAGGTGGATTTAAAAACGGCCCAGGATAATCTCAAACTCCTCAAAGAAAAATCCGGGCCGGATTCAGTCAGCGTGGCTTCAGCCCAAGTAAATCAAGCTGCCGCCGGAGTTAATTATGCTTCTGAGCAGCTGAAGAATACGGTGATTACCGCACCCATTTCAGGAATAGTCTCCGGGCAGAATGTGGAGGAAGGGGAGATTATCTCCGGTTCCACCGCTGCTTTGACAATCATTGATACAGATACTATGATGGTCGAAATCAGTGTGCCGGATAAAGTGGTGGCTAAGATTGAAAAAGGAGAAATTATTTCTCTGAAAATGAATGCTCTGGAAAACAAGCTCGTAGAGGGGGTGGTTGACTATATCAGCCCTAATGCGGACAGCAAGTCCAAGGCTTATACGATCAAGATTCTGCTCAATACTACGGATGATTTGAAATCAGGTATGTTCGCCAGAGTTTTCTTACCTGAAGCTGTAAAAGAAAATGTCCTGACCGTTCCTAATGAGGCAATCAAAATTGAAAACAGTGTGTCAGTTGTATATCTGGTTGCAGAGGGTAGTGTAAAAAAAGTCCAAGTGACAACCGGGCTAGCTAATGACAGGTTTACGGAGATTATCGATGGCCTGAAAGCCGGTGATGAGATCATCACTGAAGGACAGATTTTTCTCAATGAAGGGGAGAAGGTTAATGTGGTGAGTGGTCAGTAGGGGTTAAGGAGCAAGTGGAGTGTTTCATCATCAATAAGGTGCGAGGGCTGGCGGAGCATCCTGGAATTGGTGCCCTGCTATCTTCCGTAGTAGATATTCAGACTGACTATCGGTTTCTTGTCTGTGCCAATCACCTTATATTTTACAGGTGCGAAGATGGAGTTGTTTTCGTGTCGAGGATCTTGTACTTCCGGCGGGATTGTATGCGGATACTGTTCAATGATTTACCGAAGAATGAAAAATAGAATTCAGCTTTGAATTGTCAGCGTGTAGGCTGGCAATTTTTTTGTTTATAATCGGGAATTATTGGGAAGATAGCTGGGTGATGTGCAGGATTGCAAGGATTTGGAGGTAGATACCTAGAATAACTCACTAGGGAATCGCATTATGCTTAAACCGTGACGCATTCGTAGGATGATGTTAACCAACTCACTAAATGATAGGGAAGGAGAAATAATGGACATAAAAGATGAACAGGATAAACTAGAGAAACGCAAAATTGAAGAATATAAAAGAAATCCATTTATTAATTTTGCAGACTCAATAAATCGTTCGCAATTTGGAGACTTAAGGGGGCTAACACATGGTGGTTGCCTCAATCAGATTATCACTACTGTTTTAATTATTGGAATATTGTTATTTATCTCCCGATGGTTCTAAATAAGTTAGTAAAGCTTTATCAAGCAAAATATTGTCAGGTAAAATTATTACCAGTATATATGTTTGATGGGCAACATTCTTATGATGCGTCGTATTGGCAGTAAAGCTAACTTTTGGTTATCCATATTTTGGAGCATGTTAAAGTGTCCCTTGAGGCTACCTCAATTTGAGTCGGTGGTCTCGAAAGTGCGGTTACCCATCGATTTTATATCTGATTTTTTAATCGACAACAGGAGATAAGTACAAGAGATAATATACATTATCTCTTGCAGACCGTAGACAAAAAGGTGCCTTATGCAAACTGCATGGCACCTTTTTGTCTCTTAATAATGAATTGAGAATCTGAGAGAGCTATGTTCTGAATAAGATGCGAAAAAAATGAGCGGAGCATACCCTTTCTCCGTT
>NZ_JMGA01000035.1 GCF_000765145.1 Desulfosporosinus sp. HMP52 | reverse complement strand
TTCGGAAGCACAGATGGTTCCATTGTCAAAAGTTTTGCCCATGACGATATATTCGGCGGCTTTGGCCAGGTCGGCACTGCGTTCCACGAAGGCCGGAACGTTTCCCGGTCCCACGCCCAGGGCTGGTTTTCCGCTGCTGTAGGCGGCTTTAACTAGGGCGCTTCCGCCGGTGGCCAGGATCATGGCTACATCAGGATGTTTCATCAATTCATTGGTGGCTCCCATGGAGATATTCAGGATGCATCCGATAACCCCTTCCGGCGCTCCTGCTGCTGCGGCGGCTTGCTGCATGATTTTGGCTGCTTCATTGGTACAGCGTACGGCACTTGGGTGGGGGGAGAAAACGATGGCATTCCGGGATTTCAGGGCAATCATGGCTTTGTAGATGACCGTTGAGGTGGGGTTCGTCGTCGGGACGATCCCAGCAATGACGCCCACGGGTTCTGCGATTTCCCAAAGCTTTTGTTCCTGATCTTCTCGGATAATTCCCACAGTCTTCATGGGTTTGATGAATTCGTAGAGGGTTCGCGAAGCAAAATAGTTCTTAAAGCATTTATCGTTATAGTTGCCCATCCCCGTTTCGGAGACGGCCATCATGGCTAATCTGGCTGCATTAGCTTCCCCGGCTTCCCGCATCATATCGATGATATGATCCACTTGCTCTTGCGTGAAGTCTTTCAGGGCTTCTTGGGCTTTGCGCGCAGCTCGGACTAAATTTCGGGCTTCCTGTAAGGAACATAAATCTCGGTCAAGTTCCATCACGAAGCTGCACCTCCCTGTTTGTACTAATCTAGAAAGTATAACTTTTTGTTGCATACTGCAAGTAGGATTATCTCCTGCGAAAACAGTGTCTGCAAGAAGGGCTAATACGTGCGAAGACAGTGTCTGCAAGAGGGCTAATACGTGCGAAGACAGTGTCTTCGTGTGTGTGTGTGGGTGCTAGCCTAGTCTTCTATATTAAAATTTTAATCCGTTTTCACAGACGTCGATAACGGCTCTTTGGAAGGCTTCGCAGGCGGATTTGCAGGCACTTTGGGACCCGGTCAAGAGTCCGCCGCCAAAGTTGGTTTCCGTTGGTGGGCCGTAGAAGGCTTTCATGCTGACTTCGGCGGCTTTTAAGGCGGCGTCTAAACCAAACATGGCTTCAATCGGAGGGGCAATCAGGTAGGACAGAGCCTGACCTTCTTCAATGCCGGCAACTTTAGAAAGGTAGCTTCCGGTTCTTGAGACGGTATGGGGGAAAAACGCAGTTTTTCCACCGTCACAGGTGTAAAACCAGCATTCATTTTCCAGGTGTTCAATGCAGGCATCCACTCCCGCCCGGACTTCCGCCGGATTAGGGCCGGCTAAGATGCCGATGATTTCTCCGGATAGCGGGCCGGAGGCCCGAGCTGCTCCGCAATAGAAGCTTTTGGCATAGACAACTTCAACCTCGGCTTTTTTAGTGGCTTCATCTAAGGCTACATAGGTAGAGTCATCAATGTCGGCGGTAATCATGCCGATGGAGCGCTGATAACCTGTCAATCCCAGCTGCTGGGCCAGATCCGGGGCCACATTAGGGATTAATCGGACGGCTAATACTTTGGGTTTTAGAGGCTCTATCATGGTTATCCTCCCTATTCCTGCCGGACGCTTTTCTTAAGATCCGACGATTTATTTGTTCTCAACGTTTTTGGATTTTGGCTTTTCTTCAAAGACGGGTAATTTCGGCAGGATTGCTTCCAACTCAGGGTGTGGGCGGGGAATGACATGACAACTGACCAGCTCTCCGACTCGCTCAGCGGCGGCGGCTCCGGCATCAACGGAAGCCTTTACCGCTCCCACATCTCCTCGAACCATGACCGTCACTAAGGCGCCTCCAACTTTTACTTTCCCGATTAAAGTGACATTTGCTGCTTTGACCATGGCATCGGCTGCTTCTATGGCTCCTACGATTCCACGGGTTTCTACCATTCCTAGTGCTACGAGATCTTCTCTTATAGCCATTTGTGTTTTCTCCTCTCATCTCGTTTATATATCAAATAAACGTTAAATTCTCACAACCCATTATATATGGACAACTTATAATAAACCAATACAACTTTCTAACATTAAATGTTCTTATGAATAATTGGTTAATACTAGGTTAGTCCACTGCTGCTTACTTAAAGTCTTACTACTCAAGATTAACACCGGATGCTTTAGCATCCAGGATTCTTTTGATTAAGCTGGCCAAATGTGCTCCAGCTTCCGCTGCCGGAGTCCCGCCTTTGTGAATATTACTGATTACGGTTCTTTCACTCTCAACCATACCCAGTCTTGGATTGTATCCTATATAAGCACTCATACTCTCAGCCGTTCCCAGTCCCGGGCGTTCTCCAATTAGGATTACGGCAACTTCGGGCTTCAACTCTTCACCTATAGTATCCATGATGGCAACTCGGCCATTGCGAACAAAAATTGGAGTTCCAAGCTTCACACCCATTCCTTCAAGCCCTTGAGTCAAGGCAGGGAGAAGATTAGGAATATTTGCTTCAACGGCTTTGCTGGAAAGTCCGTCAGAAACAATGATTTGAACCATGGCACCTTTAGGGCATCCCTTTGCCAGAATCCCTAAATTTTCATCGTCCAGTTTTCTGCCCAAGTCCGGTCGGGTTAGATATTCATCTTTTGAGCTGCAGAGGGTTTGGATAGAAACCATATTATATTTTGCCGGAAATTCTTCCGGTACCACCCCAAGTACAGAGTCTTGGGCTACTGCGTGGTCAGCTCTAAAACGAAGTAAAGTATCTGTCAAAGGACGGGGACCGCTGCGCCACACTCCGATCCGGGCTGGTGTCGAAAGCTTCATCTCTTCATAAAGGTCTTTGTTGACAGGATTAGGCACTTGCAGATATCGTTGTAAGTCGATTTCTGCTAAATCTTTTATCTCACATTCGTTATTATTTACTGAATTTGCTAAAGGGAGATTATTACTCGAATTTTGGCTTTTCTGCTGATCCATTCCTTTAAGCAATTCTTCAACGATTAAACGAACACTATCTTCTAAGCTCATTTCTTTCCCCCCTTACCTTGTGAATATCGTCGCATCACCGGCACGGGCTGTAAGTTTGCCCTTTGCCAGGATTCCCATGGATTCTGCCCAAGCTTCAAACTCCGGCAACGGTCTTAAGTTAAACAGTTCTCTCAAGGTAGCAATGTCATGATAGCTGGTGCATTGGTAATTTAACATTACATCATCACCCATAGGGATCCCCATGAAATAGGTACACCCTGCCGCAGAGAGAAGAGTTGCTAAATTTTCGATATCATTTTGGTCTGCCTTCATATGGTTGGTGTAGCAAGCATCCACACCCATTGGCAAGCCGGTTAATTTACCCATAAAATGGTCTTCCAGACCTGCTCTTGTTACTTGACGAGTATCATATAGATACTCCGGACCGATAAATCCAACAACGGTATTAACTAAAAAGGGATTATAATGACGGGCTAACCCGTAACACCGGGCTTCCATGGTTACTTGGTCAGCACCATGGTGAGCCTCGGAGGAAAGCTCCGAACCTTGCCCGGTTTCAAAATACATAATATTAGGTCCGGTGGCACGGCCTTCTTTCAATCCTAAAGCATAAGCCTCGTCTAAAATTTCTTTAGTGACACCAAAAGCTTCGTTACCAATCTGGGAACCGGCAATAGATTGGAATAATAAGTGCACAGGGGCACCTTTCCTTAAGGCCTTCATTTGAGTGGTAATATGGGCTAAAACACAAATCTGAGTAGGTATATTCCATTCTTCAGCAAAGTTATAGAGGGTTTCCAGGCTGCGAATGGTAGCTGGTACAGTATCATCAACGGGATTTAAACCTAAAACTGCATCCCCTATCCCATAGGATAGACCTTCACGTAAGCTAGCCAAAATCCCATCGACCCCATCCGTAGGATGATTTGGTTGAAGCCGGGAAGCTAGGCACCCTGCATTACCAATTGTCGTATTACAATGAGCCAAATTTTGAATTTTAGCTGCCCCTAAGATCAGGTCAAGATTGCTCATTAGCTTAGCTACTGCAGCGACCATTTCTGAGGTAAGACCACGACTAATCCTTTTCAGAGCAGAACCATTGGTTTCGGTTCTGAGAATGTATTCTCTAAACTCTGCAACACTCCAATTCTTAATCGTATGGTAGATGGGCTCATTGACATCAGCGTCGATAACACGTGATACTTCATCGTCCTCAAGGGGCACGACTGGATTCTTTCGTAAATCTTCCAAAGTTAATTCTGATAAAACTCGTTTTGCAGCGATCCGTTCTGCGGCATCTGCGGCAGCGATTCCAGCAAGGATATCCCCGGATTTAATTTCGTTTGCTTTAGCCAAAACATCCTTTACATCTTTGAAGGTAAAGGTTTGACCAAAAAGTCGTGTCTTTAGATTCACGATTTCACATCCCTTCTGTTTGGATAGTATTAACGGGCGAAGACGAGAGTTTTTACAATAACAGGCACTGCATCTTGATGGGGTAAGGGTTTGGCAATATCTAAAAAATCGCCAAAGGCCAGTTCAATACCATCCAAGCAGACTATTGGTATATTAGGGAGAAGCCTCTGCAGGGTTTGTCCAAGAACCTTAGCAATGTCTTGTTGGGCAATAACCACTTTAGGCTCCCCTTTGATTGAAGGTAATTCACCGGCTAGATTTTCTGCTAAGGAAAGAATCGTCGTAAAGTCCGTGTTAGGCAAAGGTGGTACGATTAAGGCAACTGTGCGGTAGAGAGCTTCGGTATAATTCTCAGTGGACTTAAGCCATGTAAAGCCACCCGAGGCACTCAATTCCGGATACACCGCCGGCACATTGCGAAGTGGAAGGGTATGCTCACTAACCGTAATTGTTGAACCGGATACATTTACAGTATGAGCCCCCGCCCCCAGGACAGTAGCGTGAATAGTTTCCGTGCCTTCGTGTACTGGCAAAGAATTAATCCGACTTTCACGAAATGCTTCAGCTAATAGTGGGCCAACATCCCCATGTATCCACCACTCATTGATTCCTGGAAGATAAATATATCTTGCTACCCCTCCTGAAAAGACCACACCGTCGATCTTAACATTCGGTAATAAATTGGTCATTACCAAACAACTATCCTGAACAAGCAAGGGTTCCTGAAAAATGACCCGTTCCACACATTCGACCATACTACGCAAACATTGCTTGATTATAACTAATTCTTCTTCGTTTTGGGTCTGGTCAGAGTTCGGATAAAAATGACTCAATATCATTTGAGCAGGTGGGGAAATAAAGGTTAAATTGTGACTAATCGGATCAACTTCAAAAAGTCGGCCGCCAACATTGATACATGCAGTCCCAATACACTTGCCCCGATCAAAATAGGCAATATTTGTAGTTCCTCCACCGATATCAATATTGGCAATACAGCCATGTAAGCGCTTGGAGAGCGCCTCGGCTCCCGATCCTTTTCCGGCAATCACACTTTCGAGATCCGGTCCAGCCGTCGCTACGACAAAATCTCCGGCATAATCGGCCAAGGAATGAATGATCTCCGAGGCATTCTCCTTTTTAGCGGTTTCTCCGGTAATAATAATAGCCCCTGTGTCAATCTGTTCGGGCCTCACTCCAGCCTTCTCGTATTCCTTAGCGATGATTTTACGAAGGGCAGCACCGTCAACATGCTGACGGTCTTCAAAAGGAGTGAAGTGAACCTTCCCTAGATAGGCAATACTTTTATGACTAATTTCCACCTTCGGGACTTGACTTCCAGGCATTACGTTAACTAGAGTCAGCCGCGAAATGACCAACTGAGTCGTTGTTGTTCCGATATCGATCCCCACACTGACTAGTGTCATCTCTTTAGCCATGTTGTTTCCATAAGCCATCTAAGGACGATGGCTCCTCTCCACAAAAAGGTATTTGTTAAGCATCTAGTTCGTCTAAAACGCCAAACTCTTCTTCAAAAGGTCTGATATTCTTATTACCCCAAATAAAATAGTAAACAATCGCAATGGCGTAGACAATTGCTGTCCATTTCAATGCAGGTACACTTGAAATAATTACGCTTACAGTCAAGAAAATACCTGTAATAAAGCTAATGACCGGGATGATTGGATAGGATACTTTAAAGGGTCTTTTGAGACTGGGTTCTTTGGAACGCAGAACAAACAGACTAATTAGGCTAAGCATGTAAAGGGCGACAGAACCAATAACTGCAATCGTAATAACGACAGCTGTCTGACCGGTGAGCACGACACCTAAGCCGATAAGTCCAGGAATCAACAATGCCCAAACTGGAGTATGACGCTTAGGGTCTACATAGGCTAAAAACTTAGGTAAATACCCAGTCCGAGCCATGGCATAAGTTTGACGTGAGTAACCTACGATAATGCCATGCAAGGAAGCAATTAAGCCGAATAAACCAATGATATTGACCAATACAACAATAAAGGCATTTTCGCCAAAGACTTGAGCTAAGGCAATAGGCAACGGGAAGTCAACAGCTGAAACTAAATTATAGTCTGCAATACCAGCCGTTAAAAAGAGGGTCAGGAAGCCCATGATCATCAGTGTTCCCATACCACTTAAGAAACCTTTAGGGATATCTTTCTGGGGATTTACCATTTCCTCTGCTGCCATGGCTCCGCCTTCAATAGCTAGATAGAACCAGATAGCGAAAGGAACTGCGGCCATGACCCCTTTCATTCCGAAAGGAAGTAAAGGCTCTGTCATAACACGTGCCATAGAGAAGTGAGGTGCTGCTGCAACCCAGAAAATAACCAAACCGACAAGGGCAATGATGGTGACTACTAATTCTACTGTAGCAGAAGTTTTCATTCCCAAATAGTTGACAAAAATGAAAAAGAGGAAGGCCGCAACTGCTGCTGTCAAAGTTGGAACGGATGGAATAAGAAAGTTAATATATCCACCAACAGCCAAAGCGATTGCCGGGGGTGCAAAAATGAACTCGATTAGACAACTAATACCATTCATATATCCCCAAAAAGGCCCCAATGCTCTCCGGGCATAAGCCGAGGGACCACCTGCATGGGGAATTGCGGTTGCCAGCTCAGAGTAAGACAAGATAAATGTTACATAAAAGATCGTAACTGGAATTAAAGCTAGGGCTAAGCCCATCGGCCCGCCTGCACCAAATCCATAACTCCAGCCAAAATAGTTTCCTGATATGACTAATCCCACAGCAAGAGCCCATAAGTGGATAGGTTTAAGTACTCTGGATAAATTTGCATCGGCCCCTGCGGACACAACTTTAGTTTCTGTTGTCACTATATAAACCTCCTTTGTTTTTATTAGATGTAACCGATACCACACTAAACTAAACTATAACTTTAGTCTTCACCTGCCTTTCTCGGACAAAAATTAATGCCCTTTATTGCACCCGAAAATTCCGGATGTAATAAAGGGCATTATTGCCCGCTATTCCTTTGTTTAGAAGTTCACTGGTTGGTAACGGTTGACTCCATCTATAATTTACATTATTCGCGATCTATCACAATATTCCTTTTTTTTGACGAAAGTTTTTTCAAATTCTTGAATACCAATTTGTTAATAGCTATAACCAAATACTTAAATTTTTTCCGCAGTTTTAATAATCTGATCAGCTAATTTTACGACAGTGATTCTCTGATCCATGGCCTGATGAATTAGCAATTGATGAGCTTCATACTCACTAATTCCTTCACGAGCAGCAAGAATTGCCTTTGCTCTGGAAACTAGTTTTTGACTATGCAGTTCTTGTTGTGTAGTCACTAATTTTGACTGAACAGCTTGCATCTCTCTCCAGCGGGCATAAGCAATTTGAATTGCCGGCAAGAGATCTCGTTCGGTTATTGGTTTAACCAGATATCCATAGACACTAACCTTTTCTGCTCTATTAATAAACTTAGTTTGACTATAGGCGGTCAGTAATATAACAGGTATGTTCATCGTATGTAGTATTTTTGCTACTTCCAGACCATCTAATTTGGGCATCATAACGTCAAGTATGGCTAAATCCGGAGCGAAGGATTTTGCTAACTCAACAGCCTTTAAGCCATTGTTTGCTTCTGCGCAAACTATATGCCCAGCCCCTTGCAGCATTTCTTTAATATCCAGTCGAATTAAAGCCTCATCATCCGCAATTAAAATGGATAGTTCGCTCATAACTGTCCCTCCGAGTTATGTATTGGAAAGCTCACTGTTACCACTGTCATTCCGTTAATACGTTCCATTCCGAACTCTCCACCCAATTGATCTTCAACTAAGGAATCGACAATTTGCAAACCTAACCGTCGTTGCTTAACCTTATCAAAAGGCACTTCCGGTTCGGGTCCATTGTCTCTTACTGTTAGAACTATTTGACCATTTTCCTCAATAATCTCAAGAGAAATGACCCCTTTATCTAAATGACGAACACCGTGTTTAAAACTGTTTGTCAGGATTTCATTAATCACAAGAGCCAACGGGACAGCTTTTATACTTTGTAGATGCAAATTCTGTCCTATAACATGGGCTTCGATGCTCTGCTCAGTCGAAGTTGAGCTTTCCAAAAGCGCATTTAAAATCCGCTGAGAAAGATCCTTTAAATCGACAGAATCACAGTTTTGACAGGCAAAGACATCATGCACCATGGCAATTGAAATAATTCGATTGATACTTGCTGCAAACTCAGCTTTGACTGTATCCAAATCTGACCGTCTCATCTGTAACCGAAGCAAGGCCGCAACATTTTGAAGATTATTTTTAACTCGGTGGTGAATTTCACGAATAACGGTACTCTTGGCATTCAACTCACGTTCTTTTTTACGCAGATCTGTGATATCTCTTAAGGATATTACGCAACCGCTTAGGTCTCCATATGTGACTAGAGGATAAGCCTCAAAAAGATAGCTCTTATCCATGATACAAAACTCGGTAGGGCTTTTCAAAGCATCTAAAAGTTCTTCTAAACAAGAACAATTGAACATAGCAAATAGAAAATCATGCCCAAGTGCCTCAAACCCGTGATACTCCTGATAAATCTTAGCAGCTTTTTTATTGACATAGGTAATCTTACTATACTTATTTAAGACAAATATCCCGTTTCCAACCCAATTTTCAAACTGAGAACCGGTCATTGACAAATTCATCAGCGTATTACTTAATCGCTCCGCTGTCTGAGTTAAAAACTCAAATTGCTCTTCTTGACGCAATTCTTCGGAGATATCTCTTTCCATAATTAATACACCAATGATTTTATCGCCAGGATTACGAATGGCTACAACAGTTTGGGCAATTGGAATTCCCTCTTGGCTAACTCCGCGAACATTCCGGCATGTTTCCCCTGTTATTAAGGTTCGATAAACTGCCGGTTCACTGGTAGCTAAGGCTAATTCTCCTACAACACTATTTCTGTACAAGGATCGGCATTTAGGCCGAGCCCAGGCTAATACTACAGCATCGAAGCCATCTTTTATTGGCGCATCAATAAAGATATCTGTGCCGGTTAACTCAGCAGTATTGGGTATTTGTAAAACCATTGATTCTAAAATCTTGATATCTTCTTCAGTAAGATCTGTATACTTCAAACATAAACCTTTAACGTTTTCGCAGTTCATTCAACTCCTCCAATCGCAAACGCAATGGAGCAACACTTTCCCCGTTCATCACGGATATTGGATAAAAGGGTTCTTCGATTCCTGCATAACTCAAGTAAGCTGTTGCTTGTTGGATATTGGCTTTGGGCAAGTCGACCTTTGTTATGATTCCAATGATTGGTTTACGAAAAACTTTAGAAAATTGCGGAGGATAAAAAGATCGTTGTTTGGTTGCATCTTGAAGGGCCCAAATTTCCGAGACTTGATGGCTTGCATCAATTAAAACATGATAGAAACGGGGAATTTCTAGGTATTCCCCCGGACAATCAATAAAGGTATTGCAAAAATCAAGCATTTGAGTTTTTTGATAGATAACTTGCTCATTCATTAGGGTCTGTTTTAAGGAGGTCTTGCCGGCACCTATTCCTCCTATCAATAGAATTCTGCCCATTAACTTCTTGTCACTTCAGCCGCTGTAAACCCTAAAATATCCACTAGAGTGTTTACAGCAGCTCTTATAGCAGCTTCTACACTGGATACATCCCCAGTGATGACTAGAGATCCGGTAAAGCGATCTAAAAAACCAAGTTCAATATCCCCGGCTTTACTTGCAGCATCTGCCGCAATAATCGCCGCTTCACTGGGGGTAATCGTCATAATCCCAATGGCACCTGATGTTACAATTCCTAATCTTTCATGAATATCGCCTTGAGGGTTCGGTATAATATGGGCCATGGTTACTTGTTTTCCAGGTACATATTCTTGAATCACGCGCTGTTTTTCAGTCAAAATGAGCACCACCTTTTCTGTAACACTTAAACTAAAAGTTAGACTGATTATTTCGTTGAAGAATATCAAAGTCCTTCTTTTTATTTATAGCCGGCTTCTTTAAAGTAATTTTTTCGAATAACAAGGTCTGAAATATCGATTCCTTTAAGACGGTTCTCATATTCAACACTATTTTCAGATTCCCCCATGTATTGTCGGGTGGCCAATACTGCAAAACTTCTATTAGTATTCAGCAAGTTCCGTCCGAAAGCTGTACTACTGTAACGATCTTCTTCAACACCTAAGAGATAAGCTATCGTTGGCATAGTATCCACCTGTCCACCTATGGTGAAAATCTCTTTACCCTTCATTCCCTTATGATAAATGATTAGAGGTATCTTTTTACTGTCATCCAGCCACCAGCTTTCCTGGGGTTCAACCTTTTTCACTTCATCGTTATAGTATTTATGAACACCGGTATGATCTCCATAGATAACAACAACGGTATTATCCAATACCCCACTTTGATCCAGCCTTTCTAAAAACAGGCCAATTTGTTCATCTGTATAGCGAATACTTTGAAAGTAACCACCTAACTTTGAATTATTCAAATCCTCACTTAGATTTAGAGATCGATACTGTTCGGGTAAGTCAAAAGGGTTATGGCTTGTTAACGTAACCATAAAATCATAAAATGGTTGTTTTTGTTCCGAAATAATCGGGGCTATTTGCTTAAAATAGCTACCATCACTAAGACCTAAACCAATTTTCTCTTCCGTATTAAATCGGGAATCGTCCATTGTCTTCTCGAAGCCAATAGCAGTCAAGGCGGGCATCCAATTCCAATATGAGCCCTTATCAGGGTGAATGGCCAAGGTATTATAACCATCCTCTTTCAAAATCTTAGGAAGTGAATTATAGGTATTACTTGGAAACCGGAAAAAGGTTGAACCGGTTCGTACCGGATAAACAGAGGTATTCGCCATTAAGTCAGCATCAGAGCTTGATCCATTGTATACTTGCTCATAGAAATTTGAAAAGTATAAACTATTGGCCAGAAGTTTATTCAGATTCGGAGTAATTTCTTGGCCATCAATTTGTTGGTTGATGACAAAATTTTCAAGGGACTCTACTTGAATCATGATCAGGTTTTGCCCCTGGAACATTCCCTTATAATCATTGGGCGGTAATTTCTCTTGATTTTCAGAGAGCCAATTCTTAATTTCATTCTGTTCTTCCGGTGTTAATTTGGAATCCTTAAGATCTTTAAAATAGTTGTAAGTATCAAACATATGATAGCCCAGCGGGGATAGGTTTGACATTGTCTGATTCGGAGACCAAGCAACTCTGAACAGCATAGTATCTTCATTTCCACTTAAGTCCATTTGAACATGCTGGTAATAGATATACGAGACCGAAAGCACCGAGAGGATCAGAAATGTATAAACACTTCTTTGAACCCTGCTGTAAAATGCTTTGTACACTAAGCCCAGTCCCGCCAAAAATAACAAGTCAACAACGAAGAAAAAATCAACCGGACGCAACATTGATATTATACTACTAAAAAGATTGTCTAGATTTGTCGTTTGACTAAGCAAATATGGTGATACAAAGCTGCTGTACCCACGATAATACATTAAATTAGTAATTAGGAGAAGTGAAAATAAACTATTGCAGGCTACTAGACACCAGAAACGGGCTTTACCCTTAAATAAATAGGTGAAACTTAAGATTACCAGAATAAAGGCAATGTAAACATCTAAAGGAGGAGCCGAACTAAAGCTATAAAAAGCTTTTATATGGTCATATTTAGTTGCATTGTCATTGTTAATTAAGCCAATAAATAGTATGGACTTGTGTAGCATGGCTACTGTAGTGAACGCTAAAACAAAACCCTTAACTTCTAGGCAGGATATGATCAGAGTTTTTAAGCACATAACTAGGTAACGAATATTACCAAGAGGATTACTATATTTTGAGCTTGTTTTTACAAGCTCATCTTCTATACGAGCCAAAATCACCATTCCCCCACAATAAAATTACTCAACTTAGATTTATTCGACAAAACTTTGCTTTTCCCTTTACAATACTGAGGGATTTCGCTAGATTTTGCAATCTGATATTTTATTATCTTCTTAACCTCATTAGTTTTTACGGTTATACCGGGACTTCTCATTAGCAATGATTCGGCTCGAATAGGAAATCCAAGATTAATAGCTAAAAGCCCTAATTACCCTAATTATCTTGGATTTCTGCAAGAATTACGGGAAAGCTATAGTGTATTTATTTCTGGGGCATTACTGTAATATGCTTTCATAATGGCTAAATCTTTCTGATATAAATTACAAGGAGCTAATTATGGCCAACATATACTGGTATTATCTTATCGCTATAATTGGGCTGGGAGCTACAGTCTTTTCCATCTATAAAAAGCAAACTGTCAAACGTTCTACCTTTCTTGTTTTCTACCTCTTTACAACTTGTATCACATGGGTCGGTGAATTTGTCGTCCTTGGCTTGCTTGATGCTTACGCCTATAAAACAGGCATTTTTTCTGATCCTTGGGCGCAAAACATATTAGGCCATCTAATACTTAATTCCACTTTCTATCCCGGAACAGCTATATTAGTTGCAGCTAATTGCCTAGGATATGGATGGATTACTTTTATTACTATTATCTATTTACTAATTGAGTATTTGTGTTTGAAATCAGGAATATACGAACATCACTGGTGGAAGTATTACATGACAGGTGTCTTGATTTTTTTCTTTCAAGTATTTTCTAAAAAGTACTTTGCTGCGCTCAATCCCATTAAGTCGAGACTCATCAGGAATATTACATTTTACTTTGTTGGGTTTGTAATTCTACATTACCCCATTCCCGTAATATTACTGTTAGGAAAACAATACTATAATGTCGATTGGGCAGAAAATTTATATCTATCAAGCACAATGTTTATTTTCGCTTATCAATTAATTGAGGTCATAATTTTAGTTTACTGTGTCTGTATCCTTAAGAAATGGTATTTTAAGCTCCTACCATTCTGCATTGCATTTTTCGGTCAATATATTCTTATGAAATTAAATATTCTTGTTGTCAAAGACGGCTGGAATCTCTTCTACTCAATGATACTTTACTTTTCTAGCATAGTTGCATTTATTATCATCGAAAAGTATTCTTTAAAGATGAAGGTACAATAGCAAATTGGAACGGGTAGAACCCCGACTTTCAAAATTCGCCGACGTGTCGGCGAATTTAAGACACTCTAGATGAGGTGGAAGGATGAACATAAAGAAAGACCACCTCATTGAGATGGTCTTTCTTTATTTGTTACCTCGCAATACGAAAGGCGGATGAGCCTTTCGCCACACTGCGTCTTATAACGCATACTCCTGCAGTGTGGATTCTACTTTCCCAGGGGCTATGCCCCAAGTATCATAGGCCCTGGAACGAAAAGCACAATAGTGTCCTGTGGACAGTATCGCCGAGCCACCAACCACAAAGAATCACTTCGTGGCGAAGGAACGAGCTTTTCGCCACATTGCGACTCGTAACGCACACTCCTGCAATGTGGATTCTTAACTTCCGTGTTCGTGTATACGAAAAGCACGATAGTGTCCGGTGGACAGTATCGCCGAGCCACCAACCACAAAGAATCACTTCGTGGCGAAGGGGAGCTTTTCGCCACACTGCGTCCCGAAACGAATTCTCCTGCAGTGTGGATCGTGGAACCCCGACTCCCCAGATTTCCTCATACGTTTCTACAGTATTATATACGCAGACAGACCATCTCATGTAGAGATGATCTTTCGCTTGTTACCTGGCAATAACCTACTTTCCCAGGGGCTATGCCCCAAGCATTCCTGTAGTTCCTTATTTTGATCTTTGATAAAAAATGAGCACCCTCTTATTATGGGAAGTAGCGACGGGTCAAAGCCCTTAAATACCACATAATAATTGAGAGGATGCTATATATGAAGTTTAAACAAAAAAGCGTACAAAATCAACGTATTGAAAAAATTACTACGGATCACCTTGTTGTCGGTATCGATATTTCTAAAGATACCCACATCGCTAGGGCTGTTAACTTTCGAGGTATCGAGTTAGGTAAGCCCTGTAAGTTTTCTAATAATCAAGCCGGATTCGTTCATTTTCTTCAGTGGATCGATAACCAATTCGATAAGCATGGTAAATCATTAGTAATTATAGGAATGGAGCCCACTGGCCACTATTGGAAAAACATGGCTTACTGGTTAGTTGATCAGAAATTAGAGATAGTAATTGTAAACCCACACCACGTTAAGAAAAACAAAGAGAATCGCGACAACTCACCAACTAAAAATGATACTAAAGACGCATTGGTTATAGCCGATATGGTTAGAAACGGCTACTACTCTGAATTAAACTTACCTACTAAAGTCCATAAAGAATTACGAGATACTATGTCCTTACGTGAGTTTATTAATAAACAACGAGTTAGTGTAAAAAATCAAATTCACCGTTGGTTGGACCTTTGGTTCCCTGAATACCTTACTGTATTTAAAGATTGGTCATGTAAAACATCCTTAGCTACACTTAGACTATTCCCTACTCCGGCTGAATTGAAAAAATTAACATCTGAAAAGATTATTGTAGAATGGAAATCCGTGATGAAACGTAGGGGCAATCTCAACACTGCAAAGCTGCTTATAGAAGCAGCTAAAAATAGCATAGCTTGTGATGAAGGAATGAATTACGCTAAAACTCATCTAACTCTATTATTAGACCAGTTAGATCAATTAACTTGCCAATTGGAAAAACTCGAGCAACAAGCTGTTAAGTTGGTTGAAGAAATGCCTGAGTCAAGACAAATTCAGCAACTTAAGGGAATTAGCCCTACTTTTGTAGCCGGAATTTTAGCTGAAACAGGTAGTCTCAGTAATTATACGCACGGAAATCAGATTTTGCGTTTAGCAGGTCTACACTTGAGTGAGGATAGTTCCGGGAAACATAAAGGACAAACCATCATCACCAAGCGTGGGCGTCCCCAGTTACGAAAGATTCTTTACCTAATTACCTTTAGTCTAGTTAAAAACAATCCAGAATTTCGGCTTCTGCATGAGAAGAATGTGACTATTAACAAAATGCGAAAAAAACAATCCATAATTAAACTATGCGGAAAACTCGCTCGTATCCTTATAGGGATTACAAGTAATCAAGAACCATATAATCCTGAAAAAGTGTTAAAGTTAGCCGACGTAGTTTAAAATTGGGGGCCTCCCCCAAACCCCCGCCCTCGCCGGGTGGCAGCAGACCATGCTTTCGCTGGTCTGGTATACTAGGGTATTAAGGTTATGCTTGTCAAGGGTAAAGACTTCGTCTCGGCTAACGCCGTCCCTTGACAAGCGCCAATTGTATCTCTTTAGATAAAGTTAGGAATAATTCTCTAAAAACATTTTGAGTATTTGCTTATTCGCAGGAATTTCATAAAAAGAAAGCACTAAGAGGACCGCGTGATGATACATGAGGGCACAGACCCGTTACCCAAGCGAATCGGACTCCACCCTAGACAGGTATTACGAAGGAATGTGAGGGCAAAGACCCGTAGAGACATGGGAGGGTGAACCACTAGGAGTAAGCATGGAGTATTCGTGCAGTATATGGAACTAAATGGGATTAAAATCAATCTCATTATTTCATATACCTATTTTGCCCTTACGCATTAATTACCGTGTCATTTCTTCTATGTAACTTGTCTAGATAAAAATGAAATCCTGCGAATAAGCGAGTATTCAGCAGGATATTTAATCAAACAGAGGGAGTATCATCGGCCCTGGAGGTCTTAACTTCCGTGTTCGGTATACGAAAAGCGGATGAGCTTTTCGCCACACTGCGTCCCGTAACGCA
>NZ_JMGA01000034.1 GCF_000765145.1 Desulfosporosinus sp. HMP52 | reverse complement strand
TCGGCAGCGTTCGATGGGTATAAGTGACAGCCCTCAGATTCTCAATTCATTATTAAGAGACAAAAAGGTGCCATGCAGTTTGCATAAGGCACCTTTTTGTCTACGGTCTGAAAGGCCGTTGGCAACGGCCTTTTATTATTTTATTGACAGTTTTCCTAACTTTACTTGACGATGAGAACGGGACAAGTTGCTCTTCGAAGAACACGCTGGCTTACGCTTCCTAATACCGCTCCGGCTATTGGTCCATAGCCATGGCTTCCCATAACCACTAAATCAATATTCTCAGTGACAACCTCTTCTAAAATTATGGTCGAAGGGTGCCCTTGGATTACTTTTTTCTTGACAGGGATATTCTGAGTATTAATTCCTTCAAGAGTGGCTTCTAAGGTCAGCTTCCCTCTTTCTTCAATTTCTTCAAGAGTAATTTCAATAGAATAGGCTGAATTATAACCCCAATATGCTTCCGGAGTATAAGCTACAAACAAAAGGACAATTTCAGCCTGAAACTTCTGGGCAAACTCTAAGGCAGTTTTAAACGCTCGACGTGAGTACTCCGAGGCATCTGTGGCCACCAATATCCTTTTAAACATACTTCACCCTCCTACTATTTCAGATCTTTTACCACCATCATTAATGATCTGTCTACTACGGGGCTTCTGTTCCTAGGATAATCTTAAGTTTTGTAAAAACAGGCTATATTTTCCTTGATTGCAGATTATCACTTTATATCTAACAAGTCAATATTATTGCCATATGGCCTCAATTAATATTACCTATTTCAATTTTCTTACTTTACAATAAGTACCGGGCATTCCGCTCGTGGAAGGACGCGCTGACTTACACTTCCTAACAGAGAACCTGTAATTGGACCATAGCCATGGCTTCCCATGACCACCAAATCTGCCTCTAGTTTCTTAGCTTCTTCTAAAATCATTGTTGACGGATAGCCCTGTACCATTTTCTTCTGCACGGAAATATTTCCTACATCTATTCCTTGAAGGGTTGCTTCTAAGGCTTGTTCTCCTGCTTCATCAATTTGCTCTTGGGGAACCAGGATTCCGTAAGCAACGTTATTGCCCCAATAGGCCTCCCTGATATAACTGACGAACAAAAGCTCAATTTCTGCATCATATTTTTGGGCTATTTCTAAAGCAGTTATTAAAGCCCGACGAGAATATTCCGAGGCATCCGTGGCTACTAATATCTTTTTAAACATCCACTCAGCTCCTAACAATAAATTTTTCTTCGTAGTTCCTATTATACTATATTATACCATCTGATTCACTTGAATCCTAAATAATAATTGCTCTTTAAAGCTATAAGCTTAACCTCTGATTTTGGGTATGTATAATTCCAAGGAAACAGGCATACTCTTTACAGAGAACACCTGTTCTGTTAAAGTATTTATAAAAGAATCAGCTTCGCAAAAATCAATTTCTGATTAGGCTAGGTGATATGTATTGAGGATTTTAATGCAACCCGTTGAGATGATTGCTTGGTTCAACCTAGAAGGAATCCCTAATCCAATTCGATATAAGATTGCTTCATCTGACGCCTCCAAGGTAGTGGTTAAAGTTGACCGAATCGTTACCCGCTCCGAGGAAAAGCTTGCCGGCAATCGCATGATTATTTTTCGCTGCCAAAGTGAAGTTAGTGGACAATTAAGGGTCTACGAACTCAAATATGAGCTAAATACATGTAAATGGTATTTATATAAAGCCTAGTTGCTTTTATTCTTTGTTAACTCCATTAAACTTATGGCAGCAATCTTTCCAAACACTTTTTTAGAAATGAACCCCTAAGTTCGATACCTTTTATCTGAACCCCGGCTATTATTAGTTACTATTCGAAAGACTTAGGCATTCTTTTTTTCCAAAATCCACCTTTAAAATTTTTAGGTTCGTAAGAAACAACAAAGGCTTTAGGACAAAGTTTATCAAGAATGTCAATTAATTTACGTTCATTACTCCTCTTTGCCAGCACTTGCATCATAAGACGCTGTCCATCTTTGCCATCAGCTAACCAAGAAGTTACACCATAGCCATATTCTCTGAGCTTTGTAGGTATTTCTATTTCAACGCAATCCACTGTTACTTGAACAGTAACATAACCTAGGGCTAAATACTCTTCAATCCGACTTCCTGTATAGACTCCTAGACCGTAACCGATACAATAGGCTGCTAGATTCCAGTGATTATCGAGGTTTTGCAGAACTATTCCCAGCCCTGTCATATAAACGAAAACCTCAACTATAGAAAGAGCGGACGCTAAGCCTTTCTGCCCTTTAATTACGAAAATCGTCCGCAGAGTGTATAAGGATACGTAGACTACATTTATCCCTATTATAATTAAAATCAGTTCCATAAGCTCCTCCATTTCCACTCAGTATTTATTCTCTCTTCCTTTTATTCTACCTTTTTACTACGGCATTGTCACGGATAGATCCAATTACTATTTTTCACAGCCAGACAATTATCACAAACATATTATAGTGGTACAATCAAAGGTGAAGACCATTTTTCCCATGAATAAGTTAATGATATTCAGATAGGAGGCGAACTCATGATTCAAACGTATATACCAGGGCGTGGAAATATTAATCTGGAAATCCTAGTCTTAGACTATAATGGAACTTTAGCCTTAGATGGTAGAATGTTCGATTCTGTTAAAGAAAAGCTCAAGCGCTTATCACCTTATCTAGAGATCCATATTATCACCTCAGACACCTTCGGTTCCGTCGTCCAACAATGTGAGGGGTTACCCCTACAAGTTAAAGTATTAGAAAGCGCTGAACACATTAAAGAAAAGGGAGATTATGTGCTGAAATTTAGGCCTCGTGAAGTTGTGGCCATTGGAAACGGAGCAAATGATCAGTTAATGCTTCAGCACGCTCAATTAGGCATTGCCGTCATTGGCGGCGAAGGTGCCTCTGCACAGGCTCTTTTATCAGCTGATTTAGTTGTTAATGACATAGAAGACGCCTTCGGTTTACTCCTGGAGACTAAACGTCTTAAGGCAACTTTTAGACTATAAATGCCCAACCTGTCGTATTATATATACTCCTAATGTATATCCTCATGATAAAGGCAGATCATATCAGTATCACACTCAAAGGAGGAGTCTCCATGGAATCTGATACTTATAATGATACTCTGCCCTCAGTCGATCAGGATCTGACCTTACAAAGAATATCTCTAGGTATACATGGGGCACCAGAATTAAAACGCGACGAAAAGATGAACTACCTGGGAGAATTTCGCGAGCGCATTATTCGCCGCCTAACCCAAAAACAAGTTGCTGACAGATTTGTTTACACTGAGATAGAGGAAGCATTAAAACACGAAAAGAGCTCAAAAATGCTTATAAATGGCACCCTGAGCCCTCAATCAACTGATAAGTACATAAAATTAGCCCGTCAAGTTGATAAACCCTACACGATGATTTATGATCCACAACTTACCGGTAACACTGGATTAGTCGTAGTGAGTAACCAGGCCGTGGACATAAAAGATATTGACGTTCAACCGCAAAATTCGGATTCTCAAGACTAACTTTCAGATGAACTTAGGGACAAACGCTTATCCCTCGTCCCCAAAGACAATCCCCACAAGACGGGGCATGGCCTAGACAATCCATGTCTGACCGGAGAACCATATCACACCCTTCAACCCACTTACAATCAGGACATGAAGCATATTCACTATGAAGAACATTATAACGATATCTCATGAATTCAAGAGAAGTCCAGATTTCAAGCAAGGATTTCTCTTGGAGAGATCCAAAACTATGAGCTTCAATCTGTTTATATCTCCCAAAAACATATTCCGGGTAGGAATGCAAAAAACGATAACAGGAGGATACATGACCATCCCAACGCACGACGGCACTTTGAGTTTCTATGAATTTGCAGTACCGTTCAGTAGTTATCTCACTTTTCGGCAAGACCACCTCTACCCCTTTGGTCAAACCCGCGATTAGTGCTGCTTGAAAAACCTTATCTACTTCCTTAGACTTTGTAGGGCCATATAGAGTCTCCGAGATCATTTCTTCTCGCATAGGAATAACATGAGAAACAAAAATCCTAGTTACTCCTAACTGCCCAGCTTGTCGAACTGTTTCCACTAAAAAAGGAAGAGTATTCTTCATGACTACAAATTCCCATACTATCTCCGGCCCTCCCTGAGGTCTTTGCTCAGCAATATAACGCGTGCTCTCTAAAATGCCTTGAATATTTTGATGACGAATTGTGTCAAATGTATCTACATCAGTTGTGTCAATCGACAAAACAATCCTTGCTACTTTATGAGAAACGAGAAAGTCTATCAACTCTGTGTCCAAGGTAGTTCCATTTGTGGTTACAGTCACTTCATACCGGGAAGAGAAAAGTTCTATTGCTTGACGAAAATTATAGGCAATTGTGGGTTCCCCAATTCCGCCAAGGATTACTTCTTTAAGATCTGGGAATTGATTTACCTCTTCCGCAATTGAATTCAGCACTTCTTTAGACATGTCTCCCAAAGGTTCCTGCCACTTTTGACGATAACACATTTCACATGATAAATTACATCGGTTGGTCAATTCCAAGTAAAGACGTTCAATAGATGGTGTTGGATGAAAAACTAATTCAACAACATCTTTCATATTTGTCACCCTTCCTCTCCACTCTTAGACTTATTCTTATCTTCATGAAAAATACCCTGTGGCATTAAATATCCAGACTCTTCTTTCCGATTTTCTTCCACGAAGTAGCCTCTAGGGCAAATAGGTGTTCCATAAAAGCCTTTATAGCCTCTGAGGCCGTTTCTTGGTCTTTAGATCCGATTAAATAGAAAGAACGGGTTAATCGCTTTCCTTTAATTCTGATTGACTTTAATTCCTTGGCATTCAACTCTTTTTTTACAATCCAACGCGAGACTAAGGCGATTCCTAAACCTGCTGTTACAGCCTGTTTAACTGCTTGACCACTTCCAAAAACATAGGTTTTCCTGACCTCTATCCCCCATTCTTTAATAAGCTTATCACTGAACGCACGAGTTCCTGAACCCCTTTCTCTAAGAATCCATACTTGGTCTTGGAGATGCTCTGAAGTAACTATAGGGAGCCTTGCCAAAGGATGTTGATTGGGTACTACTAAAATAATTTCATCCTCCATGATTGGACGAATCATAATATCTGAATTATTTACTTCTCCTTCGACAAGAGCAATGTCTAAATAATTTGCTTGCACTGCATGAATTATCTCTTGCGTATTAGCAATAGCAGTATCAATCTCTATTTTGGGATATCTGGTTGCAAATTCTGCCACTACAGAGGGTAAAATATATTCTCCAATGGTATAGCTCGCTCCAACCCTTAAATCCCCTGTAACCACATTCGATAACTGCTTGATTTCCTGTTTGGCCTTATCCTGCAAAAGCAATATTTGCTTTGCATATCCATAGTAGATTTCACCAGACTGCGTAAGGGTTAAATGCTTCGATGTATTATCTATAAGCTTTGAGCCTAATTCCTCTTCTAAACTTTTTATTTGAGAATTTACATCTGGGTGAGTTAAATAAAGTTCTTCTGCTGCAAGAGAGGAATGTTTGTTCTCAACTATAGTCACGAAAATTCTCAATGGATCAATAATCACGATTACACCTCTTGTTTTTATAACTGTTTAATTTAACTAAACTTTTATTTTGTAGATTTGTATAATAATACTTCTTTTCTCAAAATTCCACAATGTCTGCCAACTTACACAGACCCATACTCTTGACGTTTGTAACTCTTCAGGCTTTGACTCCTTGTGGTTAACACTCAATCAATATATTATTATATATAACTCCCTAGTTGATTCCCCTTACTGATCTAATTTTATTCGTTGATCCTAAATTTTGAAAATTAGAGGTTAAAGACAATGCAAACTGCCTTAGTCATTGCAGTGGGAGGGGCCCTCGGGGCCCTCTCCCGCTATAGTCTTGGAGTATGGATCTCCAACAAATGGAATAGCAGCTTTCCCCTGCACACCTTTCTTATAAATATCTCGGGAGCCTTTCTCCTTGGTTTCTTACATATATTATTTGTTGAACGACTTAATGTAAGTCCTTTCTGGCGTTTGGGAATTGGTGTTGGTTTTTTGGGGGCCTTTACCACTTTCTCCACATTTGGTTTTGAAGTAATTTCCTTACTTGAAGGCGGAAGTTTTATAACAGCCGGATTGTATGTCATACTCAGCATTGTCGTTGGTTTTTCCGGAGTAGCTTTAGGAGTAAACCTAGCTCGTTTATTCTAAGCCCTCTAAATACGGAAGCGGTTTCTTGGTCGAATTCCCGTGTCTGCAGGTCAGTCCGTACCTAGCTTGCCTTTCTCAAGAATTAGTTTGTCACAAATTGGCAGCCAACCCTCTGTTGACACCAGTTATTTTTTGTTTTATAGTAAACTATATTCCAAGTAAAACAATTAAATATTGAATTCTCTTATCAAGAGTGGCGGAGGGACTGGCCCTATGATGCCCGGCAACCGATAGCGTAAGCTATAAGGTGCTAATTCCAGCAGAACCTTAGGTTCTGAGAGATGAGAGTAGCGTGTAAATAATATACGACCGCTTCTCTTGAAGTGGTCGTTTCTATTTATCCAGGAAACCTCAATAAATTCTCTCACAACATATCAACCCTCATTCTTACTGATTACAAGAACCATCCCCGTGTCTCACATTTCATCAGCAAATTAAGGAGGAGTTATCATGACTGAAATACGACAACTGGGTATCGAAACAATTTCCTTACACGGAGGGCAAAGCCCTGATTCCGCCACAAATTCACGGGCTGTTCCAATCTACCAGACATCTTCCTTTGTCTTCAATGACACTGATCATGCAGCCAATTTATTTGCTCTCAAAGAATCCGGTAATATTTACACTCGAATAACGAATCCTACCCAAGATGTTTTCGAACAACGCCTAGCTCTTCTGGAAGGAGGTATCGGCGCTCTGGCTACCGCTTCTGGCCAAGCTGCAATTACCTATGCCCTTTTAAATATTGTTCAAGCCGGAGACGAGATAGTTGCTTCAAGTTCCCTTTACGGCGGCACTTTTACCCTGTTCAACTATACATTTGCTAAACTGGGCATTAAGGTTCATTTCGTAGATGTTGACAAACCGGAGGAATATCGCTCAAAAATCACGGCTAAGACTAAGGCCCTATATACTGAAACCATCGGGAATCCCCTTATCAACATTGCGGATCTGGAGATAATTTCCGGTATCGCTCACCAGAACGGCATTCCCCTAATTGTTGACAATACCTTTGCCTCACCTTATTTATGTCGCCCCATCGAACATGGAGCAGACATTGTCGTTCATTCAGCAACAAAATTTATTGGCGGACACGGTACTTCAATCGGAGGTGTGATTATCGACTCCGGAAAATTCAATTGGAACAACGGGAAGTTCCCAGGGCTAAGCCAACCCGATCCCAGTTACCACGATATTGTCTTTACAGAAGCCTGTGGAAATGCCGCTTATATTACAAAAGCTAGAGTCTCCCTTCTTCGAGATACAGGAGCCTGCCTCTCTCCCTTTAACGCCTTCCTATTCTTGCAAGGATTAGAAACACTTCCTTTGCGTATGGAGCGTCATGTTGAAAACGCCCAAAAAGTAGCAGAATTCCTTGATCAACATGACTTAGTAACCTGGGTAAACTATCCTGGTCTGAAAAAAAGCCCTTACCATACACTCGCTGAAAAATATTTGCCCAAAGGGTCAGGATCAATCTTTACCTTCGGCCTCAAAGGCGGGCTTAACGAAGGAAAAAAATTCATTAACAACCTTCAACTCTTCTCTCACTTAGCTAATATCGGGGATGCTAAATCCTTAGTCATCCATCCAGCAAGCACCACTCATCAACAGCTTGATGAAGAATCCCAACGCAGCGCAGGGGTCTCACCGGATATGATCAGACTGTCCATTGGAATCGAAACAATTGCTGACCTGCTGGATGATCTAGATCAGGCCCTCCTGGCAAGTCAGCGTCCCTAACACTTGCCCTTAGGAAAGTCCCAGCAACTTGGGCACGCAACTTAGAAGCGATTCTTTTATTCACCTAGAAAGTTTTTGATCTTTTTCAATATAAATTGCGCCAACCGCTGATGGGATATTTATTAAACTTTGACTTCCCATCGACCCTCGCGCCTGAAAGGAGTTTATCCTATGCCTATCAAAATACCTGAGAATCTGCCGGCACTAAATATATTGCACCAAGAAAATATCTTCGTCATGGGAGAAGAACGCGCCTTTCACCAAGATATCCGTCCTTTGAAAATTGTGATTTTGAACCTCATGCCTCTTAAACAGGCTACTGAAATACAGCTATTAAGATTACTGGGCAATTCGCCTTTACAAGTAGATATTGTACTTTTGCATATCGAAAGCCATGTCTCTAAAAATACCGCCCAAGAGCATCTAGATTCATTCTATAAAAGTTTTAGTGAAATCAAGGCCCAAAAGTTCGATGGCATGATTATAACCGGAGCACCGGTGGAGCACTTAGACTTTGAGGAGGTAACTTACTGGGAAGAATTCCAAACTATACTGGACTGGACAACTACTCATGTAACTTCAACGATTCATATTTGCTGGGCAGCTCAAGCTGGTCTATATCATCACTATGGAATTCCTAAGTACCCTCTTGCTGAGAAAATGTTCGGGATCTTTAAGCATAATGTCAACAAAAGCGGCTTAAACGGAATGCAGCTCCTCCGTGGTTTTGACGATGAGTTTTATGTTCCCCACTCTCGTCACACAGAAGTTAGGCGTTCAGACCTTGAAACACACTCTGAATTAGAAATTCTATCAGAATCGAATGAAGCAGGTCTTTACCTTGTTGTCTCCAAAGATGGACGACAAGTATTTGTAACCGGGCACTCGGAGTACGATACCTTAACTTTAAAAGAGGAGTACGACCGGGACATCGCCAAAGGATTATCTATAGCTCTGCCGAAAGGATATTTTCCCAAGGATGACCCCACCAACACCCCTATTCATAATTGGCGTTCCCATACCAACTTACTTTTTCAGAACTGGCTGAATTACTACGTCTACCAAACGACCCCTTATGATTTAGGAGCACGTTGAAAAAAATGGTTGTCAGATCCTACTGACAACCATTTTTTTAATACATTTTATCTGTATGACGTAATGAAAATCTGCTTAATTGTTACTTAAACCCAGACCCTTGCGTTTTAATATTATATGGGCTTCGATATTATTAGCGACTTCAACGGGATCATCTCCGAGAGCCACCTTACCTCCGGTTAGCCCTTCTACATCCTCAGTCAATAGCTTGACCACATTAGGAGCACCGGTTACAAAGGGTGTCGGGGATAAGTGCGTATAGGCACCATATGCAACAGCAAAAATTCCGTCAATCGTTGCTTTTTGTTCCATCCATTCAGGAGCAGTGACGGCAATCGGTAATTGAGGAACATCAACATCTAAATGGTCTGCTAATGCCGTAACAAGCATGGAAATTCTACCGGTATCCGTACATGTTCCGAAGCTTAAAACCGGGGGGATTTTTAAAGCAGTACAGATTTCACCCAAACCTTTACCTGCCAGTTTTACCGCATCCATGTTACACAGTCCCGCAACCTCTAAAGCATGGTTTCCACACCCACCGGAAACCACCAAGATATCTCTTTTAATGAGCTCCTTAGTAAGGTTAATTGTGTTCCAGTCCTGTGGGCCATTTCTAATCGTAGAACAACTGACCAAAGCTACAACACCTTTAATTTTTCCTGCGGCTATTACATCAACAAGTGGATCGAGTTTATTGCCAAGGGCTTCTAAAACAGCTTCTGTAGAGAATCCGGCAATTGCTTTTTGGGTTATTTGAGGAACCTTTGGAACAACCTTTCCTTTGCGTTTTTTGAAGTTTTCAATAGCAATGTCTATAAGCTGATCAGCCATTGAATCGACTTTTTCCGGATGGTATGGAATCTTATGTTGGAGTCCGGGAACCCCAATAATTGTACTGACGCTGACCAAAGATACTTGATATTGTTCGGCATACATATCTATCGCAGGTGGAGAGCAGTTCTCATCCATTGCTAAAACATCCACTGTCCCGGTTGCCAGTAAAGGCTCGATTGATAACCAGTTCCCCATCATTCCTACAAAAACTTCATCCATTCCAAATCTTTGGACTAGCTCTTGTCCTGTTTCAATTGAACCGACAACCCTAAGTCCTTTTGCACCTGCAGCTTTCGCTCTTTCCTGAACTTCGGGCATTTTAGCTTTCTGTATAGTGGCAACTCCGGGCCAAGGCTGGTGTCCGTTAAACACAATATTGACATATTCAGGATCCATAATTCCTAAATCAACATTAACCTCATGGGGTTTAGGGGTACCAAACAAGATATCCTGAGTCATTTCCAGTCCAATCTGGGCGTTATAGATGGTTGCTAATCCTAAGCGCATCGCCTTAAAGGCTAAGGAAGCATAGTCACCGTCAACATTTGTTAAGCAGCTGGCAACTGAATTTTGTTCTTCATGGTTTACACCGGACGGATAGATATGTAGATCTTGCCAGACCTTTTTTCGCTTTTTAGGAGCAAAGGCTTCAACCATTAAATTAGGTTCTTCAGTCCCAATATTCAGTTGAGCATCGAGCAGATCGGCTAATTGTATGGCCATCTGGTTAGTATCCTGATTCGTATTGATTCCAAGCTTTTCACACATCCATTTAAGCTTATTAACATCGGTAATCTTAAAAGGAGTTTTTCCTTCACCAGTTGCCCGCAACGTTCTAAACGCCTCATAAGCATGATGACTATAAGTTCCTGCTCCCATGATGTTCTGCAGAAGAAACTTTCTTATAGCCATAGCATCCGGACCAATTCCGCAGACCCCTTTATCCTGTCCACCTTTTTCACTAATTCTGCACGGACCATGAGAACATTGTTGACAGGTTAGACCTTGCAAACAAAATTTACAACGTATTTTCTCTTGTTGAACCCAGCGGTCGAAGACATTGGACATTCCATCTTCACGGATTCGCGGCATCATCTCTTCTACTGAATCATGGTAGCTTAATCTACCTTCAGTTTTCTCTTGGATAGTTTCTGACATTTCCTATCTCCCTTCTTTTATTACTAGAAAAATTTTACCCATTATATTCCCCAATTATGTACTAGTCTTCATGGTTTATCCTAAGTTAATGAGTTTACGGCATTTCGTTTAGTCCATATTTTTTATTAAATCTGCTCTTGATGTAATAGTAAGTATTCAAAAATGGAAAGCTAAAAACACTATAAATTAATTAATGGAGGGTTCCTAATGAACGAAGGTACGGATATAAAAACTAACCCCGATTATATAAAAGCCAAGAATATTGTTTATTATATCTTAGGTGTGCTGGAGGTTTTATTTGCCTTCCGCCTGGTTTTTAAGCTTCTGGGAGCAAATCCAAAAAGCCCCTTTGTTTCATTCATATATTCAGTATCCCAAGCCTTCTTAGTTCCCTTTAATGGTATTTTTCCGTCTGCTGTTACTAAAGGTATTGAAACCCAGTCAATTTTGGAGCCAACCACCATTATTGCCATGATTGTCTATGCTATTATTGCCTGGGGGATAGTAAAGTTAATTGAGATTAGCAAATCTTCTTCAAAACCCGGTATTCGTTAAATTAGCTTGATAAAGACACTACTCATGTACGATAGTTTGGCCTCCCCTAACGAAACCTTGTTAGGGGATTGCTTTTTTATAGGAGTATCAAACGATATCTTTATAGAATCTCTTCGCTTTAATCCCTTGATTACTCTTAATAAGGGTGATAAACTGAAAATATAATTGTTGTAACAATATTTTATAGATACAAATATTGTTGCAACAATGTTAATAGAGGAGGAATTAACATTTTCGAAGAGAATTTAGGATTTATTATCGGCAAAACTAACTCAAAAATGAAGAATAACCTTGCTAGAGCATTTAAACCCTATAATGTTACACACGAGCAATGGCCATTACTAAAATGGTTGTGGGTAGAGGATGGCATTTCCCAAAGGGAATTAGCCGAGCGAAGTTATAAGGATCAACCTACGATTACCAGGATTCTAGATAAACTGGAGCAACGCGGGTTGATTCGTCGCCAAGCTGATTCTGGGGACAGACGAGTTTCTTTAATTTACCTGACAAAAGAAGGCCAAGAAATTGAGGCCTCTCTCAAACCTCTGGCTCGTAAAGCCTTGGAACACGCCTTACGTGGACTATCAGAAGAGGAAAGGTCTCAACTTACCAATTTAATGAACAGAATTAGTGCTAATATCGATTAGGGGGATAACCATGATTGACAATATCAAGAATTCGCCGAATTATCGTTGGTATGTCTTGGCGACAGTCGCTGTAGGAACCTTTATGGCAACCTTAGACGGAAGCATCGTAAATGTAGCCTTACCCACAATTTCTCATCAACTGAACTCCAATCTTTCTACCTTACAATGGGTGGTTACCGCCTACCTTTTAACCATTACCAGCTTACTGCCGGTCTTCGGGCGTCTTGCCGATTTAATGGGACGCAAAAAGGTCTTCGGCTATGGCTTTTTAGTTTTTATTCTTGGATCCGCCCTCTGTGGATTGGCTCAAAACATCTGGTTTTTAGTAGCTACTCGAGTGGTGCAAGCCCTAGGCGCCGCAATGCTTATGTCAAACAGCCCAGCTATTATCACCGCAATTTTTCCCCCAAAGGAGCGAGGAAAGGCCTTAGGTCTGACGGGAACAGTTGTAGCTCTGGGTTCTCTGACAGGACCTGCTTTAGGCGGTATACTCATTAAATTAGCGGGCTGGCGGTCCATTTTTTACATAAATGTCCCGATAGGACTTCTTGGTTTCGCTGCTGTACTCCTAGTTCTTCCTAAAGATGTACCTAATAAAGAAAAAGAACCCTTTGATTATCTTGGTGCATTATCCTTTACCATTGGAATGATCTTTCTGCTTCTCGGAATCACCAATGGAGAAGATTGGGGTTGGTCAAGTCTACCGGTACTCATGAGTATTATCATTGGAATCATACTACTTATCTTATTCATTCTAACTGAGCGCAAAGTGACCCATCCTATGATCAATTTATCTCTATTTCGCAATCGCCCCTTTTTGATCGGTAACCTGGCAGGTGGTTTATCCTTTATCGCTATGTTTGCTAACAATATGATTTTGCCTTTTTACCTACAAGGTGTTTTAAACTACGATCCGGCTCAAGCAGGTATGCTCTTAATGATTTTTCCCATTACAATGGCCATCGCAGCTCCAATAAGTGGTAATGCCTCAGATAAATTCGGACCTGTATTCCTGACCACAACGGGTTTGACTATCACTGGTGTGGGCCTGCTCTATTTCTCTACCCTTTCAGCATCAGCTAGTTTTTACCATATAATCCCAGGCGCTATACTTACCGGTTTAGGAGCGGGAATGTTCCAATCTCCCAACAATAGCAGCGTTATGAGTTCAGTTCCTCCTCAAAAGCTTGGGGTTGCCGGAGGAATTAACAGTTTAGTTCGCAATTTAGGTATGGTCATTGGCATTGCTTGGTCTGTATCCTTATTTGATGCCCTAGGCGGTGTCGCTGCACCAAATCCTTCTCAAATAGACGCTTTCATGTCTGCTTACCATTATGTTATGTTAGTAGCTATGGCTATTGCCCTTACAGCTGCTGTAATATCCTTTAATCGCAAGAGTTACGCTAAAGCCCAGTAAATAGTCGGGAGGTCGCAACGAACAATCCAGTTCACTGCGACCTCCCTTTGTTATTCCGCCACTCTTTGATTAATAATTAAAAAGGAAAGTATATTAAAACAAATACCTTCTTGCTAGTTAATAAAATTAAATAATTAGTCCGGCAACTTGGAAAGAGCTTTTTTGTTGCAAACAATTACTAAAACATCTTTTTCTTCCACCAGTGCACTGGCCCCTGGAGCAATCACAATTTCCTCTTTACTTTTTTTGATGGCCATCACATTAATCTTATAGACAGCTCTTAAGTTTAATTTTCCGAGAGTTTGATTCACAAATTTTGAGGGGGCAATTATTTCAAAGATGCTGTAATCTAAGGATAACTCTATAAAATCCATGACATTTGTTCGAATAAGATTGTTAGCCAAGCGAATCCCCATATCTTGTTCCGGATAAACAATTTTATCTGCCCCAATTTTCTCTAATACCTTGCCGTGTTGTGCTGACTGAGCCTTAGCTACAACATAGGGTATCCCCATTTCCTTCAGCATTAGAGTTATTAGAATATTTGCCTCCAGGTCATCGCCAATTGCAACAATCGCGACATCTAAATTCCGCACCCCTAATCCTCTAAGGGTATCCTCCTCTCGAGCATCGGCCTGAACTGCTTGGGTCACATCCTGCATGACAGACTGAACGGCCTGTTCGTTCTTATCTAGCGCAAGAACCTCATGCCCCAAAGCAGTAAGAGTTTTAGCAACACTGGTTCCGAATCTACCTAAGCCAATAACTACAAATTGTTTGCGCAAATTTTTCTCCTCCTACCCAATCAAAATCCGTTCGTCTGGGTACTTAACATGACCGGCCTGTTGGTTCTTTTTCTGAGAAAGTACAAATGCCAAGGTCAAGGGCCCAACCCGGCCTATAAACATGGTTAAAATAATCGCCACTTTGCCGACAGAGGAAAGAGTGGGGGTAATACCCAAGGATAGACCCACAGTTCCAAAGGCAGAGGTCACCTCAAAAAGGACGGTTAGCAAATCTGAGTTCTCGGTATAGGATAGAATTGATAAGATTAAGAAAACCAGAATTACTGCTGTAGTCGTAATCGCCCAAGCCTTTTGGATCACATCCCTGGGCAAAGTCCGCCCCTCTAAAACTACATGCTGATCACTGCGATAGGTGCTTAATACCGATAAAACAATGGAAATAAAAGTTGTAGTTTTAATTCCTCCCCCTGTACCCCCCGGAGAAGCTCCGATAAACATGAGTACAATCACAGAAAGCAAGGTTGTGTCATGCATACCTGCCAGATTGATGGTGTTAAAGCCCGCTGTCCGAGGGGAAACGGATTGAAAGAAAGCTGCCAGCACCTTTGTCTCTAAAGGGAGAGGCCCTAAAGTCAGAGGATTTGAGTATTCCATGATAAATATAAACACAGCCCCTAATAAGATCAGCACCCCAGAAACCTGAAGAACGATTTTTGTATGAAGTCTAAACCTTTTCCGGTTTTCCAGTATTTCCGCCATAACAATAAAACCTAAGCCCCCGAAAATTATCAAAAGCATAATGGTAATATTAACGATGGGGTCGCCAACAAAAGCCGTCAAACTAGAAAAATCACCAAAAAGATCAAAACCCGCGTTATTAAAGGCAGAAATCGAATGGAATACACCATAATAAAGGGCTTTACTCCAGCCATAATCCGAATGCCACCGTAAGGTTAGAATAACTGCGCCAATCGCCTCAATTGCAAAGGAAATCTGCAAGACAGACTTTGTTAAGCGTACGATCCCTTCGACGGAAAACTGGTTTAGGGCCTCCTGTAATAACAAGCGTTCCTTAAGCGTAATTCTTTTTCCCAAAATCATGGCAAACAAAGTTGCAAAGGTCATAAAACCCAGGCCACCCACTTGAATCAGGAAAAGGATGATCCATTGCCCAAAAATCGAAAATGTTGTGCCTGTATCCACAACAACTAACCCTGTAACACAAACTGCCGAAGTCGCTGTAAACACTGCATTAAAGAAAGGTAAGCCCAATCCATCCTGAGTTGCTTGAGGCAAAGTCAGTAATAAGGCCCCAAAGAGAACTAAAAGAGCAAATCCAAAAACTAAAACTCGTGATGGTGACATAAATTTTCCCAATGCGTCCAATTCCTATTCCCTCCAAGTGAGTCTGTATTACAACAAACGATATCCTACCCCTGATTCAGTGATAATATGCTGTGGACGAGATGGATCACGTTCCAACTTTCTCCTAATCTGGCCAATATAAACCCGCAAATACTGTACTTCCTTTTCATAGGAGGGTCCCCATACTGTACGCAGTAGATAGCTGTGGGTTAATACCTTTCCGGCATTAATCGCCAAATTCTTAACAATTTCATATTCTGTCAAGGTAAGCTTGATCTCTTGATCATCTCTGGTGACCCGGCGATGTAAAAAATCGATGGACAGGTCAGCAAAATGCAAAACTGGCTGTTCCTCTACTCCTTTGCTATGACGCATTGCCGCTCGAATTCGAGCCAGCAATTCACCCATGCCAAAGGGTTTCGTCACATAATCATCCGCCCCAACATCCAGAGCCGTAATCTTATCATTCTCTTGTTCATTCACCGATAGAATGATAATAGGTACTTTTGTCCATTCTCGCAGTATACGCACTACCTCTATCCCATCAAGATCAGGCAACCCTAAATCTAGAACTACTAAGTCCGGGCTGAAAATAGCAACTTCCTCAAGACCTTCTTTACCCGTCTTGGCATCTTTCACTACATAACCATGGCTCGTTAAGGCCACCCTCAAAAATTTCCTTATTTGAGTTTCGTCATCAACAATCAAAATCCGCTGACCTTTGTTTTCCATCTTACTCCCCTTCATCCATCTCGGGTACAATACCCAAAAATTGATCGGTTAATGGCAAAGTAAAGGTAATTGTCACCCCGCCGAGTTTATTGTTTTCCGCCCAAATGTCTCCCCCATGTGCTTCGATAAATCCTTTACAAATAGCCAGTCCAAGCCCAGTTCCACTTACTTGCAGCGGCGAACTGAGCCGATAGAACTTATCAAAAACCTTGCTTAAATCTGTCTCAGGAATGCTTTGCCCCCGGTTAGAGACCACAATTTCCAGATGGTTTTCTTGTTGCCGGATCGATACCTTAATTTTACTTGCTGCTTCAGAGTACTTAAGGGCATTATCCAGCAGGTTGACCAACACCTGCTCGATCAAGATTCCATCTGCCTGAACTAAGGGCAGATTTTCTTGGATATTAATGTCCAGAGGTCGTCGAGTTAAGGTGTCTCCCAGTCTCATAATTGCCACTCCGACAATATCTTGAAGATCACACCAATCTTTCTTTAAGCGCAGCATCCCACTTTCTAACCGCGCCATATCTAACAAGTTACTAATAAAACGATTCATTCGTTCAGCTCCATGAAGAATGGTTTTTAGCAATTCTTTGCGAACCTCGGGGCTATAGACAAGATTTTGATCTTCTAACAACCCAGTGACTCCTCCGATAATAGAAGCAAGAGGTGTGCGCAAATCATGAGAAAGGGAATTAAAAAGTGCCGTGCGTAAACGTTCAGATTCGATTAAAGAAAGAGATTCTCTGGCTTGCTCCGCCAATTTAACTCGATTAATGGCCATAGCAGCTAATCCTGTAAAGGCTTCTAATAAGCGAAATCTTTCGGGATCTAAATTCGCCTTTCGGTCATTGCTGTATATTCCCAGAACTCCTTGCATTCCCTGTTCTGTGCGTAGTGGCAGGTATAAGGCCTTAGCAGTTCCCAAAGTTTCTGTTCCATTGCCCGCTTTTAGTCCCCTTTCATAGACCCAAGTAGCAACTGAAAGTTCCTGCCGATCTAAGAAATTATCGGATCCGGAATTTTTTCTTAAGGTAAGTTGTGCCTGATCATTGGGCAAAAGTAACATTACTTGTCCCTCTAGGGTTTTCGATACATTACTGACGATACTGTCTAATACGGCATCTAGGTCGTCGACAGCTGCTATATCCCGGCTTAGAGAATAAAGTGCGGAAATGCTGTTCTGCCTTTGCCGGGAATAGTTCACTTGCTTTTTTAGGCGGTCTGATAGAGTTCCCGTAATCACACCTACCCACAGAAAAATAGCAAAGCTGATGAGATAGCGCAGATCTGCCACCGTAAACTTAAAAATTGGAGGGACAAAGAAAAGGTCAAAGGCGATCGTTCCCATTAACGCCGTTGCAACGGCTGGCAGAGTCCCCCAGCGAGCAGCACTGATTAGAATAGGAAGTACGTAAGATAAAGAAATATTAACCAGCCCCAAAAAAGGACTAAGTGCCATAAAAAATAAGGTCATGACAGTAATCATTAGGCTTGAGGCCAAATAAGGAATGATCTGTGGAAAAACCCTCTGCTGGATCTTAGCTCCAGTATCTTCATCTTTCTTCAATCTATGAATTTGCGACAGGCCTACCTCCTGCTTATTCCCAGGAATAACATGGATACTAATTCCTTGACTTTGGCGAATTACCTTGTCCACGACGGATCCATGCAGGATCTCCCAGAAACGGGTGTGCTCGGGCTTGCCAATAATTATCTGGGATACATTGCGTTTTTCGGCTGCTTCTAAAATCGCCTCAGCAACACTGTTCCCGGTTAGCCCAATAATTTCCGCACCTAATTCCTCCGCTAAACGGAGATTTTTAGCCATAGAATCTTTTTCTGCCTCACTACTTGGCAAGCGACGCAGAGTTTCCACATGGACGGCCAATAACTCCCCTTGTACCTTCTCTGTCATTCTTTTGGCTATCCGAATTAACTGAGCTGAAAAGGGACTGGCACTTATGCAGACCAAAATCTTCTCCCCCGTCGGCCAGGGTACGGCGATCCCATGAACTCTCCGATAAGATTCCAGTTGACGATCTACGCGTTGCGCAGTATAGCGGAGAGCTAACTCTCTCAAAGCGCTGATATTGCCCATCCGAAAGAAGTTTTTAAAGTCCTCTGTTTCTTGATCGGGAACATGCACCTTACCATCTTTTAACCTTTGAATTAACTCTTCGGGAGGGATATCGATCAACTGAATTTGAGAGGCTAGTTCTAACATCTGGTCCGGGACTGTCTCTCCTACAGTTACCCCAGTAATTTGGGCTACGATATCATTCAAGGTTTCTAAGTCCTGAATATTCATTGTGGTATATACATTGATGCCCTCTGACAATAACTCTTTGACATCCATATAACGTTTTCTATGCCGGGATCCCTCTGCGTTCGTATGAGCCAGTTCATCAATTAAGACAATTTGTGGATGCCTTGTCAAGACAGCATCCAAATCCATTTCTTGAGAAATCTTACCCCTATAGTTCAGATATCTTGTGGGAATGACCGTTAATTTCTGAACCATTGCCTCAGTATCTGTTCTATTGTGAGTATCAACGAAACCCACAACGACATCTATACCTTCGGACAACCTTCCTATAGCCGCTTCTAACATGGCATAAGTTTTTCCAACCCCGTAAGCTGCTCCTAAGAATATTGTAAGTTTTCCCTTTGACATCCTTATCACCCTCATTATTTACGGTCTACATCATTATTGTCCGACAAACTTAAACAAACATACTAAATGCAGTCTTAATTATAGTGCTTTTGTACATATAAATGATGTAAAAATTTAAGTTAAGAGCATAAATAAAAAATAAAGATCGTATCCTATTAAATATTATCCAAAAATACTGTGGACAGCAATTCGGACTTTATAAAAACTAAAAACATAACCTCTAATAATTGTAATTGGATTAGATTAAAACAGGGCGGTAAAGAGCTTGAAAAACAAGCTTTTTACCGCCCTCTATCTTTATATAACACAGGCTATATTTTAATACTTTATTCTCTCTCAGGTCATTAAGCCCATTTCCATTCCTCGCTCATGATCGCTTCTATAACACAGTCAGCCAATCTTAAGACTCCCACCTCTAATACTCTCTTGCCTGCCTCGATCTAACTTAATAATCTGATCACCTAGGATTTCTGCTTCCTGAGGATCATGGGTGACTAAGATAAATGGAATCTGCCATTGGGCCTGAAGCTTGAGCAACTCCTGTTGAAGTGTACCACGGGTTTCTTGATCAAGTGCTGAAAGTGGCTCATCCAGCAATAACAGTTCAGGCTCAGTCATTAAGGCGCGAGCCAAGGCAACCCTTTGTTTTTCTCCCCCGGAAATCTGGTTAGGATAGCGATGCCGGAGATGTTCAATCTTTAGCATCTCTAATACCTTAGAAACAGTTAAAACTTTGTTAGAGATATTATCTTTTTTAGGGATACCATACATCACATTCTTTTCTACCGTCATGTGGGGAAAGAGAGCATAGTCCTGAAAAACATACCCTATGCGTCGATTTCTAATAGGAACATTTATGCCCTGCTCAGAAGAATAGACCGCCTTTTCACGGATCTTAATCTCACCCTGGGAAGGGGTTTGGAGACCAGCTATACACTGAAGGATTGTCGTCTTGCCGGCACCGGAGGGACCAACAAGAGCTAGAATTCCACTATTTAAGGAGATATTTGCTTCAAGATCAAAGGTTGGTAACTTTTTTTTGAAATGAGCTTTAAGCATTATCCCCACCTCCTCTTGAATCATGCTGTGACTTCTTACCCCAGCGATTAAGTCCATAAATAACCATAAAACTAAATACAGTCATAATGATCACCAATATACTGGCTTGCCCAGTGTCCCCTGATTCATTGGCAAAATATATAGCTAATGGCATTGTTTGAGTCTTACCCGGGATATTCCCAGCAATCATCAATGTTGCTCCAAATTCCCCCAGAGATCTGGCGAAGGCTAAAACCAAGCCTGCCACAATTCCATTCCAAGCCAAAGGCAGAGTTATGGTGATAAATATTCTCAATTCTTTAGCCCCTAATGTACGGGCAGCCTTTTCGAGGTTCGGGTCTACATTCTCCATTGCTACCTTCACAGATTGATACATTAAAGGCAAAGCGACAACGGCAGCCGCAACAACTGCTCCTGCCAAGGTAAAGACTATTCTGGTATGAAACCATTGTTCTAACAGCTTTCCTAAAGGACCATTCTTGCCAAAAACAAAAAGCAGCATAAAACCAATAACCGAGGGCGGTAATACCAAAGGTAAGGTAATAATTGACTCGACGACATCCTTGCCCAGAAACTCCCTCTTGGCCATCAAACCAGCTAGTGGTATGGAGATACAAGTTACAATAATAACGGCTGCGAAGGCAACTTTTAGGGATAAGATAATTGGAATAAAGCTAAAATCCATAAGGCTCACCGCACTTTGTTCAGTTTTTAGGGTTCCTACTTAATATGTAGGGGTGGTTTTTTCAGGAATACGATAAGCCTCCTTTGGCGTAAAGCCCTTTAATCAGTACAGGGCATTACAGGATGGGCTTAAATCCAAATTGAGTAAAGATTTTCTGCGCATCTGAACTCTGTAAGTACTTTAAAAAGTCTTCTGCGGCTTGTTGATTTTTAGTAGCTGAGATAATCGCCGCAGGGTAGACAATAGGCTTGTGGCTGCTCTCAGGAAGAGCCATAAGGACTTTCACCTTATCTGAGCCCTGAGCATCGGATTGGTATACTAAGCCCGCGTCCACGTTGTCTGTTTCTATATAATTTAAGACTTGGGTTACATCCTTAGCCAAGACAAACTTAGACGTTAATTGATCCCAAAGATTGAGGCTCTTCAAAGCTTCTTGAGCATATTTTCCGGCAGGCACAGATTCAGGAGTGCCGATACTAATTTTCCCTACTTCCCCTTTAGCCAGATCTTCTAGAGAGGTTACTTCGTTGTTTTGCTTTCCTGTAACAAGAACTAAGTCATTCCCCAGTAAATCAATTCTGCTTTCTTTAACCAGCAAATTTTTTTGCCCCAAAGCATCCATTTGAGATTTTCCAGCAGAAATAAAAAGATCAGCCGGTGCACCCTGCTCTATTTGTTGTTGGAGAGTTCCCGAACTTCCAAAGTTAAAGGTAATCTTCACTTCGGGTTTTTTCTGAACATAGTCCTTTTGCAGTTCAGTTAGCGAATTTTGCAGACTTGACGCAGCCGATACCATGATTTCTATAGGTTTACCCTGGCTTGTTTTTTCTGGCGATTGGGCAGCATTATTCGCATTACAACCTACAGTAGCTAAGATGAACAATAAACCAAAACTTAATCCTAAGAGCCATGATACTTTTTTCACTTTATCCCCCTCCTCAAACACTTCTATTTACATCACTTCATTCATGTTAGGTTTTGTTAGCTAATGCTAGTCAACGACAACTTCTATAACCATTCATAAGCAAACAAAAACTAACAAGACTGAATTACACTGACATTATACTATGTGTTATAATACATTAGCAAGTACATTCAGCAAAGTATACAGTACATTTGCATACTTCAAGAGACAGGAGCTTAGCTATGTCCACTGATATTTCCTATACACCCGAAGAAATTGCCAAGATCTTAAAGATTTCGAAATTTACAGTATATGAGCTGATCAAAAGAGGTGAGCTTACTGCTTATCGCATTGGTCGTAAAGTCCGTGTAGAGGGTGCTGATCTTGAGGCTTATAAGCAAAAATCTAAGGGCCCAAGCACATCTAACCCTCCTCTAGACCCCTCAGCTATCAACGAGCAATTAGTTCATCGCCATCGTTTTACCAGTGACGAAAGCTTAGTTATCTGCGGCCAAGATATCGTTTTAGACATTTTGACCCGGTATTTAGAGAAGCAATTTCCCCAGGTTCACTTCTTACGCCGCTATATCGGTAGTATTGATGGGCTGATGGCCTTATACCGCGGGTTGGCCAACGTTGTCACTGCCCATTTATGGGATAGCGATACTAACGAATACAACACCCCGTATGTACGAAGACTAATGCCTGGTCACCAAACCTGTGTCATTAACTTAGTCTATCGAATGGAAGGATTCTATGTTGCTAAGGGAAATCCAAAAAACATAACCACTTGGGCAGACTTAGTCAAACCTGAAGTTCGTTATGTAAACAGAGAAAGAGGTTCAGGGGCAAGAGTATTGTTAGATGAACAACTGAGGATCTCGGGAATTATGCGCCAAGACATTCTTGGCTACGGAGAAGAAGAATTAACTCACCTGGCAGTAGCTAGCAAAGTTGCCCGTGGAGAAGCAGACGTAGGCTTAGGGATTGAAAAAGTTGCCATGCAATTTGCAAATCTTGATTTTATCCCCCTTCATAAAGAACGCTACGATTTAGTAATGCGCTTAGAAGATGTAGAACGTCCACATTTCCAGGCATTAATCGGCATCTTAAGATCCTCCGCATTTCGCAATGAAGTACAGGGAATTGGAGGGTATGACATATCTCGAATGGGAGAGATCATAGCAGAAGTCTAGTTGAATATTTTGCGATGTCTCTCTTCAATCCCTTTTCCGAACGGGGAAGTCTTGCTCCATGTTCACTGATTTCTAAATAACTATCATTTCCTATGTGACTATTCAAAGCCCTCATCCACCATAAGGCCATTCTTGTGCCCCGTATCTCTATGGCAATTGTTGCAGCCTACACTATTCTTAATATGTTTGGCATGCCCTTTAGGCATGGGAGGTGCCTCTAATTCCGGCTTAAAATCACCTAAATGACAAGTAATACAATTTGACTCATAAACAATAGCTTTCATCGGAAATGAGTAGTCACCCCTAATATGTATTCCAATATCTCTAACACCTCGAGTAGCAAAATCAAGCCTATGAAAAATCCCTCGATTTTCATGGCAGGCCCTGCAGTCCACCATGCTGTGCGGAGACTTTTTCCACGACACTGCATAGGGCTCCACTTCATGACATCTTAGACATGCTGATGGATTAGCAAAGAAGGAATAGCTAACTCTATAAACGATATATAATATTATTACTACTACAAGTCCACTAAGCGTTAAGCCCTTATTGATAGATTTCATAGCCGATAATCACCCTTCTTCGTTAACAAGTTATGAATTAGGATTCTCATTTCTCACGCAAGCATTCCTAATCATTAATAATTTTTGATAGTTTGATCATTGACTTGAAATCACGAAATAATCTACTCTATATAGCAAAAAACCTTACCCCGGATTTGATTAATAGGGCTTGGTCAAAATTTGACCAAGCCCTATTTCCATAGAACAATCGCTACCGGATATAGGCTTATCTCATGGTATAACTCATTTATAGGCGAATATCATTAACTAGCAAAGGGTTATAAAGGAGGTTTTCTCATGAGCAACGACTATACCACACGTGCTTTATATGAGCACCGTTTTTGGTTACAGGTTCTTGGCGATCATTCTCGTTTCATCTATAAAGCCTCAAGTCCCTCAGAAAAGGAGGAAATCAGCCGGGCGCTTTACTTTATTCAGGAATTTGATAATTTACTCACTCAAACCAGGCAGGATTTAAATAGGGAGGAACTAAGTAGTATCAATCAACTTATTTGGCAGCGAGTTCAACAATTAAAAGAGTTTAAATTGCATTTAATTCAAAGACATCTCGCAGGTCAAATCGGATTATCTCTCCCTCCTTCATTTATAAGCCATATGGTCAATGAACTAGAAGAGTATCTATTAGTGTTAGGCTTTCTGCTCAAGGGGGAAGATGTCCCGTTACTCCATCCTACTCACTATCATTTGTTATGGCTGCTTGATGCCATCGGACATGCTGATTCAATAGCAACCTCCCTCGACGCTGTCGAAAAATCCTTACGCATGCAAGGTCAGCAATTTACTAGAGATTTTGAGTCATCTTATCAGAAAGCTATTGAAATGGTTGGCCTTGCAAGATCATTAAAGATTTTTCCAGAGTTAGCTGAGTTCAACCATGAGGCAGCAAGCCAGATCCAACAGTTTAATCAATTTTTGATACAGCTCCAAGAAATGCTCCTTAATAATACTGCATTAGGTATCATTGACCCTTTAATACCAGATCACATGCTGCGAGAGGAATGCTACTATTTAATAAAGCTTTCCTGTGTTTCCGATGTTAAGAGCCCTCCCTGCGACCCGGGAAAGCCGAGAATCTCTGAAAAGCTTTGACAACCATAAGCGATAAAATTACAGACAAGGAGTAGTAATCGAGTTCTTTAGCAACTCTTTTACTACTCCTTAATATACCCTATATATTATTCAACCTTGAAACTCGATACTATCTTCATAAGATTATCAGAACTCTGCTTTGATAAATCCGCCTGTAACAGCTCATTTTATGGGGCTATATTGTCTCGAGCTCCTTCATAGCCGGACCTTCCACGATCTTCCCATCAATCGTAAATCTTGACCCATGGCAAGGGCAATCCCAAGAGTGTTCAGCGTCATTCCACTGTACTTCGCACCCCATATGTGTGCATGTTGAATCTACAATATGCAACTGGTTTTCTGAATCCTTATATACTCCTGCTCTATGCCCTTTGACATCAGCAACTATAGCCTCCCCAGGATTGACTGTGAGCTCATCTTGAACCGGTTTGAGTTTACCGGATACAAAGTTTATCCCCACATCTGTATTCTGAACAACAAACTCAACCGCAGAAGAGGAATTAAAACGAGAGGGATGATAGACTTCTTGCCATGGCGATTCCCCTTTGACAATTAAATCTCGCAGGATTAGACCTGATACTGTGCTATGAGTCATCCCCCATTTTCTAAATCCACTTGCAATATAGAGATTTGGCCGATCAGATGTCATCTGACCTATGTACGGAATATCATCCAGCGTAGTACAATCCTGAGTTGACCAACGATATGGGAAATCCTCCACTGTGAAGAGCTCTTCAGCAAAATCCATCAGATTTAGATAATGCTGAACTAAATTCTCACCGTGGCCAGTCTTATGTTTTTCTCCGACAATCAGAACTCTTTCTCCATCTTCCGTGGGCAGCGATCGAAGTGATCGAGTAGGAGTTTCAGCATTTATGTACATTCCGCCGGGGAATGGCTCCTTAACCTTTGCCACCACCGCATAAGCTCTTTCCGTATACAATCTTGAGAAGTAGAGTCCAGGAAAGTTATGACAAGGGTAGTGGGATGACATAATAACATGACTGGCTGTAATTTTCTTTCCTTTAAGGGTTATCACATCATAAGGGCCTTCTCCCTGAAGATCCACAACCCTAGATTGTTCAAAAATCAGACCCCCTTTGTCTTCAAGCATTTTAGCAAGGGCCAATAAATACTTTCGAGGATGAAATTGCGCTTGATTATCAAACCGCAACGCACCTTTAATTGGGATTGGTATCTCTAATTCACTTTGATCGGCTGCTCTAATGCCTAATTCCTCCGCCACAGTCAGCTCATCGTGAAGTTTTTGGATATACTCATTTGCTTGAGTATATATATAAGCAGACTGCCAACTAAAATCACAATCAATCTTTTTCTCTTCTATTAACTTGGCGACAAATTTTATTGCAGTTTCGTTAGCATTTGCGTATTGCTTTGCTCTTTCAGAACCCATCTGATCTTTTAATTGCTTATAGATCAACCCGTGCTGCGAGGTAAGTTTCGCAGTGGTATGAGCCGTCGTACCCAAGAGTATACGATCCGCTTCTAAAACGGCAACCTTCATTCCTTCTTCTACAAGTAAGTAAGCTGCTGTAATACCGACCATTCCCCCGCCAATAATAGCGACATCCACTTTTAGATCTTCATTTAAGGTCGGATAATCTGTCTTGGGAGTAGAGGCAATCCAAAAGGACTTTGGGGGATTCTGCAAGGTGTAGTTAGCTTTACTTTGTTGATTCATTTTACGTATTCAACCCCTTGATAGCATTTCCCTTAATGTACCCGACTTTAATTATTATATAAGCATGTCTAGAAGGTTTATCTATTAATAGAAGCAGAGCTTTGAAAACACGAGAAAGGACAGGTTTCAATAGCTCAAGAAACCTGTCCCTCAATTCTCAATATTTCTGCTTAGTCTTAAACTTCACATAAAAGGTTGTTCCCGAATTCCCCGTTTCAATATCTATTTGAGCATTATGCCGAGCAGAGATGCTGTAACAAGTAGCCAACCCTAAACCCGTTCCGCTCTCTTTAGTAGTGAAAAACGGGGTTCCAAGCTTCTCAATGTCCTGAGCCTTGATTCCACACCCTTCATCCTGTACTGCCAGAACAACCCTATCACCATCCATGAAAGTTTGCAGTGTTAATGTGCCATTGCGTCTCATGGCCTCCATCCCATTCCTGACAAGGTTCAAAATAAGCTGGCGAATTTCCTTCTCATCCAAAGATAAGACTTCTATGTCCTCTAATTCTGTTTTAATATTCTTGTCACTAACCATGGCATCTGCCTGTAACAAGGGAAATAAGTTTTCTATAAGCGTGTTCAGGTTTAAAGGCCGGAGATCGACTGTCTTGTTCTTGGCTAAACTTAGAAATTCTGAAATAATTGAATTAGCTCTATCAAGCTCCTCAATCATTAACTTGATATAACTCTTGGACTTTGCAAATTCATCTTTCCCCTCCATGAGCTGAAGAAAACCGCGAATTGTCGTAAGAGGGTTTCTCACCTCATGACCTATTCCAGCCGCCATTTGCCCCACAAGGTTTAGACGATCGAGACGGGCCATTTCTTTTTCGAACATTCTCCGCTCCATAATATTATGGTAATAAATAGATAGTCCTTCTTCGGAGGGATAAACATGAGCTTCATAAGGTGTCTCAGAATATAGTCCTTTAATTTCAAAATGTATAGCTTCTTTCTTTGATTTCGCTTTCCTAAATAAAGGATAATACTCTAAAAGTGCTTCAGGGAAGAGATCCCAAATATTGTTTCCAATTAGCTCATCCCGGCCCTTCAACCAGTATTTTTCCGCCTCTTCATTGACAAAAATAAACTTCCAATGGTGGTCTAGGGTAAAGAACACATCCGTTATGCTTTCCAGGATATTATTAAGCCTTAGACTGGTCTTCCTAAGTTCCTCGGCTATTTTGTTGCGTTTAAATATTTCTTCCTTTAACTTCTGGTTCGTACGGAACAGTTCACCCGTTCTCTCCAAGACTAATTTTTCAAGAGTTCTATAACGGTCTATTCTCTCTTTCTCCAGCTGCTTCCGCTCAGAAATGTCCCTAACAGACCATACTAAAATCTCCTGCTCATCTATGCTGGCAACTCCCACTTGAATCTCTACGGGGAAAACCTTTCCGGTTTTATGTTTAGCCATGGAATTTAGCACCTTACTACTTTGACAAAGAACAAAGTTATTAATGGAATTATGAAACGAAAAGTTGTTATCCGGCAAAAGAACTTCAACAGTTTCCCCCAGCAAATCCCCATGTTCATACCCAAACATAGTTTTAATTGCTGGATTAGTGTTAATGATTCTGCCCATAGTATCCATGGTGATCACTGTATCTGTTGAGGTTTCTCCGATTACCCGAGCCAGAGCTTCTGCTCTGCGCAAATCCGTAGTCGTGCGTTCCAGGCTGTTATTAATAATTTCTAGTTCAAGGGCATGCTGCTTTAGCAAATCATTCTGATGCTTTATCTTTTTCTTATGTATGTGTATCTTAATAAACCCTTCTATCTTGAATTTCAGCATTTCAGGATTGAATGGTTTGAACAAATAATCAATAGCCCCTAAGGAGTACCCTTTAGTAATATTTTCTGTAGACTGATAGATTGCTGTAATGAAAATTATAGGAGTCTCCTCATTCTTTTTCCGCGCCCTGATGAGCTTAGCAGTTTCAAATCCATCCATACCCGGCATCTGAACATCTAGTAGAATTACGGCAAAATCATCTTTCAGTAAGCATTTTAAAGCTTCTTCTCCAGACATAGCCAATACCAGATGATAATCAGGTGATTCAAGTACAGCTTCCAAGGCCAGCAAATTATCTCGGCGGTCATCTACAATTAAGATCTTCATACTTTTTAACATCCTCGGTACCCTAAGATACTTTGTCTTTCTCTCTTAATGAATATCACAATTCCTTGGTAGTCACTTCACCTTACAATACAGCTTCTGCCGAGTACTAAGGACTTCATAGTATTGAGAATAATCATTAAAGGCTATATCCTCCTTGCCACCTAACCCTAAGAATCCTCTCATACACAAACTCTCATAAAACAGCTGATGTACTCGGTTTTGTAGAATCTTATCAAAGTAAATCATTACATTTCTGCAAATTATGACATGAAACTCATTAAAGGAATAATCTGTCGCCAAATTGTGTTGGGCAAATACTACATTATGGGTAAGAAACCTGTGAAAACAAGCTTTATCATGACATACATTAAAGAACACCGAAAAATCTTGCTTTCCCCCTGCGGCAAGATAATTATCTTCGTAACGAGGCATTTTGTTTAATGGGTATACACCTTTTCTCGCCTTTTCTAATAATTCTTCATTCATATCTGTCGCATAAATTTTCGTCTTATGGTATAAACCTTCTTCATATAAGATCATGGCCATAGAGTAAACCTCTTCTCCGGAGGAACAACCGGCATGCCAAATTCTAATAAACGGTATGTCTTTAAGAATTGGAATTACTTCCTCTCTAAACGTCTTAAAGAAAGAGGGATCTCTAAACATCTCAGAGACATGGATAGAAAAATCTGCAATGAGCCGAGCCATAGCACCCGGATCATGGAGAACTTTTTCCTGTAGGCTTGAAACATTTTTCAAACGTTCAGCTCGGATACGATTCCAGATTCTGCGCCTTATTGAAGCAGCAACATAATTTCTGAAATCAAAACCATAGAAACGGTATATTCCTTCTAAAAGAAGTTCAATTTCAATTTTCTCTATTTCGTCTTGATTTTCTAGATTCGCCATATTCTCAGGCTTTGCCCCCTCTTTACCCCGCCCTATCTATATAACCAGATCTTTATTAAAGTAAATAACTGCTCCAGATTCACCGGCTTGCTAATATAATCTGAGGCCCCCGCATCAATACACTTTTCACGGTCATTTTTCATAGCCTTAGCCGTCAGAGCAATAATCGGTAAGTTCTCATATTCAGGTATTTGCCGAATACGTTGGATAGCTTCATATCCATCCATTTCCGGCATCATAATGTCCATTAGTACTAGGTCTGTATCCGGATTCTCATATAAAACTTCGATAGCCTCTCTACCATTCTCGGCAAATACTGCCTTGATCTTATGATTTTCAAGTGCCGTGGTGAGTGCAAAGACATTTCTCATGTCATCATCTACTACTAGAATTTTCTTACCTTGTAAGCGCACATTTCTATTCTCAGTTTGTTCAGCATCATCGGCCTGATAGATACTATCAGAATTATCTTCACCCCTATTAACTCCGGGAGCAGAAGAATCATCAGAATCGGTACACCTTGTAGCCGCCACTTCAGAGAAGTGTTTAATAAAAGCCTCTTTTTGAGCAGGGTGGCCCGGCAAATAGAGAGTAAATGTACTTCCTTGACCTTCAACACTGTCTATATCTATAAATCCCCCTAATAATCCGGCAAGCTTCCGGCTAATCGTAAGCCCCAGGCCCGTACCTCCGTACTTCCTGGCAGTTGACCCATTAGCCTGTTGAAAGGCCTCAAAGACAATCTCATACTTGCTCTTTGGCATACCAATACCAGTGTCTATAACGGAAAATGCCAATACCCACTCTACCTCTTTACTCATTCCATTATCCATAGCTACATGTTCTGCTGCATTACTGACTCGTAAGGAGACCCTTCCCTTATCCGTAAATTTAAAGGCATTAGATAATAAATTCTTGAGAATCTGCAATAGCTTATGTTCATCAATACAGATAGTCATTGGCAGGTTCTTATCCATCTCTATAGTAAACTCTAAGTTCTTTTGACTAGCCATTGGAAGAAAATACTGTCTAACATAGTCCAGTATATCGGCTAATTTAATCACTTCAGGATGAAGGGTTATTTTCCCGGACTCTATTTTCGAAAGATCTAAAATATCATTAATTAAGACCAAGAGTTCATTGCCGGAAGAAAAGATAGTTTCAGCGTATTCAATCTGATTTAAAGTCAAGTTTCCTTCCTTATTATCAATCAGGATTTGTGAAAGAATAAGCAAACTATTCAATGGTGTTCTTAGCTCATGTGAGATATTGGATAAAAACTCCGACTTATAGTTTGAGCTTTCTTCAAGCTGCCGAGCTTTTTCTTGAAAGGCTTCCTTTAATGCCTCTAATTCTGTCGCTCTCTTTTCGGACTCATTATACTGTTCCTCCAGGTTCTCATTAAAGGTTTTTAGTTCCTCCTGTTGCAATTGAAGTTCTTCAGATTGGGACTGGAGTTCTTCCGTCAAAACCTGTGATTCCTCCAGCAGTCTTTCAATCTCCATCCGACTTTGAACACGGTTTATAGCCGTTCCGATGTATTTTGAAATAAATTCCAGCAATTCTAACTGTATAGCTGTATACGACTGATGCGAGGCCAACTCTATGACAGCCAGAACCTGCTCCTTAAACGTTAGCGGAAGTATGATAATCACTTGGGGTAAAGTTTCCCCCAATCCGGAGGAAATCTTTATATAATCTTCTGGTACCTTGTCCAGAATGATTGTTCGATTTTCTAGTGCACTCTGTCCCACTAATCCTTCACCAGTAGGAATTATCTCTCTTGCAGGGTCATGGGAACTTTCTGCATAAACCGCCTGTTTCTTTAAGAACTCCTTATCTCCTTGCCGTTCCAGGACATAAAAAACTCCATAACTTGCTTCGATCATGGGAGTAACCTTTGTAATGATGAGATTGGCCAATGTTTTCATATCCTGAAGCCCTTGACATAAAGTCGTAATTTCTAGGACTTCTGTTTTCAGCCAATCACGATCCTGTATTTTAGAGATAAATTCTTTTTCCTGCTTAGCATGTTCTTCTAAAAAACCAGCCATTTCATTAAAGGACGCTGCAATTTCGCCAACCTCGTCATTTGAACGAATATCAATTCGTGGTAAATTGACATGATCACGTATCGAAGGAAAGCGATTCATAATGTCAGTGATATAGCGTATGTCTCTAGTAACCTTTCGTGTAATCCAGACAGTTATTCCTGTTCCGACTAGTATTGTAAGTAGTAGTGATATAAAAAAGAATATTAAGGCATAGTTATAGACACCTGAGGATGATTGCAATAATTCATTCATGGATTTATCTTCAAGTCTATCTAACTCTTCAACGTACTTGAAAATTTGCCCCCTCTCAAAGGCTCCATCATTGATAGCCTGCTCAAACTTCTCTTTCTGACCGGAAGTGGCCAATGCTATGATTTTTTCCTGCAGCTCAATGTAAACAAGATTCTCGGTTTCTATCTGGCGAAGCAGATTTTCGGTCTCGTCACGGATGGCTGTGTCCTCCAGCAAATTCAGGGCAATTTCGATCTCTTTCCTCGAAGTATGAATTGATTCGATCTTTTGATAATAATTATAATCGACATCGAGAAAAGCCAGGTCTCTTAAGTACCTACTGATATTGTTCAGCTCTTGCTCAATAGTCTTGCAATACTTAATTTTCTGATATCTATCTTGTTGGTTTTTCTCAATACTCTTATTTACTTGGGCAATAGAGTAAATAGATATCCCAAAAAAAACAGCAACTATTAATAATACCGAAGCAAAACCCAGAGATAGCTTTGATTTAAGTTTCATCGCTCTGATTCCTTCCTGAAAGAATGGACAAATCCAATACTGCCTACTTCTTTACTTTAGTGTAGTGATTCAACATTTATCGTTCAATCTCCTTCGGTAAATCTGTCGGTAATTGTTATATTTTGGATTGATACGTGGAGAAAAGAGCAAAAGTCGTCCCTCACCTTCAACGCGAGATCTCTTGCTCTTACTAAATAATTTTACAAATTCTAATGTTTATTCTCTCAAATAAGAGAGTCACTCATAAACTCTAAGAATGATATCGTTGAAGGGTATAATGTTTAGGTTTATTTCAAGAAATTTTCACTTGACTTAAAGTATGCTCAAGGGTTTATGCTAAAATAAGGGTGACATATGATTATCCCATTAATCTAATTCAATGATTAATCCTTTAGGTACACTTAACGAATCAAATTTCTTGGAGGTTATTATGTTGGAAAAATCAAAGGTGTATTTTACGGATATGCACGTGACCATGAAAGAAAATTTGCAGCAGAAGTTAAGCCGGTTGATCAAAACTGCAGGAATGAATCAAATTGATTTTGAGAAAAAATACGCCGCAATTAAAATTCATTTTGGAGAACCGGGAAACTTATCTTATCTAAGACCAAATTTCGCCAAGACTGTCGTGGATATTGTGAAGGAACTAGGCGGAAAACCCTTTCTCACCGATTGTAATACCTTATATGTCGGTGGCAGAAAAAATGCTCTTGACCATCTGGATTCAGCTTACCTCAATGGCTTTTCTCCTTTTTCTACAGGTTGTCATGTACTGATTGCCGATGGCTTGAAAGGTACCGACGAGGCATTAATTCCCGTTGAAGGCGGCAACTATGTGAAAGAAGCAAAGATTGGGCAAGCTATTATGGATGCCGATGTATTCATTTCTCTAAACCATTTCAAGGGACATGAACTAACCGGTTTTGGCGGTGCCTTAAAAAATATTGGGATGGGCTGCGGTTCCCGCGCCGGCAAAATGGAAATGCACAGCAGCGGCAAACCCCAAGTTTTTCAGAAGAAATGCATCGGCTGTGGTGTATGTACAAAAATCTGCGCCCATAATGCCATAACCGTGACAGAACACAAAGCTAACATAAATCATCTAAATTGTGTCGGCTGCGGACGCTGTATTGGCGTATGTCCAACGGATGCTGTTCAAGCTGATTGGGGAGAGTCCAATGAAATATTGAATAAAAAGATTGCTGAATACACCTGGGCTGTACTGAAGGGGCGTCCCCACTTCCACATCAGTTTAGTAATTGATGTATCCCCTTTCTGCGACTGTCATTCTGAGAACGATATCCCGATTGTTCCAAATGTAGGTATGTTTGCTTCCTTTGACCCGGTAGCCCTCGATGCTGCTTGTGCAGATGCTGTAAACTCTCAGCCCGTTATGGCCGGCAGTATATTAGAAAAACATTCCCAAGGGCATCATGATCATTTTACCGCTGTCAGCCCAACCACCGACTGGAAAGTGGCAATTGACTATGCCGTCGAAATGGGGCTAGGCAGTAAAGACTACGAGTTAATTACAATTTAAATAAAAACTTCCTATAAAACCGGTAGAAGGCTCAACGGTACACTTTCCGCTGAGCCTATCCTTATCACCATTGGGGATTTCTGTTTATTAGCTAAAACAAAACACTTTGAAAGATTAGCGAACCAACTAAGTATGTATTTAGATATGTGGCTTTGCTTTATAGGTCTTGAGAGCTATAAAGGCTATTAGTTGAGTTAGTAGTCCTAAACTGCAAACTCCATACCACCCAAAATGGGCATAGCTGTATGATCCCAGATAGGATCCCAGGGCACCTCCGCTAAAGTATGAGACCATGTAAACTGTATTTAGTCTGTTACGTGCTTCATCGTTAAGAGAATGCACTCTAGCCTGATTGGAAATCTGACAAGACTGAACTCCTAAATCAAGAAATACCACTCCAATAATTAATCCCCATAATTTAAACCCTAAAGTAATAAAACAAATATAAGCCATTGTTACTGAGATCATGCCGATTACCACAGTAAATTTCGGGCTTCGTTTATCTGCTATCCTGCCAACGATCGGGGCAGCCATAGCGCCTGTCACACCGACTAATCCAAAGAGACCGGCAGCATCAGCTCCCATATTATAGTGTGAACTCTCGAGCAAGAAAACCAAAGATGTCCAAAAGGCACTGAAGGAGGCAAACATCAGGGCTCCATTCAAAGATGCCTCCCTTAATACCGGAAGACCTTTGGTCAAACTCACCATAGATTTAAACAATTCCTTATATTTCATACTCGAAGTTGGAGGACATAAAGGCAGCATTCTGCTTAAGAAAATGGCCAGAACAATCATTAAGGCAGCTGCAATTAAGTAGACAATTCGCCATCCCCAATATTCTCCCACAAGACCACTGAAGGTACGGGATACCAATATACCTATAAATAAACCGCTCATGACAGATCCAATGATCTTTCCTCTCTCTTGCGGATTAGCTAATTGTGCAGCAAAGGGAACAATCAGCTGAGGAACTACAGATGTAAAGCCTACTGCAAAGGATGCAATTGAAATTACCGTTATATTAAAAGAAAAAAACATAGCTAACAATGCACAAGCAGAACACAGCAGCATGGAAACAATCAGAAACCTTTTTTCCTTAATATCTGCTAAAGGCAAAATACTAAGCATCCCTAGGGCATATCCGATCTGAGTAAGCATAGCCACAAAACCAACACTAACCTGAGTTACCTGAAAGCTTTCGGCAATTTCTACAAGTAAAGGCTGACTATAGTATAAATTAGCCACAGTGATACCACTGGCTATAGCCATTACTAACACTAAAGAATTACTTAATTCGAAATTACTTTTTCCATCATCGATATTTTTCAATTAATCCCCTAATCCCTTCATAAAGCATTTTATTTTTAATTCTATACTCGGCTTCTATCACTGTATTACTAAACTGATTGTAATTCAAGATTAAGTAGTCTATACTAAAAAAATGCTTGGAGTTTGCTCTAAGTTGAATTAGAGACCTTAGAGGAGAATTACTATGAGTTACACGATCAGTCAAGTCGCTGAGAAATTCGACCTAACTGCACATACAATACGTTATTATGACAAAGAGGGTTTGCTTCCTTTTGTTGATCGCAGCAAATCTGGAATCAGAGAGTTTTCTGATAGTGACCTAGAGTGGTTAAAGCTCATTTGCTGTTTGAAAAATACTGGTATGCCTATAAAACAAATTAAGCAATATATCGAGTGGTGTCTGCAAGGTGATGAGACTTTAGAAATTCGTCGGCAATTGTTTCTCGATCACCGCAAAGAGGTTCTCAAGCACATGGCTGATTTAAGAGAAAACCTCAAACTTATCGATTTTAAACTTAAAATGTATGACACTGGCTGTAATATACCCGTTCCTAGGTAATCCTCTCTTTGATTATATTATTAGATTCCTTTTAGCTAAATAAGATTTTTTATAAATATTGCATCTAACTTTATTGAATAGAGGGCAGCAAACTTCAGTTTGCTGCCCTCAACTTTTATATTGTCGATTTTAATAATTTAATTCCTCTGTACAAGAGGCATTTGAATTATTGCTTTAAATAAATCCCCATCTATCTCAATATTAAAACCACCTCTTTGAATTTCCAGTAAACTCTTAGCAATAGATAATCCCAACCCGCTGCCTTGACTGCTCCTAGATTCATCCCCTCTTTTAAATCGCTCCATAAGCTCGTCAGAAGAGATATTTAGTTCATAGGCCGATATATTTTTAATAGTTAGGGTTGCTACTGTTCCGACATTGGTAACGTCAATATAGACTCTTGACCCTTGCAGGGCGTATTTAAATATATTTGATAACAAATTTTCAATAGCTCGCCACAATAACTTCCCATCGGCTTTAACGACCAGTCTTTCCTTTGGATGACTGATTTTGAATTCTAACTTACTCTCTTGGATTTTGTCATCAAGTTCGCCTAACCCTTGGGTTATTAAAGACATGAGATCAATTTCTTCGAAGTTGACCTGAATATTCCCACTTGATGCTTTAGCCGCTTCAAACAAATCCTCTGTTAGTACTTTTAACCTTTGTGACTTCTGATCGATTATTTCTAAATAATTATCTACCTTTGATTGATCCTTTTCGTGTTTTAATAAGTCAACATAGGTAATGATTGAAGTTAAGGGGGTTCGAATGTCATGGGAGACATTAGTGATTAATTCTGTTTTTAACCGTTCACTTTTGATCTCGTTTTCAACCGCTTTAGATAGCCCGTCGGCGATACTGTTAATATCTGCCGCAAGCTTAGCAAACTCTCCATTTCCGTTAGCGTTTATGCTGAAGTGGAGATCTCCGTCTTTTACCCTTTTCACGCCTTCTTTTATAGCGTTAAATTCCTTAACTTTCTTATGCGCTATCCAGGCTGCTGCCCCAAGAGTTATCGGAAACATAAAAAATGTTATGGCTACGATTATCGGATAACCTATAACAATTAAGACAACCTTTACACCTGCACTTCCACTATTATAGATATCTCTGAAGAAGGTAAATAGTTTATGAAATATTTTATAGATTAGGGTGTTCTTGATAAGCGTCCGGTTTTTAAAATGGGTTACTAAAGAAAGAAACAATAATAAACCTAAGCTTGCAGTAAATAAAGTTATTAGAAATATCAGGTTAAGGCTTTTAAACTGTTCTGATTCAGAGATGACAATTGCCCATATAGCGACCAGCAAAATGCACATAGCTAAGTTAATATCATTAAAGATTCTGCTAAAGGAATTCAGATGTACCTGTTCGTCATAGGGTTTCCTTCCTATTACAAGTATTAGATATATTAAGGCCATCAGCATAACTATGAGCAAAGCAGCGATTTGATAGAGACTATTTGTTATCAACAGCTTATTGTCTTTCCATTCGACAATTCTGGGATTCAAATAATCCTGAGTAAAAGCGATATAAATAGCATCTTGTTGTTCTATATTATTCGTACTTGATGAAAGCCAGTAATACCGAGTATTTTGGTTAACTTCTTGAGGAAATACTTCATTTTCATAGCCCTCAAATATCATATAGGCTGGAAAAGCTTTGAAGGATTCTTTGTTTTTATCTGTGCTGTTAGAGAATTCGGTTTCACCATTCTTCGCATAATAAACAAGGCCTTGGTATCCTGTTAATCTTTGCAGGGCCATATTAAAGTCATTGAGATCCTGCTTGATTTGACTATTCTTCGCTTGCAATAGTTCATCAGCATAAACTTCCCTGAATGTCTTACGATTCTCCTCAGACGTTAAATTAGGATTATAGCTTTTTGAGTTATATTGAAACTCCCAAAATAATCTATCTTCTTGCTCTGCTATGACATTTTCAGTCAAAGTTCCACCATTTATAATGTTCTCTTTGCTCTTATATTTTTGCACCTTCTTGATATTTTCAATGACTCCTGAGCAGTTGCTCAAGTAATCCTTACCCTGATAATAACTTTCTTCAAAAACAATATCAAAATCTTCATTATGCAAAACTACAATATTTGCAAATATTGTTAGAGAACTAGTCAAACAGAGGATCACGATTATAAAAGCCACAGCCTTAGCTACCATTGAATGACTATAGTTTCTCCACTTTATATCCAATGCCCCACACCACCTTTAAGTATTTAGGTTCTTTAGGATTTATTTCAATCTTTTCTCTAATTTTTCTGATATGAACTGCCACAGTATTTTCCGGACAAAAAGCCGTTTCTTTCCATACCTTTTCATATATTTCATCAATTGAAAACACTCTTCCAGCATTAGCAGTCAACAGCTTTAGCATTTTGTACTGAACGGGAGTTAATTTCACTTCGTCACCATCAACTGTTACAGTCTTCAACTCATCATCTATTACAAGTCCACCTGTTTTATAGACATTAGTTTTGGTCTCCAGACTCCCTAGAGTTGTGTATCGTCTAAGCTGTGACTTCACCCTGGCAATCAATTCTAAAGGGTTAAATGGCTTAGTGATATAATCATCGGCTCCCATATTTAACCCAATTATCTTGTCAGTATCCTCAGATTTTGCTGAGAGCATTATCACGGGAATATTCTTATCCTCTCTGATCTTCATTGTTGCTCTTAAGCCATCCATTCGGGGCATCATAATATCCATAATTACCAGATGTACTTCAATTTCCTCTATGACTTCCAACGCTTCTAGGCCATTAGAAGCTTTAAATATTTTATATCCTTCATTTTCCAAATAAATTTTAATAGCATCCGATATTTCTTTATCATCGTCACAAACAAGGATATTCACGATGTATCACTCCTACATATAAATCTAGACAATTAATATCACACCCTTTATTTATTTTGCTCTAAAGGAATGATATCAACTAAATCTTACGATAATCTTAACCTAATTCTTAAGAACTTCTTAACTTCTCTAGGATTTGAAATATAGACATTAGACATTAGAGATTAAACATTAAACTACCACTTGTAAACTACACTGAATTTATAACAATGTCTAGTAAAGGAGGAGAAGGAAAATGGTGATGTACTTTCTGCCAGTATTCAGATAAACAAAAAACACAGGCTCATTACCTGTGTATTAAGTAAACGGGAGACATCTAAAGTCTACTAAATTAGACTAATGCCTTTTATTCCTTAAGTAACATTCTTCCACTCCATCCTCAGATTATCCCTAACGTGTATATCTATTATTTTTAACTCCCTATCTTATAAGAGGATTTTGCTTCCCGCCTTAATTTACTTGCCAGATACATCCCCAACCCAATTGCACTCTCAATATGCAGTAGATGTTCAATAGAAGGCTCGTATAGGATGGTAGCATTCGCCTGAACTTCTTCATCCCCTTCCCAAACTATTACACATAGAGGAATTTCGGGAAAGGCTTGAAAAACAACTGACGCATCTCCAAAGGATGCCGGTACTCCACCTAAGGCAGCAGCGCACTCTAATAATCTTTTAGACTGTTGCCCGAAGGATTTAACTAGTCCTAAGATCGAATCTTTATGAAAGGCAGGATAGAACAACATTCCTCCATTCGGAAGTTCTTTGAGACTAACCCATTTTCTAGGCACGTCTTGAGGCTTTTTAGCATAGGCCAGGTAATTAAGCATGATTATTGCAGCGTTTATCTCAGGTACATGTCCATCTGCTTTTCTATAGATCCTTTCGGTATTGTAATCCACTATGTACTCTGAATTGAAGAAGTTTACAATGAATTGTTGAGTATCGCTAGAATAGGTCACCGCCAGGTGTGTGGCAATTTCTTCCGGATCCATCTTTTTCAAATCCTGCCAGTATTTATTATAGGCAATTCGGTAATTTGTTTCCATCTTATGCCCTCCTATTCATTCGGGGGCAGACCTCTTGGCAGATGTCGCACCCATGAATCTTTGTGCCCATTTTATCACGATTGTCTGATTCAATGTAACTTTCTCCCATATGATCTTGGTTACTTTAATATATTATATTATGGTAAAATCATTGGATAAGGAATAAGAACCATTTCATTCCTAATACTATCTTTAAATCGACTGCGGTAGCTGCGAGGTAACCGCTATGCCCCATACTACATGCAAATTTCCATAATAACTCCAACAATTTAAAGAAAATGAGGTTTTTTAAAATGGAATTACTCGAAGCAATGAAAGCCAGACGTAGTATTCGTAAATTCAAATCAGATCCAATCCCAGAATCTCACATTACTCAACTTATTGAATCTGCAAGACTAGCCCCATCTGGCAGTAATCTTCAACCTACCCGCTTTGTCGTGATTAAAAGTGAAACCGCTCGTGGCCAATTAAGGGATGCTACTCCCTTACCCTTTGTAAGCCAAGCGCCAGTCGTCATCGCCTGTTGTATAGACACAGAGTCCCTTAGTGGCATAGGAACCCGCGCACGCGAACTCATGGAAGCGGGAGCCTTTAAAGATACTCCCCTGGAAAAAATGGACACAGAAAGCTATGCCAAACGCCGACCGATGGATCAAGCCACTGCCGAAGCCTACTTACGCCTAAATGCCGCCATCGCTGTCGATCATATTACACTACGTGCTGTCGACCTGGGCCTTGGCACGTGCTGGGTTATGATGTTCGATCAAGAGAAAGTTAAGCAGATTTTAGGACTAGGCGAGAACTACAATGTAGTAGCCTTACTGCCTGTCGGCTACCCTGACCAAAGCCCAAATGCTCGTCCTCGAATCGAGCTGGACCAGATTTTGCTTAAAGAGGTTTAAGAGCTTGTCATAATTATAATTCCACAAAAGTGGGTTCATGTCCGGTATAAGGCAAAAACTTGGTTAAAAGGTCTGTAGTCTTGATTTTTAAGCTAGATGTGTTGACACAAGGATGACATCCAAGGAATTCATCCCGTAATACATCTTTATCAATTAACAGTGTTACACATTTGTTTACATCGTTCATCAGACCTAATACGCTAACTGATCCAGGAACTATGTTTAAATACTTCTCCATATCATCGGCCTCGGCAAAGGATAATCTGGAAGAATTTATTTGTCTGGATAAATCCTTCGTTCTGAACTTCTTGCGGCCCGGCATCATTAGCAGATAAAATCTTGTTTTTTGGGTGTTACAAAGAAATAGATTTTTGCAGATTTCAATTCCTAATAGCTTTTCAACTTCGTAGCAAACCTCTATGGACGGAGTTTCTTCGTGATCTAACCGGAAATACGAAATCTCCAACTTATCCAAAAGATTGTAAGTATCCATTTCCTTTTTCGTTCGGTTTGCCTCGTTAGGTTTGGACTGATAAAGCGTGCGGTCCATTATTATGTTTTGCATTCGAACATTTCTCGCTTTTTAGTTTTTGTATTTATTATAGTACTTTTGTCAGCTCAACAACAGCTAATCTGACTAAACAAAAGGTAAGGCTTGATGCTTCCATTGTAATTCAATGCAGGTATCAAGCCTTTATTTTTACCACGAGGGGAGTACATATTCCCTTGGCACTATAAATAAGCTCTGCTTCCATCCGCAGTGTTATCTCTTGTTATTTTATATTTAAAGGGAAATGGTTTCCTAAGTTAATCGTTGTGCTTGTAATCTACGAAATCCTCAAAATCGACTTCAATTTCTCGCACTTCTCCGTACATCAATTTTTTTGTTGCATTTATATACAGTACTTGTATTATTTGTCACTTGTTACGCACACCTAAAACCCAAAAATATTAATTTTTGGAGTTTAATGGGTTGGCATGGAATATGCATAACATTCTTTTAGTCTGAGTTTCATTTTAAGAGAGGTATTTACTGTGGGTAAAAATCAAGAAAGAACAAGCCCAGGTAAGCTGGCTGAAGGCAAACCGGCAGGAATGTCCCCCAAGGAGCAAATTTTCAGTTGCATGTGTATAGGTAACTGTCAATCACGCTGTCGTCTCTATGTTCACGTACGTGAAGGTAAGGTGGTAAAAACATCTCTAGCCCCTTTTCCTGATCCACGCTATAACCGGATTTGTTTAAGGGGACTCTGTCACGTTCAACGCATTAATGATCAGAATCGTCTCAAATACCCCATGAAACGGATTGGAAAACGCGGAGAAGGAAAATGGGAACGCATTACTTGGGATGAAGCAATTAACACAATTGTCAATAAATTCAAAACCTATCAGGAATCCTTCGGAAAACAATCTGTAGCCTTTTCTGCAGTGAGCGGAAATATGGGCTTCATCAATGGAGCTTATAGTGCTCATCGCTTGGCCAATTTAATGCAGGCAACCCTAACAGAACACTCTTTGGATATGTCAGATACCTATGGCCTAGGAAGAGTTATCGGTAGCGGTAGTAGTTTCAACCAGCGCAATGATCCTGCCGACTTGGCCAATGCTAAGACAATCCTTGTCTGGGCCGCAAATATTACCGATTCCCATCCTCATGATTGGCGTTTCATCGCAGACGCCCAGGAGACTGGGGCAAGGGTTGTAGTAATTGATCCTCGATTTACCACCGCTGCAGCTAAAGCTGATCAACATATTCCCATTCGTCCCGGTACAGACCCGGCTCTAGCCCTGTCCATGGTACAGGTTATCATTGAGGAAAAATTATATGATTTGCCCTATTTACTGGATCACACGGTAGCCCCCTTCTTAGTACGCGACGATACCGGAAAGTTTTTAAGACAGAGTGATCTTAGGAACTCAGAGACCAATTCCGAAACTATAAAAAACGACCCTAAGAAACCCAGTCCCTATATAGTCTGGGATATAGAATCCAACCAAGGAAAAGTGCTTTCTGAAGTAAAACACCCCGCCTTGGAAGGCAGTTTCACAATCTCGGGAATAAACGTCAAAACAGCCTTCTCGCTGCTCAAAGAGTCTGTCGTCCAATATACACCGGAAGCAGTGACTGAGATATGCGAGATTAAACCTAACACTATCCGGGATGTAGCACGGCTCTACGCTAACCAGAAACCAGCAAGTATCTATACCGGCTTTATTCAGTATGACAATGGTTTACAAACAGGACATGCTTGGGGCATCCTAGCATCTCTAACCGGAAATATTGCTAAGCCTGGGGCATCCTTGGGGCACACGGGGTTAACTGGCTACAACCTAAATTTAATTCCTTATTTATTTCCACGGGGAAAACAAGCCAGCTATGTACCCTGGATTTATCTGCAAGAAGTCTTCGAGACGGGAAAATTTAAAGATAAACCCCATCCCATTAAAGCCATGTATATTTATTGCAGCAATCCAGTGTCTAACGCTACAAATCAAAACAAAATTATTAACACCCTTCTGCCGGAAGTCGAATTTATTGTAGCCGTTGATCAAATGGAAACGGATACAACCAACTATGCTGATATGGTTTTACCTGAAGCACACTGGTTTGAGACTGTTGATTTCGTGCAAGGACCTGACCAACCTACAACGACGATATCTGAAAAGGCCGTGGAACCGGCTTATGAATCAAAATCCGATATGGATATTTACCGTTTATTAGCTAAAGGATTAGGTTTTGAAGAATTTTTTAAGTATACCGATGAGGAGTTTATCCAGATGATGATTGATACGGATCAAGCTCGATCAGCAGGGCTGACTTGGGAGAGACTTCAAAAAGAGAAGGTCATCCAAACTTTGCCCAGCTGCTGGATAAACTGGAAGGGCGACAAATTCCCTACTCCTTCAGGCCGATTGGAATTCTACCTCGAGAATCCAAAGCCACGCCTAGATTGTGGGGTGCCTATTGATCAAAGTAAAGAACATTTGCCAAGTTTTACTTTACCGGCCGAAGCCTGGCATGATAACCCATTGAAGAATAAATACCCTTTGATCTATCATACAGAGCGGGTGCGCTGGCGCCTCCATAGCCAGTGGGCAACAACACCCTGGCTGCGCGAACTTGATCCGGAACCAACTGTAAAAATAAATCCTGTAGACGCAGCTGCGCGGGGTATCAATACAGGGGATATGGTAGAAATTTTTAATGACCGTGGTCATGTTGTATTAAAAGCAATCCTTAGCGATGGTTTACGTCCCGGCATGGTCAGCGTCCCAAAAGGTTGGCAACGCAAACAATTTAAGGAAGGCTCATACCAGGAACTCACTTTAGATCATCTGAATACCTCGAGTTACAATCAGCCCTTTTATGATGTACTTTGCGAGATTCGGAAGATTTAGTTGACGAAGACATATAACTGCTCTCTGCACGAAGCCATTAGTACACTAGGAAAAACGAGGTTAAAAGGATGGTAAAAAAACGTCTTGCAATGCTAGTCGATATAAAACGATGCATAGGATGTCATACCTGTGCCGTTGCCTGTAAGCTTAACAATAATCTCCCCAATGAAATCTGGTGGAATCGTGTTCTAACCTATGGCGGAAAGAGCATGGATACCCCTAAAGGAACTTATCCAAACCTAAAGCTTCAGTATCTGACCTTGGCCTGCCAACACTGTGAAAAACCGGCGTGTGTAAAAGCCTGTCCTACAGGAGCTGCCCATCAACGTGAAGATGGCATAGTCATGCAGGATTACGAAAAATGTGTCGGCTGTCGCCTGTGTGTAATCTCCTGCCCTTATCAGAATGTACGACAATTTAACGAAACAGAACCAGCTTATTTTCCTGATTATCCAACGGGAGATTACGGTATCATAGACCAAGAAAAGGGAACCGTCTCTAAATGCAATTTTTGTTATCAGCGCGTCGACCGAGGTGAGGCCCCCAGCTGTATCGAAGTTTGCCCAGCAAAAGCACGGTTTTTTGGAGATCTCACTGATCCCAATAGTGATGTATCGCAACGTCTAAATGGACGACAATACACTCAACTTCTATCTGAAAAAGGAACACAACCTTCGGTATATTTCCTGCTTTAATGATACACAAAAACTAACCAATTAATGTTTTCTGGAGGTGTTTCACAACATGCTGCGGAAAGAATGGCTATTAACCGTGAGTACTATACTAATACAGCTCGCTGCGGGTATGTTTAGTATTCTAGCAACAACTCACATAATTCTAAAAAGCAACAGCCAAGAGTTGGCTCTGCAACTTACACTTTAGGTTTTACGCAGGTTAGCTAATGTAAGAAAGGAGTGGCACTATGGATATATCAGTCGTGAATATGGAGGAGTTTACACGTAATCTGGACAATGAATCGCCCTTTGTTATGCTAAATCTTCTTAAATTTAAAACAGATGATGGGTTTGACCGGTACAAGAGGTATCTTGCAAATGCTTCAGGGATAGTTTCCGATGTGGGTGCCCGAGTCATTTATATGGGAAAACCAAATGAAATGTTACAAGGGCAAGAAACATGGGATTTTATCATGTTGGTTGAATACCCATCCCGGAAAGCTTTCATGGAAATGATTAACAATCATGCCTATCAAGAAATTCACAAAGATAGAATTAGCAGCACTGAACGAGCTGTCCTTTATGTCACCGAACCTTTACCCTCTAAAACGGTGGTCAAAGGTTCAAAATAAGATCAATAAGGCATAAGCGGATTCAAAACTGCCAGAACAAAGTTCTGGCAGTTAAAGTTTTAAGATTCTTCTTTAGTTACGGAACAATAATTTGTCTTATAGATTCACTGATTCTACACTGATCCATATTTTCATTACCTCTGTAATAATTAGTTTGTTAACCTTTAATTTATATTCTTTATCTTCGATCTTCATAATTCTTTTATCCACGACTTCAATAATTAAATCCGGGTCAATTTTATTAACTTCCTTGCCTAATAGTGAGCTATATCTGTCCTTTATGCTTCTTTCAATATTTATTTGATCAATTTCATCTCCATCAAAAACCAGTGCTACTTCAATACGCTTAACTCGCAGATTTCTAGTATTAATATTCTTCTCAAATTTTTCCAGTACAGCATTCTTATCTTGAATGATTTGGTTAAGGTAGGCAATCCTTTTATATAATGAATCTAATCTATAACTTACCATAATACTAAAAGCCGCCCCACCAACAAGTATTCCGATGATTATTCCAGAAAAAAAGCACGATTTGAGGTTTAATCTTTTATTTCTTAATGGGTTCATTCGCTACACCTTTGGATTAACTCAATAATTTTATAACCCATATTAGCCCCTACGAGAGCGGTCAACACATATATAGCCTGCTTTATGATGGATTTAAATTCTCCTTCAAATAAGCCTTTTTCTATTACCGCAAAAGAATCGAATGTACCTCCTAAGGTTACTGCGACAGCCCATATTTTAATAGAACTTGCGATATCCAGCATAGCCTTAAGTGGTGGATCATTCGTTATGACAGCTCCTATTCCTCCAAAAATGCTAGCTCCAACCACTACCCCAAAAGAGATTAGAAAATTATTAACAATACTGCTAAAAAGACTAGCCAAGATTATTACCATACCTTAAGCACCTCATGATTAAGATATGATTCTTTCATAGCCTTTATGAAGTCTCTCCTAAGTTATGAATATAACAAGCTTACCTTGCATGAAACTCGAACGGGTGAACCCAGGACTTTATCAAATAAAAACTTGTAACAAAAACAAAATGACTACCTCATAAGAGATAGTCATTTTGTCTTTGTTACCTGGCAATAACCTACTTTCCCAGGGGCTATGCCCCAAGTATCATCGGCCCTGGAGGTCTTAACTTCCGTGTTCGGTATGGGAACGGGTGGAACCCCTCCGGCATAATCACCAGATGTCTGAGATATTCGCTTTCTCTCGAAGGCTGATCTCTCAAACATGCACC
>NZ_JMGA01000033.1 GCF_000765145.1 Desulfosporosinus sp. HMP52 | reverse complement strand
TGTTTAATAGACATCCCCTTCCACTACCTGCTCCTCAAGAGAGGTTGATCCAATAACAATAGATATAATCCGGCTCTTACAAATCAGGGTTGTCCGAAAAACGAATGCGCATTCGTTTTTCGGACAACCCCATCCATCAACCTCGCTTACCTGTCTTGCCACTAACAGCTTACTATATATCCTCTGCCCTCAGACTCTCTTAAAATCCAGTCCTTTCAAAAACTCTTTCTGAAATTCCTTTCTAGTAGATAGTTCCACATGCTCCCCTCGCTTAGCCAGTGATTCTGCCCTTAAGTACTCTTCAACCGACAGTAAAGCCATTTTCGCTCCATCCCCTGCCGCATTCCCAATGGACATAATCTGCTCTATGGGCAAGGACGGCAGCAAACCAATCTCCACCGCACTTTCCTTTCTAATATAATTACCAAAGGCTCCGGCCAGCAGGATTCTGTCAATCTCCTGCAAATTAATCCCCATCTCCAGACTGAGAATCCTAATCCCTGCCATAATAGCCCCTTTAGCCAGCTGCATTTCTCGAATATCTTTTTGCGAAAGGATTATATCTTCTCCGGTCTCGGAATCCTTTCCCCAGACCAGTACAAACTCGCTGGCTCGCTCACCCTTGCGTAAGCGTTGGCGGAGCAAAGGGGGCAGCTTCTCAAGTTGGGCGGATTCAGCGGCAAACCGTCCTGTAGGCCCGATAACCCCCGCCCTATGCAGTTCAGCAATAGCATCGATCAGACCGGAACCGCATATTCCTCGCGGCTTGCCCCCTCCGATAATTTCTAATTCAACATCCTCACCTAATCGCACACCTTCGATAGCTCCCTCTGCGGCACGCATACCATACTTTATCTCTGCACCTTCAAAAGCCGGCCCGGCGGCAGCCGAACAAGTAAGAATTCTCCCCTTTCCGGACAGGACAATTTCACCGTTCGTCCCAATATCAACAATTAAGCTGATACCTGGCAAACGATCTGCCCCTGCAGCTAACATTACACCCACTGTATCCGAGCCTACATACCCGGCCACATTGGGCAGGACGCTTACTCTGCCGGTGGCTAAAATATCCAATCCCAGCTCATCCGCTTGAACGTCTACCGCATCTCTAAAGACTGGGATAAAGGGTGCCGGAGCCAAATACGTGGGATCAATTCCCAGAAACAAGTGGGCCATGGTAGTATTGCCTACCACCATAGCCTGATATATTTCTTCTTTAGCTATCCCGCTTTCTTGGCACAACTTCCTAATCAGTGAATTGAGAGCTTCGATTACTTTTTCTTGCAGCTCTCCCAATTGATTCTTTCCGCTGGCTGCATGAGTAATCCGGGAAATCACATCCGCACCATAGACCTGCTGAGGATTGGTCACTGCCCCGCTGTTGACTAGCGCTCCTGAAATCAGATCCATTAGGTAGGCGACTACCGTCGTCGTCCCCACATCGATCGCTACTCCGTAGCAGCGCCTTGAGGTATTACCCGGCTCTACAGCTAAGAGTCTTTCTCCAGCCAACACAGCAGTTACCTGATAATCACTCTCTCTTAACAGTCTGGGCAGGGAAGCCGCTGCTCTCCGATTAAACTTAATTCCCTGATCCGGCAAGGCTGCAACAAGTCTCTGCCAATCCGGTGTTTGATCCTCGACACTGGGCTTCGCCACTTGCAGGAAAACTTTCTCAACTCCTGGAGCCGGTTTTATCTTCAGCTCCGCGGCAAAGTCAGTTTTTCGTTGGTTGGCAGCCTGCTCTGCTTGAACTCTTATGGTCATATCCTCTGTGATGAGCTGTTGGCAAGCCAAAACCCAGCCCTCGGCCAACTCTGCAGCACTTAGGAACTTCTTTTCATTCTCTGATAGTTTAATTTCCGTGACATTTGCAGGTGTTGCCGACGAAATTTGCACTTTACATTTACCACAGGTTCCCTTACCGCCGCAAGTGCTGACAACTTGCACCCCCGCGGAGATGGCAGCTTGCAGAATTGATGCCCCTTTGGAGATTTTGGTAACTTTTTCTGACGGCAAGAAAGTGACCTTGATCATCGTTAACACCCTCCTTTGGCTATTGAAGAACCTTCTGAACATAGGCTTTCTTAGAAATCCCCTGCCACATTATTAAACTTAGTAAAGCAAACAACACATACATTAGTCCCATAACTCGAACTCGATCTGCCCAATCCAAGGAGATAAGGATCATGCCAATGCTGCCAAAGATTGTAAAAGCAAATGACATTAATGATACCACTGCCCCAGTGTCTCCCTTTTGCTGCTCGAGCATCAAGTTAGCGCTTGGCGGGCGAGTAATACTGCCCATAAAAGTCGCAGGGATTAAGGATAAGGCAAACAGCCATGGACTGTTTACACCAACGGTGCTAATTAATCCCCCACTGATACAGGCTACAACGTAGCTGACCATAATCAGTTTAACAGGTTTAATAAACCTGGTGCTTCTCATATAAAGCAAAGGGCCAACCACCATGAAAAAGGCATTAGCTGCAAAAAAATAGCTGTAGACCTGCTCACTTAAACCGAATTGATTCACATAAATATAGGATGAGGATGAAATAAAGGACATCATTGGAATGGCCATCAAGGAAAAAGTCAGTAAAAGGGACATGAATCCAGGATTCTTGGCTACGACTCCCAATCTGCCTAAGGATTCGAGAATACTTGCCGTAGAACGCTGATCAATAGTTTCTTCCATAGCAATAACCGCAAGTGTAATTAGCAGACCAATCAAGGCCAAGACGACAAATACTCCTCGCCATGATGTAAACTTTAAAATCAATGCTCCGATAACCGGTGCCACAATTGGGGCAACCATGGTCATAGAGGTAACTAAGGCCAACACAGATACCCGTTTTTGCCCGGAGTAACTGTCCTTGACAATAGCTTGAGCCACTGCTGTTGCCGCTCCGCTGGCAATTGCCTGAATAATCCGAAACCCGATTAATTGATACACATCTCCGGATAAGGCACAAAGAAAACTTGCTGCTGTATAAAGAATAAGTCCCACCAGCAAGATCCGTTTCCGGCCGTACTTATCACTGAGAGGCCCCCAGAACAAAGAACCTGCCGCATAGAAAATAAAGAACAATATCAGAGTGAGATTAATCAGACTCGGAGCAGCCTTAAAATTCTCTGCCATTCTGGGTAAAGCCGGCAGATAAAGATCCGTTGATAAGGGTATAAAGGCACTTAAGAAAGTGATTAAGACGATTAATCCTTTTTGGCCTAAGTATTTTTGTGTTTTTTGTTTAGCTTCAGTCTGTTCAATGTTGAAATTCATTCTATATGCTCCTTCTCAAGACATTTGTTTAAGTTTACATCTCAAAGTGATTAAAAGAAAGATCCATTTTATCACCTTGACAAGTTTGCCACAATAACGAGGGTAGAGGCCAATTAAGGCCTCTATCATCGTTGAGTTCAATTTTCAGCTGCCATCTTACCCTCACTTATTTAGGGAGGGAGATTTTAAGTACATCAGGTGGGTAATCTCCGCCCTGATGCCTTAAACCCTGTCTATCTGAACGAGCTTAGTTAAGTGAAATTAGATTATTATTCTAGGCACTAAAGATTTCGTCAGCAATCTTAACCCCATCTGTAGCGGCCTGAGCGCTGTAATCGGCTCCCACATGAGCTTTCACCAGGTCATCAATATAATTTCCGCCAATCAGAACCTTAGTGTCTAAGCCTGCTGCCCGGATAGCATCGATGGTTTCTTTCATGGATTCCTGGCAGCCGGTTAAAAGAACACTCATTCCCACTAAGGGGGCGTTATATTCCTTAATGGCTTCAATGAATTTTTCTTTAGAAACGTCAACGCCTAAGTCAATAACGTTATAACCCGACCCTTTAAGAAGCATTACCACAATGTTCTTCCCTAAATCATGGATATCCCCTTTGACGGTACCGATAACAATGTTTCCTTTGTACTCAGCGTTACTTCCGATAAGCAGTGGTTCCAGGACAATCATGGAATCCTGCATGATCTCACCGCACATGATCAGCTCACCTAAGAAATACTCACCTGTTTCAAAGCGATTCCCAGCTTCCGCCATTCCCATTTGCAGAGAATTAACTATTTCTAAGGGGGCAACTCCGCTAGCTAAGCGTTCCTTAACCATTCCTGCTACCTGCTCTTCTTCTAAATCGGCTATCGCGATTGATAAAGCATCTGTCAGCATAATAAATCCCCACTCCTTTTTGATCATCTTTCTAAAGAGTAAAAGCTTAAGGATGAGTTGATACAGCTAAACATTTTCTTGGTCTCTTCACGATCCTAGCGCTGTGCCCAAAACCAAATAAAATTATAGGCGAAGTCATCAAGCTTTTCCCATTCTTTTTTAACAATTGCTTCATTACCGGGGAACTCACCGATCTCCTCCAGCTTAACTTCCCAAGGAACACAAACACCGGGATCAGGATTTAATAATTTCTCTTTATCAGCCATTGGTTACCCCTCCTATCCTATTAATAAACACCGTATTCTCGGGCAGCTTCAATCATGGCGATGACATTTTCTTGCTTAGCATCCCCCATGACAACTCCACCCGCATCCAAGATAAAACCGCCATCACAGGCTAATTCATCGATTGTTCTCTTGATATGCTCTTTAATCTTTGCCGGAGTGCCATAAGTTAAGAGGGTTGTTGGCACACCACCTTGCAGACAGAATCTACCGCCGAGGATTTCTTTGGCTTTTTTAGCATCAGTAGTGTCAATCTGAAAAATAATACTCTTATCCGGCAATTCGGCAATTTTATCCAGATAGGGAGTCCAATCCCCTTCCGCATAGAACAACATTCTCTTACCACGGGCCCAGAGACCTTCGATGGTCGCTTTTAAGGATGGCCAGTAGAAATTATTCCATTGATTAGGATTAAGGAAGGGATAAGCCCCTCGATGCAGCGGTGCAAAACAAGGGAAACGAGTGTCTGCTCCGGCACCCGCCAAGCCGCAATTCACATTATGGGGAGTAATAGCTTCACATGCAGCCAGCACCTTCTCAGGTCGTCGGCGCAGATCTAAGAGTACCCCTTTCATTCCTCTTAAAGCATCGCCCAAGGTGTCAAAGGGAGCTTTAGTGAAGCCGGTTCCTTGTCCCACAATCCCATGATCCATAGTCCATTTTCCATAGGCCTGAGCCATAATTCCACCTTGCATGGCAAAAGCTGCCGCTCCTTTGATTAAGGCTACGGTGGATCGATAAGAGCCGGGATTCTCTAACTCAGTGCTTATATTCGGCAAATAATGATTAACCAGCCATTCCGTTGGGCTGGCGATAAACTCGTCGTAATCCTCCGGCTTCATATATTCTTGCTCATTAAACTGAAACGTAGAGTTTTCTTCCACTCCGATGCCGGGGAATTTATAGAGTTTAGAGCCCATAGCATCAAACATAGGCGGCCACCATAAGGAAGGGCCGCCCTTAAATATATCAAAATCCAGTCCGGGCAGCATCTCACTTACAATGCTGTTACTCTTATCGAGATCATAGTAAATTTCTTGGAGTGTAGTACCAGTGTATTTGGCTATCCATTCGCCGACTCCGAAAGCAACAGGAACCATATCCGGCTTTCCGCAATCCATAGCCGTTATGTAGCGCTCTAACCTCTTTTGATAAAGCATTTGCTTTTCACTCATCCTGATTTACCCCTCCTACATTCTCATTATTTACTTATCCCAACAGCATAAACCCGTAAGAATCTTTAGTCTTCTAACAGTTCACTACGAAATGCTTTTAAAAATTTCTTGCCAAAACGATCTTTACCCAGCAGAAAATCATTGGTGATAACCGAGCTCATGATTTTCTTATCCAAAGGATCGAGGATAGCCGCATCCATATCGAAAGCCATACAAAGGGTAAGGAAATGTCGATTGATCACCTTCCTTTTCGGGGAATTGAATGAGATATTACTTAGTCCTGAGACTGTCTTAACCTTTAAGACTCTCTTGATGTCCTGAAGGCACTGAAAAAACATTTTAGCATTATTGTGGCTTACTGCCTGAGGAAGTACCAGGGGATCAATATAAAGCTTTTCTAAATCGTAGTTATGCTTAGTCAATACCTCAACCAGTCCCTCGGAAAGAGCCATTCTTTCTTCCGCTGTTTTGGGAATCCCGTTATCATCCAGAGTTAAGCCCACAACAGGACATTGATATTCAAGGACTAGGGGCAGTACTTCCTCAATTCGATTCTTTTCCAAGGAAATCGAGTTGATTAAAACCTTGCTCTTATCTCCCTTGACAGTTTCCAATCCCTTCTTAATAACCGAAGCAGAGGTGCTGTCAAGACACAAAGGGGTATCCGTGACATCTTGGACGGTTCGTACAAGCCACTCCATGTTGACAATTTCATCCCCTTGGGCTGTGTTTAAATCTAAGTAGTCAGCCCCTGCAGCCGCTTGTTTGAGGGCCAAATCTTGGATAGCTGCCGCATCTTTGTCATTGATAAGCTGACGAACACTTGGAATAGCGCTATTTAACTTTTCTCCAATAATCAACACCTTGCTTCCACCCTCCCTACAATTAGTTCTTACAACAAATACATCAGTTATATAATATTAACGAGTGCATTATAGCTTGTTCCGAACACCTAATTCTCCTTGACTAATAGTTACCTTCTCAAACCTCCTTAGTTCAAAGTAAATTAGCGATTCGTACAGATGTCTATACAAATTATATATTAAATTTTTTTAACTGTTATTACTTGCGCAAATGTATAGACAACCATATTTTCTAAATATTATCACAACAGTTTTTTAGATTCAATACGGAATTTTGCAAATATTTAGTCCAGTCTCAGAACTCTGAGACTGGACCTTCTTCTCCTAGGATTTCGCGGTAAATTCTTAAGGCTTCCGTTACATCATTAGCATAGAAATCTGCACCGGTAAATTCTTTAACTTCTTGATTAACAGGATACCCTCCCACGACAACCTTCACCTTATCTCTCATCCCGGCTTCATCTAAAAGGTCAACGACTCTTTTAATAGAACTGACGCAAAAGGAGAGCAAGACACTGATTCCCAAAATCGAGGCGTTAGTTTCGTTAACCGCTTGAATGAATCTCTCAGGTTTTACATCCACTCCTAAGTCATGAACTTTATAACCCGATGACCTCAATAAGTAAATAATTATATTTTTCCCAAGATCGTGAATATCACCTTCGATAGTTCCCATTACAATGGAAGGCCCCTGAACTGTGTCATTGGTGGGGATATAGGGTTCTAGCACACGCATAACCCCTTTAAGTATTTCTTCCGACATAATCAGATCCGAAAGGTAATAATGACTGTCACTATATTTTTCCCCAACGATCTCTACTCCCCGACGGCAAGTTTCAATGATTTCCACCGACGAATAACCTGCTTTAATCCTTTCCTCCACCAGCTGCAGAGTCTTTTCTTCATCTAAATCAGCCATAGCTATTTGTAGTTCGTCTTCCAAACTAAGAGCCCCCCAATTAGCTTAATCTTTTTTATACCAGCCATCATAGCTTGTCAATTTATATCGATCTCCTCGATAAACAGCCTTACTCCACCCCACCGGTTTTAGGTCTGGGTCATAGATCGTCTGCTCTACCAAAAAAACAGGCGAGTTAGGCGCAATACCCAGGATAGCAGCTTCTTCTTCAGTACATACCGCCACTTGTAAAACTTTTTTGGCGCTCATCGGCACATATTCTGTATGTGTCGCAATTAAACCCGGCAGACTCGGATCTTTAAGCTCCGATTCCAGAATAGGCCTGCTCTTAGAATAGATGGTATATTTCACTTCATAGGAAAGACGTTCGTCCTCTGCGGAAAAAACTGTGCGGAAATACAAAAACCGCTTGGATTCTTCTCCCACCTGAAACCTTTCCCTGAGTTCCTTATCTGCTCGAATGATTTTCGCTTCCAAGAGCGTGTTCTTGCAGTTTAAACCACGCTCTTTAATTTCTTGGTTAAAATCGTTCAGTTCGAAAACGATATTGTCTAATTTAGGTGTTGCGACAAAAGTACCTCGGCCTTGTTGGGCATAGACCATACCCGCTGACACCAATTCGGCAATAGCTCTGCGAACCGTCATTCGACTAATCTCGAAGCGCAAAGAAATCTCATGCTCCGTCGGCAAAGACTCGCCGGGTTTGAGATCCCCCCTGCGTATTTGCTCCTCAATTAACTTAAATAATTGATAGTATATCGGTATGACCGAACTCTTATCTATCGTTTCTGCTTGAATCACCAATAACACCTATTCCTAACTGTAATTGTCTATACATCTCAAACTTTGGCTAATTCTAGCATGCCAATATTTGTCTGTCAATAAGGATTATTCTGCAAGTGAACTGGTTCAGCTTAAGCTGAAAATAGGGACTTCAGTGACATAGTTACCCAGTCAAGACTTATGTCAAGGCACAAAGCTATTGACGAATAACCTAGCACCCTAGGATAGACTCTCCCTCCTTCGCCGCCAGAAGTCGTATTGGGAAGGCGCCTCAGCAAAACCCTCCTCTGGAGCTTTCGTTACCAAAGCAGAATATAGAACACCCACTTATAGTAGAAGTGGGTGTCGGAATTGATAAAACAGATGCACTCAAAGGAATACATCTGTTATCAAATAAAATCTTCTTAAAACTCACTGGAATTTGTTGTTCTCGGAAAAGAGATCACATCACGAATATTAGCGATACCGGTTAAATACATGATAACCCGTTCAAAGCCCAGACCATATCCGGCATGGGGCACGCCTCCGTAGCGCCGTAAATCCAGGTACCACCAATAATCCTCGGCCTTTAGCCCTGCTTCTTGCATACGATCTTGCAAAATCTCGATCCGCTCTTCCCGTTGACTCCCGCCAATAATTTCCCCCACACCGGGAACGAGCAAGTCCATGGCTGCCACCGTCTTATTGTCCTCATTTAAGCGCATGTAAAATGCCTTAATACCTTTAGGATAGTCCGTTACGAAAACAGGTTTTTTGAAGATCTTTTCAGTAAGATACCTCTCATGCTCTGTCTGCAGATCCATTCCCCAACTCACCGGATACTCAAATTTAAAATCCTCTTTTTCCAACATTTCTACAGCTTCAGTGTAGGTCACATGGGCAAATTCTGAGCTGAGGATGTTTTCCAAGCGTTCAAACAAGGTCTTATCCACAAAATTATTGAAAAAAGCCATTTCCTCGGGAGCATTATCCAAGGCATATTGGATTAAATATTTCATCATTTCTTCAGCTAAATTCATATTATCCGTTAGGTCAGCGAAGGCGATCTCCGGTTCAATCATCCAAAACTCCGCAGCATGTCTCGCCGTATTGGAATTTTCGGCGCGAAAGGTGGGGCCGAAAGTATAAACATTCCGAAAGGCCATGCAGTAGGTCTCTACATTAAGCTGGCCACTTACCGTCAGGCTCGTAGGGCGACCAAAAAAGTCTTTAGAAAAATCAACATCCCCCTCACTATCCTTAGGCGGATTAGCCAGATCCAGAGCAGTTACCTTAAACATTTCTCCGGCTCCTTCAGCGTCGCTCCCGGTGATAATCGGTGTATGTACATAGACAAAGCCCTTTTCCTGAAAGAACTTATGAATCGCATAGGCAATCATTGACCTTAAACGAAAGACAGCCGCAAAGGTATTGGTTCTGGGGCGCAGATGAGCAATCGTTCGCAGATACTCAAAAGTATGCCGCTTTTTTTGGAGAGGGTAATCTGCCGCAGACACAGAAAGAATTTCAATGTTTTCCGCTTTCAACTCAAAGGGTTGCTTTGCTCCCGGTGAGGGGACAAGTTCCCCTTGAACACGAATCGCCGAGCTGATTGTGAGCTTGCCTATCTCCAGGAAGTTTATAAGGCTTTCTTCAAAAACCACTTGAAGATTCTCAAAAAAACTACCATCATTTATCTCTATAAAACCAAATGTTTTGGACGTACGCACTGTGCGAACCCATCCGGATAATTCTACTTTCTGATTGAGAAAAGGATTCGGCTCTCTGTAAATCTCTTTAACAGTTGTGGATTGCATAGATTACCTCCTGAAGCCATTAATAATGTGATATTTCCTAATTTATAATTATACCTGATTAAAATCCTAACTTCAAATTACGAACCTCTTACTTTGGGCCTTCAGTTCCTCCATCAATCTTCCTAACTCTCTGACACTGACACCGATGGTACCAATCGTTGCACTCATTTCTTCCGTTGAAGCGGCCATTTCCTCAACCGCCTAATAGCTCTAAAAGCTTTTCCTCAGTCAAATTCTCTTCCGAATAAAGGGGAATATTATGTTCTTGCAATAAGGCTGCAGTCACACCCTGGCCGGGAATTATTACATGCCCGAAGCTCCCATCATAAATATAATTCACTCCGCAAGAAGGGCTGCGCTCTTTAAGTATTGCGGCAGTAACCTTAAACAGCTCCGTGATCTTCAATACTTCATTGGCCCCTTTGATAAATTGTCCGGTCACCATTTCTCCGGACTCTCCTTGAATAAGGCTTGCCCCCCTCAGCACATCCCGCCCTGTGCCATTAATAATCTCCACAGGCTCACGGGGAGTTGGCAAACCACCAAGTTGTTCCGGGCAAACCGGGATAAACCGGCCCAAGGTACTGTATCTCTGAATCAGAGCATGGACATTTGACTCTCCATTATACTTCGTATTCAGCCCCAGTAAACAAGCGCTCACCAGAATCATAGGTACATCTATCTCCTTCACTGTTGAATCTCATATCTCTAAGCTCACTGCTCGACATCAATCCCCGCCATCTTTATCAGATACATAGCATTCCGGGTCGTGGAAATTCCCGGGCGTAGTTTATAATCGAAATATATCTCATCATTCTTATAATACTCACGGAAGTGATAATTGCGGATTTTCCGCTCACTTTCCCGTTCCATATCTCCTAGCTCCAAGTCGTGAGTGGAGACCATGCCCATGGCCCCTGCCTTACTCAACTGTTGAATTAACACCTTAGCTCCTGCGTGACGATCTTGGGAATTGGTTCCTTTGAAAATCTCATCTAAGAGAAAAAAGATGTTTGTCTGGGTCTTCGCTGCACTGACGATCTGTTTAATTCTTAACAATTCTGCGTAGAAGGATGAGATGCTCTTTCCTAAATTATCACTGACCCGCATGCAGGTATACATTTGCAGCACAGAACAGGAAAAGGCCTGGGCACAGACAGGTGCTCCGGCATAAGCCAAGACTAAATTGATTCCTACCGTTCTCAGCAAGGTACTTTTACCTGACATATTGGAGCCGGTGATTAACAAAATCCCGGAATCTTTTTGAATTGCAAGGTCATTACAAATCGAGCCACTTAAAAGCGGGTGTCCTATTCTTTTAGCATTAATACCCGGCTCAGAGGAGATCTTGGGCACTCCCCATTCCGGATGATCAAAATGAATGATCGCCAGACTTGACATAGCCTCTAATTCAGCAATCGTATCTAACCAGGATCCCAGTGACCGACCTGATTTTTCTTTCCAGGATTCTAGGGAGATCATACACTGGATATCCCAAAGTGTTAGGATGTTAACGATTAAAAAAATCGCATTCTCCCGGTTAGCTATTAAGTCTGCGATACCTGAGAGTTTTCTAATCTGTTCATAGGCCGGCTTATTGTCAGAATCATAGAGGCCTTTCTTCAGGCCCTTGAGATAATCAGCTTGAAAGGAGCGTTTTTCGAAGCGTTCCAGCATTTTCTCATAAGTCTTAATACTTTCTTTATAAGCATAAACCGCATTCAAGGCCTTGCCTCGCTGCTTTCCGGCAAAGAGTATTAGGGACTGAACTATGATACCTGCCAGAGGGTAATGGAATGTGACCTGGGGAGTTATTAAATACAACAGCACAAAGCTGATTGTGATGATCGGTAAAGCCCGAGCCCATATTAACACACTGGTTCTCAGATATGAGGAATCGACATTTTTAGCCCATTCAATAATACCCTGAGGGGATTTCAGCGGACCTTTAGCCATTTTCCCCTCTGCCAGAAACCTTTGTCTCCAAGTCAAATTACCCGCAAGCTCTTTAATCCCCTCTTGCTTGGTTAAAATAGTTTCTATATCAGAGGGGACTGCACTCAAGGACTCTCGGAGCCTTTCCCGTCCTCGAAAAGTCATTGCTGTATTTATCCATTGAAAAAGCGAGTTTGAGCCAAAAAGGTCCAGGTCTTCTGAAAACGGATGGGCCGGATCCCGAAAATCTTCTCCGGAATCTGGAAAGGAGTTCCATTCTCCTGACAAACGTTTTAAGGACTGATCATAGTTTTCAAAGAGCATCCGGATATAACGTTGTCGTATTCTTAAGCTCTGGTGCCACAGAACCAGCCCAATAAAAACCACCAGGGTGAAAAAACCGGCTATGTACCCTAGGGTATGACTATAGCTTAGATAAAGAAATACACTTAAAGCCAGGCCCACTAAAGAAAACCCTAGTCTCAGATTACTTAAGCGGTTAATTAGCTGAGTCAAATTCTCCAATTTATCTCCATATAACTTCCTTCGTCGTTGGTATTGTTCCTTTGGCCCTCTCAAATAGCGTCCCTCCACCTCTAAAGTACTGGTTAATTTTGGTTCAGATATTAATATACCTTATTCGGCTTGGCAATGCCAAACCCCTTCCTTCAGATTAGTTGGTTTATGGAAATATTAGGTGTAGTCGCATTTGGGTCAGGCGGCTTCGCCCACATCCGTTTCACTCAGCACTCCGAGGCTCGCCTACTCGCTTGGGCGGGAGCTTCGCCAAACCTCTGGGTAATACCTGATGTGAACCCGTGGCTCCGCTTCCCCACCCAAGCTTGTCGGCTTTACCGCCTCTCCATGCAATGGGTTCACTCCTGTGGATCGAAGCCGCCCTGTCTTTCGGGTCTATTATTCTTAAGAGTGTTTTAGGTGTTTTTCTGATGTCTCTGATCCACATCTAAC
>NZ_JMGA01000032.1 GCF_000765145.1 Desulfosporosinus sp. HMP52 | reverse complement strand
AATAATGCGCCGCCAACCCTCCATGCACATCCATAAATAGGGGTGGATTCTCCGATTACAATTAAATCGAGAGGGAGTCGATCTCCCTTTGGCATGCCCATTTTTCTCATGATACGCCAGAAAAACGAATAAATCAAACTGCATTTGGGTTACAAAAGCTGCTTTTCGTTTTCAAAAATGGCTTTTCGGATACAAAAACTGCGTTTCGTTTACAAATATTCAGTTGTCGGTTACAAAAAATGCTTCTTGGTTTACAAAGTGGCCTCTCGTCTTTCAAGTAAGTACCTCTTAGATTTATGGTAGCATCTTTCTGACTTTGTGTCAAATATACATTACATTATATCATCATTATTTGTCTTCATGATAAAAGGTCCTGATAAAAAGACAAAACAAAAGCCTTCCACTAAACTTCATAAATGGAAGGCTCAAAAATTCCAACGAAATAATGCTCTTTAAATAATTTAAAACCATTTATCACCATGGGGCAATGTGACCATCAGCCCTTGGTTCCGTACCACCCACTAATATCCCATCTGTCGTTCTCCAAATGATTTGCCCTCGCCCAAAACTAGGTGTGTCCATTGAATAGCGAATATCATGGCCCTTACGGATTAATTCATGAGCAATATGTTCTGGAAAAGAATGCTCAATCTCGACGGTTTTCCCGTTAATCCATTGCCAACGAGGGGCATCAAGGGTTGCTTGAGGATTCAAGTGATAATCGATAGAGTTCATAATGACTTGGACATGCCCTTGTGGCTGCATAAATGCACCCATAACCCCGAAGGGCCCAACAGGGGTATTCCCTTTAGTTAAGAATCCCGGAATAATAGTATGGTAAGGCCTTTTACCCGGCTGTAGACAATTTACATGCTTGGGATCAAGGGAAAAATTATTCCCGCGATTATGAAGGGCAATTCCCGTTCCCGGTACAACTAAACCAGAACCAAAGCCCATATAGTTGCTCTGAATAAAGGAAACCATATTCCCCTCACCATCTGCAGCAGCCAGATAAACTGTACCCCCTTTTGGCGGATGACCTGGTTCAGGATGAAGGGCTTTATTTCCGATTAGTTTACGTCGTTCTATAGCGTATCCATTTGAAAGAAGATCTTCAATATGAACGCTCATCTGAGCTGGATCAGCTATGTACTTCTTCCCATCAGCGAAAGCCAACTTTATGGCTTCGATTTGAAGATGATAAGATTCAGCCACCTCTTTGCTTTCAAAATCATACCCATTTAGTATATTCAAAGCCATTAAAGCAACCAGTCCATGTCCATTCGGAGGAATTTCCCATACCTCGTACCCGCGATAATTTACAGAGATCGGTTTAACCCATATCGGCTTATATGCTTCTAAATCAGCTTTTCTAAGAAAACCACCATAGCGTTTAGAAAACTCATCAATTCTGTCAGCAATATCTCCCCTATAAAATGAGTGGGCCTTTGTTTCAGCAATAGATTGCAACGTTCGAGCCTGTTCCGGAGCACTCCAAAGCTCCCCAATTTTGGGGGCACGTCCTTTGGGCGCAAACATACGAAACCAGTGTTTAAACTCCTCGTCTTTAAGATCACGAGAGTATCTTTCGAAGGAAATTTCCCAACTCCCTCCAACTGTAGGAGAAATGGGAAAACCTTGTTCAGCGTATTCTATTGCGGGTGCCAAAACATCAGTTAGGGGAAGTTTTCCGAAACGAGCTGATAATTCAGCCCAGGCCGCAGGAGCTCCCGGAACGGTGACTGGGATCCATCCGTAGACGGGAATTTCTTGATACCCCCTCTTTTTCAAGGCCTGCAAAGAGAGCTGCTGGGGTGCATTACCACTTGCATTAAGGCCGTAAAGTTGACCCTTTGACCATAATAAGGCAAAAGCATCCCCTCCTATTCCATTCGAGGTAGGTTCTACCACCGTTAAACACGCTGCTGTCGCTATTGCAGCATCAATTGCATTTCCACCTTTTTTTAATACTGATAATCCGGCTTCAGCAGCTAAGGGGTGGGAAGTAGCCACCATCCCTTTAGCTGCATATGTTGCCATTCTGCGCGATGAATAGGGATTATGAAGAGCGTCAAAGCTAAGCACTTAGTGGACTCCTCCTTAACATAAGTATGTACTGCATCCTTTACTAATAATTAATTATAAGGCGCAATTATTTATTTGTCATACTTTTGACACAAATGTTGATTATACTTCAAATATAAGATCTACTCAGATGTGAAAGGGGCTAACGAAATTATGAAAAAAATTAAGACTTACCTCATTGCTGCTACGGTCGTTGGACTACTGGGAGTAACCGGGACTGCCTTTGCTGCAGTTACCGGCACTTCGCCAGCAGAGATTACTGCTGGTTTAACTGGGAAAACAGTAGAACAAGTCACTACTGAAAGAGCCGATGGAAAAACATACGGAGCCATTGCTGATGAAGCAGGAAAACTAGAAGAATTCAAGGCTCAAATCCTCGAGCAGAAGAAATCGGTCTTAGACCAAAGAATTGCTGACGGAAAGATCACCCAAGAACAAGCAGACGCTATTTATAACTCTCTTAAATCAAATCAAGCAAACTGTGATGGAACCGGCAATGGTATCGGGAAAAGCACAGGAACTGGATTTGGTATGGGACAGGGACAAGGAATGGGCCAAGGTGCGGGCCGTAAAGGCAAGCAAGCAGGTTCGGCCGCTGGAGGGGGTTTTGGCAACGGAATGGGCAGTGGAACTTGTCTTATAAACTAGAATTAATTCCACAAAAATACAGCTAGGCAGTATTAGGCTGCCTAGCTGTATTTGATTTGAAAGGCACTTTGATCAATCATCTGTCTCTATTGTAAAGCACCAACTCAAATAAGTTAACTTCAATTTATAAAGGTCAGCTGGGTTACCAACATTTCAAGAATCGTAATATAAAATCTCCTTGGGTTTAAGTATGATTACAAGTAAAAACATGGTAGTCTAGAGGAAGCGTACCAAGGGTATAATCCGCTTAGGCTATTAAAATCACAATTAAGTAACCACAGATTCGGAGATTTATTAATTATCGATAGATTGGAACTGGTGATTATGAAATCCTACAAAACCTACTTAGTTACTGAAGAACATCAAGGTCTTACAGTTGAAAGCTACTTAAAACAGATTCATATGTACTCTGGAAGAAAAATTCAAAAACTCACACGCCTAAAAGGTATTATGCAAAATAATAAGGCCGTATTCCTACAGAAGAAGGTTAAAGGCGGAGATGTTTTACGTATACTATCTTTAGAAGATTCTTCCTACGGTGTCGAACCAGAGTCAGGATCAATTGAGGTATTGTATGAAGATAATTATCTAATCGTCTTAAACAAACCTTCAGGCCTATTAGTGCATCCCACAGGCCAAACCTCCAGTGGTACATTAAGTAATTACCTAGCCTTCTATTTTCAACAACAGGAAGTAATCTGCACAATACGACCGATACACCGCCTTGATAGAGAAACTTCGGGATGTATTGTCTTTGCTAAAGATAGTCGTACTCAAACAATCCTGGAAACATTTTTAAAGGATGGTAGTCTGAAACGAACTTACCAAGCCTTAGTTCAAGGAATTGTAGACCCTCCATCCGGAACAATCAATGCACCCATTGGATCTCATCCTACCAAGCCAAACCGACGAGCGGTTAACCTCAAAGGGGATCCGGCTATAACTCATTACAAGACGGTTCAGGGGCTTTCAAACGCTTCCTTGCTAGAACTGACTCTCGAAACTGGAAGGACACATCAGATAAGAGTCCATTTAACTCATCTTGGATATCCGATTATTGGCGATAGAATGTATGGAAAAGCCTCAAATCTGATAAATGGGCAAGCCTTACATGCTATTTCTGTTCACTTCTCCCATCCCGTTGAGCAGCACGAAATAACCGTTCAAGCTCCTGCGCCCACTAATTTCCTTCGAGTTCTGGAACATTACTCAAGTCAAAATAGCTAATGTTACCCTCCACTAGAAGGATTGATTAACGCTAACTCATCACCATCTTTGAGTAGCACGGAAAAACGCTTATTACCGCTGAGGTGCTGTTTATTGACAAACAATAGTGCCTTCATAAGATGCTGTTCCGGAATGTGGGGACAGCTTTTCCTTATCTCTTCTAACGCTTGTTTTACAGAACCTTCTTTTACAAGAATCTGCCTTATGTTGTAATCCACACTAATTAATCCAAAAAACTTAACAGTAATCATCGGTAATAACCTTCTAGACCCAGCTTTTTCAGTCTGCGTCTTGTTGGTATACCTTGCTCATCCCAGCCCCGAATTCTGTAGTAATCTTTAATCATTTCTTCCAATTTCACCTTACTATCAGCGTCATCCGCTCTTTGGAGTTCATTGATAAGTCTCTTGGGCAGAGTATCATCACTGCTTCTTAAACCCTGTTGAATATTGATAAGTCTTTCTAGGTTGTATCCTCTTTCCCCAATTGTCAAGAAGTTACCAATATTTATTTTGAAGCCAGTCACTGATTTGATAGCATTTGGGTAAGGCAGTGTACCCTTCAGATTAAAGCTCATTAACCAGGAATGGTTATGGAAAAAACTCACCAGCCAGCCATATGACGGTATAAGTTTGTTAATTAACCTGACTAAACTATGATTAGGATTATTAATTAAGGCCTGGGGTAATAAGGAATAAGTCGTAAACAGACAGGTTCCTCCTGCTGATACTACTTCCATTAAATCTTGAAAAAAGATTGTATAGGCGGCTTTTCCCCTTGCGGTCTTTCCACTAACATTTAAGCCAAGGCCTTCAAGCACAACCAGATATCCGCCGTTTAGGTGGCAACCACCCCTGTTTGAAGTAGCATACCCTAAGCCCATTCCCTGTGCGGCACGAGGTTCATAGGCAGCAAGTTCCATACCTTTGACATTCATTGCAAAATTACTGCCACCATATTTCTCGGAAAGACGTTTTGTACCTTCTGCTAAGTCATTACCAATTCCATCTCGAGTTGCTACCTTTTTAACTAATTCTTCCAGCCCTGAGCATTCGCCAAAATTCAGGCCGTTATTCCATAAACCTTTTTCATTTAATTCCATGGCAAATCCAACAGTGCTACCAAAGCTAATCGTATCAAGACCATACTCATCGCATAGGTGATTCAAGTTTATGATACCTTGCATATCCTTGTTAAGTAAATTACTGCCAAGCAACCCTAATGTCTCTAACTCCGGCCCTTTAACAGCTTTTCCGTAGGCTTTCACTACCCTGCCGCACTGAATTGGACAGGTTACACAACCTTTATTTTTGATTAAATAATCTCGCTTTAAGGTTTCACCATTGATATTTTCAAAATCAGCATAACTACCGCTAGTATAATTCTTAGTGGCTAACAAATTACGAAAATTCATCATACTGACAAGAGAAGCAGTTCCAAGCTTGGACATTTGCTCGCCAGTTAGCAAATGGGACTGGAGCTTTTTAATCCAGCTAAGATTCTGTTTTTTAAAACTCTCTTGATCAAACTTTTTAATCGTTTCTTTGCCGCTTGCCACGATCCCTTTAAGATTCTTATAGCCAAAAACTGCTCCTACTCCGCCACGACCGGCGGCTCGTTCATCACTAATAACAGCAGCATACCTTACCAAATTTTCCCCGGCAATTCCAATAACGAATTTACCTTTGTTTTTTCCACCTAATAACGCCTGTACCTCCCCGGTATTTTTACCCCATAAATGATCTGCATTTTTTATAGAAATGATCTCATCAGTAATATCGATATATACCCTACTCTTGCTTTTTCCGCAAATTATCAATCCATCATAGCCTGCACGCTTGAGATGCAAGCCAAAACTCCCACCGCAATTTGAAGAAACCAGAAGACCTGTTAAAGGCGAAATCGTAGAAACATTAAACCTTGAAGAACAGGGTGAGGTTGAACCAGTAAGAGGTGAGGTGGTAATAACGATAAGGTTTTCTTCAGAAAACCCTTCCACCTTACTGCTGAAAGAATCATAAATGATTTTAGCAGCCAGGGTTTTCCCTCCTAAAAACATCTCCCTGTCCTTTTCAGAAACCGGGTAGTCCTTAACAATTCCACTACTCAAATCTATCGTCGCTATTCTTTGAGCATAACCAAACATATTTACCTACTCCTTAATAACATGATAAATCTTAGTCATATCATCTCTGGACATAATCTTCGGTACAGGATAGAGGGGGTTGCTCTCGTCAAGTGCTCGTTTTACCATTACAGGAATATCACTCTCAATTATACCGCTTACTTTAGTGGGGATGTCCATGCTTTTGTTAAGCCTTTTAATGGCTTCGATAAACTTTACTGCCTTTTTTTCAAGGTTGTCATCAGGTGAACTCAAACCGACTAAATCTGCCAGCTCTGCCAAAGGCTTATGTGCTGATTCCCCATAAAACTCTAATACATAAGGCAGGATAATAGCATTAGCTAACCCATGAGGAACAGAGTAAAATCCGCCAAGAGTATGGGCTATTGCATGGACATAACCTACGTAGGCACGTGTAAATGCTAAGCCTGCTAGGAAGGAAGCCTCTTGCATATTTTTCCGTGCAGCTAGGTTTTTTCCGTTGGAATAGGCTTCAAAAATGTTAGCAAATATTAAGCTTACTGCATCTCTACTAGACTTTTTTGTCCTTTTTGTATTGCTTTTGCCAATATAGGCTTCAACAGCATGGGTCAACGCATCAATTCCAGTCGTCGATGTAATATGCGGCGGCAGATTAACTGTAAGCATCGGATCAAGGACCGCATAATGGGGAATTAATGACGTATCAGAGATTGCGTACTTTTCATGGGTTCTGCCATCTGTAATGACTGCAGCAATCGTGGTCTCACTTCCAGTACCGGCAGTCGTAGGAACAGCAAATAGAGGAGGTATGCTTTTTAAGACCTTAAATACTCCCTTCATCTGAGAAATACTCTTATTGGGCCTTGTGACACGTGCACCTACGCCCTTTGCACAATCAAGGGGGGAGCCGCCGCCAAAAGCTACTATGCCTTTGCAATTATTTGATTTATACAGATGTAATGCATCTTCAATGTTCTCAATGGTTGGGTTTGGAACAGTTTCATCATACACAACGTAGTCTACTCCTACATCAGTTAAGCCCATAAGTAATTTATCCGTAAGTCCCAGAGAAGCGATCATCTTGTCAGTTACTATTAAAACTTTGTCTATGTCCCTACTTTTAATTAGTCCAGGCAGCTTACACAAGCTGTTTTCTCCCCGAATTACCTCGGGCTCACGCCAGGGCAAAAGGTAAGCAAATGCTTTAAAAACACGTTGATAGATCCTACAATATAACTTATACATCTCAGGATCCCCTCCTCCTATACCTCTCTGTGTGAAGTCTAATTCATATTTCTCCAATGTATCAGTCGGTCGACCGACCGAGAAAATCCAGAATATAAGGCCTATACTCTGGGAGCATTTCTAAACGTTAGTTAAGTTATAACGTTCTCAATAGAGCCGTGAGCCTTACTCTAATTTCGATATCACCTTAGCTATACCTTCTATAGGAATGTCTTCCTCGCCAAGTCTCCACTGAATTGTGAATCCGTCAAGAGCTGCAAGTATTATATAGGATAAAACGACATAATCGGCTGTTCTATCTTTCAACACCTTTCTCAGTCCATTTTCCAGTGCAATCCTCCATTCCCTATATTTTTCTCTAAAACGTTGATTAAGAGGGGCATTACTGGTAACTGCATCACTAATGAGATAAAGATGCAGTTTTCCCCTAGTTTCTGCCGTGGATATTCTTTCAAATACCACTCTTATTACATCCTCTGCTGAGATATTATTCTCAATACTTTCAATCCATGATAATAACTCTTTAGTAATCCTTGTCAGATGAATATCTGCAATGTCATAGATAATATCGTTCTTATTAGAATAGTAGTAATATAAGGTCCCTTTGCTTATGCCAACTTCTTTAGCTATATCCGATAGGCTGGTAGCTTTAACACCTTTCTGGGCTATTAATTTACCAGCCACATCAAGAATGCTTTGTCGAGTACTAATTATTTGATCCACGGTATCTTCTATAATCATTGTTCACCTCAAGAAATATATAAAACAGTCAGATTTAGTTATTTAGGCTCTGGCTTAAAACCTATCGTAAGCTTGTTGTTTTCCACAACCAGCGGTCTAATTATTGCCTTAGGATTCGTGGCAAGAAAATCAGCGACGGCCATTTCGTCTGACTCCTGAAGTTCTTTCCCCAGCTCCTTGTATGTTTTGCTCCTCTTGTTCAGGAGACTTAGGATGGAAACCTCACCAAGCTTTGCTAAGTCTATTAGTTCCTCAACTGTGAGTGGTTTTTTCACAATGTTACGATATTCTAACTCCATATTCTGCTGCAGAAGACCCGCCTCCGCTTTTTTGCAAGTTGTTCACTGTGGAAAACAATAGAATGTAAGCACAGATTTCTCCTCCAATTATATAAGATCAATAGTCTAGCTGCTTGTTGTTATACGCTATCATCTTCGAGGCTGCAAAGATCATTGTTCCGCATCACATTTATTTCCTTGGCACCCGTCGGCAAGTAATTTTGCTGATGTGTCTCGATCTTTTTCTATTCGGCTTAAAGCAATATCCAAAGCCTCTTTAACCGTCTGAGCGTAATCCAGTTTTATGCTTTTTCTTTCATCTAAATATTCTTCTTCAAAAGCCATTGTCCTGACTCTCTTAGCCCATCCGCCTGAAGGTTCCAGGATCACCACAGGCTTGAGGTTGAGGTATGCAGCAGACAATTCCCCTAAGGTTCCATTACCTCCCCCAACCATGATCAAGGCATCTGAAGAATGAACAAGAATTAAGCTGCGATAATCAAAACTCAATCCTGTATTAATAGGAATATCAATATATTTATTGGCTCTGTCTAAGGTATCCCCTGGCAAAATCCCTACCACCAGGCCGTTTGCTTCTTTAGCTCCTTTTAGAAGCACACTCCATAACCCCATTCGTTCCGCCGGTTAAAAGAATTGCCCCTCTGTTAGCAATTTCCCGCCCAATGTCATGAGCCAATTGTTGAAGCTCGCCGGGTATCTCTCCTGACTGTCCGATAACTCCAATACGAATCATTATTTACTCATCCTCTCTAAATATTATCTGCCTCAGTATAATATGTCACAGAGAAGAAGGGATATGCTAACGTATTTTTGCGCCAAAAGGTATCAACCCCAGTTTCGCAAATTTAAAATGTTGAAGACCAAAAGGAATACCAACAATTGTTATACAAAAAATCCCACCAATAATTAAATGAGCTATTGCAAACTCCCAACCAAAAACGAAAAGCCAAATAATATTAAATATTAATCCACCCGCTCCAAAATGACCGAGTTCAATTTCCTTCCCGAAAGGCCACAATACAAAGCACGAGATCTTAAAGCATTGCAGGCCGAAGGGGAGGCCGATAACCGTTATACATAATAATACCCCTGCTAAGAACCAGACAATTGCAGCAAGGACGCCTCCAAATACTAGCCAGATTATATTGCCAATGATATTCATCTTGCCCTCCCGCTACTTAGTCATGACAGTCTGGAGTACCGGTAATCCATAATAAACAAGTACTATTACTACTGCTATACTAATAGCCAATTTGAACAGCTTTTTTAGGATAAAACCCACCGCAAGGATCCCTAATCCTCCGATTAGTATTTCTTGAAACCCTAACCCAGCTAAATAATTCCCCATAATTTACATCTCTCCCTCTATAGTCCAAGATTTCTCTCTGATTATTAACTAACTAAGACCTACAACCAACATATTGCCTCCCGATTTGAAACTTCCTCACTAAAACTACTCTTCTACATTCTATATCACCCTTTGGCAAGAATAAAGACTCCCAAGCCATGTTTCAATGAATTAAGATTTCTTACAGAGGGCTGATCAACAGTAATTTCCATAAATAGAGCTAAAATGCAGGAAATAAGGTCTAGTTATAGAATCTAAAGTTTAAAAGGTTTGGAATTCTAATTCTATCAATTTTGCCAAGAACTTTTTTCGAAAGGAGTATTTTATATGTCGAAACTAGATAATCCCCTAAGTATATACAAGGTACTTCCAAAGTCGAATTGCAAACTATGTGGAGCTCCAACATGTTTGGCGTTTGCAGCTGCAATAATTAAAGGTGATAAACGTATTAATGAATGCCCTCACCTGGATAAAGAGGCCCTCGAAGAACTTAATGGTCAAATCGTTAGGCAAATGACTCCTGAAGAACAATTAAAACAAATACTCGTTCCTTTAAAAGAAGAGATATTAAATGTAGACTTTTCGGCTGCAGTTGAGCGCTTAGGAGCCAAGTTTTCCGGAGATAAGCTAACCGTTAAGTGTCTCGGCAAAGACTTCACCGTTGATTCCAAGGGTAATTTCATATCTGACTGCCATATCAACGTCTGGGTGATTGTCCCGTTACTTAATTATATTATTCACAGCGCCGGCAAAGATCTTTCCGGAAAATGGGTCACTTTTAAGGAACTTAGCAGTGACACTGTCTGGATTTCATTTTTTGAGAAAAGGTTTGAAGAGCCTTTAAAGCAGCTTATCGACAGCTATCCAGATCTCATTGAGGATTTAATCCTGATTTTTAATGGCAAGCACGTAGAAAACAGTTATTCCTCGGATATTTCTCTTGTTTTATACCCTCTGCCAAAAGTCCCCTTATTAATCTGCTACAAAAAGCCTGTAGAGGATCTAAAATCTCAACTCAATATTTTCTTCGACATGACGGCAGATGAAAATTTAAAAATCGATTCCATCTATCGGCTCTGTGTTGGACTATTAGTGATGTTTCAAAAAATCGCTTCAAGACATACTTAATCCTATCATAGTAACAGTTAATTAAAGTTCTTGACCAATTGTAATTGGTTCATGGGGGTACCTATCTCTAACTTCCCTAATTCAGGTTGACCAAGGATTTGGGCATTTTCATAGGTAGCCCTGTCAAAGACTTCTAACTTCGGAATTCCAGCCTGAACCAGCCACTCAATTTCATCATAAAAGCTATCCCCATGCGGCACTTGGTAGGCACCTGCGTCAGTGCCAACACCAAGGCGGAGGTTTAAACAATAGGCCTCGTAAATTCTAGCCAAGTGAGTATCAAGAATACGTTTCAAGGTATCAAGTTCATGCCTGGAATATCGATTAGTTGGATATTTTAAAATATTTCCTATAGGAGCAACCGTTGGTACCCAAGCTATGTTCTTTTCTTTCATTAACTCAAGATTTCGAGAGGTCATGTAATAACCGTGTTCGATGGAATCTACTCCGGCAGATATAGCGACGGAAATCCCCTCTTCTCCACTGGCATGAGCCATGACAAGGGCTTGACGTGCATGGGCTGTTTCCACAATCTCTTTTAATTCTGCTACGGTCCACTGAGTTGGGCCGACTCTATTAAAGTCGTCAAACTTAATCAAGCCTGTCACGATTACTTTAAGTTGGTCAATCCCTTGGTTAAAAAAACCACTCTTCTCCTCTTTCCACTCACTCAGATTCTGAAAACCTCGGCCAAGGAAACGTCCGTACATTCCCGCACGCCCTACAGCCTCGTGAACAGATATCACCTTGGGACCAGACCAGATTCCTTCTTCAACCTTGTGTTTAGCCGTCCAGGAAAATCCCGGCAAGTCGCCTCCGTCGCGAATTGCAACAATTCCCTTCTCCAAATATCTCCGCAGGTAAACTTTAATGTTATCCTCTATCAAGACTGGCTGACTCCAATTTTCCAAGCACTGGTAAAAATCAAGGCTATCTAAGGCCAAATGTACGTGGGCATCGATCCATCCAGGTATGAGAAAGTACTGATCCCATTGCAATGATGTTTGAGGGTAAGCCTCTAAATGATTTACTGACTTCAAAGATTTGACTTTACCATCCTTCCATTGCAAGAGAATTGGCTGGGAGCACGTACCCCTTTCATGGCTCCAATACCCAGCGATGAGGGATTCCCCATCATTGGGAATCTCTAATATACTTTGTTCTGCACTGCAAGAAATGTACATTCACTACTTCAGCTCCTCACATGCCTACTTAAAAGAGCAAGAAGCACCCCTTGAGGGGCTAGCTTCTTGCTCTAATTAGTCGTAACAATACCCTTCTACCCTACCCACGAGCAAATTAAAGGCTGTTCTTTTGACCAAATCCTTTTAATCCTATCTTAATTCTTCAATTAAAGCCTTAAAGCCAGGTAAAGCCTTTTCGATGGTTTCATAAGCAACACAATAAGCAATACGTACATATCCCGGGCAACCAAAGGCAGAACCGGGAACAATGAGAATATTTTTCTTATTAGCCAGACTACAGAATTCAGCATCATTCTCAATGGGGGTTTTGACAAACATGTAAAATGCACCCTCAGGTTTGATGCATTCGTAACCAAAGGATAATAGCCCCTTATAGAGAAGTTCTCGATTTTTATTGTACGCCTCAAGATCAACTTTAGCATCTAAGCACTTAGCAATGACCCGTTGGAATAGAGCCGGAGCATTAACAAAACCTAAAATTCGATTCGCAATATTCGCTGCCGCAACAATATTTTCGTAATCAGCCGCTTGATCGGAAATAACTAAATAGCCAATTCGTTCTCCCGGTAGAGAAAGTGATTTACTATAAGAGTATCCAATAATCGTGTTCTCATAATATTTAGAGAGATATGGGACTTCAGCATTATCGTAAGCAAGTTCTCGATAAGGTTCATCAGCAATGATATAGATATCGGTTCCCAATTCCTTTTGTTTCTCTCTAAGTATATTAGAAAGCTTAATAATGGTCTCTTCAGAATAGATAACCCCGGTTGGATTATTAGGAGAATTGATAATAACAGCTTTAGTATTTGCGGTGATTTTCTCCTTGAATTCCTCTAGGTTGGGTTGGAAGTCAATAGTATTAGGGGAAACTACCACTAATTCGCCGTCATAGTTTTTAACATAATTTCTGTATTCTCCAAAAAAAGGAGCAAAGGTAATGACCTCGTCCTTGGGATTAAGCAGGGTCTTTAAAATAACGTTTAGGCCCCCGGCTGCACCAACAGTCATGATGATATTTTTGGGAGTAAAAGCAGTGCCAAACTTATTATTAATGGAATTGGCAATTGCAGCTCTTACATTTTCATAACCAGAGTTATTCATGTATCCGTGAATCCCTGTGGAATTACTATCATTTACAACCTCTAGGATTGCATTTTTTACATCTTCAGGTGGTTCTACATTCGGGTTCCCTAGGCTAAAATCAAAAACATTTTCTGCGCCATAAATATCTGCTAACCTTTTACCTTCTTCAAACATTGCCCGAATTACTGAACTGTTTTTTACTTGCTCTTGCATTTTTTTTGAAATCATTTCCCAATCATACCTTTCATCTAAGCTATATTAATAAAAGGAGCTCTGTCGATGTAAATAATTGAAAATAATATCTACCAATCATAATTTCGCTAGAAAATCTGATAATCCTGCCTACCAGAAAGGATTATTGTTAGCGCAAAAGATTATACAATCTCATCCTTAAGCTTTATATTTGATGAGCTTCGAATATATAAATATATTGATGTTAGTAGGGCTGCAGTTGTTTTTACCATCAGATCCGTTAGAGTATCGTCAAGTCCTCCCTTAACCATACTCGTCTTAAAAAAGTAATCTCCAAGAAACTCAAATATTTCCCAGATAGTTCCTAATGCAATTGTAACACTGAAAGCAGTTATCAGCTCGATTACTATAAATCGCAGGTTCGTTACTTCTTGTCTCTTTCTAAAGGTCCCTTGGAGTATAGATAGGGATACTATAACTACATAACTCCCAAAAAGTGAGTGGAGAAGCAAATCCCACCAACAATACACATAATAGAAATTCTTAAATTCACCAAAATACTGCGCAAGCATTATAAACACTAGCGTTACTGACGGAAAACTGAACGGTAATCTTATGTTTAGATGACTTGCCAGACAGACAATGGCAAATGGTATAAAAACACAAACTATTGTAAGAGTTGTGAGACCTAAACGAGTCCATTGCCGAGATAGAATTTCCGAGATAGCAGTAACTAGTAGAACAATTAGAAACAACAACGCAATTCCAAGGGCTAGCTTGCTAAATTGGTTCCTCATCTGATAACTCCTTCAGAAACAGACTTTCCCCGGTTAATTCTCCAAACCAAAGGATTCACGCATTAGCTGCCAGGTAGCTTTTCGATAAGCTTTGGGTATGACACCTAAAGAGGTCAAAATGCAGTCTTTGTCTAAGAGGATAGCTATTCCTTTTCTATCCTCAAATAACCTATCCCTAAATTTTTCAATGCTTTCTTGAAAAATCTCCAGAGCATTGGGAAACTGCGTAAGTCCCACCCCAGTTCCTACAATCCAGCGAATCTTATTGAAATTTACATTCTTCTTGTTTAGACTTTTAGCATGTCTTTTCAGAGCAAACCCAATTGCTGCAGCTGTCAACTCAGCACAAAAGATCATCTCTTTTGGGGTTTTCGGATTTATAGTATTTAGTTTTTCCCACTCACTTCCATAATGGTCCATAACCTTCTTCTCCCCAATGAGCTTCACTAAGGACAGAGGATTGTTAATAACATTTAAGTCTTCTGCCATCGTTTCCTGAGACATATCTTCAATAATCGAATAGACGTTTGTCCATACTGGACTAACATCAATGACTAATACTTCTCCTACCTCCTCATAAATCACTTGGGCTGCCCTCAGGATTGCTTCAGAGGATGGCATTAGTTTGTTTTTTAGGTAAGATGGCACCTTAAGCTTCTCCAGTCGATGGGGTGGCACTAGACTGGAGGCGTATATAGTTATCTCATCTAAAGAACCTACAGTCCCAATCTCTTTTTCTAAATCTTGAACAGCAGAATTTAATCCTGCTTCAATATCTCCATGATGTACAGTAGTATAAGAGATACCTTGTCCAAGCAGCTTAGGATTTGCAGTATCTATATCGACAATGGTATTAATAACTATACTCTCATTTCCAATTTCAGCGGCAAAAACCTTTTGCATAGCTTTCCTCCTCACCTTACAATTTCGGTATAATTATCCTACCCTAAAAACGAAAATGTACCCCAAGTATATAAACTGTATTCTAATATCTAATAGGCTAAATATGGGTATACAACCAACAACTTGTACTATACTTTCAAGTGGTCAGCATGTATACTTCACTCTACGAGGCCTTGAGGGTAGCAATACAGGAAAGGGGTAGTTATAAGTGAAAAAAGGGATTATCTTAATGATATTAGTTATTATGACTATTATCGCTTCTGCTTCAGCAGTTGAAGCTGCAACATTTCAGGTTGGCTCCACAGGTTCAGAGATTCGAATGTTACAATCAGATCTCCAAGCCTTAAATTATGACGTTGGTTCAGTTGATGGCATTTTCGGAAATAACACAAAGACTGCTGTTCAAGCATTTCAACGAGATCGCAATTTATTAGTAGATGGAATTGTCGGGCCCCAAACATTAGAGGCCTTAAAAAATGCAAAGGCTTTACCACAGGCGAAAGTTTTGCCCCAGGATAAGACAAATCAACTCATTAGTACTGCCAAAAGCTTTTTAGGCGTTCCCTATAAATGGGGAGGCACAACTCCATCAGGCTTTGATTGTTCCGGGTTTACTCGTTATGTTTTTGCCAGCCAAAACATAACTCTGCCTCGGGTTAGTATTGACCAATACGGTGTTGGAACCGCTGTAAGCTTTAACAACTTAATTCCCGGTGATTTAGTTTTCTTTACCCTTGTTCCGGGAAAACAAGTAAGTCATGTAGGAATCTACATTGGGGATAATCAATTCATTAGTGCAACAAGCAGTAAAGGAATTGCTATCTATGGGTTTACTCCCTATTGGTCCAAGGCCTATGTAGGAGCGAAACGTGTCTATTAATACTCTGAGAACCAACCTGAAGCTTATTGTGAGCTTACCACTTACAAGAAGTGGGTGCTTACAAATCTAAAGGCCACGCATTGCGTGGCCTTTACTTAGTTCCTTACTCAATTACCATTGCCGCCCCGGATCATCTGCCATATTGTTCACAGTACCCCTCGGATAAAGAACAAGATAATGATCCATCATTGGATTCGAATCAGTAGCTGTTGGTATTGGGAACACAAACTCAATTTTATATTCCGAACCCACTGTATAGCCAATAATTTCCTCTCCATTTACTTTTTTATTATAAAAGGGCCCATTCTCAACTTTGGTTTTAGCATTATAAGCCGGATCCCCGAATAGTTCCTTTGTTTTAGCCATGGATAGCTGCTGTAATCGTGGATCAAAAGATCGGACTTCGAAGATTTGAGAACCTTTGTTGAAGCCAAAAACCATTGCCTGTTTTGAGTAGGTAGCGTAGTTCCCCTTAGCGGCGGACACCCAGTCAACCTTTTCGGGCTCTCCCCATTGACTCGTAACATCTTCAATCACGGTTGTCTTCACAGGAAAATTACAGTTAATCACTTTCCCTTGCTCCGCTGCTCCCATAATATTTAGCAATAACTCCTTGGCCTCATCCCTGGCTTGGGGTGCAGAGGATGAGTGAGTAGTTTGAGGAGCCGAATCCGTCGTCTTTGAGGGGGTATCCTTAGGATAGTTTAAGGGTGAACACCCGACTATCAGCGCCAAAGCAAGTGAAACAACTACGTACTTTAAGAGTCGTTTTTGGGCTAAATTGATCATGACTTTACTCCTTTTTATTGATTGAGTGATGATTTAAGTATCCTCTTGTTAAGAGACGTCAGTAAAGCTTAATATCTGACGCCTAATTGCTGGCTTGGATTTTTCAACTCATCAATATCATTTATCGATCTCTTTCTCACACTTAACCATAGACATTGTTTCTTCAACCAGGCGCCCAGTCTCTCAAGGTTAATATGAAATACAAGGTCGAATATTAAACCACCTAATACTACGGAGGATAATAGATCTAAGATAACATGCTGTTTAATAAACTGGGTTGCTAATGTGAACCTCCCCCACCTACACTACATTAGAGGTAGGGGCTTCCGGCGAGCCCAAAATATATGTCTCAATGGCATCTCGCTTCACCCGAGGCGCGAGTACATTATTTCGGTAAGGCCGGCAACTATATGCAATTGTTGCATACGGGCCAGGTTCATGGCTTCTACTACCTCCCGCTTTAGGCGATCCGTAGATACTTTTGTTGATCCAATGATAGTTCCCGGAACTTCCCATATTTGTAGTTGCTCAAGATGTTCTTCGCTCCGTGGATATCCCGGTGTTCCTGATATCCGCAAGTACAACTGTAATTCCTAGATGTTGGTTTCTTTCTCCTCCCACAAACGGGACACGTTTGTGTTGTATAGGATTCATCGACTTTTTGTAGACTTATTCCCTCGGCTGCCAATTTGTATTGCAGGTAGGTTGTGATTCGACCAAATTGCCATTGAGACATCTTTTGATTATGTTTGCAAGAACGTTTGTGCTTGTTCTTTTTCTTTTTAGGAGAAGTATTTCGCTGTACACCCTCCATGTTGCCTACAACGACTCTTTTCGCTTTATTTTCCAAGCACCAATTTGCAAATTTACGGGTGGTTTTGTGAAGGGCATCTGTCAACTGGGCATCACTCTTACCCAAGACGTAGTACAAAGCTCGCCGGTACTTTTTCCATTGACGAGAACCTTTTTGACATTTGGCTATCTTCTTTTGCAGTTCCTTCATTTTCTTATTACGTAATCGTTTGAGACTTCGGATCTTCCGACCGGTAATGATCACTCCTTGACCATTATCACACACTGAAGCTATGGTGTGGATTTCACCCAGGTCTATTGCCGCAATGCCAAGATGATCATTTTCTTTTGGAGTTATGCCGTCATCATAGGCTATAGCTAACCGCAAACCCCGGTCATAGACAAGTTCAATCTCCTTAATTTTGCCGGTGGGCAAATCCTTTACCCGAACCACTATAGGTTTTTGTCGTTTACCCCTGAAAAGCCCCAAACTTAACTCGATTTTTCCGTTTTCGCCAACCCGAAACCCATCTTTTTTCCATTTAGTATTGAAATGCTTTTTTTCTTTGTAAGGGTACCGAATTTGGGTGAATCCCAATGCCCTTGCTTTATGAGCATTTTCTCGAGCATCAATGTATTTTTCGTAGACCGCCTGTATGGACTGACTATGGACTTGGTATTGACCTTTGGTTGCTAAATGCAACGTCCCTCTGTCAATCCAGCTACCGTTTTTTTGAAAATGCTCTTTGTCCAATCCTAAACAGTCATTCCAAACATTAGCAGATGTGCGATTACAGGCAAAGAGACGTTCTATGTTGTCTTTAGTAGTATGGAACGTTGTCTTTAAGACTCGGATTATTGTGAACACCCCCTCTAATGTTCTATACCCTTATTTTACCACAGAGAGAACAGTTTCGGAACAGGTGTTCTTGTAATATTTTGGGTCGGCGATTCATCTCACCACCTATAGAGGATGGGAGTCTTCTCGCCGCGCGATGATAATTAAAATAGCAATTGTATAAACTCCACACATTGTAAAAACTTAATAATACATGAATACTTGGAAATGCATTAAAGGTTGGTCATTATTATAAACGAAAGCGATCAGCATGGTCAAAAAGTCGTTACCTACTAAACTGGTCTTGGAACATTTATTAGAAAGTAGAAATAAATCACGTAAGATATTAATAAACCAAAATTGAAAGCTATAAGGGTTCTGTAATATGTCCATTCCCAAAGGCTGCATAAAACACAAGAATTTTTAACTGTTTCATAGAATATCTCCTCTCTCACTTAAGCCACCTAACTTTTAATAATTAAGGCACATCTCTTTTATATGTCGTTCAAATTTGAAGGCTGAACCATATAATTTATAATTGTATTATAGAGTTGAGATCTTAAAAAAAACTTAGTTAAATCTTAGGAATTTCTTAAAATCTAATTAAAACTATTCTGTAGAACATAGAACAATCGTACTCAATCGGCGAAGAGGTCACACATTATAAAGCCTCGATTTTACAAGTTAATTACCCTGCTCATACGCAAAAAAGGACTTGAATCAAAATTTTGATCTCAAGTCCTTTTACTAGGAATTACTTTAGCTAATTAAAGTTTGGGGATTGGTTTTCCTGCTTCTATTAATACTTTGTTACCTAACAAGAAAAATCCTTGAATAAACATTAACAAGCCTGTACCAATAAGCAACCATTCAATCATAATAATGTCTGATAATGGTCCGAACAAGAGCATTCCTAAAGGCATCATGGAGCTTGAAATCATCCCTAGAACTCCAAACACTCTTCCCAGAAAATCTTCCTCTACTTTTTCTTGCAATAGGACTGTTGAAGGCGTGTTGAAAACCGGCATTGCAATTCCTACCAACCCCATAAAAATAAGGTAAATCCAAAAAACCGGAATCATTCCTAGGGCAAAGGTGCAGATTCCAATTACGAGACTTGATAGTGTCATGGTGTGAACCTTGTTCTTAAAACCACCCCAAGAAGCCATAATAATGCCGCCAAGCATCATCCCAATTGAAAAAGTAATTTCTATTGCCGTCAAACGCCAAACATCGTTACCGAAACTACGAGTAACTTGCAGAGGAGTTAAAAAGGCAACAGGTGCTGCTAAGAAAAAGAAGCCGGCACAAAACAAAAAAAACCTCTTCACATATCCATGACTTCTGATGTAATTGAATCCGTCACTCAGATCTCTAAAATAACTCAGAGTTTGTTTTTCTAATGCTTTCGCGTGGACAGGGACATGCAAAAATAAAAGCAAAACTAAAACAGCAATAACTGCTGTGATCACATCTATAAAAAATATTAATTCGATACTAGCCATTGTCAGTAGGACACCACTTAACATTGGGGACAGCAACATAACTAGCGCTTGTATTGTTCCATTCGTGGCGTTCACCTGAGTTAGTTTATCCTCCGGTACTAGTTGGGGGAGGAATGCTCCTACCGCAGGCATTTGAATAGCTGATCCAAGTGCACGTATAGCGGACATTACGAAAAGGAGCCAAAGAGCATCATGGCCTAGTAGAAACAAAATTGCCAGAACCAGCGTCGATAATGCAATCAATGAATCGGATAAAATGATGAGGGTCTTACGATTATAACGATCCGCCCATACCCCAGCAAATGGTGAAAGAAATAAGGTAGGCAAAAAACCGCAGACAATGGCTAATGTCATCATTATTCCAGACTGGGATTTTAAGGTAATATGCCACATAATTGCATACTGAACCAGGGATGATCCAAAGAGGGAAACGGTCTGACTAACTAAAAAAAGTATAATGTTTCTTTTCCAACTTACATTCATATCGATTATTTTCTCCAAATCACTTTGTTGCTGTTTCAGTTTTTTATTCTCACTAAGCATTCAAAACACCATTGTCACTAGTACCAATCGATTATCATTAATTACATTATTTCCCGATCTTTTGACTAGTATAAAAAAAACTTGCATCAGAAGTGAAGTCTTTCCTGAAAAGGATTAATGAGATCTTTCACAAAATCTTGAATATTTAGGCTCTCGGGTCTTGTCTGGTTATACCATTTTCGTACATTTTCTATAAGCCAGAAAGGCAGGGCTTTTCCATCAAATAGGTGATAGTGCTCCTTATACCCTTCTTTCAAGTATTCCCACCTTTTATCATTTCCTGGCGTCATATACTCAGAGACATCAACAAGTTTTACCTGACCCTCATGAAATAGTATATTTTTCAGATGAATGTCTCTTGGGTTCAGTCCTCTGCTGAGTACATAGTCTATCGCATTATCAACCTCAACTATGACCTGTTTAGGTATATGAATTCCTTGTAAAAGACAATCATATAGAGTCATTCCTGCTTCGTAACTAATTACCAGATAGTTTAATCCTTTGCCATAATACACAGGAAAATACTTCGAGCAACCTAGCTTCAAATAAACTTTGCTCTCTTGTTCTAACTTTTCTAGCTTGTCATTACTAAACACTTTATAGGCATACTGAGGTGCGGATATGAAGCGAAACACTGCGGCATCCGTCCCTCTCCCGATACACTTAAGCGTATTAGATTTAGATTGCACGAGAACTAGCTCATTTTTGCCATTTAAAGAGACTTTCACTTTACTTAATTCTCTCTTCGCAATATCCCACTCCATTAATGCCACACCCTTTGTCTCATGTCTCAATGATGCTCCACTTTTCGCATAAACTCTAACCTTTATTACAATCACATAAAACTATTAATCAATTTACAAATTATACTCGTCTTAGAGTAATCCTAGTCTACCATAAAAGGCCGCCAAATGGCGGCCTTTTTACAGTAAATATTGCTTTAATGAACCTTTTGCAGCATGGTCTGCCCAAGTACAGCCAATTCGATCTACCTTTACATCTAAGAACAACGTGGATATAAGCAACTCTCAAATAGTTTCACAAACATCGAGGAACCGTAACCGATAAAATCCTGATAAATTTTAATGTTATAAATTAATTAACAATTTGTCCATCTCCATATACCATGTATTTAATCGTCGTCAATTCTCTCAACCCCATTGGGCCTCGGGCATGCAACTTCTGAGTGCTGATTCCTATCTCTGCTCCAAAGCCGAAGCGTCCTCCATCCGTAAATCGTGTTGAAGCATTTACATAAACCGCAGCTGCATCTATTTCTCTCAAGAACCTTTGAGCCTTTGAGTAGTTCTCTGTGATAATCGTTTCCGAATGCTTTGTAGAATATCGATAGATATGATCAAGAGCCCCATTTAGACCTGGCACGACTTTAACACTTAATATAAGATCGAGATGTTCTTCCACCCAGTCTTCTTCACTGGCAGGGGAAGCGTAAGACAAGATTTCACACGTTCTCAAGCACCCTTTAATCTGAACTTGCTTTTTTTGCAGTTCTTCACCAATCAAGGGAAGAAAGTCTTCCGCAATCCCTTCATCAACAAGCATGGTTTCCAAAGCGTTACAGACCCCTGGATTTTGGGTCTTGGCATTGATAATAACAGGGACAGCCTTCTCAAAATCTGCATCTTGATCAACAAATGCATGACACATTCCGGTTCCCGTTTCAATCACCGGAACAGAGGCATTAGTTACCACCGCTTGAATCAGCCCTGCCCCGCCCCTAGGTATAACCACATCAACATATTCATTTAAACGGATTAACTGTTGAATCCATTCTCTATTTGTCTCTGTAATTAATTGAATTGAACCTGCTGGCAATCCGCTTGCCTCAGCAGCTTCAGCTATAACTCTCGCCAAGACTTTATTGCTTTCTAAGGCCTCTGACCCGCCCCTCAGGATTACAACATTTCCTGACTTTAGACACAAGGCAGCTGCATCCACTGTTACATTAGGCCTTGCCTCATAAATCATGGCCACGACTCCTAATGGAACACGAGTTTGTTGAATACGCAAGCCATTCGGACGTGTCCACACTTCCCCTTCTCCAACCGGATCTCGTAACGCTACTACCTCATTGAGAGATTGACTAATTTGAGCGATACTCGCTGATGATAATTTTAATCTATTTACTAAGCTTTTCTTTAGACCCTTCTCTTCAGCAGCTTTAACATCTAGGCTATTTGCCCTAAGGATTTCTTCCTCATTTTTTAGGAGTGCTTCTGACATAAAGATTAGGGCTTTATTTTTGGCCTCCGTGCTGGCAAAAGCTAATTGTCGGGCTGCTTGTTTTGCTTTATTCCCTATCTCAATTAATTCCGGAAAAAACATAATAATCGACCTCCCTTAGAAAACATTATATTAAATTCCATATTAAACCTATGCCTTATGCATCAACCATAAGTGTCATATTGTCTCGATGAACTACTTCTTCGCCATCGAAGTTCTCAACAAATTGATGCAACTTCTCAGAGTGCAAACCCTTTACCAGCTTTACCTCAGTATCGCTTAGCTCTACAACACCTCTAGCAATTTCTTCTCCCTGAGAATTAATGATGCGAACGATTTCTTTTCGTTCCCAAGTTCCTTCAACATTTGTAATTCCTTTAGCAAGTAAACTTTTTCCTTCTTCCACAAGAGCTTTGGCCGCACCTTCATCAACTTTAATACTACCCTCAGACAATCCTGCGTAGGCAATCCAACGCTTTCGACCTGCTAGTCGATGTTTGAGCGGTTGAAAAAATGTTCCCAAAGGTTCTTGGCTTTTAGTTGATGGGCTAAGTTCCGGCAATCTTGTAAAGTTTAAAAGCAGCATTCCAATTCCAAAACGTGTAGCTATCTTGGCGGCCCGAAGTTTGGTAACCATTCCTCCAGTTCCTAATAAACTTCCCGCCCCACTTGCCATACATTCAACGGCTGAAACATCGTTAACCTCTTTAATTAGCTGAGCGGATTGATCCTTTTTGGGATTTGCAGAGTATAAGCCATCGACATCCGTTAAAATCACCAATAAATCTGCCCCAACTAGTCCGGCAACTAAGGCGGATAAAGTGTCATTATCTCCAAAACAAAGTTCATCCACTGCAACTGTGTCATTTTCATTAATGATGGGCACAACTTGTAAACGCAGTAATTTCTCTAAAGTGTTTTGGGCGTTTCTATAGTGAGAGGCTTGGGCCAAATCAATACGGGAAAGTAAGATTTGAGCTCCTATTATTCCTTGGCGTTCAAGATAACGGGTATACATCTCGATGAGAACTCCTTGACCCACAGCTGCTACGGCTTGTTTGCCCGCCAAATCACGCGGACGAGCTGTAAGCTTTAGTTGTCCCATCCCGGCTGCTACTGCTCCAGATGAAACGATTATGCACTCAACTCCACTCTGCTTTAAGGCGGCAATGACTGAGGCAATCTCATTAATTGCACGCTCATCAATCCCACCTTGTGGATGGTTTAAGCTGCTGCTCCCTATTTTCAAGACAACCCTGCGAACCTCAGTCATTTTCACTCCGAATACTCCCCTTCCAAGTCTTCCGCTCGCCTAGCACAAGCCCAAGCTGCGTTCTGAACTGTCTGAGCCAATTTTTCCTCCATAAACACATTGAGGGCAGCATAGGTCGTCCCATTGGGCGAAGTAACTTCCTCACGCAATTTTCCCGGTGATTTATCACTTTCTGCAATCATTTTTCCCGATCCAATTAGGGTTTCAAGCACTAAGACCTCTGCTTCCGCTTCACTGAGGCCTAATTCCACCCCGGCCTTGATTAAGCTTTCAGCGAAAAGATAAAAATATGCCGGCCCACTGCCACTGATAGCTGTTAAAGCATTGATATTCTTTTCAGGCACCCACATAATCTTACCTGTGGCCGAAAAGATCTTTTCTCCCACACTGGCCTGCTCATCATTGACATTATCACCTCGCACCAATCCCGTCATGGAATGAAGTACAGCAGTTGAAGTATTAGGCATTGCTCTAACCACTGCAACCCCCGGCAAATACTTATAAAACACCTTCAAGGGGACACCTGCTGCTACACTAATCACAAGTTTATCCTGCAACGAAAAACCTGCTAAATCTTTCAAGACCCCTTGGACATCCTTCGGCTTAACTGCAATAATCAAGACCTTAGAATCTTCTACAAGCTCAGTTAACGAGGTGGCGCTAACCTTATATCTGTCAACCAACCCCTGAAGTCGTCCTCGATTGGAAAGATTAGTCACTCTAATCTCAAGGGCACTATTTGCCTTCTTTAAACCACTAATCATAGCCTCCGCAATATTTCCCCCACCAATAAAACCAATACTTTGTGACATATCACAACCATCCTTCCCAAACCATTATTTATTAAAAAGCCCATCAGAAAAATGCTTTAGGCGACCTTACCTAATTTCAAGCTCATACACCTACTCCTATTAGCATTTCCCTAACTGCAAGAACATTCTCTCTCAATCCCCAAACGTCTTGAACAATAAGTTCAAGGAAACCATACATCCTCAAATTATCCACCTGAACGGTCAATAACTCCCAACTTGCACATCCCCGTTCCCAGCCCCAGTCGACCAGAAAGCTAAGGAGCCAATAGCTTAGTGAACACTTCAGTGGAGTTCACGATAAAGCGAGTGCCGATGCTGAAGGCCAATTGCGCCCGGGTTAACTTCCTGCGCCGCCCAGAGGTTGGCGCAATTCCTTCTGCACCAACGAGCCAGTTAACGCAACGTGTGTGAGCGGGCTATGGCTCCTTACTTGCACATCCCCGTTCCCAGCCCCGTCGACCAGAAAGCTAAGGAGCCAATAGCTTAGTGAACACTTCAGTGGAGTTCACGATAAGGCGAGTGCCGATGCTGAAGGCCAATTGCGCCCAGGTTCACTTCCTGCGCCGCCCAGAGGTTGGCGCAATTCCTTCTGCATCCAACGAGAGAGCGCTGACACAGGACGTGTCGAGTGCACCGCCCGCCAAGGATGGCATAGGGCGGTGCGGAACGCAACGTGTGTGAGCGGGCTATGGCTCCTTACTTTCATAAGACCCAAAGACCTAAAAAAAGGCCCCTTTCATCCTTATATCAAGGACGAAAGAAGCCTTCCGCGGTACCACCTTTATTGCCAATGCCAACTCATCACTGCCAGATTGATCTAACAAAATTCCGCATAACGGTGGATACCGTCCGATTCATCATCAGAGCATCACGACTGGGGTTCTGATACCGAAGGTGGAAAAACTCTCAGCAACTGTTTTTCTCTCTGAACACTATCGTCTATCATACTAGGTCGATCACATGCTATATTCTCTATCCAGTTAGGTATACTTTATCTTAATTAATTAAAATTTTCAAGTGTGTTTCTAACATAACCTGGAAAATACATTAAAACTAAGGCAATGCTCCATCACTTTTAATCACTACTATCATAAACTATTTAAGCGCTTCAACTACAGCATTGCCCATTTCACGAGTGCCCAGAACCTTGTCGCCTGGTTTTGCTAAATCAGCGGTTCTATACCCTTCTTGCAATACTTGCTCAACCGCTCTCTCAATTTTCTGTGCCTCCTCCTCTAATCCAAAGGAGTAACGCAACATCAGAGCACCTGAGAGAATCGTGGCCAAAGGATTAGCAATGTTCTTTCCTGCAATATCCGGGGCTGACCCATGAGCTGGTTCATAGAGTCCTTTACTGCCATTTAAGCTTGCCGAAGAGATCATTCCAATCGATCCCATGAGCATAGAAGCTAAATCTGTCAGGATATCTCCAAACATGTTCTCAGTTACGATTACATCAAACTGCTCCGGCCAACGAACCAATTGCATGGCGGCATTGTCGACATACATATGGGTTAATTCAACTTCCGGATAATTTTTAGCAACTTCAAGAGTAATCTCTCTCCAAAAACGAGAAGACTCAAGGACATTTGCTTTGTCAACAGAACAAAGCTTTTTACGCCGCTTCATTGCCGTTTGGAAACCAAGTTCTACAATACGCTGAATTTCTTCCTCAGTATAGATCAAGTTATCAAAGGCACTTCTTGGGTTAGTTCCTCTCCCTTTCTCACCAAAGTAAAGTCCACCTGTCAATTCTCGCAATACAACAAGGTCAACGTTTTTAACCACTTCAGTTTTAAGAGTAGAGGCATCTACTAACATTGGGAGCATCTTAACAGGGCGAATATTTGCAAAAAGGCCTAAAGCTTTTCTAATCGCCAGCAATCCTCCCAGTTCAGGACGTTGGGGAGCTGGGAGGGTATCCCACTTAGGCCCACCCACTGAACCTAATAGAATCGCGTCAGCTCTCTGTGCAGCTTCAAGTGTTGCATCCGGCAAAGCTTTGCCCACTTCATCAATTGCTGCTCCCCCTATCAAGCCATATTCAAACTTAAGGCTTTGAGGATGATCCTTTAATACAGCTTCTAACACCTTTACAGCTTCCGGGGTTATTTCTAACCCAATACCATCACCGGGAAGTACTAAAACATTAGGCATTATTTTTCCTCCTTCAACTTAGAGATAAGTCCACCGGCACGAATCAGTTCTTACTGTTTAATCTCAATCCAGCCTCGTGTGTAAGCTCGATTTACTGCTTGGAGATAACCTCTTACACTTGCTTCGATAATATCCGTACTAACTCCACGTCCAGCAACTAGATTCTCGCCAAATTTTACACTTACCGTAACTTCCCCTTGCGCATCTTCGCCGCCATCAAGTGCTTGTAGGGAATAATGACTTAATTTCCCCTGAGTTCCCAACACTTTGTCAATGGCTTTAAAAGCGGCATCTACAGGCCCGTCCCCACAGGCGGCATCAGCGAGTCTTTGCCCTTGATACATCAACCCAACTGTAGCTGTGGGAACTAAATGAGTTCCACTTGAAATCTGCAGGTAATCTAAATTTATCTGATCAGTTTTCTCTTTCTGTTCATCTACTAAAGAGAACAGATCGGCTGTGGTCACTTCCCGCTTTCGATCGGCCAAAAGTTTAAACCGAGAAAACAAATCTTCAAAATGACTATCCTCTAACTCCAGTCCCAGATCTGACAGCCTCTGCTGAACAGCGTGACGTCCTGAATGTTTCCCTAGGACAATGGATTCGGCATCAATTCCAATAATACTTGGCGACATAATTTCATAGGTGGAACGTTCTTTCAGCATACCATCTTGGTGGATACCGGATTCATGGGCAAAAGCATTCTTACCTACAATTGCCTTGTTATGCTGAATCATCATTCCCGTCAGACGACTTACTAATTGACTAGTTCTGGCTATCTCTGAGGTTACAATACTGGTTTCCACATCAAACTGATCCCGGCGTGTGTGTAAAGCCATGACAAGTTCTTCTAAGGCTGCATTCCCGGCTCTTTCACCAATTCCATTTACCGTGCACTCCAGCTGATGTACACCTACCCCAACTGCAGCAAGGGAATTGGCAACTGCCAAGCCTAAATCGTTATGGCAGTGGACACTGACTTTCACCTTTTCAATCCCAGTTGTTCGTTCCATAATTGCTTTTAAAAATGCAGCATACTCTTCAGGCGTGGCATAGCCTACCGTATCGGGAACGTTAAGCACAGTTGCCCCAGCTTGAATAACCCCTGAGAAAACTCTAGCCAAAAAATCCACATCACTGCGGGAAGCATCTTCAGCACTAAACTCAATATCACTAACCTTGGATTTTGCCAATCGAACAGCCTGGACAGCTTGTTCAAAAACTTCGTCCGGTGATTTTTGTAATTTGTACTGCATATGTATGGGGGAAGTAGCTATAAAGGTATGAATACGAGGAGACTCTCCGCCTGATATTGCCTCCCAGGCACGTTCTATATCTTTGGCATTGGCCCGAGCAAGGGCGGCCACCCCTACATTTCTTACCTCTTGAGCAATCCTGCGTACTCCTTCAAAATCTCCTGGGGAGGCTATAGGAAACCCCGCTTCAAGAACATTAACCCCCAGTTTTCCTAATTGGTGGGCAATTAGCAGTTTTTCCTCTGCATTAAGTGCTACTCCGGGAGATTGTTCGCCATCTCTAAGAGTAGTATCAAAGATCTCAATCCGCCGCATTACTCAAACATCCTTCCGGTTACTATTGAAAAGCATTGTTGCAAAGAGTGAACAAGTGAATCTGGGTGGAAACTCGACAAACTCGGCTAAGTGTAAATATTGCTGCAAATTCTATCTTAAATTTAATCAGATCATTGCCACGAATGGCAATGATCTGCATTCCTTCAAAATAAGTAGTCTCAGCCGTAAAGCGGCTAAAATGGTATCAACTATTCGTGTTTTTTCAACCAGCTCATCATTCCTCTTAATTGCTCCCCAACTTTTTCAATAGGATGATTTGCTTCGTTACGAGTCATAGCATTAAAGGCAGGACGATTTGCTTGGTTCTCTAGTAACCATGCTTTTGCAAAACGACCATCTTGAATTTCTTCAAGAACTCGTTTCATTTCTTTACGGGTTTCTTGGGTAATAATGCGTTTTCCAATGGTCATATCCCCGTATTGAGCCGTATCAGATACTGAATATCTCATCCAGCTCATACCGCCTTCATACATTAAATCAACGATGAGCTTTAACTCATGTAAACACTCAAAGTAAGCGATTTCCGGCTGATAACCGGCCTCGACCAAGGTATCAAAACCAGCTTTAACCAGCTCAGAGGCTCCTCCGCAAAGGACAGCTTGTTCTCCGAAGAGGTCAGTTTCTGTTTCTTCACCAAAAGATGTCTCTAAAACGCCGGCTTTGGTTGATCCAATTCCTTTAGCGTAAGCTAAGGCCAATTCTTTGGCCTTACCGGAAGCATCTTGGTGAACGGCAATCAGGGCTGGAACTCCTGCCCCTTCAGTGTAAGTACGACGCACTAAATGTCCTGGGCTTTTCGGAGCCACCATGAAGACATCTACATCACTTGGAGGGACAATTTGACCGAAATGAATATTAAATCCATGAGAAAAGACTAAAGCTTTTCCGGAGGTTAGATGTTGCTTAATCTCTTCATTGTATACTTTACTTTGGGTTTCATCCGGAAGCAAAATTTGAATAACATCTGCTCGCTTAGCAGCCTCTTCTACTGTCATAACTTCAAAGCCTGCAGCTTGAGCACGTTCAGTACGCGCACTGCCAGGACGAAGTCCAATAACTACATTCAGTCCAGAATCTTTGAGGTTTTGAGCTTGAGCATGTCCTTGACTCCCATAACCCATTACTGCGATAACTTTGCCTTTTAATAACTCTAAATTTGCGTCTACATCATAATACATTTTTGCCATCTTTCTAAAACTCCCTTTCAACTATAAGCCTTGCCTTTAAATAACCAAAGCCATTTTTTATTATACTACACAAGGAAAATCTTTCACTATGCTTCTGACCGCAAAATTGCAACTTTTCCAGTGCGTACTAACTCCATTAGTCCATAAGGTTGAATTGCGTGGACAAACGCATCAATTTTGGGTATATCACCGGTTAATTCAACGGTTAAATTCGTTCTACCCATATCCACAACCCGCCCGCGGAAAATATCCACTGTTTGGAGAACCGCAGACCGTGTTTCACTACTGACTTGAACCCGAATTAAGGCAAGTTCACGATCAACAACACATTCACCAGTATAATCCGAAACCGAGTGAACAACCACTAGTTTGCTTAATTGATTTCGTACCTGTTCTATGATTTGATCATCCCCATTAACGACGATTGTCATTCGCGATAGCTCGGGATCTTCTGTTTGACAGACTGTCAGACTATCGATATTATAACCTCGCCGGGTAAACAATCCTGCAACACGAATCAAAACTCCAGGATTGTTCTCCACAAGAACTGCCAGTGTATGCAACATATTATTACCTCACAATCATTTCAGTAATAAGTTTACCCGGGGGAACCATAGGTAGGACATTTTCATTTTCTGAGATAGCGATCTCTACCAGTACCGGGCCAGGATGGCTAAATGCCTCCTCAAAAGCGCCACGAACCTGTTCGAGGGAATTCACATGAATGCCGTGGATTCCATAGGCTTCTGCCACTTTGACAAAGTCAGGGCTGCCTTGAAGACTAATTTGACTATAACGCTCAGCATAAAACATTTTTTGCATTTGCCGAACCATACCAAGAACTCCATTATTAAGAAGGACAATCTTAATAGGAAGTTGATTCTGAGCAATGGTACCCAACTCTTGAATCGACATTTGGAATGATCCATCACCGGTTATTACCACGACTTTTTCATTGGGACGGGCAATTTGCGCTCCTATGGCCGAAGGTAAGCCATAACCCATAACGCCTAGACCGCAGCTGGTTGCATAATTGCGCGGGTTAACTGCCGGATAATACTGAGCAGCCCACATTTGATGCTGTCCAACATCTGTGGTGACAATGGTTTCTCCGCCGGCTACTTCTCCGAGACACTGAATGACCATCTGAGGTGTGAGTCTATCCTTGTCATACTCCAGGGTATGATTCGCCTTCCAGTCATGCAGCTGATTCCACCACTCTGTAACTTGAGGTACCGGAAAAGCCGGCAGAACCTCGAGCATCTCTGTTATTACTTGGCGCGCATCGCCAACGATTTGGATATCTGTTTTTACCACTTTCCTGATCTCAACCGGATCGATATCAATATGAATAACCTTAGCTTTAGTCGCAAACCGATGCCCTATACCGCTTGTTACACGGTCATCAAAACGCACACCCACCGCAATTAACAAATCACAATCGTCCACCGCATAGTTGGCTGTCACTGTTCCATGCATTCCAACCATACCTAATGAGTTTGGATGTTCAAAAGGAAGGCTTCCTGTTCCCATCAAGGTAGTAACCAATGGGATGGATGTTTTATCAATAAATTGCCTCAAAACATCTTCTGCTCCTGCTGTAACGACCCCGCCCCCCGCATATAAAACAGGCTTTCGAGACTCGGAAAGCACTTTGACCACTTCTTCAATCTTTCCATTGTTGGCTTGGCCAAACACTTTATACCCTTTTAACTTCATTTCATTAGAAAAAGGAATAACATTTTCAGCCGCCAGAACATCTTTGGGCAAATCAATGAGAACAGGACCCGGACGACCGGTACGAGCAATATAAAAAGCCTCTCTCACAATCCTAGGCAGATCTCGGGCGTCTTTAACCAAATATGAATGTTTGGTAATCGGCATTGTAATTCCAATAATATCTACCTCTTGAAAAGAGTCGGAGCCTATTGAACTTGTGGGAACCTGCCCGGTCAAAACAACCATAGGGATGGAGTCTAAGAAAGCATTAGCGATACCGGTTACCAGATTCGTGGCTCCCGGACCGGATGTCCCTAAGCAAACTCCAACTTTCCCAGTTACTCTGGAATAACCATCCGCTGCAAAAACAACTCCCTGTTCATGCCGCGCCAATACATGACGAACTGGACTATCTAAGAGAGCGTCATACAGTGGAAGCAATACCCCTCCGGGATACCCAAAGATGACGTCAACACCTTCCTGTTGTAAGGCATTTAATAAGATATGGGCGCCAATTAGTCCTGTTTTTTCTTCTTCACTCATTGTTTTCCCTCCCTAAACATTTGCTCTTACATGCTGTATATTTCAGGGCCGTTCACCTGGGTAAGAGCCCTAAACTCCTTCAGTAGCTGTTTAAATATTGAACCCGGTTTCCCAAGCCCAATTTCACGTCCATCGACATTTCTAACAGGAATCAATTCAGCAGCTGTACCGGTTAGGAAGCACTCATCAGCAGTATACATATCATGACGAGTAAACAACATTTCCTTTACTTCTATATCTAGGGTTTGAGCAAGTTGTATTACAGTATTTCGGGTAATACCTTCTAGTATTCCTGCCGAAAGAGGCGGAGTGAGTAAAACATTATTACGGTAGATAAAAATATTATCCGCTGTCCCCTCCGCAACATAACCGTCTTGAGTGAGCATAATCGCTTCTATAACTCCCGCTTGAGTACATTCTATTTTTGCTAAAACATTATTAAGATAATTAAGGGATTTGATTCTGGGATTTAAAGAATCCGGATTATTCCTTCTTATTGCAACGGTTTTCACATTTAGCCCTTGCTCGTACATGGTTTGCTCAAAAAGCTTGATTTGTGCTGCTATACAGATAATCGTGGCTTTAGAACAATTATTGGGGTCGAGTCCCAGATCTCCTTTTCCTCGTGAAACGACCAGGCGTATATAGGCATCTTTCAAATCATTTTTACGGAGTGTTTCGAGGACAACCTCAGCCATATCTTCCTTATTAATCCCGATGGTAAGATTAATAGATTTAGCTGATTCATAAAGGCGTTTTAAATGTTCTTCTAATTTAAACACTCGACCGTGATACGCTCGAATCCCCTCAAAAATGCCGTCCCCATATAAAAAGCCATGATCAAAAACTGAAACTTTGGCATCTTCTTCAGCAACAAATGAACCATTTAAATAAATGAACATTCTTATCTCCTCCACTCCTATTGTTAGTAAAAGAAATTAAAAATCCCAAGCGTAGTCCCCTTAGCAACGTGGAACTTTCCGCTTGGGTTTTTTCTACCCACGGTGTAAACCCATTATGGATTCTGTACCGCTCGGACCAGTCAGGTTCTCCCTTAAGAGAGAGCTTACCTCGGAACCCTAGATACACTTCCTGTTATATTACATTTGTATCGAGAACTTTGTGTATATGATACAGAATACATTCCTCAGTGTCAACCCTAATTTCTTAGAATTGTAGGAAATTCCTATAGAATTTCCTTGTCAAAGCTAGATAGTCCAAGGTATAATGTCCACTATGCAGATACATTTGTATTTTCGAGAGGAGTGACTTATCATGTCCATTAAAATAGGTATCTTAGGTCTAGGCACTGTAGGATGCGGTGTTGTACAAGTATTGCAACAAAATGCTGAAGATATACAAACCCGTACTCATTGCGATCTTCAGATAAAGGCAATCCTTGACCGTGACCTTCATCGTGAGCGAGATGTCAGCGGCGATTTTCTGCTGACAGATCAGCCCGAAGAAGTTCTTCATGATCCTGAAATAGACATTATTGTTGAAGTAATGGGCGGTATCGAGCCTGCTCGTACCTTTATACTAGATGCTTTGAAACATGGAAAAAATGTCGTTACTGCTAATAAAGATCTTATAGCAGTTCACGGTCACGAATTGCTTGACGCAGCCAATGAAGCTGGAAAAGACTTATATTTTGAAGCAAGTGTCGGAGGTGGAATTCCGATTATTGCGGCTCTAAAAGAATCCCTTTCAGCCAATAAAATCACTCATTTGCTTGGTATCATTAATGGAACCACCAACTATATTCTTACTGCAATGGCTGAACAGGGACGTGAGTATGCGGAAGTTCTTGCTGAAGCCCAACAACTAGGGTATGCCGAAGCCAATCCTTCATCCGATGTGGATGGCTTAGATGCTGCACGTAAGCTGGCTATCCTTGCTTCTATAGCATTTAATTCGCGAGTTGCACTTAATGACGTCTTTGTAGAAGGTATCTCAAAAATCACCCGTGAGGATTTAACCTACGCTGCAGAGCTGGGGTGCACAATTAAGCTTTTAGCTGTAGCTAAACATCAAGATGAAGGAATTGAAGTTCGCGTTCACCCGGCTATATTGCCTCTCACCCATCCCCTTGCTTCAGTAAATGGTGTTTTTAACGCTATTTATGTGGTTGGAGACGCTGTTGGAGAAACTATGTTTTATGGACGCGGTGCAGGTTCATTGCCTACTGGGAGTGCAATCGTCTCGGATATTATGCGCATTGCCCGCAATCTCAAATCGAATTCCATGTCTTCAATCAATTGTACTTGTTACCTTGACTTACCCCTCAAATCCTCGTCAGACTTTTATACCGCCTTTTATATACGTCTGCTTGTCAAAGACGAACCTCGTGTCTTGGCAACTCTGGCTTTACTTTTTGCTGAAGCGAACATTAGTTTTGCTTCCATTATCCAAAAACAACGAGGTAAGGATCAGGCAGAAATAGTCCTAGTAACTCACCCTTGCCGTGAAGGTGCACTCCAGGAGGCCCTCGATTCTGTTAAGGCCTACAGCAAAGTCCTTAGCATTGATAACGTTATCCGTTTTGAAAAAGATTATCCAGAATCATAATATCCCAATTCTTTATAAGGGAGGAATATGATGTTCCAAGTTAAGATACCCGCCACTTCTGCCAATCTCGGACCTGGATTTGATTGTTTGGGCATGGCCCTTCAGTTATACAATAGGATTACAGTAGAAACCAACCGACCTTTTCGAATTACTTTGTCAGGCTCTTACAAAGAGGGCATTCCAACGGATGATACTAACCTGGTCTGGAAAACAATGTGCCATTTTTGGGATCTTATCAATTACCCTATCCCTAATCTCGACTTAACCTTTGAAAACTTCATTCCTCCTGCCAGAGGCTTAGGAAGTAGTTCAGCTGCCATTGTCGGAGGACTGGTAACCGCCAACACTTTAGCCGGATCCCCCTTCACAAAATTAGAGCTTCTTCAGGTAGCCAACGCCCTTGAAGGGCACCCCGACAATGTTACTCCAGCTTTATATGGTGGTGTTACTTTATCAGTTTCTACTGAAAACGGAGTACTTCCAAGAATTTTAACTCAGTCTCCTAACTTTAAAGCAGTTGTGACTATCCCCAATATGCACCTAAACACCAAAAAGGCGCGTGGGATCTTACCAGATCAAGTACATCGTAAAGATGCCGTTTTTAACATTTCCCACGTCTCCTTGCTTACTGAAGCTTTTATTAGAGGAAACTACTCGCTCTTAAAAGAAGGTATGCGTGATACACTTCACCAAAATCAACGCGCTGCTCTGATTCCCGGATTACTGGAAACACTTGAAGCAGCTCTCGAAACAGGTGCCTATGGCTCTGCCTTAAGTGGATCCGGCCCCACGCTGTTGGCCTTAATCCCGGATAACCTCGAAAAAGATGTCCCTTTAAGTATGACGAAGGTGTTAGAGCGGCATGGAATAAACGCCACGGCTTTGGTTCTGAATATCGATACCAGCGGGGCATTCACTTCCCTAATCTAGGTAACAACTTGTACTATTCCCTCATAACTTATAGTAAGACCAGCCTATAGGCAGTCAAGAAGATATAGGGGGACATGAAATGTCAGATTTAGTTATCTCAGATGAAAGGGCCTGTGTTAAACCCTGCTCTAATGATGTAATAAGTATGTTAATAGGCGCATTTATTGCCGGAATTGGTCTCTTTCTCATTGGTTCTCCAACATCCGGTGCAGTTACTACCATCGTGGGATTTATTCTTTTCCTTATAGGAGTTATCCTTTTCACCCTTTAAGTGCCAATCATCATTTGCATACTTGAGGCCGATGTCAACGATAGAGTTCGCTGACATCGGCCCTTTTTGCGTCGGAAAAACAGTTACAAACCATATTTGCTGATTGTATAAACAATCGGACCTAATTCTACATATCCTAATTAGTAAATAATGGATTTTGTTATCGTTAGAAAGGAGTAAGATTCCTATGAATAGAGACTATCATGCAATTAAGCTATTCAAGAAAAATAGGGAGATAGATAGTACTGATTATGAGCCGCTGGTAAAAGAAGACTCTTCAAACACAGAGCAAAAAATACCGGAACTCATCATTCGACCCTTGGAGTCAAAAGAAAGGGAAAACAGTTCAACAAATTCCGAACTACCTCCTCTTCTGCCAAACTTCTCAACAATTGCTCAGACCCTACTGGGGGTATTCACAGAAAACCGTAATAACTCTCCTCTCAACTTATTAAAAAATAAAGATATTCTAAGCTGGCCAATTTGGTCAATATTCAAAAGTCCTAAATAGTTATTGAAATGACTAAAGCCGCTGTTTTGCATCATCAGCATCCAACGGCTTTAATCGATTAGTGAATTGGTACAACCTCATTAGAGGTTTGATCAATAGGATTCGTAGATTTTAAGCTGTCTAAGTATTTAACTGCCTGCAAAGCAGCCGTTCCTCCTTCTCCGGCTGCCTTAATCAATTGATAGGGCTGCCCTGTACAGTCTCCTGCTGCAAATAAACCCGGCATACTTGTCTCCAGTTTATGATTAACCTTAATCGCCGAGTCCTCCATTTCAAGGCCAGAGATTAGTTGTTCAGCCGGTAAGGTATCGCGTAAGATAAAGACGCCCTCAACCTCTAATTGTTCATTTCCAAGGTCAAGCTTTTCCACTTTTTGATTCCCAATTATTTCTTTAACCTTACCTTTTTTAATCTCAACTCGGGAGTCAACTTTAACAATGTCAGTGTAATAGGGGATATAGTAAACTTTCGAACAAATATTTACCATATAATTTGCTTCATCTTCCCCTTCTTGATTATATGAAATAATAGCAACTTGTTTATCTTTATAAAGAGGTCCATCACAAGTAGCACAATATCCTACCCCACGGCCTAATAATTCAGCTTCTCCCGGAAATAGCTTTTCAGCGGAAACCCCTGTGGCAATAATTACAGAATCAGCCTCAAAAGATTGATCTTTACCCATAAGCGTATAGGGCGGCCCGGGATAAATATTTGTCACTTTAAAATACTTAATGGGAATGTCTTTTTCCATTACGTGATCCAGGAAGCGCTGGCGAAGTTCCTCTCCCCCTATTTCTGGGGTTCCAAGCCAGTTGTCAACTTGTGGGGCTTTAGCGAGTTTGGGACTACATACTTCCGAACCTAGTAAAACAAAATCTCGATTACGAATCTTGGCATTAAGAGCTGCAGATAAACCAGCAGGTCCACAACCGATAATTGCTAATTCATAGTGATCTTTTAAACCATTCAGTTCTTCAGACATCAAAACATCCTCCTTTTTGCGTTACAATATGTCATGGCATAGTGTTCCCCGAATTATGCCAATACATATAAACTCAAAGAGATATTTTGAACTCGTTAAGGTTTGTGAGGGATTGCATTTTCCCTAAACCCAGTTTGACGGTAATTGTTCAGAATAATATAATACACCCAGGATTTATGTCAGCATAAAACTGAGGAGTAATAAAATTGATGTTAAGAATATCGATGATTATGGCATGAAATGTGATCTTTTAATAACTAATGGAACAATAATTGATGGTACAGGAAGGTCTGCATATAATGGCGATCTGGCTGTCAATAAAGGGAAAATCATTGCTATCTCCCCCCTTATAAATTGCCAAGCCGATAGAATTATTAACGCTGCCGGCTTAACCGTCTGTCCAGGATTCATTGATCCTCACGTCCATGAGGAGCTTACAGTTTTACAAAGGAGTATATTCGAAGAGTATTTGCGTCAAGGAGTTACTACCATAATTAACGGTAACTGCGGCCACTCTATAACTCCCTATTCTGCTGATAATATTTATAGCTACATGGTAAAAAAAGGGCTCATTTCCCATCAAACAAAAGAACGAAATAAGCTCAGCGTTCCTTCATGGACAAACTTTGCCGGCTATATAGATGTTGTCAAGAACAAGGGTTCCAATTTGAACATGGGGTTTCTCCTAGGACATGGCACTATAAGATGGAGTATTATGGGAGATGCAAAAAACAGGAAACCGACCAACATTGAAGAAACTAAGATTGTCAATTTACTTGAAGAGGGTATGGAGCAAGGGGCATTAGGACTATCGACGGGTCTAACCTATAGCCCGAGTAAATATGCGGATACTCACGAAATCATCAAATCTGCTAAAGTAGTGCAAAAATACGATGGTATATATACTTCTCATATCCGAAGCTATTTAGGTACCCTAGAAGCGGTAAAAGAAGCCATCCAAATTGGTACCGCTACAGGCATACGGGTACAGGTATCCCATCTAACCCCCAATTGTCCGGAAGGATTCGATGAGATATTAAAAGCCCGGAAAAATGGATTAGAGATAGCTGTCGATACTATCCCCAAAAGCAGCGGACATTTTCGACGTAAGGATAGATTGTTCCAGTATTTAACAACAAAAGAGTTGCTAACCTTTGAAGAAAAACGAAAGTTAGTAAAAAGATTATACTCTAAGGAGAATCTAACCATTGTTAACACCGGCGTCCCCGACCTGGAAAATCGAACGTTAAAAGAAATTTCTTTAGAACGTATGATCAGTGTCGATGAGCTCATCCTAGAACTATTAGATAATGACCGTAAAGAAATTACCTTCTGTCAGGGCGGACTTATTCGAAAGGATTTTCCCGGTACACCTTATACCCATAATATAGCCCACAACCCGTATTTGATGGTGGGCTCAGATAAGGTAAATGGGGAAATAGACGATCCCTTTGCCTGGTACGAACTGTATCGAAAGGGTGCCTTTCCTATTTTTATTAATTTGTGCCGAGAAAGTGGTATCAAACTTGAGGAGATTATTCGCAGGATTACCTCTTTGCCGGCAGAACATTTTCGTTTAAGTAACAGAGGGACACTCAGCCAGGGAAAAGTCGCTGATATTACAATTATTGATATGAATAATTATAATTATCCTACCGATAATGAAATCAACTATAAAACCCCCTTGACAGTATGCAAAGGGGTTAAGTATACAATTGTTAACGGCAGAGTAGCCTTAAATGATGGGATAATAGAGAATACATATTCTGGCCAATTATTATCGAGAAATGGTCAGGTGTTATGACAAAGCAAGATTATGTTAAAGCACGATTAAGTTTCTAATCGTGCTTTAAATACATCTGTATAGACTCTCTTCCCGCGGATAGCCTTACTCTCAAACAGAACAATTTCAGATACCAAAAAATCACCAATTTTTTTTGCCAAAGCGTCTTGCATTGCAGCGTTGTTACAATTAGGTCTTGATGCCAAAGTTATATGGGGTTTAAATTGGCGTTCTTCTACTCGAAACCCCTTATCCTTTAGCTGGACATGCAGGTAATCCCTTACTTTATGAAGTTCATCTAAATCTCCATTGACCGCTGTCCATAAGGTATGAGGCCTCTTAAAAGACGGGAATGCCCCTAAGCCAGTAATATTTAAGTCAAAAGGCTTACAATCCCTGGCAACCTGAGAGATTATTTCTGACAGTGTTATAACCTTGTTCGGGTCTATTTCCCCTAAAAATTCTAAGGTAATATGAAAGTTATCCTGGGATTTGAAGAACCCGCTAACTCCACGAGCTCTTAGCTCAGACTGAAATTCAACAAGGGCTTCTTTAAGGTGAACAGGCAAATCAACCCCGATAAATAATCTCATAGATCGTCTCCTCAAGAATAATTTAGTTGTTTGATTTCCCCTTTTGTTTTAACAGTGCCAATATCTCATTCTTTTTATCCAAGTTTTCAAAAATTCTATTCGGAATAATATGTGCTGAATTGGCATTTACATATACATAAATATGTTCTTTGTCTTCAACAATATCATGTATTTCATTATACTGAGTCTTAGCTTCACTGTTCTCACTTAGATCCACGATCCCCGTGTTCGACAGGGTTAAGTCGTGTCTTCCTATTACACTTTGGTTTTTACCTTGTTCCAGCATCCTTGAGATTTTCCTTGTGACAATCTTCCTTATCCGTTTAGGGTAAAATGCAACCCAATATAAATACAACAATATACAGACAGTTAGCCAATACTCAAAGGGTATAGTACTAAAGTTTCTCAGAATAAAGGGTAAAATCAAAAAGGATAATGAGAGAATATACCGTTGTAAATAAAACGACCTCCGAGATAATTTAGAATAGGTAATATGGAAAATATTAAAATCAATTAGATCCTGCTTATTCAGTTCATACTTTAAATTCATAGTCGTCTCCCTTCAATCTCCTAACACTTGCCATTCCTTTATGGATAACTGACGTAAAGAATCATTCAGTCATCCAATATTCTACCATAATTTTTAACAATCCAGACTCAATTAATTCTCTAATTGTCAGGATGAGTTAGTTTCTTTTTATAACCCATATGAGTATTAGGATCATATCCTGCAGATTCGTAAAATTTACAGGCATCAATCCTGTTACGCTCAGTTACTAGAATTATCTGAGAACAGTTCTTTTCAATGCCCTTTTTTTCTAACTCTGCAATTAGTAGTTTGCCAACTCCATTATTTCTACAACACTCGTCAACAATCATATTTTCCAACACCAAAAAGGGCCGGCATTCTCCATATAACTCCCCACAGATTACCCCCATTACAGAACCCATTAACTGATTGCCTTCAACTGCACTAAGCATAATGTGGGAACCACTTTTTTGTATTTTCCTAAGCCCTTCATACATCTTTTCAATGCATGATTCTTCATTCCAAAACTGTTTATATAACCGTGCTAACTGTGGAATATCATCAGTAATCATTTCACGAACAATCAGACTAAAACCTCCCCTCTTAAAACTTAGGAATAAATAGTGGTCACAGCAATAAACTCTTGCTCAACGCTGGAATTATGCCTTGTTGAAAGAATTCAATGTCTTTATTCCCAAGTCATTAGTGCTATTAGACCAAAAACAATAATGATTAACCCTGATACCCGATTGACCCATAATAATCTGGAGTCACTAAATCGTTTCCGAAATATGTTTATCGTAAAACTTAAGAGCATCCACCACGAACCCGACCCGAGAAACACTCCCAATACTAAGCTAAACGAAGATAGATAACTTGATTTATTCGTCCCGAGACCTAATCCAGCAAAAACACCCACAAATGCAATAATGGTCATGGGATTGGTAAGCGTAAGTAAGAATGTTGAAAGGTAATTGCCTAATAAACCATAATTATTGACTAAAGTTGGATTTTCAGCCGGTCTTTTAATAAACGTTCGAATTCCGAGATAGCATAAAAAGATCCCCCCAACTATCCTCAGCCAAGCTTGGTGCCCTATTAGAAAGCTTGTGATCACGGTTAATCCCAACCCTGCTATCATACCATAAGCAGCATCTGCTGTCGCAGCGCCAAGTCCAGACAAAAATCCAGCCATCCTCCCATATTCCAAAGTACGTCTTATACACAATATGCCTATTGGGCCAACCGGCGCGGCAATAGAAAATCCCAAAATGAATCCTTTAAGAAAAAAATCTGATTCCACTATGCTCAAATCCTCTCGCTCCGGATTGATTAAACTAAGGAAAACTTCCATCAATTATGTTCTTGAAACACTCCCGAATTTCCTTTAGTATTATAAACTCTGGCCATCTGTATTTCTGATTAAGTATTGAACTATCCGCCTTTCTTAGGTCTTATGTCTTGGTTTTAGGTATATTGTTTTTTTGGTTATAGACATTGGACATCATACAATCTATAATATAATCATACATCAAGAATGAAAGGGTGTTTAAATAATGAATAGTGCTGCAGTAACCAGAACTTCGCCACACCGTGCATTATTAAATGCGTTGGGTTTAACCAACGAAGAAATGGAACGTCCCTTAATCGGTATAGTTAGTTCTAAGAACGATATTGTCCCCGGTCATATGAATCTGGATAAAATTGTTGACGCAGTTAAATTAGGCGTCGCCATGGCTGGCGGTACACCCCTTGTTTTCCCTGCGATTGCCGTCTGTGATGGGCTTGCCATGGGGCATCAAGGAATGAAATATTCCCTTGTTACAAGAGAATTAATTGCCGACTCTACCGAAGCCATGACATTGGCTCATGCCTTTGACGCTTTGGTAATGGTTCCAAACTGTGATAAAAATGTTCCCGGACTATTAATGGCTGCCGCAAGACTAAATATCCCTACCATATTCGTCAGTGGCGGACCTATGCTTGCCGGGAAAGTGGATGGTCATAAAATTAGCTTTTCCAATGTCTCAGAAGCTGTCGCCGAATTTCAAGCAGGAAAAATCACTAAAGAAAAACTACTGGAATACGAAAACAAGGGCTGCCCGACTTGTGGTTCCTGTTCAGGAATGTATACCGCCAACAGTATGAACTGCCTCACCGAAGTCTTGGGGATGGGGTTAAAGGGGAATGGAACCATCCCGGCAGTTTATTCTGCTCGGATTCAACTGGCTAAGCATGCCGGCATGCAAATCATGGAACTGCTGAAAAAAAATATTCGACCAAGAGATATTATGACTAAGGAAGCTTTCGATAACGCTTTAACCTTGGATATGGCTCTGGGCTGCAGTACTAACAGTATGCTGCATCTTCCAGCCATTGCTCACGAATGCGGAATAGAATTAAATCTGGATATCGCTAACGACATCTCAGACAAGACACCCAACCTCTGCCATCTGGCGCCGGCAGGGCATAATTTCATTGAAGAGCTCGACGAAGCAGGCGGTATCTACGCAGTCATGAATGAATTGAATAAACTAGGTTTGGTAAATACGGATTTGCTTACCTGTTCAGGTAAAACTGTGGGAGAAAACATCGCCGGCTGTGTCAATAAAAACCCTGAGATTATCAGACCAGTAGAAAACCCATATAGTAAAACGGGTGGGATTGCTGTCTTGAAAGGAAACTTAGCCCCTGATTCCTGCGTCGTCAAGCGATCGGCAGTAGCCCCAGAAATGCTTAAGCATCAAGGCCCGGCAAGAGTATTCGACTGCGAAGAAGATGCTATGGAAGCTATCAATTCGGGGAAAATTGTCCCTGGAGATGTTGTCGTAATCCGCTATGAAGGTCCAAAAGGTGGCCCAGGCATGAGGGAAATGTTAAATCCTACTTCGGCAATCATGGGACGTGGCCTGGGTGAAAGTGTCGCTCTAATTACTGATGGACGCTTTAGTGGTGCAACCAGGGGAGCGGCTATCGGTCATGTTTCTCCTGAAGCAGCAGTTGGAGGTAACATTGCCTTACTCGAAGAGGGCGATATTATTCAAATTGACATTATGGCTAACACTATTAATTTCGCCATTAGCGACGCAGAACTTGAAAAACGCAGAGCAGCTTGGAAGCCGAGAAAGCCCAGAATTACCAGTGGATACCTGGCAAGATATGCCGCTTTAGTAACCTCAGGTAATAGAGGTGCAATCTTAGAATATAAGTAATAATAGTTTATATTAAAGCTACCACCTCAGGTGGTAGCTTTAATCATTCTTTTGAGCCGGGGTCTATTGTTCTATTACCATATTTATTACCATTTCGCCTGTTTCCTCTTGAACTTCTTGACTTACAGTTTTAAATCCATTATTAATATAAAATTTCCGAGCATTGATATTTTTACTATACACTCCTACATACAGTTGCCTTCTCATTTTCTTTGCCTGCTCAAGTAAACTTTTACCGATTCCTTTACCCTGTTTGTCTGGTACAACAAATAAGCCACCAATATAGTTTTCAAGTAACGAAATAAATCCCAGTAAATGATTATTTTCCTCAGCAACATATGTTTCCGCCTGGGGCAGATATTTATATCGCAACTCATCTTTATGGGATTCCCACATTTCCTTAGGAATAAAGTTATGAGCGATAATGCTGGCCTTGTACCAAATCTCAGTCAGTTCTTCTATATCAGTATCCTTTAGTTTTCGAATAATCATATTACCCCCAGATTTGACAATATCCTTTCGAACTTTTTATCTGAAAGGATTTCATTGGTAACAAAGTTACCATTGTAGAATAAGCTATAGGTTGTAAATGGTGCCGGTGCATTCCGGGCCTGTTCAGTGTTTTCATGCTTAATTACTCGAAAGCCAATCCCTTTTCTTTCTGCTATCTCCACAATCAACCCAACATACTTTTCTGTAAAAGGACATTGATTACTATAAAACAGTACAAATCCCTGTTCTTCAATTTTGGCGCTCTTTGCACATGACTTAAAGCATGGATTTTCATACTTCTCTTCAAAAGGAAGATACATAAGCTCGTAATACGGTTGAGCTGTGTCAGCTAACAAAAACCCTTTATGCCTTAAATATTTCGGGTCTGATAAAAAAGGCATTTTCTTTTTCGACGAAAGAGCAACCAGTCCTTTCTTCCCCTTGGTTTCACTATCGTTTATACATTCAGTTATAAGCTTATTAGCTATCCCTTGACCTTTGAATTGACCTGAAACCCAAAGGCAGTTAATGAACATATACCCCGGCGCTTCTATAGGGCACCAGGCCTTTTCAGCAGGGATATATTCAATAAAGACTTTTCCTCTAACATCACCTTTTTTAAATACAAGACCCTCTGCGAAACGATCTGCCATCCATGCTTTCTTTGAAGAAACCTGAGAATCTGTATTATTCGAAATGGCACAGCAGATATGTTCCTTGTCAAGATTTTCTTGGCTGATTGTTATAATGTTCATCAAGGCTCCTCCAATTACAAGCTAAAAATCACCGTAAAACAAAGATGATATTGAAAATGTCCTATGTTATGAAAACTTAAACAGGGCTTTCTCAAAATCTTTTACAAAGCAGCGCTTGCCTTTCTTGATTACCTCATGCCCTTCCATCTCTAACAACATTTTCTGCTGGTCAATTCCCCCGGGGTACTTGTCATTTAATTCCCCACCTTTTTTCAAGGTACGCCAGTAAGGAGTTATATCCTTGCTTCCCAAAGCTTCGCGTTCTTGTGAGGCATTTGCTGCAATGTTAATGAAAATTCCTGCAGTAAGATGACAAGTATAGTCAGCCTCATGCTTCAGAGCTAAGTAGTTTCTAATTCCATCGGAAGTAATAACCTTCCCCTCCGGGATTCTTTTCATTACCTCGTCATATTCCTTCGGAGCTGCGATAAGCATGTTTCCGCATCCAAAACCCTTAGCCATCTTATTATCAATACCTATGAATTCGATCTTGGGCAAGTCTCCGGAACTATTAAGTTTCTCGTTGAAAGACTTTTTTGCCATATCCACCCCTCCATATTTATATCAAAGATATTTCTTTTATTGCATCCGATCGATAGGTATAAATACCAGTTTCTTTCCCTTGAGCAGCCTTATACATTCCTAAGGCAACTGTTTTAGCTTCAATAGGTTTATACTTTTTCAGCCTGCCTACAAAGGCAAATGAAATTCCTTTTGCTAAAACTTCTGCTGCCGATTCACCCAATCTAACCTCCTTTCTATCTCCAAGCAACAACGAGGGTCTGAATATATGTAATGAATCAAATCCTATCTCTTTCAGATTTTCTTCAAGAAGCCCTTTCATACGTGAATAGAAAACTTTGGAATGGAGGTCTGCTCCCATTGAACTGACAACGAGAAACTTAACTGCTCCAAATTCCTTTGCAAGCTTGCTTATTTCCAGCGGATACTCAACATCTACTTTTTTAAAGTCTTTCCGATTTCCCGCTTTCTTTATGGTCGTTCCTAGACAACAAAACACATCGTCCACCTTAAAGCACTCTTTATGCTGAGCCAAATTTTCAAATTCAATTACATGCTCTTCAAGCTTCAGATGTTTGAAACCCAGGGGTTTTCGGACGAGTATCTGAACCTTTTCGTATTCCGGAGCACTTAACAAGCAATTGAGTAATTCTCCGCCAACTAGCCCACTTGCCCCCAATAAAAGTGCAGACTTTCCTGCCATTGATAATACTCCCTTTCTTGATTAACCTTTGCTCCTAAATGGGGGTCTATCCTTATTTCATCTCTATCGTTGAGATGAAATCTACTATAGTACTTGTTGGTTAATTAATCCCACATCCGGTACCAAAAGTGGGTGTGCAGTTCAACCAAAATGTCACTGGAGTTCCAGTTGGCGGTATTAATGTCTTTGATCGAATAGTTTCTTCTGGCGCAACCCTTGTCAGTGAAGAGGACGGAAAGTTAATCTTCCCCTCCGGAGGTAATTTAGTACTTTTGCTAACCTCCCCGGGATCGGTGCCAATGACATTTTCGGCAATAGTGGCCTTTGGCTGGTGGGAAGAGAAAGGAAAGCATTGTAAGTAATAAGGAACTAAGAACTAATTGCTAAGACCGTCGCCCTTCCCTTAGTTCTTAGTTCTTTTTTTATCTAAGCTTAATCTTAAGATTAATTATCATTACATTCACTTTTTCCTCTAACTAGTTCCCATCCATTTAAGCCTATATAAAAGCTTAATGCAAATATCAACCAATCAATTTCAGTATAGTCGCCATTAACGACATACCACAATGCAATCAAACCGATAAGAATCGGTAAGAGTATATCCGCCCAAAACAGAATTCCTGAGATTACTTGATCGTTTGAGATGCTCTTCGTTTTCCGGTTAGGAAAGATCAGCCAAATCATAACTGCAATAGCCACTCCAAGTAAAGGTGCTTTTAAAAAGACTTTTACTACCCAGGACATAGGATAATTCAATATTCCATGAAAAAAGAAAGCTAAATAAATTACCGTACCAAAGATGATTGCCAAAATCCTCCCTTTCCCTACAGACATTTATTCTCCCTCACTTTCAACAAACTATGATGTGCACTATAAATTATTTACATCGATCTTAAAGGAATTGTCTTCTGAATAGGATTCGTCCTAATAACCTGATAGTGTCTATTTAAATTTCAATTTCTGTTTTAAAGACAATAACCGCTTCCCCGCCAATTTTGACTTGTTCCGGCTCGCCTCTCTGTAAGCGAACCGTCACCTTTACCAGACCGCTTCGTCCTATTGCGTACCCTTGCTCACCCGTGAAAGAAAAGCTTAAGTTATTATGGTTAACCAAGCCATGTTTAACTAAATACGCTCCAAGAGGACCGTTAGCGTTTCCTGTCACCGGATCTTCGTTAATACCAATAGCTGGGGCAAACATTCTTCCATGAGTTAAAATATCTTTGCTTTCTGTATCTAAGGTGAAAACAAAAAAGCCGTTGCAATTAATCATTTTGCTAATTTGAGCTAATGCTAACAAATTTGGAGTCAACTCGTTCAATCTTAGTCTGCTTTTAATTCCAATCATAACTTTGGAATGCCCTGTTGAGACGATTTGAATTGGACATCGTTGATCTAGTTCATCTTCTCTTAATCCTAGGGCATTAACAATATCCTCTCGATTCTTTACAGCAAGTTGTGGATAGAACTCAACTTTGCCTTGAGTCATCATAATGGAATAGTCATTACCCTCTTTAAAGATTTCAACAGGCAAAACCCCAATTCCAATCTTCTGGATTACGGTTGAAGAGCTTAGGTTATGTACTATTGCCCGAACATAGTGCGCTGCAACAGTGGCATGTCCGCACACCGGCACCTCAGTTTTTGGTGTGAAATATCTTAATCTCACCTCATGATCCGTCCCATCGGGTTTTAAGATAAATGCCGTTTCTGAATTATTTAATTCTCGAGCAATATGCAACATTTCTTGATCTGTTAGCTCATCGGCATTCAGAACTACTCCGGCAGGATTACCTTTAAATTTTTCGTTAGTAAATGAATCAACCTGATATATTTTTAGAGTTCTCATTCAATTCTCACTTTCCAATTATTATTTAAGCAATGATCCTCATAATGACTTAAGAAATCGCCTCTGCGGGTTATCATCACCTTTGATAGCTCTTAAACTCAATATCATTTTACTTATTATAAACGACGCAATATACGGAAATGATCCTGCCATGATAACGAAGTGTGCCAGTTGGTAAGACGGTCTGCTCCATATATCATAGGTATTTCTTTTTGCGATTAAGGAACTTAAGCAAGACTCAAGTATATCCTGTGGCAACACTTCAACCAAAGCAAAGAGAAACATTGAAATTAGCACTACAATTCCAGTCACAAAGTTCATGGAAAAGGCAACTTTTTTGTAATCCCCATTTAACGCCGGAAAAACCCATACGCTTAAGAAAGCCGCCGCTGTCAAGACGATCAGAGCTATGTAATGGTAAAAATCAAGATTGACAGTTTGTATCTGGTTAATCATTATCACCATACTTGCCAAGGGTAGTAGAGAGAGGATCAATATATGATTTAAAAGTTTTAGAGGGGTTTTCGATAGGTACCCTGATATAAATATAATCAGACCATCTAGAACTATCATCTTTTACCTCCATTTAATATCTCTATTTCCATTTCTTTAGGAACGGAACCAACGCCGGTACGTCCCTTTGATATTCGATGTACGCAAAACCAAATTCCCTGATTAGTTTCCTTTCTTCTAACCAAATTCCAATAAGTATATAGATAGTGAGGATCAAATGAACGAGTACATCCGCCCTTGTCGAGTCTAGGCTCCACATGAATACTATCGTTGCCAAATACATCGGATGGCGAACTATCCCTAACAAGCCCTTTTTAGTAATCTTCTGTGGTCGAGCAGAATTCATTTTAGTATTAATGTTCATAATCTGACGAATACCGACAAACTCTAAGGCATCGTAGCTCAGGAAAGCCCAGATTATCATGACACTTGAAGTTATAAGTAAGATTAGTTGTAGAATCGTCCACGGCGGAATAAAGTTAAGAATCAAATCGGAATCAAGGGATTTTGTGATTGAAAACAGAACAAGGAATAATGAAATGGATAGTAGATTATATCCTAATCTGTAAAAAGCAAAATATCTTCCCATTACTCTCTTTGCCCAATTAGTAAATTGCAAACTAATAAGAGCACTATGGATAATCCCGAACCCAGACCATATTGAACTAATAATTAGATACTTCAAATTATCCTCCACAAATCTTCCTAAGCACTATGTCATTTCAATCAATTATTTTAATCTAATTCAACAAATAATTACATTTCCCTTTATACCATTCCAATTAATTCCCAAATCTCAGGTAGTACTTTATACTGAAGCTCTAGTTGGCCAAATGGATATAAAAATCAGCCTCCATTGCTGAAGGCTAAATAGACTTAACTTATTTAGGGCGATTCATGTATCTCATTTGGTATAATTTTTTAGCATACGTAGCAACTGCTCTCGTTCCTCTTCTAAATCCTCTCGCTCTGCTACCAGCTTTGGCTGCACGGAATGATAAGGCCAGCGTGCTTTTAAATCTGCCAGTTTTTCCTCCACATGGTCAAGTTTTGTTTGCAGGTCTTCCTTCGCATCCATTGTTCTTCAACTCCTCTTACGCTCTAAAAGTAATTGCACCATGCATACAAGAATCCATACAAGCTTCACATTCAATGCAAACCCTTGGATCTACAACCGCAAGGTGCGAAAACATTGTGATCGCTTCAACGGGACAGGCGTTGACACAACGTTTGCATCCCAGGCAAAGCCTTTCTAAAATAAATGCAGCCATGGCTCTGACTCCTCTCCTGTTTAGTCAAATTTAGCGACAACCCCTATATACCCCGGTACGGTACATAATTCCAATATATTCGCCTCATTCTCATTTGTCAACCCCAAGAAAAAGTTCTGACCAATCAGTCACAAATCCGACATAAATAATTACTAAATTGTAATATAATCAGATAATTAAGGCAAAGGGGGGGGATTTGTTTTATGAATATTTCCGAATTAAGCTACCAAGATTTGAATAAAAAGTTACAACTATTGTTAGATGAGCTAGAAGAATTAGAGGAAGAACGTAGTTTCGTCCTAAAGCAAACCGGATTACATCTACCGGGACATACAGTGAAAAAGTATGAAGCTGAAATTCAGTCTCTTAAAAGTTCTATCGAAAAAGTAAAGTCTGAACTAGTTCTACGAATGTCAAATTTACCTTAAAATACACAAATGGATGCAGGAAGCTTTTCTAACAAAAGGGATTGTAACAACTAGATAGTTGCTACAATCCCTTGTTAATCGTTCAATTAGGCTAGATTCTTATCACTTGATAATTTAATTTGTTCAGCTAAGCTACGAGCAATTTGATCAAAGTCAGCAGACTGGTAGTCTTCAATTTTACCATCATCTGATAATGTTGCTAGCGCCGGATCCAGTGGCAAGGAGCCCAAGAAAGGAATAGCGGTACGCTTTGCTTCTTCCTCTCCTTGAGGTTTTCCAAATACCTCTATCTTTTTGCTACAATCCGGACATTGCACATAAGCCATATTTTCTACCAGCCCATAAATGGGAGGTTCATAATTTCTAACCATTTTAATAGCTTTCCGTACTACCATATTAGCTAAAGCTTGAGGACTTGTTACCATCACAACACCATTAATCGGTAGAGATTGGAATAATGTGATTGCCACATCGCCTGTACCAGGAGGCATATCAATCAAAAGATAGTCTAATTCTCCCCAAATAACATCCTTCCAGAACTGATTAACAACTTGAGTGATCAGTGGCCCTCTCAAAATTACAGGATCATCTTCGTTTTCAATCATAAGGTTGAGAGACATGACCTTGATCCCGCCACGACTGGTTGGTGCAATAATCCCACCTTGGCTTGCGCCAGCCCGTTCCTTAATTCCGAAAATCTTTGGAATGCTTGGTCCAGTTATGTCCGAGTCTAGAATTCCAACTTTAAATCCTTGACGCATCAGGCTTACTGCTAACATACTGGTTACGGAAGATTTACCAACTCCACCTTTACCACTCATAACCGCAATTACTTTCTTAACGTTGCTGGCTTTCTGAGCCTTAGTTAATTGGGGCGCACTAGAACAAGTTTCTGTGTTGCATGAACCAGCTGCAGCACAGCTATTACATGATTCGCTCACTTTACTACCTCCAATATTATTACTAAATTATTCTTATTAGATAAATGTAACCAAAAATTATCTTACTCCCCAAAATCTTCATTTGTCAAGGTTATCCTTTTGTCGAGCCCTTACTCCTAGTATCGCCGTAAAACTTGCTTAGTGATGATCGTGATGGTGACCATCTCCATGATCGTGTGAACAAACTGAACCCGTACTTATGATCTTACCTAATGCATATCGGTTTGCAACATCTGCCACTTTCCCGGATGCTCCAGAAACAACTTCAAGGCCTACAGCATTCAGACCATTAATCATACCTCCGCCAATACCACCGCATACTAGGACTTCTACCCCTTTGCTTTTAAACATATTGGCGAGTCCGGCATGCTGATGTTGGAGACCCGTAGAACTTAGTAATTCTACAAAACGAGCTTCATTTCCCTCAATCTCAAAGACAGTAAATCCTGCAGCTCGTCCAAAATGTGGGTCTAGTTCATCACCATTTGTTGGAATTGCGATTTTTTTAGACATATTATACCCTCCATATCATCATAATGTATCTTTTTAGTTAGTCTGAGGAAAAAGAACTAAATGAATATGTTGCTGTTACATGTTCTATTAACCTTCAGACGAATTCCCACAACAGTCACCTTTGCTGTGCCCAAGTTTTACTTTTTTCATACTCCCGCATTTAGGGCATGCAATTTCATAGCCATGTTTCCCACCAGTTGCACAGGGTTCTGCTTCCCATACATTTCCGCATCCAATACACTCAAACACACGATTTTTCATCAAATAGTGACCACCTCGAATAATTATAGGTCGCCCTTCAACTAATGCAGAAGCAATTTTCGACCTAGCCGCTCCTAAAATTCGCTGAAACGTAGCTCTGGAAACCCCCATAGACGCTGCACACTCAATTTGATCCAAACCCACCTTGTCTTTAAGACGAATGGCTTCTAACTCCTCTAGGTTAATATTTATTTCTTCTAAACAAGATTGTCCCAGTGGAATGAAAGTCTGGCAGACTAGTGCATCGTCGATTAGGCCACAACAACGTCGCCTTGGCATCAAATCAGCTCCTTTTGGGCATATGCTCAATTAAAGTATATCAAATTTCCTGAATAAAGCAATTAAATTTCGGCTTTAAAATAAAATATTTATTTAGAATTAACTTTTATCTCTTCCCCCACAGAAACAGAACGAGGAACACCTACTTACAAGGAGTGGGGTCGTAAATAATAAAACTAAAAAACCGCCCTCCTTAAAAAAGAGTGACGGCTAATGTCCGAATGTTTTACTGGTTAAGTTTCATAAGTGTTTCGATAGCATTATTCAGAACCTCTTGCCGATCCTCTCCGGAGTCAATGGCATCTAAAAGACAGGAACTGGCATAACGTTGAGCTATAATCACAGATGTCTTATGAACTGCTGAGCGAATGGCAACAAGTTGCAAAAGGATATCTTCACAACTTTTCTCTTCCTCTATCATGCGCTCTACACCTGAGATATGTCCCCGTACAGTCTTTAGACGAGTTAGGATTTTTTGAACTTCTTCCTGATCAACCTCTTTCAAATGATACATTCCTTTCACCTGTAATGATACCTATCTTAACGCTTATCGGAGTTACTATCCAAGTTATGTACGATAAAGCTTAATGTATTTTTGATAACTTTTAAAGACACGCTGCACATAATCACGGGTTTCTTTAAAGGGAATATCCTGTTGCTGGATATTATTCGGGTCAATTTGACCGGATTCAATCCATTCTTGAACATGCCCTCTTCCACCATTATAAGCTGCAATCACTAAAGTTTGATTGTTAGAAAATAACTTTTTCAGACTAGCTAGATACCATGTTCCATATTGAATATTCTTCTCCGGATCAAGTAGATACTCATCACTATACCCCTTATCTCCAACACTTTGGGCTATGGATTGAGCTGTACTGGGCATTAACTGCATTAGTCCTACTGCACCCTTATGAGATTCTGATTGGGGGAGAAACTTACTTTCCTCTCGGATCACAGCAAGAACCAATAAGGGATCCACTCCGTATTGGGAAGCATACTTTTCAATGATTGTCCGGTGAGGGTATGGATAGATAATCTTCTGTAAATCTACTAATTGAAAAATGCTATAAACTGCCAAAATACATAGCACAATAACTATGCTAATTTGCCGGCCATTGATCTTACGCTTCAAATTCTTTTTAGCCATCCCATCTCCTTCTCACAATTAAGAAAGGTATTTATCCTTAGTCTATTTTCTCAAAGTCGTCTATTATGTATTAATTGATCTTTAGCCTATCTAGTAATTCTTCCCATTTATTAGAGAGTTGACACACTGTTTGATCCTCGTCCCCAGAATTATCAATAACAACATCAGCTAGCTTGCACTTTTCATCTAGTGACCCTTGGGAAGCAATTCGGGCTTCCACCTCACCCAGACTCAGCTTGTCCCTTGCCAGAACGCGAGAAATTTGCAGGCTGCGTGGTACCCAGACAACCCAAACTTCATCTACATACTTTTTAAAACCTGATTCAAAGAGCAGAGGTACATCCCAAACACATATCTTATCCCCGCGCTGCTCAAGCGAATCTCGGTCTTCATTCATACATTGCCTTACACGAGGGTGCACGATGCGCTCTAAGCGCTTTCGTGCATCATCATCCCTGAAAACCAGTTTTCCTAAAGTGGTGCGGTTTATTTGTTGATTCTTATTTAAAATTTCCGGGCCAAATTCAGAAACTAATTTTGAAATCGTCAATGAGTCAGTTTGCAACAAACGGTGAACCGTATGATCAGCGTCGAGAACTGGTACCCCTTTATTTTTAAACCATTGGGCAACTGTAGATTTACCACTGCCAATCCCACCCGTCAAGCCAATGTTAAACATACTCCTCACCTCAGATCAATTTTCCCAATCCGATTAAGATTAAAACAACACCCGGCAAATATTCCGCCTTACTGGTCCAATACACGGGAATTTTCCCGGCCATTTGCTGACCTAGCCGCAGCATCATTATTTGGGTCAAGGCTACGACTCCAATAACTGACAAAGTCATTCCAGCCATAGCAGCTCCTATTCCACTTGCAAAGGCATCTATAGCTAGAGCACTTCCTAAGAGTAAGCTTTCTTTTAAGCTGATTACCCCAGAACCATCAACATCTGCAATATCCGGGGTCTTAAGAACTTGAATTACCAAACCGAATAATTGTAATTGAAACCTAAAAACCGGTTCTAAAACAGCTTTGGGTTGAGCATAAGCCATAGCTGGCACAGCTTCCGGAAAGACTTCTTCGCTCCCATTCCTAATAGCTTTCCCTAATTGAAAAACTCCTAGAGCGAGTAAAATTACAGCTCCTAATAACCGTGCCGGTATTAACTCAAGCCATAAGGTTACCCATCCACCGAAAAGCATTGATACACCCATTGCCAAAACTGTACACATTGCAATAGCTATAAGCGAATTTACAGGTATTCGAATACGGCGCAGCCCGTACGCCAACCCAACACCAAAACCATCCAGACTTAAAGCCACTGCCATAAGCATAGCTACTCCCATAATATGTATCCCTCCATCTTGCGACTTCAGGATAATATATGGATTCAAAGTCTATTTGGTGAAATCAAACATTTCCAGCAATCCATTCTTCTAAAGCACTATCTCTGCGTTGCTTAACCGTCTCATAATCTTCATGCAGTTTCATAGCCAACTCATAATTAGTATTGGCCGCTCCAAGCTCTTGTTCTAATATTTGAAGTTTTGTTTCTAACTCTTCAATTTCTAATTCAAGCTGCTTCATTCGCTTTTTTTCACGTGCTTGAAGGCGGCTCTCTTGTTGATCTTGTACACTTGTCTTATTATTTCCTTCGAGAGGAGCATCACTAAGTTCTTCTTGCTGTTGTTTATATTCTTTGAACCCGGTGTAATCTCCATCATAAAGCAGCAGTCCGCGAGGGGTTAGTTCAGCAATTTTGTTGGCCACCTTATCTAAAAAGTAGCGATCATGGGAAACCATTAGTACAGTTCCCTCGTACTCCTGAAGAGCTTCTTCTAATACCCCACGAGTTTCCACATCCAGGTGATTTGTCGGCTCATCCAGCAGGAGTAAGTTTCCTTGCTCTAGGAAAAGTTTGCATAAAGCTAGACGGCTCTTTTCTCCTCCACTTAAGACAGATATAAGCTTAAATACATCATCTTTTCGAAACCCATATCTGGCTAGAAGACTTCTAATCTCCGGATCCTTTAAATCGGAAACCATTCGGATCTCATCCATTACCGTACCGGAAGTACCCAGATTTTCATGCTCCTGTGAGTAATAGGCAATTTTCACATTTGCTCCCAAACGAATGGTTCCCTTAAACGGAACCTGATCAAGAATGGCTTTGAGAATAGTCGTTTTTCCGATCCCATTTTTACCCAACAACGCTACTCTATCTTCACGTCTTAGATCCAGTTGTACATTGGAAAAAAGAGTCCTGGTTGCGAAGGAAATCGATAGATCTTCTATTAAAAGTACCCGATTTCCGCTTCTTCCACCACTTCCCATGGAGATTGAAAGTCCATGATCTACCTTGCTAACCTGAATAGGCTTAAGTTTTTGCAGCTGACTTTCCCGGCCCCGAGCCTGCTTGGAGTTGACTCCAGCCTTATTTCTACGAACATATTCTTCAAGCTTAGCAATCTTTTTCGCTAAACGTTCTGCTTCTCGATCTATTGTCTTGGCCTCTATAGCTTTGAGTAATTCATACTCAGAGTAATTTCCGGGATAACTTTTCAATCCGCCGTTTTCCAGACACAAAACTCTCGATACCGTTCTATCTAAAAAGTATCTGTCATGTGAAACAATCAGCAAACCTCCGGAATAATCTCTCAAGTACCCTTCAAGCCATTCCATTGCAGCAATATCTAAATGATTGGTTGGCTCATCTAATATTAAAAGTTCAGGGGCTCGAAGCAAAAGCTTACATAGGGCTAACCGAGTTTTTTGTCCCCCGCTTAGCATAGCAACCTGAGAATTCATTTCCTCTTCTAGCCCTAAACCTGCTAATATTTTCCGAACTAAAGCTTCTAAAGCATAGCCTCCTTGGCGTTCGAAGGATTCAGTCAAAACAGCATACTGCTCCATTACTTTTTCACTTGGAGTGGTACCCATTTTTTCTTCTAACTCCCTCAGTTGTTCCTGAACATTTAGTAAATCTGCACGTTCCTGGATTACACAGTCAAAAACCTTACCTTCATCTTCCACAATAGGAGTCTGAGGCAGATAACCGTAGGAACCAAGGATTTGAACCTCTCCACATTCTAAGCGCATATCACCTATACAAGCCCGAATGAGAGTTGTTTTACCTGCTCCGTTCGGACCAACTAGAGCTGCCTTTTCTCCATTTTCCAGGGCAAAACTAATCCGCCGAAAAAGTGGCTCACCGGATATATCAACACCGCAATCGCGGCAAAATAAAACACTCATTTTTCTGCACCTGCTCTATTGATATTCATCAAAATTCATTTTCATGATACTGGGTTTACTATATAACGTTTTGGGTTCCTTGATAAGGAAATAAAACCAACTCTTGGTCATCCCGATATTTAAACAAACAAGCTCTTATCGAAATTTACTATATCATAGACCTTGTTTACTAACAAACTCAAAACATCCTTCGAGACAAGAAAATATGAATAAACAAATTAATTAAGCCTACGCTCAATCAATAATCCAAAACCAATTCCCAGAGTATAGGAAATCAGATCACTCCATAAAAATCCGTAACCTAAGACTAAACCGCCAATACTAGTGTGCCTTAATGAATCAATCCAATAGGAATGGTATAGTTGACTAATCTCAACAGCATAGGAAAAGATGAGCGCACCGGCTGCAACCACTCTGGTTGGTCTGGCTCTGAATAGGAGACCGAACAAGAAAAAAACCATCAGCCCCCATAAGATATCCCCTAAATACAAATTAATCCAAAGTGGTAAAAACGAAGAGAAGCTTCGTGCGCTTAAGCCACATATCATAACTATTGTCACTAGCATTAGATATCTGATTAAATTCCTCTTACCGTGCATAGTACTCACCATATCCTCCATAGGATTATTTGGTTAAAAGTCACTAATAACATTATTACTTCTTAGCTAAATAATAATAAATCATATCCAGTGAAGGTGGGCAGCTTATTTACCTGCCTCAGCATTATTACTACCTACTTACTTCTTGTGCAAGCAGATTAGTTGGGTGCTATTCCACCCTATAGATTTATAAAAATTCAACGCTGAGATGTTATTCTTATCGGCCAATAACTGCAATCTTTTTACTCCCTTTTCCATCGCCCAGCCTTCAATGGATTTAAGCAATTCTTTACCGATGCCTATTCCCCTAAATTCTTTATCCACTACCAGATCTTCAATAAGAGCGACATGCCCGCCCTCGGCAGTAGAGACTAAAATCTGAGCAGTGCACATTCCAATAACTTGCGAATTGTTCTCGGCAACCATAATACAACCCTTGGAATCATCCTGCAGCAATATTTCAAGACCCTTGCGTTGTTTGCTTTCATCAATTTTGAAATCACGCTCTATTGAAAAAAGGATTTCCAGCAACCTAACGAGTGCGGAAATGTCCGTACTTTCGGCTCTTCTAATTATAGTTTTCGACATAAATGGTTCAGCCTCCCTTTAAGCCTAAAATTCGTAGGTTCTAAACCAATCTTCGTTCTAGGCGTCCCATTGCCTTGGCCGGGTAAATGATGGTCGTATTTTTGTGAAATTATCTCCCTTTGTGGTGTTAATTTGTGCTTGGGTAAGAAAGAGGCTTTTTGTTAAATCTGCGCCTCTGAGGTCAGCATCTCGTAAGTCAGCCCCGATAAAATCAGTTCCCGTCAAGTCAGTTCCTCTGAGGTCTGCAGCGATAAGGTATGCTCCTCTTAAATTTGAACCTCTAAGATTAAATTTTCTAAGGTCTGCTCCAATAAGATTAGCCCCCCTACCGAAGGACTTCTTTCGCCCCGTACTGGTCTTCTGCCCAAGAAGAGCTTCAGCTCGAACAAGTTCACTAGTTTTAAGCAATAAAGCGTTAACCTCTGCACGTTGTGCCGCTACATCTATTTTCAAGAGAGCCTCAGGACTAAGACCAGTTACAAGTTCAGTCTTAGCAAGCATAACTTGGAGTTCCTCATGGATTGTTCGGGTTGGTTCTAATGTCAAAGCTTCCGTCAGATACCAGACCAATTCATGGAGTTGTCTCATAATAAGGAATACCTCGAACATGTGCATAGCAGATTCAGGTTTTTTACGCCAGTCCAGTCCCGAAAAACTTATTTGAGATACTTTTTGCCCCGCGCCAAAGCAATCAAAAGCCATGCAACCTTTCATCCCTTTTTCCCTCAGAGTTTGATGAATGGAGCAGCGAAAATCCGGCTGTAGATTAATGCATGGTTGACCCGCGTCTTTGTTATTGGGGAAGCCTTCCGAAGCTGCGAAGTACAGTGCAACACAACATAAACCGAAACATTTTTCACAATCGGCAATCAGATTGCGGTATGCTTTATGCGTTTTATGAGTATTTATGGAATTATCTTGGCTCATTGAAAATTCTTTTCCTCCATTTCAGGCAATCCTTAATTAAATCTTTTAGTGATTAAATACTACTTGTTAACATAGGCTCGTACATCATTATTGCATGATTTTCAGTGATAAACTCGTCACCTAGCTGATTATTATGGAGGTCAAATATCTGACGTCTTATAACATTGTGACGCATGTACCCGCCCCACCATTCTTGGGTAATCAAATGGTCACTTTCATAAACCTTATATTTATGGGATAGAGGTTGATCACATCGCCATTGGCCTTCCAGATCTGATTCTCCGACATTTATTTGAAGTTGATAAGAATTTAGGGTCTCATTTTTTATTTGGAGATCTATATAATTATAAACAACTGTAGCACCGCTTCCAAAGGGTTGAGTCCTGTTAGCATCCGGAAATACGTCATGAGTGTGGCGCCAGCGTTCCTTTACTTGTAAGGGGGTATGTAAGGTCGTCATCCAATAGATAAGATTGGAAAGTTGGCATAGGCCACCTCCTACTCCTGGTTCAAAAGACCCGTTTATTAGTACCATCCCTTCCAAGAACCCTTTTGCTTTCGTTGGTTTTCCGACCAAGCGCCAAAGGGAAAATGTCTCTCCTGGTTTAAGAACTAACCCATTTATCTTCGACACAGCCAACTTCAAGTTCGTTACCTTGTTTTCTTGCAACCACATATCAACATTTTTAAGCTGCCGATACAATAGGGTTTTATGATTTGCCACATTAAAAGGGAGTGCAAGATTTTGGAATGTAGATGCATACTGGGTTGACCTAGAAAAATGCCATTGGAAGTAGCGACGCCATGTAAAAAAAAGCTTGCCAAAAAGCAACCGGTACTTAGATCGTGTCACCGGCCTTTCAGACTGATATCTAAACTCGCTAGCCAGGGCTTTTCACTCCCTTCATGGGTATAACATAGCTTAACTGTCAGTTTGCTAGTATGTAAAATCCACCTCCATCTATATTTAGTCCATAATTGAATAAAGTCACTATTAAACTCTTTGGAAATAACTAGTTTTTCGCTTTATCGTTCCTGGAGCAAATTAGTCTTTAGGCAAATGGGAGTTAGCACCTGCTTTATAGTGTTTAAGAAAAAGGTTAAAGTATTGCTCTACTATTCTTTGCTGTTCTGTCTCCCCAGTACTTTTTAGAATTTCCATTGCTGCTTCAATCGTGCAAAGTGTTTTTTGAAGCCTACCCCTTCGCAATGTGAACTCGGACTCATAATCCGGCTTTATAGAGATTTGGGGAATACTTTTTAAGTAATCGCACTTCCTAAAGATCTTTCTTGCTTCCTTCCAAGTACCATCAATTAGAATGAATGCGTTCGTTTCTTCTTGAAGGTTGCTTAGACTTTTACTCTCGAAATCCTCATTCTCAGACGGAAACAATAAATATGTATTACCTTTAAAGTTAGTCATCATCTCGATCAATTTTTGCGAAGGTTTGGTTCGTTCCCATAAGAATATTTCTGTTGAAAGGGGGTTTATTAATTTAAGTAATCTTCCAGTACTTGAGGGTCTGGAAAATTCCCTTTCACTTGTTAAAACCCAAAACTTGGCTCTTGAATTTATTGGAGTAACCATATTACATATGCAAGTCAAAGTCGGCAAACCACATTGATTACAACTATCATATAGTTTGGTGATTTGCTTTACTTTAAAAGCATTATCCATTGCGTCATGACTCCTTAAACTGTAGTACTTAAGATTAAAATAATATTCTAAAGTAATGTTAATTTCTAATGTTTAAATACATAGCCTTACTTAATTCTCTAAAACCATTCCTAGCATAAAATTGTTCGGCATTAGAATTAAATGAATATACTTTCAACTCAATTCTATCTACATCTTTATTCTTAGCCCATTCGATGACTCTTCTTAAAAGTAGTCTCCCAATACCATGTTTTTGGTAACCTTCCCTGACAGCTATGCCATCTAATTGTATCCATTCCCTCTTCTTAATAATTGGGAAATTAGATGACTTTTGTAAGTAACATTCTGCAAAACCAACAACTTTTGAATCTGCCTCAGCAACAAAAAGCCCTTTATTAGAATCGTTAATGCTTTCCAGTAAGTACTCTTTTGCCTTTGCATAGTCTTCAGGTAAAATGAAAAGTTCCGGATGATTTAGCCGGTGTTGTTCGTCAAGTTCAACGTATACCTCGCATAAACTTTCATAGTCCTTTATGACTGCTTCTCTAACCTTTATTTCCAAATCTACTCCTCCGATTGTGCCGCTTGAAAAGTTGCGAAATCTGCTTTATCGATGACTATGAATTATCTGATTTGCTCTATGGACATCTTCTTTCCTAACAAAAATTTCATAGTTTGTGCTATTGGGCATAACGGAGTTTCCTATACCGCCAGAAGAGTTATTGGTTATTTTCGTTTTTGCTTTTACCCCATTATCCAGCAGTCTTCCTCGTATGCCGGCATATTTATCCAGGTTGTTTGTAAGATAAACCGTTTCCCAACCAAAAAAATAACTTAATATCCTCTTGAACATTTAAACCCACCTCCCCTTTTAAGCCCTCACCGCAATTTAACCTTTTTGTTGATTGTCTTTCAAGGATCATGAACTTGTTAAGTTCGTAACTTCAATTTCAGCTTAAATGGTCAACTTCAGCCCGAGAGCTATGCCATAAACTAATTATTCCTATTAAGTAAACTTAAACGCCTCCATATAAACGTACTTGTCAAAGTACTCAACAGGATGATTGTAACTAAAATAGCTACTACACATATTCTCGAATTCCAGGTAACTTGTTCATATAATTATACTATATTTTGGCATTTACTTCAGCATATTATCAATGGTGCATCGATGCACCATTTGCCCTCTCTTTCCCGAGGAGAAGTCATCATAAAAATGCACTGAACATTAACCGCTCAGTGCTTGTACTTTACATTTTCTTGATAACAATCATTGGTTACTCAATTTTTGAACAGCCTGCAGTTCATTGGGCAAGAAAAATATATCCTTTCCATTATTACTCTCATAAATGAAATCTTTAAGGCTCTTGCTGGTATACGCTGAAAAATCACCGACAATTGCTATCTTCACATGATAATTGACAAACTTTTGTAAGATTTCACCGGCAAGTTTAGTTCTTAAATCGAAAAACTCTTCGCAAATTGCTGATTTATAAAAAATTATACGATCACAACCTGTTTCGTACCTAATTGTTGCCATTAAATCTAATGCGGATTGGACATCTGTTATCAATATCTCGCTACTAACTACTACAGCAATTTCTATATTATTATGTTTTACGGTATTAATTTTCATACCTTAACCTCCAATTGAACGACTGAACGTTCATTGTGCCTGTTTGCTACAGCGAATGCTAGGGGCTAGGTTTAAGAATTTTAGAAATAGATTATTCTAATGCTAAGTTTACCGCCCCTATGGCATGAAGCGAAGTTGTATCAAATAAGAGTACAGACGAGTCCACTGGTTTAACTAACAAACCAATTTCTGTACACCCTAGTATAATTCCCATCGCGCCTCGTTCTATTAAATCCTCAATGATTCTTTTATATTGGACTCTAGATTCTTCAATAACCTGTCCCAGACATAACTCGTTATATATTACTTTATTAACTATTACCCTATCCGCTTCCACTGGAATCAATACTTTTATACCCATAGTCTCTAAGCGCGATTTATAGAAGTCCTGTTCCATAGTATATCTTGTTCCCAATAGACCAACTGTTTTAATATCGTTAGATAAAACATGTTGTGCTGTAATATCGGCAATATGAAGTATTGGAAGATTAATCCCCGCCTGAATCTCTTTGGCAACCTTGTGCATCGTATTAGTGCAAATAAGGATAAAATCTGCCCCCGCTAACTCTAGACTTTGAGCAGCATCTATTAGAATCTGAGCAGCCTTTTTCCAATCTCCATTTCTTTGACAGATCTCTATTTCCTCGAAGTCTACGCTGTAGAGAATGCATTTGGCCGAATGCAGACCTCCAAGCCTTTGCTTAACTTCTTCATTGATAATGCGATAATATTCGGATGATGATTCCCAGCTCATTCCTCCGATTAAACCGATTGTCTTCATTTAAATTCCCCCAAAAATATTTGATTAGATTCTATTTAAGAATAGCAATACTTTCTTGCGCAGTTAACCCTGTTGAAGATTTAACCGTTATTTTCGTAACTCCCTCAGCAAGTGGAAGTAGTCCACCCCCGAATCCATCGATTTTTAACAGATCTGATTTTTCTACACTATAGTTAGCCGAGACTTCAGTCATTTTGAATCCTGAATCATAGGTTACAACTGAATTGATATGCTTAATAGCCTTATCACTAAGGTATATTTTATTTTCCACGTATAGCTTCATGGACTCAGGCTTACCGATATTCCCGAATAAAAACAGTAATACTGGCTCTATCCGTTGTGCCCAGAAGCGTTCAGAGTGTTCTCCATCAGGAGCTTCATAGGCCACTAGTTCATCAGAGTATTTGTATCCATTATTCATTAATAGCAGAACCCCATTAGCTGCCATGTTAACAAAGCTATCTTCTTTAGACCCTACATCGATCCATATCTTTAGTGGCTTCTTGTCTTTATATACTCCCGTGCTTAACATGTCATATAATTTATTGTCTCCCCAGCCCAGGTAAGGGGAAAGCATGGCAAGTTTGCTAAAAACTTCCGAATGCCTGAACCCTATATTGAAAGTAGCAAGACCTCCAATCGATGCACCCATGAGGGCTGTGTTGTCTCTATCTGATAAGGTTCGGAAATTTTTATCCATAAAAGGTTTTATATCATTTATTACGAAGTCCTCGTATAAATCGCCCTTGCCTAAAACAGGCTCACCCATATCTACCCCATCCCAGTGAGAATATTCACTAGTTCTATGTTTTCCAATATTATCAATGCCAACAATAATGATTTCTTTGATTTTACCTTCTGAGATCAATTTATCTGCTTCGGTATGCATATTAAGTGATTCCTTTGACCAATCAGAAATATCAAAGACACTTTTGCCATCGTGAACATATAAAACCGGAAACTTCTTCTCTTTATCATCATAGTAGCTTGGCGGCAAATATACATGCAGGCTCCTATTATTGTTTAACATAGTTGCATGAAAGTCTTCTATAACAATTAACCTTGGCTTTTTAGCTTGAAACTCTTTATTCATATCTACAGGAAGAAAATTCTGTGCCAAAATATCGACTGGCGTTGTACTCCCCCGAGATTCAAATGGAATAATAGATATCGGTGATTTAATAAGTCCTATTGAAAGTACAGTAAATACACACATTAGTGCTACTAGCCAAGGATATTTACTTTTAATCTCCATTTTTCGCCTCCTCCTTTGAGGTGAGAAATTCTTTCTTAAGTGCAGCAAAGGTCTCTTTTCACTGATTAATGTATTTTTTAAGGAACTTGTCATGGAGATTGCTCATAGATGCTAATGCCATTATTGCTCCTAAAAGTGCCATAAACATGTCCCATTGTGTATCCCAAACATCCCCTTGAGTACCTAAAAATGCATCAGCTGCGCTACCGGTGGCCTCTGCCACTCCCCATTCAATTAATTCATAGGATGCACTAATGGCAAGACAAATGCTAATTATAAGGAATGATAATAATTTACCTCTTTTTAAAGCTGATTTCCGTACTAATATTTCTCTGACGATAATAGCAGGTATAAAACCCTGGGCAAAATGCCCCAGCCTATCATAATAATTCCTAGCAAGATGAAAAGCATCTCTTATCCAATTAAATATCGGCATTTCTGCATATGTGTAGTGTCCACCAACTATTAGTATGATCGCGTGAACTAATATTAAAAAGTAAACTAAATTGGTCAATCTAAATCGGTTATAAGTTAAAATTACTACAGTTAGCCCAATCAGGGCAGGAAGAACTTCTAAAAACCATGTAAATAAATCCTTTGGATTTATAACTGACCAAATGAGCACGGCAAAAAAGACCAATAACAAGCTCCTATGGAATGGTTCTACCCTATCGTTCATTCTAATCCTCCCTGAAATCTCTATTTTACACAGAAAATATGTCAAGGTTATGTAAAGTACTGCCAGCTAAACACAATCGCTGTCATCTACCTTTTAAACTACTTAAAAACCTACTAACTAAGTCCTGTGCGGTTTTTTGAGATTGCTCATTATAATTTTTACTAAAAGGATCACTAAATCCATGTTTCCCATCCAATATATGTGTACTAACAAAAGGCTTCGTTTTAAGAGCATTACTTAATTCTAAAACATCAAAGAACTTTTCTTCCTTTGCCCAAATTAATAATACTGGGCATTTCGGATTTATAAATTCATAGTCCCGTATTCTAGATCCGTAGTAACAAATCGCCCCATCAACTGTACTCTCTAAACCGCTACATAGCCATGCTGCCGTAGCCCCAACACTAAAGCCTAGTAAATATACCCGTTTATAATTGCTATGTGCTTTCTTCAATATTTTCTCAAATTCCTCTGTCATCGAATTGAATCCAATGTGCTCAATAAAATACTGATAAGCTTCTCCTTCTCTATTATAATTAAAGAATTCTTTACCCTTAAGGAAATCAGGACACAAAACATCATATCCCGACTCCAAATATTGTTTACATACCCATTTAATGTGGGGGTTAATACCATAGATCTCATGTAAAACAATTACTGCGTATTCTTTACGTTCCATAATATTTAATATCGCTCCAAGCTATCATACTATTAAAGTGCCATTTCAAAGAACGTTCGGAAGGCTTTCGACACCGAAGTTACTTAAATTCATATCCTCTCCGATATCTCAAACTCTATTAAAAGTGAAGCCTATTCTTCAAATAGTTTTCGTAAATAACGATCTCTATTTTCCAAGAAGCCCTTGGTAATTTGATAATGTGAGGTATCTTCATAGGTTGTTTGAGAAACCGGTGAAGTATCAAAATCGAGAATCTGGGCATCTGGGTAAGCCAAAATAATTGGAGAATGTGTTGCAATAATAAATTGGGACCGACCGCCTTCTACTAAATCCTTAATAATTCTCAACAAGGTGAGCTGACGAGCTGGGGAAAGAGCAGCTTCCGGTTCATCCAATAAATAGATTCCCTTTTTCCCAAACCTATTAGCGAATATCGACAAAAATGATTCTCCATGGGATTGTTTGTGTAGGGAGTTGCCACCATAGGGCTCATAAGCAGCTGGGCCGAGACTATCAATATGAGAGGCAAAGTTGTAGAGGCTTTCCGCCCTGAGGAAAAAACCATTCGTGATTTTGGGTGCCCAGGAAAGCCTAATATAATCACCTAATGCTGATTCTGAGGAATGGACTTCATAAAAGTTATTTCTGCCTCCACCGGCTGTGTTGAAATCACATTTATAGGCAATAGCTTCAAGGAGCGTAGATTTCCCTGACCCATTCTCGCCTACGAAAAATGTCACACTATTGTTAAACTCGATGGTTTCTAAACTTTTAAACGCAGCTATGGAAAACGGATAGACCTCGTGACTTGGGATCCTTTCTTTAAGTAAACTTAATCTTCGCAAGAACATTGCTAGTCTCTCCTATCTCTGCTGGCTAGGTCGTGAAATTCCCTAAACTCACAAGTTAACTCTATCTGATGTAAGTAATTAGATTTGACTTTCTGTCTGGTACATCGACGACAATATCATCTTTATAGCCAAAAATCGCCGCATAGTAAGGCTTGTAGCCCTCTGGTAATTTAAGTTCATGTCTTAATTCTGTTCCTAGAGGTGAATTAAACGCTAATAGGACGAAGAAAATCCAGCAAGCCCCCCCCAATTGATTCTGCAGCCAGAAGTAAATTCTGAGTAGCAGCGGCACAATCGGCTTCAAGAGGTACGAAAGCTTTCTCATCGCCAGAAACAATAATTAGTGTTGGTGCATGGTATAAGCAATTAAATTCCTTATCATTACCTAATTCCCTTAAGTGTTCAATATCCATTTGCTGAGCACCTTGCTTAGCTGCAAGATTCAGTTTCTCTAGTAATTTCTTGTTTTGAATTACAGTAAAATGCCATGCTTGATTTCCAGCGTTAGGAGCATACATTCCCGCCTCAAGTATTGCCTGCATTTCCTCGCCTTTGATTTGCTCTTCTTTAAAACTTCTTGTACTTCTACGCTGCTTAATGACTTTTAAAGTTTCATTAGTAATCATGAAATTATCCCACCATACCAGTTGTTGTTTTGCGACGCGTCCCAAAACGATAATCACAGCTTCGACATAATTGGTAAGAATTTCAAGACTTTTAACCCTACTAAGATTTGATCATCCGACGTATAAATAAGCATGACAAATTGTTGAAATTCGCATGATTATACGACAGGAGGAATATAATGGCTATTTCAGGGACTATATCGGATCTTAAAATACTGGTAGCATTGTATGGTAATGTGACTATAAAAGAAATAATTACATTTAAAGGTTTAAATGTATCTATGGTTGCTTAAGGGATAATTGATTTAACTGTATGAAAATAATCTACAATTTACTATTTATTTTACAATCAAACCTAGTAATCTAGAAAGACCAACCGCTTGCATAGCATTCACTATGATACCATTAATATCTGTGATATTTACTCCTATCCCTTCAATATCACAACTTGTAAAATCTATTCCTCTTAGATTTGTGAAGTTCATTTGAGCCTCAATGAGATTAGAATCTTGAAATTCTACATTAATAAACAATGAGTTTTTAAAATCCGCAGAAATCAATTGACATTGTTGGAATACAACTTGCTTACAATTTGAATAACGAAAATATGCATATTTACTATTACAGTTTATGAATGTTACATCTCTCAATGTAGCTTCACTTAAATTAATACCCACCATCTTACAATTTATAAATTCGACTCTATGCAAGGTAGCTTTACGAAAATCAATATTTGATAAATCACAATTTTGAAAGCTTACATCTATCAGTTCTAAACCTTTCAAAGTGATCTTGTTAAAAATGACTTTATTCAATTTTACTTTTTTAAAAGTCATGCACTCTGCTTCATTATTTTCTAAATAGCAATTTGAAATTATTCCATTGGAGACTATCATTTCGTCCACAATATTTTCTCCGGTTAACTCTATGATATCTAAATCATTGCCAAGTTCTAATTTAGGTTTTAAAACCTTTGTATTTATTTTCTTCTTTTCCATGAGTTCTTACCTCTTTTTAAAATCCCCTCAACCTCAGGCTTCTTCATCATCTACCGATGCTGGAAGTTCATCGGATCCCGTAACGTCCCGCGTGTCCCTACCCTGTTTCTACATTCATTTTCTCTTTGATGTTGCGAGCCTTCTGGCACTATTTTTGTTCAATTTCGGTAACACATTCGCTTTTAATCTTTTCAACCAGAAATTGCAATGCATCAATAACATGCGGTCTGATATCGCCGCCTATCAGTACATACATTATGTCATCGCCTAATTCGAGCTTGCCTTGATTAAGCCAAACCCTAACATGGAAGATACCGTCCATCTTATAGGTTTCGGCAATCGCTGCATCAACCTTTGCAGCATCATAATCAAATTCCATTCCCCTCACCATCGAACCGTCATCAATTCCTTGGCGCACCTTGGCTTTGGGGGTTTGGCGCACAACGCCATTATGAACTAAAAACATCCCTTCCTGTAAAGCCGCAGGATTTTTTTTTGCTTCTTTGAGCCATTCATCCATTGATGGTGATAGCTTTTTCATTTCATTAATCATAAACTAATCCACTCCTTATTTAGGTAGATACCCATTGAATCAAATCAATAATAGGATGAAGCTAAAAATAACATTTTTCCATTTATGATTCTTTGCTTCTAAACGAATGAGAAGCATAAATACATATTCTAATCAAACTTCGTCATGTTAATTCATATTCCTTTTAAACTTAATCATTTATTTACTCTTAAGTTTAAAATATTATATTTAATCCTATTCCACTGTCCTTCTCAGCACTAGCATTTTAGGTAAGACTAATCAATGAACAGCCTCTGCCCGCAGCACATACAAAAGGAGCATTGATCACTGCGTTATAGCAGTTCCAACAGCTCCTTTCACAGCTTCTCTTAGGAGTACTCAATATTATCCTCTATACACTCATCAGGAATGCCCAATGTGCAAGAATATCTCCCAGGAAGTTTTGGCAGACTCATATTTTTAACTAAACCAAAAAACATTTATTTTTGACACTGCGAACAATAGACCGTCGTCCGTCCGGCAAGGCGAATCCGTTCTAATAACTGCCCGCAAACTTTACATGGTTCCCCTCCCCGGCCATATACTTGTAAAGCCCGTTCGAAGGATCCTTTCTCTCCATTGGCATCGCGATAATCTCGAAAAGATGTCCCTTGAGCATCGATCCCCGCCTGGAGGACGTTTCTGATTGCCTCATGGAGTTTAGCTATTTCCTCATCGGATAGGGTATCTACAGTACGGCTGGGTGAAATCCTAGCTTGAAAAAGGGATTCGTCAACATAAATATTTCCTAAGCCTGCTAAGACATGTTGATCTAATAAAGCGGCTTTTACAGAGATTTTTTTCTTCCCAAATCGCTCTTTCAAAACCTGAGGAGTAAACTCCAACTCTAAGGGTTCAGGCCCAAGTTTGCCTAAGGAAGAATCACTGATGCTCCGAGAGGTGGGTATGGCTTGGATACGCCCAAATTTACGAACATCTGAAAAATGAACTTCACCCTTGTCTAAACAGAAAACTACATGAGTATGCTTGTCCGGGAGTTGTTTTTCTGTGTAATAGTTTAAACGCCCAGTCATTCTCATATGGGCAATCAGGGTTAGATCATTATCTAATCTAATTAATAGATATTTACCCCGGCGATCAATCCTTTGAATTTGACGATCGGTAACTAATACTTCAAAGGGTTGATCTTCCCAACTGATAACCGCAGATGACCAAACTAGCTTAACTTCTTTTATTTTCAAACCATTAACATGCTGAGCTAATGTCCTTCGGATTGTTTCAACCTCGGGAAGTTCGGGCATATTATTTCTTCACCCCTTATATTGTATGAAACGGCTTCATTTCGTACCAGTTAGGCCCAACCTTACATTCCACCGTCATTGGCACAGTCAAAGGATAGGCATTTTCCATTTGTTCCTTTAACATGCGGGCAACATTTTTCAGGTTTGCCGGAGCTACTTGAAGCAAGAGCTCATCGTGTACTTGGAGTAGCATTGTTGCTTTAAAGGGTTTCAATCCATCAGCTACTTTTAGCATAGCTAATTTCATGATATCCGCAGCTGTGCCCTGTACCGGCGTATTCATTGCAATCCGCTCTCCAAACTGACGTTGAACTCGGTTGGAATGCAGAAGCTCAGGAATGCGGCGCAAGCGATTTAACAAGGTACGGACTTGTCCCTCTATTTTGGCCTGGGTCACAACATCCTCCAGATACCGTTTAACTCCACTATAGCGCTTAAAATACTGCTCGATATAAAACTTAGATTCTTTACGCGGAATGCCCAAATCCCTAGAGAGGCCGAATTCAGTTAATCCATAGACCAAACCAAAATTAACCGCCTTTGCACTTCGGCGCATATCCGAAGTCACCTCATCCAGTGAAATTCCAAACACTTCAGCAGCGGTTCTGGTATGAACATCTTGTCTCAGGGCAAAGGATTCACAGAGTAAAGGGTCTTGTGAATAGTGGGCTAAAATCCTAAGTTCAATTTGAGAATAGTCAGCAGAGAGAAGCACCCACCCTGGCTCAGTAGGCTGAAAAACCTTTCGCAGTTGTCGTCCCTGCTCTAATCGAATCGGGATGTTCTGCAAATTAGGTTCTGTGCTCGACAAACGTCCGGTTGTTGTCACAGTTTGTTGAAAGGTGGTATGAATCCTACCTTCCTTGGCCTGAGCAAGTAATCCATTTACATAGGTAGACATTAGTTTATTTAATTGCCGATAGTCGAGAATCTTTGCCACAACAGGATGGGCTATGCGAAGTTCTTCTAAGGTCTCCGCATCTGTGGAATACCCAGTTTTCGTCTTCTTGGCCGTAGGCAAGCCCAACTTTTCAAAAAGGATGGTTCCTAACTGTTTAGGAGAGTTAATGTTAAAGGTCTCCTCAGCTAAAGAATAAATATCTTGCTCTAGCTGTCTTAAGGTTAGACTTATTCCTTCGCCGAAGTTTTTTAACGCTTCAGAGTCAATGGCAATTCCGTGCCGTTCCATTTGCGCAAGAACCAAACTTAAAGGTTCTTCTATTTCATGCAAAAGACTAGTAAGTCCCAGGGTACTGATATCTTCTTCAAACTTAGGGGCAACTTGAGCTAAGGCTGCAGCTTCCTCGGCAATATTAGCGAATACCCCTTGACTGGAAAAATACTCTTTAACCAAATCTAGGGGCGCAAACTTCGGTCTCGATGATTGAATTAGGTAGGATGCTAGGCTTAGATCTAAGGCTAAGCCCTTTAGTTCCACACCTTCGTTAGCAAGTAATAAGGCTACCGTCTTGCTGTCCGCTAAGGTTTTAGGAATCTCATCGCTTCCCATTAATCCCAGCCATGCTTCGCAAACTTTTTCCGATATCCCTTCACGGTCCAGAGTAAAGGTCTCTCCTTGGACAGCTACTCCCCATTCCAGCCATTGTCCCCCTTGCAACCCTGTCCCTTTGTATCGACAGGCTAGGGTAAGAGGTTTCTTTTGGGATTTCCATTCGTCTATCTGAATGAGCCAATCCTCTTCTGACATTGCTCGTTCAGGCCAAGTTTCTAACACCGCCTCTAAGTTTTCACTAAGAAGTCCTTCATCATTATGACGCTCATGCCATAAACGAGTTACATTTCTCAGGTCATACTTTTGCAGAACCGGCAGGACTTTAGAGGCCTGTGGACGTCGATAAACAAAATCCTCGCTAGAAAAAGTCATAGGAACTTCCGTCAGCATCGTAGCCAACTTCTTGCTTAGGATGGCCTGGTCGGCATATTCTTTCAAATTACTCTGAACCTTTTTCCCAGATACTCTCTCAACATTCGTCAAAACATTCTCGACAGTTTCAAATTCCCATAGTAATTTCAGGGCAGTCTTTTCTCCGATTCCCGGGACACCTGGAATATTATCTGAGCTGTCACCCATTAGACCCTTAAGATCAATGATTTGATAAGGCCGCAGTTGATAGCGTTCCCATAGGGCCGTTTCATCGTATCGTTCAATCTCACTGATCCCCTTTTTAGTCATAAAAATATTTGTTTTTGGGGATATGAGTTGGAGTGCATCCTTGTCCCCTGTATAAATTTGAATCTCCATTCCCTGAGCTTCCGCTTGTTTAGTTATAGCGGCAATTAAATCATCCGCTTCGTAGCCCGCTAGCTCAAGCTGAGGAACATCCATTTCTGCTAATATCTCCTTGAGATAATCAAATTGTGGGCGCAATCCCTCAGGAGTTTCTTTCCGCTGCGCTTTGTAGCCGGCATACTGTTCAATCCGAACGGTTGCCTTAGTTTTATCGAATGCAACCACCCAGTAATCTGGGTGCTGCTCTTGTTCTAATTTAAAGAGCATGGTCAAAAAACCATGGAGAACATTGGTTGGTCGTCCATCCGCTGTTGTTAACGGCGGAAGTGCATAAAAAGCACGATTTGCAAGGCTATTTCCATCTAATATAAGCATACGCGGCATCCTGAAAACCCCCATTCTTTCACAGTTTACTATATCATACGGAATACCTTCAAACAAACTGAGGGAAAAAGGACTCCCTTTCGCTTATTGGAGTTAGTAGATAGATGGATCCAAGAATTAATCATTATCATAGGAAATTTAGTAGTTATAGTCACCGGTTCGACGTACATTCATTAATCCTTTGTTATATTTAAGAAGAAAAGCCGGGAAAAACGTGGTAAACTTAATGTCAACTGAAAACATCCGTTTGAAAACTTTCAAAATGATACCAACACAACATTAAAAGCTTGAGAGGAAGTGAAATATCCTGGTTTATAGCTAGCATATATGAATAAACTACTAGGGATTACCTTTCGATTAATTATCCTCTTTTCCAGCACTCTGTGCGTAAGCTGTTGGAGTTGCCTTTGATATTATCCGGGGGCATACGCGTTTGGACACCACAAAAAAATCCTTAGTAGCTTAAGTCCTTTATTGCTGCCACTTTATTTAGTCGATTAAGTGATTTTTTAGCATTTGTGACCAGGAACATTCTGATGTCCGATAAACAGGTTCGATTACTGATGGTTCTAACAAGTCTCCTTTGGTCCGGGGCATTTATAACGGGAAAATTCTCCGTTCAAGATTTCCCTCCCTTTGCCCTTACTTTCTTTCGCTTTCTTTTTGCTTTACCATTTATTTTCACAATTTTGTATATCAAAGAACCGAAAAACCTCTTCCCCCGCGGCAAACAATGGCCCGCCCTTCTCTTACTCGGATTTGTCGGCACTTTCTGTTATCATGTCTTATTTTTTACTTCTCTGAGCTATACTACCGCAATTAATTCCTCCCTAATCGGGGCCATTAATCCCATGGTCACTACCCTCTTAGCTGCGATGTTCTTCAGTGAAGGATTAACATTCAAGAGAATGTTAGGGATTTTCCTTTCTTTTAGCGGTGTCTTTCTCTTTATTACCAACGGGGATTGGCAAATAATCTCTCAATTTCAAGTAAATCACGGCGATTTTCTTATGCTGCTTGGCGTATTTTGCTTTTCGACTTATTCCCTACTCAGTCGAAGATACATGAAGCAATATAATATATCCCCTTTCATGATCACAGCTTATACATTCTTAATATGTGTAATCATCTCTTTTCCCTTTGTTTTATGGGAAAACCCAACTACTTACTTATCAACGGCCACAGCAAGAGGTTGGCTCTCTATTTTATATATGAGCGTATTTGCATCAGTATTGGGTTACCTCTTCCAATCAATTGCCATTCAACGTATTGGTGCCTCTCGAACTGCCGTTTTTATTAATCTCGTACCTATCTTTACAATTATCCAGTCTGTGACAATCTTAGGAGAATCCATTACACTCATCAAATTAATATGCGCAGCCATTGTTATCACAGGTGTTTATTTGGCAACACGTCCTGATACACAGACTCCTTTTTTAAATTCACCTAATAAAGTTGCTTGATTAAGCTGAAATAAGAAAAATCTTTCCTTAAGTGAAGCCTTCTTTCAATAATTAATACCCATATTTTATCAAGGAACTTTAAACTCAGTACTTAACATCGGATATTACTTAGAACATACAAGCTAACAAATAAAATGCTCAAAC
>NZ_JMGA01000031.1 GCF_000765145.1 Desulfosporosinus sp. HMP52 | reverse complement strand
GATTAGTGCATTAAGCTGTTCTCCGAGATTTAGCTCAAGTTGAGATCTTGGGGGATTTTGATTGTGATTTTTATTTTGCATAATTTTACCTCGCAAATATACTTGACATATATCAAATAAATTCATATATTTGATATATGTCAAGTATATTTTCAGTTTTGATTGACGTCAAGTGAAAAGATAAAACATCATAAAAGGAGGCCAATATGGAAGCTTACCAGATTGGAGTAATAACCGGTGCTACTAGCGGTCTAGGTCAATTAGCAGCTATTGAATTAGCTAAACGCGGGATGAAGCTGGTATTGACTGCCAGAAGCAAAGAACGTGCAGTAGCTACAAGAAATAGGATAAAAGACGTTGCACCGAGTGCAATAGTAGACTTTTTTTATGGTGACCTGTCACTTATGGCGGACGTTAAGAGAATCGGCAGTGAAATAAATACAGCTTATCCTAAAATTGACGTATTAATAAACAATGCAGGACTGCATGGATTTGAACAGCGGATAACCAAAGAGGGGTTTCCTGAAATGATAGCTGTAAACTATCTCGCGCCCTGGCTGTTAACGCATTTATTGTTAGATTCCTTAATGGAATCAAAAAATGCAAGAATCGTTAATGTCGCGTCTGAAGCATCACGCAAACATGGTAGGCTTAGTCTGCCGGAAGATTTAACAGATACTTCGGAGTTTACGGCTAAAGGTTCCTCATTGATTTATGGAAAGACAAAACTTCTTAATATTATGTTTACAGGGGAGCTTGGACGTCGACTGGAGGGGAAAGGAGTTGCTGTAAATGCCCTTAATCCTGGGTTTAATGTTACAGGACTTGGACGCGAGTTAGGATTCTCTTCAGTTCTTGCTAAAATATTGAATGCATTTCATGTGGGTGATCCACGAAAAGGCACTGATATTATTGTTCGCTTGGCTACAGACCCTCAATACCAAGAAGTGACCGGGGGATATTTTAATGTTGGCAGCGGTAAGAGGATTGTGCCGATATATCCTGGTGGGGATATCAAAATGCAGAACCACTTGTGGGATGTTACCCAAAAGCTTCTGCATGAGAATGGCTTTATTAATTGAGTTTTCATATAAGGGCACATAGAAAGAGCAGGTTGTTATTATGACTATTAAGTACTCGAGAGGTAAATTTTAATGGCCATAATATTCCCATTAGATTCTTAATACAAATGCGAAATATAGCCGAAAAATAAAAGAGTTATTTCAGGAGTCATAAGATTACTGAAATAACTCTTTGTTGTTTTCCTTTGTCCCTAACTACCTCGGTAAGAACAAACTAATTTAATGCTTTTCCAATAATCTGAATTTTAGTTATTGACATATGTTTTTAATGGAGTATTATTGATTATAAGGACATATGTCAATAACTAATGTGGTTCTTATTTTTTAAAGCGTTTGCGACACTGTGTTTTCCCTAAACTTGCAGTGAGCCTTGAAATTGGCCCTCTTCTGACTTTCCTAGATTGTTAATTTTTTAACATAGATATTAGAGTATTAAAGCGTAAATTAAATGAAGATGTAAATGTTTAACGAATCCGACAGCAGGGAAAGGTTAGGGCGACTAATATTGACTGCAGCAAGGAAAATCTCCAAGCGCTCTTGTTAAGGGAGTGAGGTGAAAAACGGCCTGATATTCCATTTACGCTTGAACTATTAAATTAATGTTGGAGGTGCAGTAAGATTGCGGGAACCAATAAGAGTTAAAAATTTAGATCCAACCTTACGTGAAGAAATAGCAGGTTTATTAAATGGCTACGATTTCTCTAATTGCCTTACTTGCGGTATGTGTACTGCCGGTTGTATTTATAGTGATCTTCATAAAGATCAGGATCCTCGCAAGTTTATACGTAAAGTAGCTCTGGGGATGCGGGAAGAAGCAGAAAATGACCCCTTTATCTGGAATTGCACAATGTGCAATCGCTGTACGGTGGAATGTCCAATGGGAGTGAATATGAACGCACTCACAAGAGCCTTCCGGGGAAAAGTGGAAAAGGCACCCGGTTATTTGCAGGTTATTGCCGATGATCATATCCGGACCGGCAATCAGATGGCTGTTGAACAAATAGATTTTGATGAGACATTAGAATGGATAGAAGAAATGATGCAGGAAGATTTGAAGGATCCGACTTATAAGATCCCCTTAAATGTACCCAATGCAGATTTTATTTTTGGATTCAATGCCCGGGAAATTAAACATTATCCGGCTGATCTGCAGAGTATCCTCAATGTTTTCCACGCCGCCAAGGCCAACTTCACCATTAGCTCTAAGCGTTGGGATGCTACGAATATTTGTTTGTTCACCGGTAAAAATGATGAATTTGATGAAATCTCACGTCCGTTGTTTGAAGAAGCTGAGAGGTTAAACGCTAAAGAAATTATTGTCACAGAATGCGGTCACGCCTTCAGGTCAACCAGAGTGTTTGCCCGGGATTATTGGAAAGGAAAAGAGATGCCGGTTCGTCATATCATGGAGCTGTATGCGGATTGGGTTAAAGATGGTACCTTAAAACTGGATAAGACCAGAAATACCATCCCGGTAACGCTACATGATCCCTGTAACACCGTGCGTAAAGAGGGGGTTGTTGACCCTCAGCGCTATGTGCTGAGTCATACTGTCATGGATTTTCGGGAAATGACGCCCAACAGGGAGCAGAACATTTGTTGTGGAGCCGGCGGGGGAGCGGGAGCCGTCGCTGAATCTAAAGAAATGCGGATGATTAAAGCCAAACCCAAAGTCGATCAGCTTCAGGCTACCGGCGCGACCATTGGCTGTATTCCTTGCCATAACTGCATGGATCAGTTTGTTGATATGAACAGACATTACAAGCTTGGTATGAAAATGATGCATCTCACAGCCTTAGTAGAAATTGCCCTGGGTTTAGTCGATGAGGATAAGCAGTTTTCCCATTGATGTATCGGTAGGAAAATGATTGATTTTTATTAGGGATCTGGAGGCTATCTGAGTGAAGGTTGCATTTCTCAAACGTCTATACGAGAATAAAATTTTTTCCCAAGGTCAATTAACTCAATTTGCTTATACTCTGGCTGAGTTTGGTAATTTGCCCATAACTGACCTGGGTATTATAATGCACCAAAAAAGCGCTGGTGTTGAGACAAGCACCCGATGTACTGTCACCGACCTTATAAATATCTGTGAGATAGGCAAGACCATGAGTTGTCTTGCCTTCCACTCCAGCTTAAATATTATCAAGCTTAGATTTAAGTTGAACCCTCAGGCTATGACGATTACCTACAATATTAAGGGTGATATAGAAAACGCTCACCAGATCGTCTTCCTAACAGAGAACATCCTGGGGCTGACCAGGTATAGTGAGCAGACTCAAAGCAGCAAACAGGATTTTTTTGAAATTGAAGAACCATTATTTGATCTTATGCAACAGGTTTATGAAAAGGAAACTAAAAATTCTGATGGATCCTTTGACGAATATTTTAATCAGGTGATCAAGATGCGTTGTCAAGAGCGTATAGACGATTTGAAGAATATAGTTCTCTTGCAACCAAGAGGGGGTAAGGCAGAATGAGCACGGAAATCAGACGTCAATACGCAAATAAGATCTTTTCTAAAGGTGAATTGAAGAGATTTGCTCTGAAATTATGTCGATTTCTGAATGTATTGCCCTGGGAAGGCAGCGTTTTCTTGCGTCAAAAGGATCAGGATTTTGAGATAGGCTCTAAAGTCACTATTGGTGAAATAGAAAACATCTGTGAAATTGGAACCGTGGTTAGCCAGATGGATTTTCATTTGAGTTATAATATAATTAACTTGAGTTGTAAGTCAGCCCAAGTATTGGATGTCTTGTATGTAATAAACGGTAATCGGGAGTATTCCGAGAGATTGATATTTTTTGTAGAGAACATCTTGGAAATTAAAAGACATGAAGGAATTAATCAACGCCAAATCCTCGCTATTGATCCGCCGGTGCTTAAACTTTTAGAACAGGTTTATGAAAAAGAGACTGAAAATACTGGAGGATGGACATTAGAAGAGTATCTTCATCATGTGATCCAAACCCATTGCCAGGAGGTTTTGAATTTATAGCATCCCTTTGACCATCGAGCTTGTGAGGTTTGACAAAAAGATGGACTATTGATTAAAAATAACTAGCTGCCTGATAAGGCAACTAGTTATTTTTGTTCGTATTATCAATGTGACTAGAAGTACTTCTACTATAGAAGCCAAATGTTACTGGAGATTAACTCGGAGGAATATCTATAACCTGACCAATAGATAAAATATTTGGGTTTGTTATTTGAGGGTTAATAGCTAATATACTTTCAATAGAAACATCAAATCGGGTAGCAATAATATACAAGGAATCACCGGGTCTAACTATATATGTAGTAACCTCCGCCCGGGGTTCACATTCAGCACCTAAGGCAACCCAAGTTTCCGCATCCGCGATACCTGTTCTTTCAAGCTCTCTCTGGCTTTCTTGGAAGGCAATGAGAGCTGCTTCAGTCCTTTGACCAAAGATACCGTCTATAGGGCCAGGGTTAAATCGGGCAAACATAAGAAGTTTTTGTAATCTGCTAACTGCCGAACCACGATCTCCACGGTGTAAGACCGGGCATTTTATGTTGCTGGTTGGGATGAGAATAATCTGTCCTGGATAAATTAAATCTGGATTAGTGATTTGAGGGTTGATGGCGAGAATAACATCAACAGAAGTATTATAGGTTTGAGCAATCGTAAATAAGGTATCTCCCGCTTGAACAATATAATTCATAGAAGCCTCCTAATGACTTTTTTTACCTATGTATTCTAGAAGGCTTTAAGGTGTGTATTTAGTCCTTAATTTTTCAATGGTTAATTTAAAGATCACTGATTGGTTGGCGATTTCTGGGGAAATAAAAATATTGCAGCATTATGGGTTTTAATTGATTATTTATAGTGTATTATGTATAATTTGCATTGTTGTAAAAGTGATTGGAGGGTGCTGAATATGGGAAAAGCGTTAATTATCGGCGCTGGAGGAGTAGCCAGTGTTGCTATTCATAAATGCTGCCAAAATCCAGATGTTTTTGAAGAGATTTGTATTGCCAGCAGAACAAAAGAAAAGTGCGACGCCATCAAAAACAAATTGGAAGGAAGCCAAACGATTATACATACCGCTCAGCTCGATGCTGATAATACCGAGGCGGTTATTGAGTTAATTAAAAGCTTTAAGCCTGATATTGTCATTAATCTGGCGCTCCCATATCAAGATTTGACGATAATGGATGCCTGTTTGGCTACCGGAGTGGATTACTTAGATACGGCGAATTATGAACCCCCCGATATTCCGAAATTCGAGTACAAATGGCAGTGGGCCTATAGGGAGAAATTTGCCGAAGCTGGAATTACAGCTTTGCTGGGCAGCGGTTTTGACCCTGGGGTTACCGGCATCTTCTGTGCCTATGCTCAAAAGCACTATTTTGATGAAATCCATACCATTGATATCGTCGATGCCAATGCCGGGGATCACGGTTATCCCTTTGCCACCAATTTCAATCCTGAGATTAATATCCGAGAAATCACGGCCAACGGCAGATACTATGAAAATGGTTCCTGGATTGAGACTGAACCTCTGGCAGTGAAAAAAGAATATGATCTGCCCCAAATAGGCCCTAAGAACATTTACCTGTTATATCATGAAGAACTAGAATCCCTAGCCATCAATATCAAGGGGATAAAAAAGATTAGATTCTGGATGACATTCTCAGACAATTACATCAATCACCTGCGGGTTTTGGAGAATGTGGGCATGACCTCCATTGAGCCGATAAATTTTGAGGGACAACAAATTATTCCCTTGCAGTTCTTAAAAGCAGTGCTGCCTGATCCGGCTTCCCTGGGCCCCAGAACTAAAGGGAAGACTAATATTGGTTGCATTATTCAAGGAACTAAAGATGGTAAGCCTAGAACTTACTATGTTTATAACGTCTGTGATCATCAAGAGTGTTATGCTGAGGTTGGTTCTCAAGCCATCTCTTATACAACCGGTGTTCCGGCGATGATCGGGGCAATGCTGATGCTCAAAGGAATTTGGAAAAAACCCGGTGTCTTCAATGTGGAAGAATTTGATCCGGATCCCTTCATGGAAGCCTTAAATAAATGCGGTTTGCCCTGGCAGGAAGATTTCTCGCCAACCTTGCTAGATTGAGGTGAATTAATGGACATCGACATCAAGGCCCTGCCCACACCCTGCTATATAGTTGATGAAAGACTATTCTTAAGGAATCTGGAAATCTTGAAGTCCGTGCAAGAACGAACAGGCTGTAAGATTCTCCTTGCTCAAAAAGGTTTTTCCATGTATTCCTTATTTCCACTGGCCAGTAAATATCTGACGGGTGTAACCTCAAGCTCGTTATTTGAAGCCAGGCTGGGCTATGAAGAAATGGGGAAAGAAGTTCATATTTATGCCCCAGCTTATATAGAAGAAGAATTCGAGGAAATCATGAGTTATTGTGATCACATTTCCTTTAATTCTTTCGATCAATGGAATAGATTTAAAGATAAAGTGAAAAACCAATCTACTAAATCCATAAGCTGTGGAATACGTATCAATCCGGAATACTCAGAGATAGAGACCCCGATCTATGATCCTTGTTATCAAAATTCCAGACTGGGTGTGACCTTAGCAAATTTCCGGCCAGAGGAATTAGAGGGCCTTGAAGGGCTTCATTTTCATACCATGTGTGAGCAGAATTCGGATACCCTGGAGCGAACCATTCGGGTAGTTGACCAGAAGTTTGGTCAGTATATCAAAAAAATGAAGTGGCTGAATTTCGGTGGAGGGCATCATATTACCAGACCTGATTATGATATTGAAACCTTAGTCCGTTCAATAAAGTACTTCCAGGACAAATATGGCGTAGAAGTCTACTTGGAACCTGGTGAAGCCGTTGCTTTAGACACTGGATTTTTGGTTGCTAAAGTTCTGGACATTGTAGACAACGGAATGAAAATTGCCATTTTAGATACCTCTGCCGCTTGTCATATGCCCGATGTGCTGGAAATGCCCTACAGACCAAAGATTATTGATGCCGGAAAGCCGGAGGAGTATTCTTATACCTATAGACTTGGTGGACATACTTGCCTAGCTGGTGATATCATTGGTGATTATTCATTCAAACAGCCATTAAAATCTGGGGATAGGCTTGTTTTTTGTGACATGGCACACTATACTATGGTGAAGAATAATATGTTCAATGGGGTTAATCTGCCCTCGATTGTATTATATAATGAAGAGGAAGGAATTAAAGTCGTTAAGCAATTTGGCTATGAAGACTTTAAGAATCGTCTTTCCTAAGGAAAGGTTGCAGATTATCAACCGCTGGTGAGGTATTGTATGAAGGACTTAGCTGATTATCAAAGAAGTGGAAATAAGAAGAAGAAGTATGTTCGGGATTTTCCGGAAGGAATTTTGGATGTTATTGAAAAGGATTATCCCGAGAGATATTCTATGATTGTGGAGGGGCTAACCTCCATAGCTGTCTTATTTTCCGCCGAAGAATGGATTGAGATCCTAACGAAGTCCAGAAATTCCTTCAGAAGCCACATGCAACGAACTAATTTAACAAAAATATATCCTTTGCAAGGAAACAAAGCTAGATTCGGGTGAGTGGATACTTAGCTGTATCAATCGGTGAATTTCCTATTGCTTCATATGGGGTATGCCTAAGCTTACTTCGGTGGGGTTTAACTTCCGCACCGAAGTTTTTATGCTCAATTTTAGTAAAAGGTGTCATTTGTATTAAGCATCGGCTAAGTTGGAATTTAGGCTCTGCTTGCTAGTAATCTGAAATTTTTAAATTTTATCGGATAGAAGGAATTTGTCCCTTTACACAGAATTATAGAATGTTGTATATAAATATATTGTTCTATTATTCGGTATGATTAAGAGGAGGTTAACCATGAGTTTCCGCGTAGCAATTACAGGTTTTGGTCGAATAGGTCGTCTTACACTGCGTTCAGCCCTGAATCAATCACTGCCCTTTGAAGTGGTGGCAATTAATGATATGGGCAGTCCGGATATGCTGGCCCATTTGCTTAAGTACGATTCCGTTCACGGAACCCTTCCGAACAAAGTGGAAGTTGATGGACGAGCACTGGTTATTGACGGAAAGCGAATTGAAATTGTTTCAGACAGAAATCCTTTAAACTTACCCTGGGCGGAACTGGGGATAGACATAGTCGTGGAATGTACCGGTAAATTTAAGAAACGTGATGACGCTGCCCAACATATTACGGCAGGAGCGAAAAAGGTCCTAATCTCCTCTCCCGCCAAAGATGAAGATATTACCATTGTCATGGGAGTTAATGATGATAAATATGATCCCTTGAAACACCATGTAATTTCCAATGGTTCCTGCACAACTAACTGTCTGGCCCCCGTTGCCAAGGTATTGCTTGATTCATTTGGAATTGAGCAGGGGATGATGACTACAATCCATTCAGTTACTAACGATCAACGAACCGTGGATGTAAAGCACAAGGATTGGCGCAGATCGAGAGCCGCCTATCAATCAATGATTCCGACGACTACAGGAGCTGCTAAAGCAGTTACCCTTGTTATACCGGAATTAACCGGGAAAATGAATGGACTAGCTGTTAGGGTACCAACCCCTAATGTTTCTTTAGTAGATTTTGTGGCCATCTTGTCAAAACCTGCAACTAAAGAAGAAGTTAATAATGCCTTACGTGAGGCGGCTAATGGACCCATGAGCGGATATCTGGAATACTCAGAATTACCCCTTGTTTCACATGACTTCAACGGCCATCCGGCCAGCTCTATCGTCGATGGCTTATCCACCATGATGATGGGGGATAACATGGTTAAAGTGTTGGCCTGGTATGATAACGAATGGGGCTATTCCTGCCGCATTGTAGATATGGTTAAACTTATGGTTACAAAAGGATTGTAAGTTTGGGGGAGGTACCATGAGAAGGACTAAAATTGTCTGTACTATTGGTCCGTCAAGTGAGTCTAGTGAAAAGGTTCAAGCTCTGCTGGCAGCGGGAATGGATGTTGCCCGTCTAAATTTTTCCCATGGAACCCATGAAGAACATGGTCGCAGAATCGCAACTTTGAAAGAGGAAGCGGCGAAAGCAGGAAAACACTTAGGTATTCTGCTGGATACCAAAGGGCCTGAAATACGTACCGGTAAAGTTCCTGAAGCTGGTGTGGTTCTGGCCAATGGATTAACCTTCATTCTAGATACGGATTTGAACAAAATTGGTAATCAGGAACGGGTGGGAATTACTTATCAGGATTTATGGCGTAAAGTAAAACCAGGCAGCCGCATTCTTATAGACGATGGACAAATCGAACTGGAAGTTACTGCTGCGGAGAAGGAATTAATTACCACTACGATTCTTAATGGTGGTATTTTAAAATCTCAAAAAGGGGTCAATATTCCCAGTGCTCTGATTGATTTGCCGGCTGTGACAGAAAGAGACATTGCCGATATCCGCTTCGGAATTTCCCAAGGGATTGATTTTATCGCTGCTTCTTTTACTCGGAAGGCCTTAAACATTTTGGACGTGCGCAGGATTTGTGAGGAAATGAATGCGGATGTACATATCATAGCCAAAATCGAAAGCCGGGAAGGGATCGATAACTTAGATTCTATTCTTGAAGTCGCCGATGGTCTCATGGTAGCCCGAGGAGATCTGGGGGTAGAGATACCCGTAGAAGAAGTTCCGATTCGGCAAAAGGAAATGATCCGCAAGTGTAATTTGCTGGGGAAACCCGTTATTGTGGCGACTCAGATGTTAGATTCTATGATACGTCAACCGAGACCAACTCGGGCGGAAGCCAGTGATGTAGCCAATGCTATCTTAGATGGGACGGACGCCATTATGCTGTCCGGGGAAACAGCGGCAGGGCTATTCCCCATTGAAGCCGTCCGGATGATGGATAGAATATCTCAGCGCACAGAACTAACTTGCTTAGACAATAAAGCAGCTCAACATCCTCAAGTCAATGTTGCCGAGGCCATTAGTTTTGCCAGCTTTACTATTGCTAAAGATCTGCAAGCCGCGGCAGTTCTGACACCCACCCATTCGGGTTTGACAGCCCGTATGATTTCCAAGTACCGTCCCCTGGCCTTGATTGTCGCAGCTACTCCATTTCCTGAAACAGCCAGGAAGTTAGCCCTGAAATGGGGCGTGGAGTCAATCGTTGTCCCTCAGAGTTCTGGAACGGATGAAATGGTTTCAGTTGCCGTGAATACTTCCTTAAATAAAAATTATATCAAGTCCGGGGATATAGTCGTCATTACAGCAGGTGTTCCCATCGGCAAGGTAGGTTCTACCAATATGATCAAAGTCCAAATAATGGGGAATATCATTGCCAAAGGAATGGGGATTGGACGCAAATCCTATTCCGGTACTGCCCGCAGAGTTCAAGTACCGAGTAAGGACACTTTTAATGACGGGGAAATTCTAATTGCCCAATCTACGGATGCAGAATTTGTTCCTTTAATTGCTCGCGCAGGGGCGTTAGTCGTTGAGGAAGGTGGTCTGACGTCACATGCCGCTATTGTAGCTGTGCAGTTCGGTATTCCGACGATTGTCGGTGCTGTTGAGGCTTTTTCTAAGGTCTCAGATGGTCAGACTTTAACAGTTGATGCCATGACAGGCTTGATGTATGAGGGGTCTGTCAGTATTTTATAAGGATTATAGGAATCCAGAATCTCTAAACATCAGTGTAGGCTAGTCACGAGCATTATTCCGTGATTAAGCTTGAAGAAATATGGAGTATTGGTACTAATAAATAGAAGGATGGCTTTGCCATCCTTCTATTTTACCTTGGCAGAAAGAGTCACCACTATATTATTATATTGGATCTTAGGCAACGAATATTGAACAGCTTGATTTTGAGGCTATTTTCAGGAATACTACCCCAGGTAGATAGTGATTCCCTAGTTATGGTATAATTAACCTAGTCTATCCTTCCTTATTATTAAGGTAAGATAAGGGGGGAACTTTAGGTGGGAAAAAGACCGATAGAGTCTGAGTTTGAACGCTGGGAAAAAATCGATGGTGTGATTTATGATATGACGCAACCCCCATCCCTTCAATCAAATAATGGAAGTGTATAGTTTTTCCGAGAACCTCTTCGCCGAACCTCAAATCTACGGAAAAGAAGAGATAGTAAGAGTAGCTTTGTTCCCGGATATGAAAATAAACTTGGGAGAAATATTTAACTAGTTATAGTTAAACACGCCTAGTTTAGCAGTAAAATTTGATAATCCGCCAGAGACTTAACCATAAGTTAAGGGCTCTGGCATTGTTATAGAGCTTTAGCAAAAAAGCCGTTAGGCAAAATCAATATTCGCAAATCTGATGAATAATAGCGAGGTTATCATGAAAAAAGAATCCATCTATGGATTACCCCTAGAACAACTGATTGAGTGGCTGCAAGATCATGGGCAAAAAAAATCCCGTGCTTTGAAAGTCTGGGATTGGCTTTATAGAAAGCGCGTTACAAATTTTTCGGAAATGACCGATCTCAATCCTGAGTGTCTGGAATTATTAACAGATCACTTTATATTGCAATCTTTAAGAGAACATACAAGCCAAGAATCCGTGGATGGAACGATTAAATTCTTGTTCAGATTACCGGATGACAACCTGATTGAAACAGTCTTGATGAGACATAAATTTGGTTCATCCGTTTGTGTAACCACTCAGGTTGGGTGTAATATTGGGTGTAGTTTTTGTGCCAGCGGTTTATTGACCAAACATCGTGACTTGTCCGGCAGTGAAATCGTGGAGCAAATCATGAAAGTCCAAGAATACATGGATAATGCTCGCCAGGGTGAGAAAGTGAGTCACGTAGTCGTCATGGGAATTGGTGAGCCCTTTGATAATTATATAAATGTTATGGACGCTTTACGCATTATAATAGACCACAAAGGACTTGCCATCCCCGGCAGGGGTATCACAATATCCACCAGCGGTTTGGCGGACAAAATTTATGAGTTTGCGGACAGTGATTTAAAGGTAAATCTGGCCATCTCCTTACATGCCCCAAATAACGAACTCCGTGAACAGATTATGAAAATCAACCGGGTTTACCCCCTGGAAAAGATAATCCAAGCCGTGGAGTACTATCTTGCGAAAACCAAACGCCGGATAACCTTAGAATATATTCTGCTCAAGGATCTGAACGATCAGCGTGAGCATGCTCTTCAGCTGGTAAGTTTAATAAAAAATATCCAACAACTTATCAATGTAAACTTAATACCCTATAACCCGGTGGATGAACATCCACAATATCAGAGAAGTGACCATGAAACCATGCTTGCTTTCTATGATGTTCTTAAAAAGCATGGGATTAATTGCAGTATCCGTCTGGAGCATGGCAGAGATATCGAGGCTGCCTGCGGACAATTAAGAAGCAAGCAAGTTAAAGCAAACCAGGGATGAACATTAGTTAACTGGCTTAACTAGAGATAAAGGAGATGCACTGAATGTACAGTTTTAAAGATGATTATAGCGAAGGGGCACACCCCAGGATCTTAGAGGCCTTAATCCAGACAAATCTTCACCAGATGAAAGGTTATGGTGAGGATGAGTACACAAGAGAAGCAATCGAGTTGATTAAAAAAAAGCTCAAGCGCAGGGATGTAGATGTTCATCTCCTTTCCGGAGGAACCCAAACCAATCTTACGGTGATTTCAGCATTTCTAAGGCCTCATGAGGCGGCTATTGCGGCTAATACCGGGCATATTCTTGTCCATGAGACCGGGGCTATCGAAGGGACGGGGCATAAAGTACTCTCTTGCGAAGTGAGGGATGGGAAGCTGGCCCCGGGTCATATCCAAGCTGTTCTGGATGCCCATACGGACGAACATATGGTCAAGCCGAGATTGGTTTACATCTCAAATCCCACAGAAATCGGCTCGATTTATTCCAAGGGTGAACTCGTAGAATTGAGCAGGTATTGTCAGAGCAATGGTTTGATATTATACCTGGATGGAGCACGCTTAGGTTCTGCTCTATGTTCAGAAGAGAATGACCTCGAACTTAGTGACCTGGGAACTCTGGTTGATGCCTTTTATATTGGAGGAACTAAAAATGGGGCTCTCTTAGGAGAGGCCTTAGTGATTTGCAAGGATTCCCTGAAAGAGGATTTTCGGTTTCATATTAAGCAAAAGGGAGGGCTCTTGGCTAAAGGACGAGTGCTGGGCCTGCAGTTTCTGGAGCTTTTCCGAGATGATCTCTATTTTGAACTGGCTAGACATGCCAATGCAATGGCCAAACTGATCAAGACTGAAATTAGTGAAGCCGGATATCGATTCTTCACCCATTCGCCATCTAATCAGATCTTTCCCATACTACCTAATTGGATGATTGCTAAGCTTCAAGAAGAGTATGCTTTTTATGTTTGGGCAAAAATCGATGAAGATCACTCGGCTATTCGGCTTGTAACTTCCTGGGCTACAAGTGAGGAAGCTGTAAGCTCTTTGAGAGAAGAGATTAGAAAGGCCGTCAGAAACTAACAAAGTTAGAGAAATAATGGGCAGGAAGTAGAGTGAACTCATACAGCTTATTGCTGAACATCGAGACTTCGGTGGAGTTATCTCGACCTAAGGAGAATATGGTACATCTACTCGAAGAAGTAGAATTCCCTTGCCTAATTTGCTATTTGAGGAAAAGGAAAAATGAACCAAAGTATCAACAATATACATTTAGAAATTTATCTAAATGTATATTGTTTTTTTATTAATAGAGGGGTAAAATACATTTAGATGATCTTCTAAATGAAGGGGGGAGCGATATGGGGTTTCAGGAATCTTTAAAAGCAATGTCCGATAAAACTCGACGAGAGATTTTAAATTTGCTGAAGAATGGTGATATGACAGCAGGAGATATTGCTGCTCATTTTTCAATGACCCAGGCCACTGTGTCACACCATCTTTCGGTATTAAAGGACGGGGGATTAGTCACGGATCGACGGGATGGCAAATATATATTCTACGAGCTGAATACTTCGGTCATTGAAGAAATCATGGCTTGGTTAATAGAGCTGAAAGGGGTCGATAAACAATGAAAAACGAGAAAGTAATGATGAGATTAATGTGGGCCATGGCCTTGATTCCTCTGGTAATTACAGCCTTCATCTTTAACAATTTGCCTGCAGAAATCCCTATGCATTGGAATATTCAAGGCGAAATTGATGCCTGGTATCCCAAATTCCCTTGGGCGTTTATGGCTCCGCTAATCGGAATAGCAGTAACCCTTCTGGTAGCCATATTACCAAAAATTGATCCTAAAAAAGCTAACTACGATAGATTTAAAGAACAATACCTTTTAATTAGATTTTTGTTAGTCGCTTTCTTTGCCATTCTGCAATTTGTAACAATGTCCATTAGTTTGGGAGCAACCTTTATTAAAGTTGATACGATTATAAAACTAATGGTGGGTATTCTTTTCATAGTCCTGGGAAATTTGATGCCTAAGTTTAAACAAAATTATTTCATGGGCATTAAGACACCTTGGACTCTGGATAATGAGGTGGTGTGGGCCAAAACCCATCGTCATGGGGGCTTTGTTTGGTTTATTGCAGGACTCATTATGTGTGTATTGGCATTCTTCCCCGGGATGGGTAGTGCTTTTGCCTATTTTGCTGTAATAGTCGTATCTGCCCTTGAACCTATCTTATATTCTTGGGTTCAACATCGCAAACAAAAGCAGCAATGAGCAATACTAGACTATTAAGACCATCATTAGTAAGAGAACAAAGCAAGAGGGGTCGTGTGAAAACTGGTTCCAAATCAAAGTGATTATTTCTATAGAAAAGCGGTCTGCTTCCACAGGTGAAGAGACCGCTTTTGCATTGATGTTTATAGTAGTAAAATGTAAAGGATGTAAAACAACGATTTAAAACTATTGAACAACCCCTCTTTTCTTTAATCCTAGAGAAAGCAATTGTAAAGAATATGCTATAATAAAAAGCGGTGAAGATTATAGTAAGAAGTGACCGTTGCAAGGAGTATAGTTTATGAAAGATCTTTTTACTCGTATCCGCAGTGTACTCACTTTATGTATTGCATTTATTTTCTTAAGCAACCTTTTTATCAAATCAACCTTAATGGATGATTTGAATCTGATGATGATGGTTGTTGTCGTTGGGCTTAGTTTTTGGGAGGTTAGGGGTACGACTTTGGTAATTGGCTTCATGCTATTTGCCCTAAGCATCCTTCTTTTTCTTTTCTACCATGCGCCTCTTAATGTATGGCAACAAGCCTTGCAAGAAAACATTTATCTTGTCGTAATGTTTACCTTGGTACCACTCTTAGGTATTCCCATCAAGCATGGAGGATACTTTGAAGCCTTACAAGGGGTCTTTAAGCGTTATGTTTATAACGATAGCCGTTTTTATCTGCTGGTAAGCTTTGTATCTGCCTTTGTAGGAGTATTGGTAAATTTGGCCGTAGTTTCCCTCGTGCTCCAGATAAGTCAGGCCAGCACTAGAAGCTCTAACAGGAAGCTCTTAAGTTCTGCCATTGTTCGAGGTTTTGCAACTTGTACCATCTGGGCTCCTACCACTGCCGCCATAGCTTTAATAGTGCATCTAAGCGGAGCAAGCTGGCTTCTTTTTTCTCCTTATGCCATTTTATGTGGTGTAATAGCCGGCTTAGTAGGGTACTTTATGACCATGTATGAGGAAAAAAGGGCTGGGATAAGTTTGGATTCTGCAGTTGAGGAGCCTGATGTTGAATATGATGGGAAGAAAGTATTCGAGCTCAGTGTTTTTAGTATAATTTTAATTACCGCTATTGCTGTCATCTCCTTAGTTACAGGAATACATACGGTTATTGTGGTTTCCTTGGCATCACTGATCTTCCCATTTGTATGGATGGGGATAATTGGCCGTTTAGGGATCCTGATTAGAGAGTTTAGAGGTTATTTTCAGGAAAGTGTTCCAAAGCTTAAAAACGAGATAATTCTTTTTGTTGGTGCCGGACTTTTTGCTACCAGTATCAATTACTCACATTTAGGAAACTATTTATCAGTGATTTTATCCCTCTTTGTTGGACAAAATGCTGTATTGCTGGCTATCGTAATTATCGTTAGTATTCTGATACTCTCTGCCTTAGGCATCCACCCTATAATTCCGGTGACTATTATTGGCGGCACGGTTCAAGCTGCTGCTTATGGCGTAACTCCAACCTATGTTGCCCTAATTTTAGCAATTAGCTGGGCTATGGGAATATCGATTTCACCCTCATCGGCAACAGTTATCGCCTTATCCGGACTGACAGGCCTGTCTCCCATGAATGTGGGTCCCCGTTGGAATAGCTTATATGTGATTATTGCCTCCACCTTAATGATCCTTATTTTAACGGTCTTTCGACTAATAGGGTGGCTTTAGTTTTTTGATTTTTTTTACTCCGGCCCCTCTAAAAAAGAGCTGAGAATCGTATTTATATAAGAGGCTATCCAAGCCGAATTATATAATTGACTGCCGGAGGAGAAATATGAAAGCTTTACATACAAGTAATGTTAATGAAGCCATTATGAGCGATTACCAAGAATCAAAGGATTTATGCTTGGTTCCATGCCATGTGACCTTCGTGTCCAGAAACAAGGTCAAGTTTTATCGAGAGTTTGACCTTGAACAATACAGTGATGTAATTCCGTATTTAGAGAAGGAAGCTCTCTTAACAATTTCAAAGCTTGAAACCTCTTTGCTAATTGACAAAGGTTTTATAGAGAAGGTGATCTGGGATATTGATAGATCTGAGCAAATTATCTATTTTGATATAATTCTTGCTTCAGAAGTCCCCCATACATCTATTGTAGAGCTTTTAGGATACTTAAGTACTGTTTTTATGGATTCATGATGTTTAATTCTAAGATCCTTTCATTCTAAACTTTTTAGAATATTAAAAGACATGGATTAATAATCGTCCATGTCTTTTAATATTATTAAATAAGAGAAACTCACTTAAAGGGGCAATACTTATAATTTCTCAATCATTTCGATAGATTGCAGAGTAATGGAATTAATAATAGTTTAGCTTGATTATAAAGAAAACGGACGTTTATTTAACGTCCGTTACTGTTTGCTCCTCATAAGGCCAAAGCCAAGTTCCAAAGAAAACCAAGAAATCCCAAAAAGATCTTAAAACCCGCATATCGTCATCTCCTTTCAAGGGCAGTAAATAGTTAGAATGGATGTAGTTTGATAATTCAGAAATTATATTTCTTATAATTTATAATACTCCGCTAAAGAAAATCTGTCAATTTAAGAACAGGCAAAATAATCATAATATCAAACTATTATTATTAATATTTCGTCTTTCGGTACATTTATTTGCTAAAACAAACTGAGAAGACTAACCAAGTACCCTCGACGATCCGAGGGTACTTAGTTAGTCTTCAATATGAATTCGTGTTCCGTTTTCTTTGTTATAATACACCCTTAAAGTTTTATTTGTGATTGGATCTCTAAAGACCTCGTCAGTCTTAACATAACCCGTAGGAGCCCTCTTGTAATTTCGGATGCGTTTATCATAAAACTTCCAGGAGATGATTCCAACAAATATCAGTAGTAGTATTTGAATTCCATAAAATGCTAAAATGTAGATCATTCAAAATCCTCAATAACAACAGCTGTTCCATAGGCCACAATCTCAGACATATTATTCATAATCGAAGAACTATCAAAACGCATCATCACAATAGCATTAGCACCCATGAGGTTGGCATTTATAACCATACGATCAATGGCTTGCCTTCTAGCATCTTCAATCATCTCTGTGTATTCCTTAATCTCTCCTCCGATTAGACCTCTTAGCCCAGCCTTAATATCTTTGCCAATCCCACGAGCTCGAACAACGAGCCCAAAAACTTGCCCTTTAACTTCCACGACTTTTTTACCTGGTATATTTTCTGTAGTCACAACAATCATAAAATCATCCTTTCAGCCCTTCTTAAGTACATTATCGCTTAAAAAAGATAAAATTATTATCCCTATCAAAGGGAAATGTTCTTTTTATTAATCACATTGCAACCGTGACCCAAATCACATAAGCGCACCGTTCATTCTGATAATATGAACACATCAAAGAAAACGCACCGCACGGGCGCTTTAATATGAAAGGGGTAATTTTCAAATGATGTTTTGTTATCAATGTCAGGAAACCGCCAAAGGAACGGGCTGCACGATTAAGGGTGTCTGCGGGAAAAACGAAAATGTCGCTAACTTACAAGACCTTCTGATCTATACATTGAAAGGAATCGCCGTTTACGCGGTTCAAGCGCGGGAACGTTATCTTATTCGCAAAGACGTAGAGAAATTTATCATGGAAAGCCTTTTTAGCACAATTACTAATGCCAACTTCGACAAAGCTCGTTTCGTTGAACGAATTCAAGAAGGACTCTTACTCCGCGAAGATCTTAAACAAGCTCTCATAAGAGTAGGCGGTATAATTCCGGAGAACTTACATGACGCGGCAACTTGGACTGCACCTGCCGAAGAGTTCGAAACGAAGGCTGCAGCTGTTGGTATCTTAGCCACAGAAAACGAGGATATTCGATCTCTCAGGGAGTTGCTCACTTACGGACTAAAAGGGATGGCTGCTTATGCAGAGCATGCTTATACTCTAGAGCATAAAGAAAGCGGAATCTTCGCCTTTATTGAAAAAGCCTTGGCAGCGACTATTGATGATACATTAGAAGTCGGCGATTTAGTGGGTCTAGTCTTAGAAGCAGGGAAATATGGTGTAGATGTTATGGCTCTTTTAGATAAAGCTAATACCTCCACTTACGGCAACCCTGAAATTACCAAAGTTAACATCGGAGTCAGAAACAACCCAGCCATTCTCGTCAGCGGTCATGATTTGAAAGACCTAGAAGAATTACTCGTACAAACCGAAGGAACAGGTGTCGATGTTTATACTCACGGTGAAATGCTCCCGGCTCATTACTATCCGGCTTTCAAAAAGTATGACCATTTTGTTGGTAACTACGGAAACGCCTGGTATAAGCAAGACAAAGAATTTGATTCCTTTAACGGTCCCGTTTTCTTAACCACTAACTGCCTTGTTCCTCCGAAAGATTCCTACAAAGACCGAGTCTACACAACAGGAGTTGTAGGATTTGAGGGAATTAAGCACATTGCCGATCGGGCAGACGGAAAGGCTAAAGATTTTTCTGCTTTGATTGCCCATGCTAAGAGCTGCCCTGCCCCGACGGAGATCGAAACTGGGGAAATCATTGGTGGATTTGCTCATAATCAAGTAATGGCCCTGGCAGATAAAGTGGTTGACGCGGTAAAATCCGGAGCCATTAAGCGATTCTTCGTAATGGCAGGTTGTGACGGTCGCATGAAGAGCCGGGACTATTACACTGACTTTGCAAAAGCACTGCCTCAAGACACCGTAATCCTAACAGCCGGTTGTGCCAAATATAAATACAATAAGCTTAACCTAGGTGATATCGGCGGTATTCCCAGAGTGCTTGACGCAGGACAATGCAATGACTCCTATTCTTTAGCAGTAATCGCCTTGAAACTTAAAGAGGTTTTCGGCCTCGATGATATCAATCAACTGCCGATTTCCTACAACATTGCCTGGTATGAGCAAAAGGCAGTCATCGTACTGTTAGCCTTACTCCACTTAGGTGTGAAAAACATTCACCTCGGACCAACCTTACCGGGCTTCTTATCCCCGAATGTAGTCAATGTTTTAGTTGAAAACTTCGGTATAGCTGGCATTTCCAATGTTGAAGATGACGTCAAAATGTTTATGTCATAAGCTCACTAAGTAATTTAGTGAATGGACTGCCTTCCACAAGAAGGCAGTCATTTTTCTAAGGCGGGCATGTTAAACAGTATGAGAATTAATTCACATAACCAATAGGAGGTGTTCATACAATGGGAACCCAGAATCTGAAACTCACTCGCCGGCATTTTCTTAAATTAACAGCTGCTACTGGGGTCGTGGCAGGAACAATAGGCACAGCTTCTGTAATTCGTCAAGCAGGAGCTGCTCCAAAAAAAGGCGACTCTAAAATTAACTATGTGCGAACAACCTGTTCTCCGAACTGTACCGGGGCGTGTGGAATGAATGCCCTTGTCGAGGACGGTGAGATTAAGTCAATTATTCAAGCTGCTGATTATCCCGAAGCAGAGTACAATCCTCGTGGTTGCTTGAAAGGGCTATCCATGACTAATTTAATCTATGGTCCTGATCGCTTGCAGAAACCCCTTATCTTAAAGGGAAAACCCGGTTCAGGAGATTTTAAAGAAGCTTCCTGGAATGAAACCTTGGATTATACAGCAGGACGCCTGAAGGAAATTGCCGAGAAATACGGGCCGGAATCAATTGGGGTAATCTTTCAGGTAGGTGGAACCGGATACGTTCAAAAAGGGGCGGTCAGTCGTTTAGCGACTTTAGCAGGCTGGACAATGCATCATGCCTACGATCAAAACGGGGACTTACCGATGTTTTGGCCAATGACCTTTGGAGTTCAAAGTGAAGAAATTGAGCCAAGAGAATGGCATAATTCTCGTTACGTTATGGTTTTTGGTTCGAATATCTTGGCGACTCGAATTCCTGATGCCCATTTCCTCTTAGAAGCTAGAAATAAGGGTGCCAAGATCATGGTTTTTGATCCTAACTTTAGTCCTACTGCCGCTAAAGCCGATGAATGGTTTTCCATTAAACCCAGCAGTGACGCAGCAGTTGCTTTGGGTTTAGCGCGGGTATTGATCGAAGAGACTCTTTACGACGCTAACTTCATTAAAACCTTTACAGACTTGCCCCTCCTGGTACGTGTAGACAATGGTAAACGACTAAAGGCTGATGAGGTAAAAGGCCTGACTAAACCCTCAGATACTCCAGCCTATCGAGAAGCATATGTTGCCTACAATGGACAGTTTATGGCAGTCCATCCGGAAAAACTCGACCTGCCATTAGATGTGGTGATCGAAGGGGAAGTGGATGTGACCTTAAAAACAGGTGAAACTGTCAAAGTCAAACCAGCCTTTCAATTACTAAAAGAAAATTTAAGCCAATACACACCTGAAGAGATTGAAAAAACTGCAGGGATCCTTAAAGATGATCTGCTGAGGATTGCCCGAGAAATGGCTGGCACCAAACCCCTGCATGTTATCTATGGAGCAGGAAATTATCAGTGGTATCACGGTGATCTGAAAGGAAGAGCTTTAGCCTTGTTGCCGGTTCTTACCGGAAATATTGGCAAGCCCGGTGCCGGAATATCTACATATGCGGGCCAATATCGAATTCGTTTTAAGGTTGCGGAATGGTGGGTTCCGGAAGGGAAAAAACAAAACTGGCTGCCCTTTCTCTATGTTCTTCACGGCCCCACTAAAACTATGAAAGCCAAGTGGCCCAAAAACGGAATAAAGGCCCTTATTGTGGGCTGGGGTAATCCCTTTGATCAACACAACATGTCCAATAAACTGCGGGAAATGGTGGAGAAAGAGGATTTGGAATTTGTCGTCACTACTGATTTCCAGATGACAACCTCCTGCCAGTACAGTCATGCTGTATTACCGGCTGTGTCCTGGTATGAAAAGACAGATCTGGTGGCCACTCCGGTACATCCTTACCTCCAACTCCAGCAACCGGCGGTAGATCCCCTATATGAGGGAAAACCGGAGTTTTGGATTGTGCGAGAATTAGCCAAACGGCTTAACCCGGACTTTGAAAAATATTTTTATCCTGACCTGGAGCCTAATCAGGCAGCAGAAAAAGTCATCGAACTCCTGCTGGAAACCGGTGGACCTGAAGTGGCTGGTATTACTCTGGAACACCTCAGAAAAGGCCCGGTTCGCCTGAAGTCCGAGGTCCCCGGAGGTAGGCAGATTCCCTTTTATGAACAAGTCCAACATAAAAAACCTTTTCCGCCAGTCAGCCTGCCGGCCAAACTTGAACAAACCGCTCAGTTTGTGAAGAGTGGGAGGATAGAATTTTACAAAGATGAAGATCTCATGCTCCAAGCAGGTGAGGCCTTGCCTGTCCATAAACCTCCCTTTGAGGAAAGCGAATATGCCTTAAATCCCTTAGCTAAGGAAAAGTATCAGTTTTGTTATGTCACTCGCAATGCAATTTACCGCGTCCACTCAACCCATTCTAATAATGTCTGGATGAACGAGCTTCAAGAGGGGAAGCCAAGAGTATGGCTTAGCCCTGAAGATGGCCAAGAAAAAGGGATTAAAGAAGGGGACGAAGTTGAAATCTATAATGATCGCGGCAAACTAACAGCTTATGCGATTATCGATCCGGGGGTTGGGCGAAAACAGGCTGTTTTTGAACAAGGGTGGTGGAGCCGTTATCTAAAAGGAGCATCCTATAATTCTTTAACCTATCCCTTTATTAAACCTACTCATGAATTATACTTTGTTCCCGGAATGTGGTCTCCCAACACTGCCTGGAATGAATGCCTTTGTGATGTGAGAAAGGTTGGTGATAGTCTATGAGACTGGGGATGGTGATTGATTTAGATCGCTGCATCGGCTGCCGTTCCTGTGCTGTTGCTTGTAAATCCCATAATGCACAGCCGCCCGGAACTTGGTGGAATAGAGTATTTACTCCTGGGGCTTCTTTTCATCAAGCCGCCGTGGGCAAAGACGGAGCACTCCAGATGGAATCTTTGCCTGTATCTTGTCAAATGTGCGATAATCCGGCTTGCCAAAAGGTTTGTCCTTCAGGGGCTACCTATACGGATGAACAGGGCGTAGTTCTCATCGATTATGAGCGCTGCATAGGCTGTCGGTATTGTATTGCTGCCTGTCCTTATGGAGTTCGTCAATATAACTGGGAAGACCCGAAAAAGGCCAAAGAACGGGTTGGGTATGAAAAAGGTTATGAGTATGGATATCCTGAGGATTTTCGGGATAAAGACGGCAGATTAGTATTCACCCCCAATCGCCCCGTGGGGGTGGTGGAAAAATGTACCTTCTGTGCTCAATACACCTCTCAAGGGGAAGAACCGGCTTGTGTCCGGGGTTGCCCCGGGAAGGTTCGGCTTTTTGGAGATTTGGATGATCCTAACTCCGAGGTCAGTAAACTAATTAAAAAGCGGCAGCCCATTCGCTTAAAAGAAGAATTGGGTACTTCACCCAAGGTATTCTATTTGGCCCCGGCGAAGCCCATACGCTAAAGGAGGTGGATTGACATGAAAAAAAGTAATTTAATACTGGGTCTGGCAGGTGTTTTGATTCTGATTAGTTTAATCGCCTGGGGATACCAAATAAACAAAGGCTTGATCGTCACCAATATGCGAAATCCATTTAGTTGGGGCTTATATATTGCAACCTTTGCTTTTTTTGTAGGGGTGGCTGCCGGGGGATTAATTATTTCCTCTTCAGTGTATCTTTTTAACATTGAAAAACTGAAGCCCTTTACTCGAATTGCCTCCCTCTCTGCCTTTGCCAGCATCTTAGGGGCAGGGGCCATGATCTTTCCAGACATGGGCCGGGTGGATCGGGTTTGGAATATCTTTGTTTATCCCAATTTCAAATCTCCTTTGGTTTGGGATGTTGTGGTTATATCAGCCTACCTCCTAATCACCTTCTTGAGCGTCTATGTTCAACTATTGCCGGATTGGAAAAAAGAAGGACGGGGGTTTTTAAATGGGTGGACTAAAAGTCACCCCCAAGAATATGTTGAGGCTTTCTCGAAAAAATGGTCTAAACGGGTTGCCCTTGTAGGTTTACCGGTAGCCATCTTAATTCATACAGTGACAGCCTTGATTTTCGCCACTCAAGAGTCCCGAGGGTGGTGGAATACGGCAGTGCTGCCGCCGGACTTTGTTTCTGTGGCAATTGCCTCTGGGACAGCCTTTGTCTTGGTTATCGCCTTGCTTGCAGTGGGAAAAGACCAGTTTGAGCAGTATAAGGAAGCCTTTCAAAGGATGGCCCTAATCGTAGCAGGTGCATTGGTTGTTCATTTCTTCTTTGTTTCCGTAGATTTGCTGATCCATGGCTGGTGGGGGAGCCCTGAAGGTAAGGAAGTACTTTCCCTTATTTTCAGTCACTATGGCTTTCTCTATGGGACAGAACTATTGCTTCCTGCTTTTACCATGGTGTTCTTTTTAACTAAGAAAGGAAAAAATAGTTTTAATGCCCTGATAATCGGAAGTTTGCTTCTTTTTATCGGAGTATTTGCTCATCGTTTAATGCTGATGTACCCGGCCTTTAATTCAATCCCCCTTACTTTAGCTATTCCAGGGGCAGGGATTGAAAGTTGGGCTTATCCGGTGGCAATTGGTCAGCTTCAAGAGGGGGTGCCGGTCTTTGTCAGTTCTTGGGCCTATACGCCGTCCCTAGTTGAGTATGCTGTTGCTCTTCTACCCTTTGGACTGCTGGTCTTTGTGGTTACCTTGGCGTTAAAAATGTATAATTATGTGCCGCAAAAGTAGGGGCGTGAAAGTAAGGGGACAATGCCCGTTCACACACGTTGCGTTCACTGGCTCGCTGGATGCTGAAGGAATTGCGCCAACCTCTGGGCGGCGCAAGATGTGAACCTGGGCGCAATTAGCCCTTCAGCATCGGCGCTCGCTTTATCATGAACTCCACTAAAGTGTTCACTAAGCAAAATGTCCCCTTAGTTTCTGGTCGGCGGGGCTGGGGGACGTAGGGTGTGAAAGTAGTAATGTATGGTGAAAGTAAGGGGACAATGCCCGTTCACTCACGTTGCGTTCACTGGCTCGCTGGATGCTGAAGGAATTGCGCCAACCTCTGGGCGGCGCAAGATGTGAACCTGGGCGCAATTAGCCCTTCAGCATCGGCGCTCGCTTTATCATGAACTCCACTAAAGTGTTCACTAAGCAAAATGTCCCCTTAGTTTCTGGTCGACGGGGCTAGGGGACGGAGGGTGTGAAAGTAAGGGGACAATGCCCGTTCACACACGCTGCGATCACTAGCTCGCTGTGCTGAAGGAAAGGAATTGGGCTAACCTCTGGGCAAATGTCCCTTTAGCTTTTATGGTACGAAAAAGTTTGTGATGAATATATTAGGTTGTAAACTGACTTCACATAAAAGGAAGGGATACTTATGCAGTACTTAACAGTGCCGCTGGGACAACACAGATTGCCCCCATTACCTTATTCCTATCATGCTCTTGAGCCGGTTATTAGTGGAAAATTGCTGGAAATACATCATAGTCAACATCATAAAGCCTATGTGGAAGGTTTGAATAAGGCGGAGCTTAAACTGGCTGAAGCGCGGGGTAAGAGGGATTACAGTCTTGTTAAACATTGGGAGCGGGAAATTGCTTTTCATGGTTCCGGCCATATTTTGCATAGCATTTATTGGACTTCGATGGCCCCTATTGGGAATCGGTGGGAAACTCCCGGTACTCAAATTCATAATTTAATGGCTAATTATTTTGGAAGTTTTCTTGCTTTCCAAGAACAGTTTAGTGAGGCTGCAATTAATGTAGAAGGGTCTGGCTGGGCTGGGTTAGTATGGCAGCCCGGATGGGGACGCTTAGAAATCCTGGCAATCGAGAAACATCAGAATTTCTTTCAGGTTGGAGGTATCCCGCTGCTTGTAATGGATGTATGGGAGCATGCCTATTATCTGGATTATCTATCGAAACGCAAGGAATATGTTAGGTCCTGGTGGCAGATTGTTAATTGGGCAGCCGTTGAAAAGAGACTGAATCTGGCTTTGGTAGGTCAGATGCCGCTGGTAATCAGCTAGAGTTTTAAGAACACCCTAGCTTTTCGCACGATTTCTATAGTTAGGTTATATGACAAAATCAGTATTATTTAAACCGAAGACTACTAAGGTGTTCAGTTTAGGTTATACTGATTTTTTCATAAAAATATTTAATTAGGTATCTAAAAAAACAAGGGCAGATACATAAAAATTGGCAGAACTCAAAAGCTACAAAGCAGGTGGCTGTTTTAACAAAATGGGAGGGTGTTAATTATGAGAAAATGGGAAGATTTAACGAGAGATGAAAAAGAGATTATCAATACAATGAAAATGCAGGGGATTGGTCCTGATGATCTAATCGAAAGGATGAAAAATTCAGGACGAATGAGTGAGGAAGCTCTTCAGAATTTGAGGAAAGCCCTTGACGATGTAAGGCAGTTTTTAGTGCATTAATTTGGGGGCGTGAAAGTAAGGGGACAATGCCCGTTCACACACGTTGCGTTCACGAGCTCGCTGGATGCTGAAGGAATTACGCCAACCTCTAGGCGGCGCAGGAAGTGAACCTGGGCGCAATTAGCCCTCCAGCATCGGCGCTCGCTTTATCGTGAACTTCACTAAAGTGTTCACTAAGAAAATGTCCCCTTAGTTTCTGGTCGGCTGGGGCTGGGGGACGGAGAGGGTGAAAGTAAGGGGACAATGCCGTATGTTTCTCACCTAGCAAAAGGAACAAGTGTCTTTCAAGACTCGTTCCTTTTGCTAGGTGATTATATTTTTTCGGCGAGTAGGGCTTCGCATTTTTCAACATACTGGCTTATCATTCGTTCTACCATTGTTGAATCCAGGACTCCCTGCATGCTTGGAGTTTTAAAGAAGCGTTTAGGTAACTGGACTTGGCGCGGGTCGAAGCCTAGTTTTTCTTTAAGGTGCAGCTTTGTGGAGTATATTCGCTTGGCAATTAAGGTAAGATCATCATCGGTTAAAGGATAGCCTGCCGCCCTAAGAGCTTTTAGCACTGTCTCCCGATTGTATAATTTTCGAGCGAAGAGACAGATAACGAGAGAATTTAAGAGACAGCGTTCAAGTTCCTCGTCAAAGAGTTTATTGACAGCTTTTTGTTCGTCAAAGTCTTTTAATGACTGATCAACTGAGTAACCCGCATTGCATAGATGGGAGTGTCGAGCACCTACGGTAAGACCCACTAAATTGGCATAGCCCGTGTGATAGCCGGGGATTTCATTGCCTGCAACTTGGAGAGCGTGGTCTTTTCCGCCAAACTTTGCTCCGGCAGAGCGGGTTCCTTCTCCGAGAGCTTCGTAAAAGGAATTCCTTCGACTTGCTAAATAGCGGATAGCCTTAGAATAGTTTTCTGAATTGCCAAAGGTTAGGGGGACAATAGTATCTTCTTCGGTGACAATGTCTTGCATTAGGCTTTCGGTGGCCCAGGCTAAGGCAACACCCGCAGAGATGGCATCCATACCTGTTTTTTCCACAACCTCAATCAGCTGTAATACTTCATCCGTTTTAGGGATACCCAGTAGGCTTCCAAGTGAATAGATTAATTCATAGTCATAGGCCACGCTAACGGATTCATAGTCATAGCCGTCGTCAAACTTACGACGGAATTGGCCAATATGAATGCAGCCAACTGGGCAGCCCGTACAGGCCATCTTTCTTACTAGGCTTTTTTCGGCGAAGGCTTCACCACTAATCTCCTCGGCTTCGTCAAAGTGATTTTCCGTCAAATTCCTGGTGGGCAGGGCACCTAAAGCGCTCACAGACTCAACATTGATAGCTGTCCCCAGGTCATGATATTTGGACATTAAATCAGTCTCAGTGACAGATTTGAAGATTTCTTGATAAGAGCGGAAATAGTCTTTGAAATTCTGAATTTTGGTCGTATTATCTCCGGAGACAATAATCGCTTTAACAAGTTTACTGCCCATAGTTGCCCCTAAGCCCAGACGCCCAAAATGCCGATAGGTATCAACACATACGCTGGCAAACTTGACCATCTTTTCACCGGCTGGCCCGATCCGCAAAATGCTGCGTCTGCCTCGGCCTTCTTCTGAATCTCGAAGGAATTGTCCGACAACATCCGAATCCATCCCCCAAATGGGACGGGCATCCTTGATTTGGACAGTATCTCCTTCAATAGCTATGTAAGAAGGTCGGGACGCTTTTCCGGAAATTACAACAGCGTCATAGCCAGCCATTGATAAGGCTAAAGCTAGTCTGCCTCCTGCGTAGCTTTCCCCCATTTCTCCTGTAAGAGGAGAAAGGAACATAGCAACGGTCTTAGTTACCAGTGGAAAGATACCTGATATTGCGCCAATCGCCAAGATAATGGGTTGTTCGGGGGCTAGAGGAGGAAGTTCAGGTTTAACGGTTTCTTCGAGTAATTTTGTGGCTATGCCGACTCCCCCGAGATATTCGCTCAAATCTGTTCGCTGCTTGACTTCGATCTTACTTGCAGCAAGGTCTATGTATAGAACCCTAATGGTTTTTTCGTATAACATTACTGCACCTCCTCAACTAACTGTAAACAGCCGTGGGGGCAAAAGCGAACACAGACACCACAATGCTTACAGACAATAGGTTTTTGAGTCTCTTGATCAAAATGAATTGCCTCAACAGTGCAGGCACTAACGCAAAGTTCGCAGCCGATACATTTATCTTTATCTAATAAAACTCCTCCGGCTGGACGTTTTATAAGTGCCCCTGTCGGACAGATTTCAGCACAGGGTACATCATCTTTACATGCTTGACAGACAATCGCCACAAACTTGCCTGTTAGTCCACCACTGGTTTTTATCCGAATAGCACTTTTTAAGATGGAATGGTCTTGTTGGTTAACGGCGCTGCAGGTTATCATACATGATAAACAGCCAATACAGCGGTTCATTTCAACTGCTTTAAATACTTTCATCATTAGCCTCCAGATGTTCCATTAAATCTAATAAATCCAAGTATACTACAATAAACCAGTTGAAATATAATATTTTAAGCATATTTTTAATAATTTTTGAAACATTAATGAGAAGTACGATTGATTGTTAATACATGGTATATCGTTTATAATTAAAGGAAACCAGATGTATAGGGAGGCAATAACATGATTGTGACAACTACACCATCTATCGAAGGGCATAAAATTACAGCTTATTTTGGGATAATTACCGGTGAGGCTATTATGGGTGCTAACATAATGCGAGATCTCTTTGCAAGCATAACAGATGTCATTGGCGGGCGTTCCGGGGCCTATGAAGAAAAACTGCAAGAAGCCAGACAAATTGCTTTGCGAGAATTAGAAGAGCGCGCTTCAAGATTAGGAGCTAATGCAGTGGTTGGAGTTGACCTGGACTATGAAGTGGTTGGTCAAAGTGGCAGCATGCTGATGGTTAGCGCTTCGGGGACAGCTGTACGTGTCGAGTAGACTTTTATGCCGCTATCCCAGCCAGCAGAGGATGAAAAATGCCTAATACGTCCCTGTAAAAATATACCGGTTAAGATAGCAAATACATCTTAACCGGTATATTGTGTTTTTAGACCGAAAGTGAACTGTACTTAATTACCCATTTAAGCACTCAATCTTCAACCGAAATCAAAGGAAGGAGTCCGAAAAAGTTATGAAATTCGTTGCAATTGGTGATTCAATTACCGAAGGCTATCCTTATACTCCCCAAGAATCTTGGGTGACTTATTTAGCCCAAGAACTTGAATGTGAAGTTCTCAACAAAGGGATTAACGGAAATCTAACGCAAGAAATGAATGATAGATTCGAGGTTGATGTTCTATCAAATAATCCGACCCACGTGATTATTCTTGGCGGCACCAATGATGCCTATGCTAAATATCCCTTAGAAAATGTGACTCCCCATTTCTCAGAGATGGTGAAAATGAGCAGAGAACATGGAATTATCCCTATACTTGGCTTGCCTACCCCTTCCTTAGTAGCTGATGATGAGGTTTTTCTCCGTCAATACCGAAGGTGGTTAACAGACTGTGCTAAAATCAACAGTTTGCCTTTGGTAGATTTTTACAGTCCTTACTCTAAGCGCCTGGAGGCAGGCGAGGAAGCGAAGCTTTTTGTCGATGAAGTCCATCCTAGTCTGGATGGGTATAGATTTATGGCCGAAATAGCTATACAAAGCTTAAAATCTTTGAAATGATTACACGAAGGAATAGTACAAGAGTTCACGTTAAATAATAAGCTATGTGAAGCTAACAGTTCACAAAATTGTGGCTCTTGGAGGGTTCAGAAGTGAAAATATATCGTGTCAATATGTCAAAGCTCACATTTGTTGCGGAAGAAGTGCCTGATGAGTGGAAGGTTCTTGGGGGCAGAGGGCTTACCTCGGAGATTGTCGCCAAGGAAGTTGAACCAACTTCTCATCCTCTAGGAAGAAAAAACAAATTAGTATTTGCTCCCGGACTACTGACGGGTACTATGGCAGCCAATGCCGGACGTTTATCGGCGGGTGCTAAAAGCCCATTAACAGGGGGGATTAAAGAGAGCAATTCGGGAGGTACTGCCGCTCAAAGGTTAGCAAAACTAGGGGTTAAAGCTCTGATTATTGAAGATATCCCAGAAGGGGATCAATGGTACTGTCTCCATGTTAATAAAGATGGCGTGGAAATCAAGGAAGAAACCGAACTCTTAGGCAAGGGCAATTATGAAGTAATCCATACACTAACTTCGAGATATGGGGAAAATACCGGCGTGATTACTATTGGACAGGCCGGAGAGTATAAAATGTCCGCAGCAAATATTTCTGTAAAGGATCCTAAGGGTCATATCCGAAGTCTTGGACGTGGCGGTCTGGGTGCTGTCATGGGCTCGAAGCGAATTAAGTTTATAACTCTTGATGATAATGATGGTGAAGGGATAAAGATTCAAGATAAAGAAAAATTTAAGAATGCTGCCCAAATTTTTAACAAAGGATTACTTAGTCACCCGGTAAGTGGGGATGCCTTGCCTAAATATGGTACGAATGTCCTTGTTAACATTCTTAATGAAGCAGGTGGATTGCCGACTAAGAACTTCCGAATTGGTCAATTTGACGGAGCAGAAAAGATTTGCGGAGAAACTATGTACGATACCATTATGAGCAGAGACGGAGATCCCACTCATGGATGTCATGTAGGATGTGTTATTCGTTGCTCCCAGACCTATAATGATAAAGATAAAAAATATCTGACCTCGGGTTTTGAATATGAAACTATTTGGGGCTTTGGGGCAGGGTGTACTGTAGATGATCTTGATATTATTGCTCATGTTGACCAGATTTGTGATGACATTGGCATTGATACCATCGAAACAGCAGGAACCATGATGGTGGCTATGGAAGCAGGACTGATTCCTTGGGGGGACGGTAATGGAATCTTAAAATTATTTAAAGAAGAGATTAAAAAAGGTACTCCTCTCGGTCGAATCCTGGGCAACGGCGCTGATTTTACTGGTCAGGCTTTTGGAGTGACGAGGGTTCCGACGGTTAAACATCAGAGTATACCGGCCTATGATCCCAGAGCCGTTAAGGGGATCGGTGTAACCTATGCTACAACCCCCATGGGAGCAGACCATACTGCTGGTTATTCTGTGACTTCGAACGTTTTAAATGTTGGCGGTAAAATAGATCCTCTGGCCAAAGAGGGTCAAATTGAGCTGTCCAGAAACTTGCAAATTGCCACTGCCTCTATTGATAGTGCCGGACTTTGTATTTTTACGGCCTTTGCGATTTTGGATTATGAGCCGGTCTCTCATGCCCTCATTGACATGATTAATGCTCAGTATGGGGCGAAATTATCCGTAGATGATTGGTTTGATCTGGGCCGCAATATTCTTAAAACGGAAAGGGCTTTCAATGAAGCCGCTGGGTTTACCAAGAAGGACGACCGCTTACCCGAATTCTTCAGCGAACCTGTGCCTCCCCATAATGTTACTTGGGATTTCACAGGGGAAGAGCTCGATAAAGTATTTGAGTTTTAGATTTAATCAAGAAAACTCATTCAGCTCAGTACTTAAGCCCATAATGACACCGATAATTAGCAGTTAATAAAGTGAATATACCGAGACAGCGATTAGAGAGAACAGTGGAGTTTCGCAATGAAATTTAAGGTATTTCAGTAAGGAGGTAAAAAATGGAAGTTAATGTCAAGCTTTTTGGAGATCTTCGTGAGGGACGTTTCAAGGAAGAAAAAACAGAACTGCAGGAAAATAGCCGCGTAATTGATATTATTAATAAACATAACCTGCCTCTTGATAAAGTTGCCATCTGTATGGTCAACAATTGCCAAGCAGAATTTGGGCAAGTCCTTCAAAACCAGGATACAGTCGCTTTTTCCCCTCCGGTGGGAGGCATGTAAACGAAGGATAGCTTGGACACAAATTAGGAGGCTAGCTGGGCTAGCCTCCTAATTTGTACTAGTCAGAAAGTATAACTTTTAGTTGCATACTGCAAGAAGGCTTAATACGTGCGAAGACAGTGTCTTCGTCTAAGCATAAGTGCAACTTTGGCGACCGCCTATCCCTGAAGGCTGCAAGAAGGCTAATACGTGCGAAGACTGTGTCTTCGGGCGCTAGCCAAGTTTTCTAATTAGATTTGTCCACTTGGGATTGTCCGGTTTAGGGTGAATGAGTTATTGAGTCAGGAATTTTTGAATTTCTTGCTCAGAATGGTGACCAATCATTTTGTCTAGAGGTTCACCGTCCTTAAAAAGAATCATTGTAGGAAGATCCTCAACTTGAAACATAGTTTTGACTTCGGGAACCTTATCGACATTTACATAGTATAGTTGAACTTGATCCTGAAGACTATCGGAGATGTTTTCTAGAACTGAATGAAGCCTTTGGCTTTCTGGAAATCTATCCGAACCAAATTCCAGTATGAAGGGTGTAGGGTTGTTCAAAACAGCCGGTAGTTTACCAGAAAATATTTCTTTGATCATCATACTCCATCCTTCCTTAATCAACTAATCAATAGTCTTCTCAAATAAGGAAGAAAATAAAAGCCTCTTAGAACTGAATTAGCTTAAGCAGGTTAAAGCTTGCATTAATCTTTGGCCTAGTGGAATTATAACTACAGGTGCCGAAAGGGGATTGAGAATCCATGCCTGAAGTTCCTGAAATGGAGATCTATAAAAATTATTTAAATCAATGGGTCAAAGGCAAAGAAATTAGTGAGGTTAAGATCTTACGAGCTAAAAGCATTAACCTGGAATTATCAGAATTCAGCGCAAAGGTACAGGGGAAGAGAATTAAAGAGATTAGGCGTCGGGGCAAATATTTAATATTTGATTTTGAGGAAGGCGATTTTTTACTGACTCATATGATGCTCGATGGCAGGCTATTTCTCTTAAAACTTGACTCCGAAACTCTCAAAAAGACCGATAGCCAAAAAGCAGAAAATTTACAGTCTGTGATCATGGAAAGCAGTGCAGAAGAGTTGAAAAGCATAGTTAAGGATCTTCCGGGAAGAGCTAGTGTGATTTTTGCGCTATCCGATGACTTGATACTCTTTTTTTGTAATCTGACCCTGGGCTATTTGCACTATCTTGATCAAGTTAATTTGGATGCGAAATTGCAAGAATTAGGAAAGGATCCTTTAGAACCGGATTTCAACAACCAGGACTTTGCCAAATTGTTGAAAGGGAAAAGGGGAATGATCAAACCTTGGTTGATGAACCCTAAAAACATCTCCGGCGTAGGAAATGCTTATTCTAATGAAGCATTATTTAGTGCAGGTATACTGCCAACCCGAGGAGTTTCAACATTAGATGCTGCTGAAAAAGAGAATCTATTCGATTCCTTAGTCAGAGTTATTCGAGATTCTATTCGCCTTGGCGGAGACATGGAGGAACCCTTTGCCTCTTGGGATGACTTTACAGGGGGATATAATCCCTACTTTAAAGTTTATGATCGTACCGGCAAACCTTGTTTAGTATGTGGGGAGGATATTCAAAAGTCGGAAGTAGGGGGGAGGAATGCCTTTTTTTGCCCTCACTGTCAGAAGTAGTTTAAGCGATGTTAAAAAGAATATGATTAACAAATACAAAAATATGAAGCATGGAGGTCTATTTATGAAAATTGAAAAAATCGCCGATAAAATTGTCTATAAAGATGATAATCTTACCAAAAAGATACTTTTTAATGAATCTCGGGTTCTGAACTTCGTTCTGAACTTTAGACCAGGTCAAGGAGTCCCGCCCCACCACCATGAACAAAGTGACCTAATTATCCACGTGCTTGTCGGGCAAGGTGAAATGGGGGTAGATGATAAAATACATGAGATTACCGAAGGAGACGTTATCCACTGTAAAGGGGCTGAGGTTTTCAGCCTGAAAAACACAGGAGATAAAGACATGTCTTGTTTTGTAATATTAGCCCCTAATCCATCAGCCGCCTATTCTATAGAAGTATAATAACCAATAAAAAACGAGACAGAACCTTAGCATAGGTATCTGTCTCGTTTATTTAATTTATTATACGCTGAAAGCCCCAAAACATCCTTGAGAATAACAGACCCAAAAGACAGGCGGCTTCGATCCACAGGAGTGAACCCATTGCATGGGTCTTGCAGGATGTGGACGAAGTCGCCCTGCCCCGAACGACCCAATTTTATCCTGCTGGTGCTTCATAGCGCCATGGGGGCTAATTATTCTGCCCCATCTGTCGGCTTCAAAGGGGAAATAGCCTGTTGGCCAGCAGAGTCGCTCTTTTGACACTGCTCTATTGGCTGTTGTTTAGACTTTAACTTAAGGCGCAGTTCCCGCCAGATTGCTAAAAGGAGCATTACTAAAGCTCCCGCAAATGTGGAACCTAAGATTACTAAGACTAAGGGCACATCCCTAGTAACCCAGAAGAGCTGAATAGTCACTAAACCAGCATTTTGGATGGCAAACACCGCAATAAGCAATGAACAGATAAGGGATAAGATAAGTACAAACATTGCATTGCCTCCTCTCTCTTGGTTAATAGTAAATTCGACCAGCAGCGTCTAATTCCTGCAATAATTTGTCATAACCCGCAGATTGATATTTTTAGCTTTAGGAACCTTACGCTATGCGAAGAATTAGTTTTTTGAAACAAGTTCGCTAACTCTGGGGATCTTAACTGTGTAAATAGACCGAGAAGTGCTATACTAACATCAAACCACCGAGGAGGGAAAAAAATGAAGAAACTAGTATACCTAATTAGTATATTACTCACACTGGTTCTACTTAACGGATGTGCCAATAAGGGTGGCTCTGCGGCCAGTAATTCTGATGATAAACCCCCAGAAACTAAGGTACTAAGCATCCAAGATTATTGTTCATTCAAAGAAAATACAAACTACGTTTATGAGGGCAAAGGAATTGAGTATGCCTCATATAACCTTATGGTTGATTATATTGAAGGAAACCGGATTCAGACTCGTTCTAATAATGGAGGAACAGAGACGGTAAAAGTGCTGGAATTGGATAATGGAAAGCTGACCTTGCGGTTAGCAAGAGGGGAAAGCTACTTTAGAGAAAACTTACTCCAAAGCCCAAGTAACAGTGAAGAAATTCTGTTGCAAGAACCACTTGTGGTGGGAACATCATGGGTATTGGCGGATGGGAGAAAACGTTCGATAACTAATATAGAAGCCGATATAACTACACCTTCAGGCACTTACAAAACTCTAGAAGTTACTACAGAGGGTAAAGATGATAAAATTCAAGACTATTATGCCCCGAATATTGGACTTGTAAAATCAGTTTTTACATCAGATGATTTTGAGGTCACTTCAACTTTAAGCAAACTGGAAAGTGATGTATCTCTGAACCAAACAGTCAAATTCTATTATCCCAATAGTAATGTTGATAAGCTTTATACTGTCAGCAAAATACTATCCTTTAAAACCAATGATCTAACAAAAGCTTCTTTTGAGAGGGCATTTAAAGAGTTACCCAAAGGGGATGTTGTTCCGGTATTAGGTCCCAATGTCAAGATAAAGAGTCTTTACTTAAACAAGGATAACGCAGTTTATGTTGATTTTAGTAAAGAATTGAGAGGCGAAATGATTGCCGGATCTAGTTATGAGGGTTTAATCTTGCAGAGCATCACTAATACCCTGGGAAATTATTACGGGGTGGATAAGGTTTATATTACAGTTGAAGGAAATCCCTATGCGTCTGGGCATTATGCCATGAATAAAGGTGAGTCCTTTTCTGTCGATTTAAGTAACAGTACAGAACTTAAATAACGAATGGTTGTACCGGATGAGGTGAGAATAAATGGCTGAAAGTGTACGTTTCATACAGTGTTCTGGTTTTCGATTTGATAGCCCCGCTTGGGATGGACCGGAGAGGTGGGCAGCAGCAAGGAATCAAGATTTGTGGCAGACATTTCAGGCTCTATTATCTCTTTGTCAAGGGGAAAAAATCGAATTACTTTTTTTAACCGGTAATCTATTTGAACAGCAGTATGTACGCCAGGAGACCGTCGAGCGGGTCGCTGAATTGCTTGGAAAATTGGACGGAACCAAAGTTTTCATCACCCCGGGCAGGAGAGACCCGCTTACAATATCCTCCGCTTATCGCTTGACAGTATGGCCAAGGAATGTCCATATATTCTCAAGTGGAATTAAAAGTGTCAAACTCCCGTCCCATAATCTAACAATATATGGGGCAGGCTGGACTGCCTATCATCAAGAGAAATCATTTCTGGATGATTTCACTCCTATTAATGATACGACACTAAAGATTATGCTTCTTCACGCTGTTGTAGATTCACAAGGGAATAGCCAAGGACTTATACCCATTAAGCAAGACCAAATATCTGCCAGTGGGGTAAACTATTTAGCCCTCGGACATCTGGAAGGATGGAGCGGAATACAGCAGGCTGGAAAGACTATCTGGGCAGACTGTGGAGTGATAGAGGCTAGAAGTTTTGTAGACATTGGATCTCATGGTGTGATCTTGGGAGAAATTAGAGAAGGATCAACCTGTATTGAATTTAGAGAACTGGGACAACGCTGTTACTATGAAATAAATATAACAGTTCAGTCTCAAGAATCTCTTGCAGAAATAGCTGAAAAAATAATTAAAGAGTTAAGCCCTGATGAACGTCAAAAAAATTTATATAGGATTAATATCTCTGGGGACCAATTAGAGATTGAAAGGTTAGTATCTCCTTTACAGAAGCTGCTTATGGCAGAGCTTCAATTCGTTGAAGTTATTGCTCACGAAGAACCAGACCCCACCTATGTGGATGTGCCTAGGGCCTCTAAAGCAAATATTCAAGAAGGCTTTCCTACACTCGCCCAAATTTTTTCCGGCAAACTACAAACAAGATTGTCAGAAGCGGTTGAATCGGAAAACAAAGAGTATTGGGGAGTCGTGCAAAAAATTGGAATGACAGCACTTGGGCAGGGGCGGATAGTAGATGAAGATTGAACGTATTAGAATTAGTAATTTTAGAGATCTAAAGGATATCGACTGGATATTCCCTACAGTTCCAACTCTGATAATTAATCGAGACATCAATGATCAGAAACTATTAGATGATTTACTGATGAAGCTATTCTATGAACAGGAATCCCAATTGTTGGAGAAGCAAAAAGATAATGCAGCAGCTGAGGTATGGATATCTGAGGATAATCATCACTTCATGGTTCGTTATGAAAACATCCAAATAGACGGCCAAATAACACAACAACTTACCTTTTCAGATGGAAATGGGTACAAAGTTAATCTGCCAGAAAAGATGACCATTGGAGAATACTTATTTCGGGCTCGCTTGCAAGCTTTTCTACAAGGTGGCAGAATTACTTGGCCGGATAAGGACAGTCAGGACAACTTGTTTCTGCGAATTAATAACCTTAGCCAAGGTGGAGATGAGGATTTCTCTTTAACTAAAGTGAGAGCTTCCCTGATTGGTGCTCAAAAAAGAGTTAAAGATCAAAGAGAGAGTATGGAGTTGGTAAAGGCTGAATACGATGCCTTACGAAATGAATGGGAGAATGCTCATCGACAACAAGAAGCCAATCGACTGCTCCTGATTGAGATTAAGAATTTGCAAGAAAATGAAGCTATTTTATCTGAAAAAATTGCTCTTACTCACAAAATCCATCAACGCCTTGATTGTCTTGCTCAAAACCCAGATTATCGTGAGCTGCGCCAACTTCAAGATGAGATAAGCAGGCTGGAAGAGCGCCAACAATGTTTAGATGAAGGCCTTAGGGCGATTTCCAGTGATGGTGCAGTCGATTGGGAGATCATAGAGAACTTTCGAGAAGAATGTATGGAATGGGCCTGCCTTCAGAAAGATGTGAGAAGTTTAACTGCAGAAATAGAAGATCGAATAATACTAATTGAGCAGATGCAAAAACTACTCTCAGCCTCAGCCTATCAGGGATTTAGAGAAGACGAAGAACAGCAGCTCCGGCGGGTGATGGAGGAGAGAGATTCAGCTCGAGACAGGCTTAATGAGCTTATCCTGGTAAGAGAAGAGTTAGATGAGTTAAAATTAGAGTATGAAGAGGAAATCACTAAGTTATCAAAATTAATAGTGATGTCCGATGTAACTGAAGATACTGTTAACCGAATTACTAGAAAAGAAAAACAATTAAACCGCTGGCAAAGCTACAAAATATGTAATATTACGGATCAACTTTTAACTAAACCCTTAAAAATAAAGAGTATTAATGAACGGTTATCAGCCCATCTGCTTGAGTATTACCAAAGGTATCACGTAGCAAACTATCGGGAATTCACAAGTCGGCTAGAGGAATATCAACAACAGCAAAGACAAGTAGAAAACCTAAAAAAGAGAATTGAGAAGCTGCAGGAAAAAGTCAATAAAGAACCAAAATTGCTCAGGATCATCGATTCACGGAATGAAATCATAAAACTTGCTCTTTCGAAAGTTGAAGCGGCAGATTTTAGCGAATGGTTGAATGGGTGGTTAGCCTATCAACAAATGAAGAAACAGCGCTCAGAAGAAACAGATCAATTAAATAAGGACCTAGAACAAAAGCTAGACCTGGAAAAAAAGCTAGCAATCTGTGCTGAAGGGATGAGTGAAAATTTAAAAAACTGGGGTATTCCCGTGGGGGATCGGGAGGAAATCTTATCAGCCATATTGAATGTAGCCGGTCAGCTGCAAGAAAGAGATGCGGTTAAAGAAGAAGTGGCCAAGTACTCGGAGATCTTCGTCAAAAAGATTGGGAATCGGGATCTAGAACAACTCTCAAGGATACTTGAACCTTTAGCTGAACTCGAACGTGAACAGCGTCTTTCAAATAAGGAAAGGCTGGCAGAAATGACATCCTGGGAAAAAGAGCGAGTAGAAATACACCAGCATTTAGAAGTCTTAAATACTCGTCTTCAGGGGGATGAACAAGCTGCTTCTTTGTCTGTCCTTGAGAAAAAAATAGAAGTCAAAAAACGTCAATGGACAGCCTATGAAGATTTGCGTCATGCCTTAAATGATGCCCAAGCTATCTTAGATTTGTCTTGGCAAGAGTGGCAAACTAAATATGAAAAGAATCTTAGTGAAGAAAAACAATGGATTTACGAGCACTTCTTCTCCCAAAAAGGTAAATACACTGAGAATGAAACAGTGGTTAAAAGAAACTATTTTTCCTATCGCTTGGCACTTGCCCAATTAGCCCTTCCTATAACTACTGAGGTACCTCTATTCTTCTCAGTAGGAAAAATCTCCGAAGGGGATCAAACTTTTTGGGCAGATGCTGCAAAATATCTCAATAAGTTAGGATTAGGGAGACAAGTTTTTTTAAATACTGAGGATCCCTTGCTAGCGGAAATACTTTTAGATGACGGATGGTCTCCTTTTAGCTTTGTGGATGATTAAAATCTATGTGAAAATCAGAAAGTGGCAACTTTCCTCTATTACATTAAGTTGACAATCGAGGCAGAATAATAGAAAATAATAAAGGAAGAGGTCAATTAAACAAATATAATGACTAAAATAAATAAAAAGGGGGTTCTATGAAAAAGGCCAGCGATTTACCAATTAAACAATACCTTGACGTTTTAAAAGCTAAGATTTTCACATTAAAGAATATCTCATGGAAGTCTCCAAAAGTTATAGGAGGTTCAATCCTTCTGCTGCTCTTAATGGGAAGTGGAATTGTTTACCTGAACTCTACAACCTCTGCAGTTTACGTTGTTATCAATGGAGAAAAGGTTGGTCTTCTTGAAAGTCAGAAGCAAGCGGGAGCAATCATCGATGAAATCCTCTCAGAAAAGGGAGCTCCTTTAGGCGTTGCGGCTAAAACTCATGATAGTATTACCTTTTCATCTGTTAGAATAAAAAATTCCGAGTATACGGCTTTATCTAAGTCAACATTAGAGGCAGATATCTCTTACTATGTTGACGGAGCAGCAGTAAAGGTAAATAATGAGCCTATTTTTGTGCTGGCAAAAGCTGAAGATGGAGAAAGATTGCTAAAAGAATTCCAAGAGTATTATGCTAAGCCAAGTGAAAAAAACCAAGTCACCTCAGTCTCTTTTGAAGAAGAGGTTGAGACTGAGCCTGTGGAGGTGCCTTTAGACCAAGCTCTTTCTTACGAGCAAGCTCTTGAAAAACTCAAACAGGGTAATCTGCAAAAGATCGAATATACAATTCAGGAAAACGATTCTTGGTGGCTCATAGCACGAAAAAACGATATGAAGACTAAAGAAGTCTTGGCAAGTAACCCTGGTGCGAATGAAGATACTATTTTGAAACTTGGCAAGAAAATCACCTTAGAAAAAGTTACTCCTTACATAACCGTGGTTTGCGAAGGAGTTCGTACAGATATAGAAACAATTCCCTTTGATGTGGTTACCAAAACTGACTCCAGTCTCTCCAGTGGACAAACAAAAGTAAAACAAGCTGGAAGTGACGGAGAAAAAGAAGTGCAATACGCTTACGTTCAAAAAAATGAAAAAGTAGTTACCCAAACCGTTAAGGATGAAAAAGTACTAAAAACCGCAGTTTCACAAATCATTGAAAAAGGCCCCCAACAAGTCACAGTTGCTTATTCTCGTGGCAGCGGGAGCACTGTTTCCGGGGTATCCTGGCCATTAAGAGGATCCATAACCTCCTACTATGGTTATCGCCATTCTGAGTTTCATACAGGAATTGATATTGATGGAGATCAAGGGGATCCCTATACAGCTGCAGCTGCCGGTAAGGTTGTAAGTGCCGGCTGGAGCGGTAATTATGGTTATACTATTCTTATTGATCACGGTAATGGAGTAATGACACGCTATGCTCATTCCACTAAACTATTAGTTTCTGCCGGGGCGAGGGTAACTAAAGGTCAGACCATTGGTTTAGTTGGATCAACGGGTCGATCGACTGGTTCACATCTCCACTTTGAAGTAATCATCAATGGAGATACAGTAAATCCTCTTAATTCTTTGCGCTAAATCATTTAGGAAGAAAGTTTACAAAGAGTCTTAGACACTTTTTTAGAGTGGCTAAGACTCTTTTTGAATTTAAAGGTAATTCTCGTAACTAGACGAGACTAATGATAACCCTTGACAAACAAACAACTTATTTGTTATCATAAGGTTGTCAGTTGCCGAGGAGAAAACAATTTTTACGGTAAAACGTTTAAGCGTTAAATGGTTAATGCGTTTTCTCAGCTGGGAACCTGACAAGGTTCTTTTTATTTTGTACATGTATTTCAGGTATAGTTTAGAAGAGAGAACCAATTTCTATTTGGAAAGGGGATATTACATGAAACGATTCAGAAAGCTACTCGCCGCTGGGCTCGCTTTGTCCCTTTTGGGATTAGCAGGATGTGGGACAACGGATTCCGGAAGTAAAGCTAAGTCCACATTAGAGACCGCGAAGGAAAGAGGATATGTTGTTGTAGGATTTGCCAATGAGAAACCATATGCCTATCAAACCCCGGATGGTAAACTTACGGGGGAAGCGGTAGAGGTTGCTAGAACCGCCCTTAAAAATATGGGTATTAGCGAAATGAAAGGGGAGTTAACAGAATTTGCCTCCCTTATTCCCGGGCTGAATGCCAAGCGCTTTGACATGATCACGGCAGGGATGTTTATTAATCCTGAACGTGCCAAGGAAGTAGATTTTGCTAATCCTGAGTATAGTATCGGAGAAGCGATTGCTGTTAAAAAAGGAAATCCTTTAAACCTTCACAGTTACAAGGATATTGCGGCTAATCCTGATGTGAAAATCGCCGTTCCGGGAGGGGCCATTGAATATGATTACCTTCTGAAATCCGGAGTACCCCTCAAGCAAATTATGACCGTGCCGGATATGCCGGCAGCATTATCTGCTCTTCAATCAGGTCGTGCTGATGCATTAACCGCTACCGGTCCTTCCGTACAGGCGACACTTGAAACAGCAAATAATCCTGATCTAGAAAGAGTCATGGATTTTATACAGCCAGTTATTGATGGTAAGGAAGTCAAAGGCTATGGAGCAACGGCCTTTCGTAAAGATGACAAAGATTTTCGCGAAGCTTTTAACAGTGAAATCCAGAAACTTAAGGAATCAGGAGAATTATTAAAAATCATCTCTCAGTTTGGATTTACCGAACAAGAATTGCCTGGAGATAAAACAGCTGAAGAGTTGAGTACTCCAACGGATAACTAAGCTTTCTGATATTAAATCATTCGAAAATAACCTTTCTGAAAGGAGTCGATGTGAACCTATGTGGTTTGATATTCTCCCTTCTTTCTGGGAGGGAACTAAAATAACAATTCAATTAACATTATTTTCAGCAGTAATTGCCTTTTTCTTAGCATTTTTAGCGGGGTTTGGGCGGCTCTCGAAAATCAAAGCCGTCCGTTTCTTAGCCGCAACTTATGTGGAGATATTTAGAGGAACGTCTTTGTTCGTACAGCTCTTTTGGATTTACTTCGCCTTACCGCTATTCGGTATTATGCTGCCAAAGATGCTGGCCGGGGTATTGGCTCTGTCACTCAATGCAGGGGCTTATGGGTCTGAGATTGTCCGGAGCACAATAATTTCCGTGCCAAAAGGTCAGACGGAAGCTGCAATTGCCCTTAACATGACCCCTTGGCAAAGAACCTGGCTGGTTATTTTGCCCCAAGCCTTAGTAATGATGTTACCAGCCTTTGGAAATCTAATCATTGAGATGCTAAAAGGAACTGCTCTGGTATCCCTAGTGACACTTGCTGATCTGACCTTTGTAGCGACTGTTCTCAATTCCTCAATTATGCGACCCACAGAAATATTCTCTGTGCTGTTAGTAATCTATTTTGTAATATCCTTGCCATTTACAAAAGGAATTCGATGGATTGAGCATAGGTTATCTGCAGGGAGGTATTAATTATGTGGAACTGGGACTATACACTATTAATTTTACCCCAGATTTTAGAGGCTTTAAAATTAACAGTTTCGGCTACATTTGTCGCATTTGCAGTAGCGCTGGTGGTAGGTTTGATTCTGACACTGGCGCGTAGATCAGATTTTAAACCGTTATCTCTATTTGCCAGTGGATTTATAGAATTTGTTAGAAGCACACCCCTATTAGTGCAACTGTATTTTATATTTTACGTCTTGCCGGAGCATGGATTATCTCTTTCTCCGTTTATAGCAGGAGTTATTGGATTAGGCCTTCACTATAGTACCTATCTTTCAGAGGTATATCGTGGCGGAATCGAGTCAATACCGCCGGGCCAATGGGAAGCAGCTAAAGCACTGAACTTTACTCCTCTTGAGACATGGCGAAAGATTATTCTCCCCCAATCTATTCCGCCGATAATACCAGTTTTGGGGAATTATCTGATAACTATGTTTAAAGAAACCCCTGTACTCTCAGCGATCACCCTAGTTGAGATAATGCAGACAGCAAAGATGCTGGGGTCGCACTCATTTCGTTATCTGGAGGCATTTACGATCGTTGGAGTGCTGTTCTTAGTATTGAGTTACTCATCCTCGCTGATGGTGAGGCGCTTGGAAGTCCGACTAAATCTCAGATAGACTTAATTAAGAAAATTATTATTTTAAGGAGGTTGATCGCATGAGTGTACCATTGAAGGTTATTTATAACGAAGAATCAACTAAAAGTATAGGGAACGACCTACGGAAAGTTGCCGTTCAACCGATTGTGAACTATAGCAATATCAGTAAGTCATATGGTGATCTTCAAGTTTTAAGGAATATTGATTTGGACATTGCGCCGGGCGAAAAGGTAGCCCTTATTGGTCCAAGCGGATCAGGAAAGACGACTTTAGCCCGACTGCTTATGACCTTAGAAGAACCGACTTCAGGAACCATCGAAGTCGATGGAGAAATGCTGTGGCATCAAAAAACAAACGGGAAACTGGTTAAAGCTAACGAGAAGCACCTGCACAAGGTTCGCGGTAATATTGGCATGGTTTTTCAGCACTTTAATCTGTTTCCCCATATGACAATTTTACGCAATGTCATGGAGGCCCCTCGGAATGTACTTGGGCTTAGCAAAGAAGAGGCAGTGGAACGTGCTGTTACAATGCTGAAACAAGTAGGGCTTGCCAATAAAATTGATGCCTATCCGGCGCAGCTTTCTGGAGGTCAGAAGCAGCGTGTTGCAATTGCTCGTGCCCTAGTTATGCGGCCAAAGGTTATGATTTTTGATGAACCGACCTCCGCGCTAGATCCGGAGTTAGTTGGTGAAGTATTAGAAGTTATCAAGGCTATTGCCGCTGAAGGAGAAATGGCAATGCTTCTGATAACTCACGAAATGGATTTTGCTCGTGATGTGGCGGATCGAATTTTGTTCTTTGATCAAGGGCGTATTATTGAACAAGGACCACCTAAGAGGATTTTTAATAATCCCGAAAGCGAACGTTTGCAGACCTTCCTAAGTCGTTTCAACAGACATTAATGAATATGTCGTTTAAAGCAGGTCAATGTGAGGCCTGCTTTTTTCGCGCTCAAGTCTAGATACACATCACCGGTAAAAACTAAACTTTGTTGGCGGACACCCTCTTCTTACCACTATATACCAAGGAAATATCGCTAAATTTCTCCTTGCCAATATCACAATTCTATGATAAAAATAATATAATAAATGAATACACAGGGGGGGTATAGGGGGTATGATGATGGATAACAACCGAAATATAAACGATGCCATCTCTCGCAGGACGTTTTTTAAGAGAACTACTGCAGCTGGGTTACTCAGTGCTCTAGCAGTTACAGGACTCAATAAACCAGTTCAGGCCTCGGAATTAGGCGCGGGAGAGTTAGGAACCCTAATTGATTTGACCAAGTGTGACGGGTGTAAAAACTATGCCACACCACTTTGCGTCGAGGCATGTGGCAAGCATAATCAGGAGCGATTCCCTGAACCTCAAAAGCCTCTGAAAAAATATTGGCCCCAAGATAAAGTGGAGGACTGGTCAAACAAGAGAGACTTAAAAAGTCGCTTAACTCCCTATAATTGGACCTTTGTGGATCATGTTAAGGTTCAATATAATGGTGCTGAGCAAGAAGTCTATGTTCCAAGAAGGTGTATGCATTGCGACCACCCAACCTGTTCAAAACTATGTCCTTTTAGTGCAATCACTAAGGATCAAACTGGAGCAGTATCCATTGATGATGAGATATGCTTTGGCGGTGCTAAATGTCGTGATGTTTGCCCATGGGGTATTCCACAGCGTCAAGCAGGTGTTGGAATATACATGGAAGTTGCACCGGACTTAGCCGGTGGAGGAGTTATGTATAAGTGTGATATGTGCGTTGATCTTTTGCATGAGGGCAAAAAACCGGCATGTGTAAGTGCTTGTCCAAGGGGAGCAATTTCAATTGGTCATAAAAAGGATTTGAGAGCCCTTGCGTATAAAACCGCCGAAGAAATCAACGGTTATGTCTACGGAGACAAGGAAAATGGAGGAACATCAACCTTCTATATTTCTGCAGTGCCCTTTGAGGCGATAGATGCAGCAATCAAGGGGGACAAAGTTAGTAAAAAAGATACTGCCCCTGGCCGTCCAGGTATGCCGGTAAATGTCGAGAATTATCTATCGACAGGAAAAGGGATGTTTTTCAGTACAGTAATCGCTCCCTTTGCGGGAGCAGCTGCAGCTGGGATAACTGCCTATCGAACTTTAAAAGGGGATAAGGTCAAGGGTGCCCAAATTGATCTGAAGGATCAAAGAGAGGAGAAGAGCGATGGCACAGAAATCAAATAATCCAAAGCAAAGTAAGATCTTGCGTCAAAGTCTTGTCAATCGATTTGTCCACTGGACAACGGCCCTCTCCGTGATTTTGCTGATTATTACTGGGTTAGGTCAACTGCCTTTGTATACACGCTATAATGTCACAAAGCTCCCCGGTGCAGCATGGCTCGGTGATTACTTTATAACCATTAAATTACATTATCTAGGAGCGCTTGGGCTCATATTTATCGCAGCTTTTCATATTGTGTATGCATTTGCTCGGCGTGAATTTGATATTTTTCCTCGAAAAGGTGACCTGAAAGAATCCTATCAGATCATTAAAGCTATGTTGACCAAGGGTCAAGAACCCGCTTCAGATAAATACCTGGCAGAACAACGGGTTGCGTATTTGTTTATCGGTTTTAGCCTTCTCCTTTTGATTGCTACCGGCTTGATTAAGACTTTAAAGAATGTTCCGGGCGTTGACCTTTCTCATTCTCTCTTATACTGGAACACTGCCTTGCATAACATTGGTACGGGTTTGATTGTTTTTGGCATAATCGGGCACTTGGCGGCATTTCTGCTCAAGGAAAACCGTCCGTTAATCCCCGGGATGTTCACCGGGTTTATTAATCGGGAGTATGTCAAACATCGGCATAGTCTTTGGTACGCAAAACTATTGTACAGCGGAGAAATCAGCGAAAGCAGCCTGGAGGCAGATGAAAATTTGAAAGGTGACGGCAATAGTAGATCGAATACCCAAACTCACACGTCTATATAAATAAAGTAAACCTTCTCCACCTCTGGAGGTGGGAGTCTTCTCGCCGATTATGAAAAGTTAAAGTAAAAAGAAGAACTCTCCACAAGCAATTTGTGGAGAGTTTTACGGTATTAGAAGTATTTGAATTACCGTCCTTTAAAGACAGGTTTCCTCTTTTCCAGAAAGGCGGTAACTGCTTCGCGCAAATCTTCTGTTCCACAACAAAAAGTTGACTGAGACTGCTCAAAGAGCAATCCGGCCTGAACACCGCTTTCATTGGCCAGATTAATTCCTTTTTTCGCAAAACGAACTCCTGAGGGAGGGAAGGCAGCCATTTTTTTAGCAAGTTTCATGGCCCGTTGGTTAAGATCCTCTTTTTTAACCAAGATTTCTACTAAGCCAATTCGTAACGCTTCTTCCGCATCAATTGCTTCACAACCTAGAATCAAGCGCTTAGCTTGGCCAATCCCAACTAGATGGGTTAAGCGGGTTGTTCCGCCCATATCCGGAGCTAAGCCAAACCGTACTTCAGGAATAGAGAATTTAGCGTCATCAGCGGCAATTCGTATGTCACAGCCTAGGATTAGTTCCGTAGCTGAACCATAGCAAAGACCATTAATGGCTGCGATCACCGGAATGGGTAAGTCTTGCCAAAAAGAATAAAGATTTTGCAGCCATACTAGGTTGGCCATGATAAACTCAGAACTAACCTCCTTTAAAAACTTAAGGTCAATTCCTGCCGAAAAGTTATCACCCTTAGCGTTTATTACAATTGCTCCAAGGTCGCCGTCAGCAGTAATCTCTTTTTGTATTTCCTCTAATTCTTTTAGAAAATCAGAACCCACTAGATTAAATCCTTTTGCGTTATCCAGGGTAATAACTCCGATTCTGCCATCCCTATTAAAGGCCAAATGTTTACCATAGCTCATTTTTGTTTTCCCCCAATTCTTTTGCATTAAGTACTACTTGTACTGTAATATATTTTAATTGGAAAATCTATACTATTTAGAATTTTTAGACCGGGAATAATGAATTTGTATTCATTTTCTTAAGATATGAGCTGATTCTGATTTAATTGGATAAGTAATCTGGTATATTTCCGTGGCAAAGGGTAGAGTCTATTTATAGCCTTATTGTAGAGGATATTTCTTAGGTATCATAGCTTATTGTATTGCCAGGTACAGTAGTTTAGATTATAAAGTAATATAAGAGTAGTAATCAGTAAAAGTAGTCAGTAATTCAAAGTACAAGTACTAAGTGTAAGCTATAGAAAGAATTGGTGGATTATGAGAGTAATTATAGTAGAGGGAAAAACAGATAAGCAACGTTTACTCCAGATCTTAGATGAACCTGTAGAGATCGTGTGTACTAATGGAACACTAGGTGTCGATAAATTAGAAGAATTAATTGCTAATTACAGCGATGATGAAGTATGTGTTCTGTTAGATGCTGATGAGGCCGGAGATAAGGCCCGTCGGCTATTTAAACAAGAATTTCCCAATGTAAGACACTTATATACTCATCGTATGTATAGAGAGGTGGCGACTACTCCCCTTAGTGTTCTGGCAAGGATTCTGGAGGGGGCTTATTTTACTGTTAAAGATCCCGAGGACGAGGACTTGTTTTAGAAACCTGCCTTATAATTGAAACTACCCCCAAAAATGGATAATTATTTACTTATTAGTAGGAGTACAGTCGTTAATGTAGAATACTAATAGTAAGTAATTATAAAAGGGGGATAAAACATGGAAGACATAGCCTTGGAAGCTCGTTCTCGTGCCGGAAATAAGTTTAAAAATGGCCTGAATTGTTCCGAATCTATTGTTCATACATTTAACGAAATCCTCAATAATCCCTTAAACGACGAAGCCTTAAAAATGGCTACAGGCTTTGGTGGGGGATTGGGCTACGCTGGTTGTATGTGTGGTGCCTTGACAGGTTCGGTTATGGTTTTAGGACTTTTCAAGGGACGCTTTGATCCTAGCGACGCCAGAGAACCAGCCTACAGTCTCGCTCACGACTTTCACGATCGCTTCCTCAAAGAATACGAAGCAACTTGCTGTAGGGCCTTAAACCCTCATGAATATGACTCCCCTGAGCATTTACGCCGATGTCTAAAGCTAACCGGAGGAACAGCCAAGCTTCTTATGGAGTTCATCCAAGAGAAAGGGTTGCTAAAACCTGAAGTTTCTTAAATCTCAGATGCCTAGGTATACCCAGACCGATAAAGAGTTCACTCCCACTTGTGATTAATGGGGGTGAGCTCTTTATTAGTTGGAGGTAATGAGATCTCTTTCATATGAAAACTATAGCTAGCTAGCCTTCACTGACAGAGTCGATTAGGAGGCATAACCCATTATTAGGCCTTAGAATACCCTTGAAAATTCTCACGAGATTAGTGGCATAGGTGTAGCAAGTAATGAGACAGGCTTGCATATATACTATTAAGCTTAAAATGGGAGGAATCTATTTTGGAATTAATGTATACTTTTCCGGTGGTGATAGGTTTAGGGGCTCTTCATTCATTAGAACCGGGGCATGGTAAGGGAGTGATTACAGCATACTTAATTTCTTCCGGTGCTAAAGTTAAAGAGGCTGTCATGATTGGTCTAATTTCCGCATTGGCACATACTCTCTCGATTGTTCTACTGGCAGTCTCAGCTTCAACGGCCATTAAGGTATTTGTTCCGGAAAATTTGATTCATTGGCTTCAACTTATTTCCGGAATTGTTGTGATCTACATAGGTCTCAATATAATTACCCAAAGAATCTTTGAGCAACGGGAAAAGAAGCAAAAGCACCTGAATACAGTGAGCCATAATTGCAGCAGTCATTGCAATTGCCATCATGGTCATAGTCATTTAAGCATTACGACGACTCCTTCGACACCATTTAACTTATTCTTAACAGGGTTCTTCACGGGTATTGTTCCTTGTCCAAGTGCCTTAGCCATCTTGCTCGCGGCAGTTTCAGCGGATAAAATCCCTTTGGGATTAGGATTAGTTGGGGCCTTCTCAATTGGAGGAGCTATTACAATGGTAGCCATAGCCTTATTTGTGGTTCGGGCTAGTCATACAATGAAGAGGTTAGAAAAATGGCAGGTTGTAAATCGTCTGGCCTTGGTATCCTCATGCTTAATCATATTTTTAGGCGGCGCCGTTATCTTTCAATCAATTAATCATATTGGAGTTTCAACAATGTTTTAATTAAAGTTGTTCTTTTGCTCCTTTGAGGTCTGGGGTCAAGTACATATCTACTTCATGCCCGGTGGATCGGTGGCAAGTTAAGCACGATTGGGAGTTTTGGATGGTTTCATAGTGGTTTACTTTGGATGTATTTGCCAGACGTACTGTATCAGGATAGCGCTCCCTGTCTCCTAAATGACATATTAAACAATTCTGATCCGACACAATGGCTCGAGTAGGAACGGTGAAGTCGCCGCTAAAATGTTGGAACAAATAATTTAATCCCCGGGCCTTAGCGTGGATTTTGCCCAACTCGCCTCGAGGCTGATGGCATTCTAAACAGTTTGCATTATTATGGGGTGACTGTTGCCAGGATATAACGTATTTTTCTACCTCATGGCACTTGGCACAAAAATAAGGCCCGGAGGTGGCAACATACCCTATTTGAAATAATATGTATGAAGCTACGAATGCTATTAAACCACTTAGAATAGCCTTCTTCCACACTAGAAAACCTCCCCAGAAAATTGAAATATTGAATAGTATGTCTATAAGAGCAACTATTATCCAATTATTAGAAAAGTATATGGGTTTTTAACTTAGAAGAAGAGCCTACATACAGGGATTCATTTATGAGTTGAAATCAAATGGTGCATCGGTGCACCAAATGAAATTTCAGGATTAATTGATTAGAATTCTCCTTATTATGGTAAAATGATAGATAGATTGTTTTGCAACTTGATATAATAAGGAGAGATTTCGTGAGTAAGCCATCAACATATCTTAGCTGCGCAATACTAAGTTTAGCTATCCTGCTCTCAGGCTGTGATAGACTTTTTCCGGCAGCTGAGCAACAAACTAATGAATCTGATAGCTCCCCAGCTCGGGAAGTGCTGGCAGCCCCAGTCTACATGCGTTCAGACATAATTTCCACTCCCGAAGAGGCTCAAAAGCTCTTAATGGAGGGTAATGAACGTTTTATGACTGGTCAACCTTTAAGTAAAGATTTGAGTCTCAGCAAACGAAGTGAGCTGATGGAAAAAGGGCAACATCCTTTTGCCGTCATAGTAAGTTGTTCGGATTCGAGAGTTCCGCCTGAGCTTTTATTTGATCAAGCTCTTGGAGATCTATTCATAATCCGCATAGCAGGTAATATCATTACTCCTCCGGAATTGGGAAGTGTGGAGTATGCCGTAGAGCATTTAAATACTCCGTTAGTCGTAGTTCTGGGGCATGAGAACTGTGGGGCGGTCACGGCCGCTGTACAGGGAGGGGAAGCTCATGGTAATATCTCCTCAATTCTTAACAAGATAACCCCTGCCCTGGAAAAGGCTAAATCTGAAGGCACCAGTGCAGAAAATCTAATCTCTAAGACTACAGAATTTAACGTTAAAAATGCAAAGCAGGATATTTTACAAAGTCCTATTATTAAAGAACGTTTGGCAGGAAATCATGTTAGTGTTTTAGGGATGATGTATGATCTGGACGAGGGTAAAGTAACAATAGTGAATTGAAACCTTTGGTATTTGCTGGTACTAGTTGGCTTTTGGCGATATAAGGTCAGATATGATAGAATAAAGGCTCCTCAATACTAAATACAAGAGGGGCCTTTATTCTATGTTGTTAGAGGAATAAAATGGATAATATTGTATATCTATGAAAGAGGAGTTTATAGTTACTGCGTCGAATAAAAATGAGTTGCAGTACTTAAGAAATTGAAAAGATTGAAGGAGCGATTATGGATTTTATATTAGCACTGGTTGATTTTATTCTTCATGTTGACAAACACTTGGTGGAGATAATTGGTAATTACGGAACATGGACCTATTTAATCCTTTTTGCGATTATCTTCAGTGAAACAGGGTTTGTGGTTACTCCTTTCCTCCCGGGAGATTCGTTGCTTTTTGTAATTGGAGCTTTAGGCGCTAAAGGAACTTTAAGCTTTGAGTTTGCGATGATATTGCTAATCATTGCAGCTTTAGGGGGTAACACTTTAAATTATTTTATTGGAAAAATAATTGGACACCGCATACTTGCCATGAAAAATTCTCGAATTATCAAGAAGGAGTACCTTAACAAGACTCATGCTTTTTATGCGAAGCATGGTGGTAAGGCTATAATATTTTCTCGTTTTGTCCCCATAATTCGAACCTTTGCCCCTTTTGTGGCTGGACTGGGTAAAATGAGCTTTTTGAGATATACTATCTATAATGTTATCGGTGGTGTCTCATGGGTTTTATTATTTATGTTTGCAGGGTACTTCTTTGGAAACATTCCTACCGTAAAGGAAAATTTCACTTATGTGATTTTTGCCATCATCTTTGTTTCGTTGTTGCCTACAATTATTCCCTATATTCGCAGTAAACGAAGATAGAGGAGTGATCCTGGAAGAGGGAAACCCAAGATAGAAATGTTACTTATTTCGAATACGATGGATATAGAGGGCATTTTAAATTCAAGGACAATAGCAAGCTCAAAAATAGCAGATCTTCACGATCTGCTATTTTCTGTAGAAATATAATATAAGCGTTGCGTTTATTTATGAAGTATCAGTAGGATAGCTGAATATTTATTGTGACAAGATTGGTAACATCTAATCCATTTACATAATATTTACAAAGGTTTTTTTCCCTTTATCAAGAATATTAATATGTCTGTAAAGGGGCGTGAAAAGATGGAGATAATTCATTCATTTAATTTATCCCTATGGCAGTGGGTATGGGTAATTATAGCTGCGTTTCTGGTTGGATTCTCTAAAACTGGAATGAGCGGATTTTTAATGCCTGTAATACCAATTGTTGCTTCCGTTTTTGGCGGGAAGGAGTCTACTGGTATTATACTGCCCCTACTTATCGTAGGGGATGCTTTTGCCTTATACTATTATCGGCGCCATGCGGATTGGAGTAATATTAGGAAGCTTTTGCCTTGGACATACGTTGGGCTAATAATTGGAGTGATAGCTGGGAGCAACGTTAATGACAAACAATTTAAGATGTTTATAGCTATATCAGTGATCTTATGCCTAATCATCTTAATATATATGGAGAAAAAAGGAGAGAACTTTAAGCTTCCCAAGGGTGCCTGGTTTTATGCTGCCATGGGAGCCCTTAGTGGTTTTACTTCTATGATCGGTAACGCTGCCGGTTCTATATTCAGCATTTACTTACTAGCCATGGGTTTTAAGAAGAATGGCTTCATGGGGACAACTGCCTGGTTCTTTTTTATTGTTAATTTATCTAAAGTACCCTTACAAGTTCTATTCTGGCATAATATTTCTTTTAAAACTCTTGGACTTACTATAGGTATGCTTCCTGCTATTGCGGCAGGTGCTCTATTAGGGGCTATCGTCATTAAGAAGGTAAACGAAAAACAATTTCGTATACTAATAATCGTCATGACAGCAGTTGCTGCGGTAAGACTGTTATTATAAACAATACTAAGTGTAAGTGTAAGGTTGAAGCTTAAGGTGGTTCTAAAAGAAAGTTCTCGTCTCAGAACTCTCATCGAAAACGATGGGGGTTTTTTTTTATACATATATTCACAGGAAGGGACTTGGCTACTTTCGGGATGGCTCTTAATCCCGTCCGAATAATGGATTGAAAGTATTTTCTTTTCTTCATTAATTAGTTGGAAAACATACCAATATAGTGTAAAATTACACTGAAAGGGTGGATTTCTAATGACGAGAGAGGAATTTATTGCTAAAGCCTCGGAAAAATTGAAGCTAATCCGGATTGAAAGGGATTATACCCAAGACAAAATGGCTGATATATTAGGTATCTCTAAAAAGACTTTAGTACAGATTGAGAAAAGTCGAACAAACCTAGGGTGGGCTGGCGCAGTAGTGTTATGCACAATTTTTAGAGGCAGTGAAGTTTTGGAAATGACTTTTGGCGGAGATACTCAAGACATTATTCAATCCTTAGCATTTACCGATTCCGAGGCCAACGAAATAGCGAACGAGAAAACCATGGGCGGAAAAATATGGTGGTCAAATATCGAAAGCTCAGATCAGTTTCGTATTCAGCAGAACATAATATCTAGGCACTTTCGGATTCTCGATAGTCAGGATAGAAGAATCTGCTCCTCCTTTGAGCATGAGTACATTCGCAAAAGATTTAGAGAGCTTTCAGGAGAAGGGGGAACAGACTAAATTGTTAAAGTTTCTTAAAGCCTACGTGGAATCTATGAGACTTTACTATGCATTTGTCACCGGGATTGCCGGATGGATTGGAATGGCGTTTTATGAGTACATCGCCAAGTCTCCCTTTCAGACCGTGGAGGTAGTACCCGAGACGGAGAAAAAGGCCGTTGTATTAATCATGCTCTTTCTAAGTTGGGGTATTAACCAGATTATTAATGATTATCTAGGCTTGGCAGAGGATCGGGTGAACGCGCCAAATCGGCCTATGGTGACTGGTGAACTTGATCCCAGGAAAGCTCTAATCTTAACCGCAGTATTGCTAATCCTGTCCTTACTGACCACATATTCCTATTTGGAACCAATTGCCCTTTTTCCCGCAATCTTAGGAATTTTATTAAATATTGTTTATGAGTACGCTAAGGCTTATGGAATTTTCGGCAATATTATCTTCGGCTTAATGATTTCTACCTGCACTGCCTATGGGTTCTTAGCAGCAGGGCCCACAACCTCACCGTATTTTACCGAAAGCCGGGTCTCGGTCTTGATTTTAGTGGCAGTTATGAATGGTTTAATGACCTTCTATACATATTTCAAAGACTATGAAGGAGATAAAGCGGCAGGTAAACGAACCATCATCGTGCGCTTAGGGGTAGAGAAGTCCAGATATTTAGCAGCCGTCTCCTCTTTCCTTCCTACGGTTATCTTTTTGCTTTTATATCTCAATAATTTCATTGAAGCCAGAGTTAATAATATGTTTCTCATTCTGGCAGGGCTAACCCTATTCCTTGAGCTGTGGACTGGCTACCTTTACTATAAAAACCCTCGAGGGGAGAGAACCTATTATTCCTTACTAGCAAATTTTCGCTCCTGTATCTGTGGTCAGGCCACTCTGATTGCTCTGTTTAATACTGAACTGGCCATGATCTTATTTCTCGTATCCTATATGTTTGTAGGCTTCCTATTTGACCTGCACACCGACCCGAAATCTTAAGACGTTCCCGCAAAGAATCACTCACTTACGAAAAGAGTGATTTATAGGGGCTAGATAAGCAGGAGGTTAAAATGCAACTTTTCGAACCCGCCAGATTAGGCACCTGTGACTTGAAAAATAGAATAATTCGGTCAGCAACCTTTGAAGGGATGTGCGATTCCCAAGGCCACCCCTTACAGGATTATTATCAACTCTATGAACAATTGGCTTCCGGAGGAGTGGGAGGAATCATTACAGGCTTTGCCTATATTTCTCCTGAAGGAAAAGCAATGCAGCCGGGCCAGTCGGGAATGGACAGTGAGGAGAAGATTGAGTTCTTTAGGTCTGTTACCGAGAGAGTACATCAAAATGGCTGTAAGATATTTCTGCAGCTGGCCCACACCGGCAGGCAGACAAGGAAAAAGGAAACGGGACAAGAGGTCTGGGGAGTATCCCAGAAAAGATCCCTGTATTTCGGAGGATCTCCTCGGAAATTAAGCACGAAACAAGTACATGGCCTGGTTAAGCAATTTGGAAAGGCCGCAATGTATGCACAAGCCGCTGGATTTGACGGAGTACAGGTTCACGCAGCTCACGGTTACCTAATCCACCAGTTTATCTTGCCTGCAATTAATAATCGACAGGATGAGTTTGGAATTAATGCTGAAAGTAAGCTGGGTACAAAGTTCCTGGAGCTTGTGTTAAAAGAAATTCGTAATAAATGCGGAAGAGAATTTGCTTTGTTAGTTAAGGTTAGCGGAAGTGATGATTATTATCCCAGGTTTAGCAATGATCAGTTTGCCAACCTTATCCGCTTCCTTGATGATCAGAAGGTTGATGGTATAGAGCTAAGTTATGGGACAATGGATAATCCGTTGAACATCTTTCGAGGAGATGTCCCTCTGAAAGTAATCTTGAAACATAACCCGATCTTTAAGAATTCCTCTGACCTAAAAGCAATCCCCAGATCACTACATAATGCCTTGATTTACTGTCTGATGAGAGTGAAGTTAAAACCTTTTACGCCAGTCTATAATCTTAACTATGCCAAAATTGCTAAATCATTAACCAGTATTCCCGTAATTTGCGTAGGGGGGTTTCGAACCGGAGAGGAAATCCGGCATTGTCTGGACAAGGAATTTGCAGATTTCGTTAGTTTATGCAGGCCACTCATTTGTGAACCGGATTTCGTTCGGAAACTTTATAAAGACAAAGATTATAGCTCTAAATGCCTAAATTGCAATATTTGTGCTGTCATGTGCGATTCAAACAGGGCAACCAGGTGTTATAGGAAAGGATGATTTGAGATGAATATTGAAGACAGAGTTATTAACTCGGTAAAAGGGGTTTTAGATAAACGTCCCGAGGTAACCTTAGACAGTCGTTTGCTGGAAGATCTATTGGTAGATTCGTTAGATAAACTGATGATTCTTTCGGCAATTGAGGATGAATTTGGCCTAGAGATCGAAGAAGAATTTGCTGATGTACATACTGTCAAGGATATTGTTGTTAAGTTGAAGGCGAGGGGTTTTTAGAGGAGATGGATCGAAAAGAATTTTATAAGAGGTTATGGGTGGATGAGAGTCTCGCTGAAGTCACCGGGTATAATCCCTATTACTTGTCTGTTAATTCCGGACTCAATGAACGATTGTTAGTCAACGGGTGTAAAATGATTGACCTGGCCTCGAATAATTACTTGGGTCTGGCAACGGACAGTCGAGTAAAACAAGCTGCTATAGAGGCTGTGCAGAAATATGGAGTTTCCCTTTGCGGTACGCCTATCGCTACCGGGTATATTGATTTGTTCCAAAGGCTGGAGGAAGAATTAGCGAGCTTTGTTGGCTTGGAGAGAACTGTTATTCTTCCTTCTTGCTACCAGGCTAACAACGGGTTATTCAGTTGTCTTGCCGGTTCTGAGGATCTGATTGTTGTTGACAGGTTGGTTCATTCTTCCTTGATTCAAGGGATTAAAGCAGCAGGCTGTAAAATCAGGCCTTTCTTGCATAATAATCTGAATCACTTAGAAGGAATCTTGCAAAGATCAAGCAGCTATCGGCAGGTTTTCGTTGTCACTGAGTCTGTTTTTTCAACGGAAGGCAGTGTTGCTCCCTTTAAAAAGATCGTTGAATTGTGTGAAAAATACGGGGCCATGCCAATCATTGATGACTCACACGGGATTGGGGTGTTGGGTAAATCTGGCCGAGGTATCCTTGAGGAGCAAAAAATTGAAGGATATAAAGGAATCTATACTGCCTCTTTAGGAAAAGCCTTGGCTAATTCCGGCGGAATGATCAGCGGAGAAAAGAGGGTCATAGACTATCTCAAATATTATTGCTCCCATCTCGTCTACTCTACAGCTCTTTCACCGGCAGTATTAGCAGGGATCAGTGCTGTTCTGGATATTATTAGGGTGGAATTTACAGGAATTAAGCATAAGCTCATTTCTTATCAACGACAAATTCATAAAGCTCTAATCGAAGGGGGATTTGAGGTAGTTGCCGGTGAAGCTCCTATTAATTCCGTTCAAACCGCTAGTAAAGAAGTAACTTTTAGTCTGGGTCAGAGGCTCTATGCCAAGGGGATTCTCTCAACACCCTTTATAGAGCCCTCTGTTCCCCTAAATCAAGGACGGGTAAGACTGATTGCCGGAGCCGGCCTCTCTCCAGGGACTGTTGATGAAGCCGCCGGGATTATCAAAAGGCTAGGTGCCTCATGAGGTGTTTGTTGATCTTAAACCCCGGTTCCCAGGGGGGCAAAAGCAAAGCAAAGTTTGAGAGAATTTTTGCTTTTCTACATAATAATAGGGTGAAGTTTGATTATAAACTGACAAAGACCTTAGATGAGGCTTATACCTTCTCCGTGGAAGGAAATAAAAAAGGTTATGATCTGATCCTTGCTGTTGGAGGAGACGGAACGATTAACAGGGTGATCAGTGGGTTTTATGATCTTGAGGGCAAAAGAATTTCTAAAGCAAAGCTGGCAGTGATTCATACAGGCACCAGCCCGGATTTTTGCAAGAGCTATGATTTACCCTTAGAAATTGACCAGGCCCTCAGCGCTGTTCTGGAGGGAAAGACTATTCAAATTCCTATGGCTAAGATTACCTATCTCAGTGAATATGATGAAACGTTGGACGGCCGGCCACTAAGTTTATCTCATGAAAAGCTGCAAACCAGTTATTTTGCCTGCTGCGCTAATATTGGGATTGGGGCCGCTGTGGCCAGGGGGGCGAATAGTGGGATAAGAGACTATATCGGAGATTTTGCCGGAACCTTAGTTTCTCTGATGAAAGCGCTGATCAGTTATCATCCCTTCAACTTCTCTGTCTGTATTGACGGAAAACAAGTGGTTTTGGAGAAGGTTTACAACATCTTTGTGGGTAAGACCACCTATATAGCGTCTGGGCTAAAAGTCAAAAATGAGTTAGCTTTAAACGACTCTCGGCTCTATGGGTTAATTATTCAAAAGCTTGGTCTCGTAAATTGGGTTAATGTTTTAAAAAAGCTATATAGTGGGGATGAGTTTGCTAATAATTCCACAATCTCCTTGCTTTATGTTCACAAGATGGAGATTTTCGGAAATCCTACGAATAATGAAGTTGAGTTTGATGGAGATCCAAGAGGGTTTTTACCCTGTAGAATTGAGCCTGCTTGGGACCCATTAGATGTAATCTGTCCGTAGGTGGGTCTACTTTCTATAGGCGATAGATGGTTAAGTGAGAAGGTTGATGATGAGAAGAGAAAAAGAATTGATCGAAGTTATCAATAAACAAATGCCTAGGAGTTCCAGTCAAGTTAATCACCTATTTGAGTCGGATGCGGAAATCGTGACCTTTCACGGTAAGGGGCTTCTCTATAATATTGATGAATTTTCGGAAGAAGACTTATTTAGGGAGGATGACCCTTATCGGCTGGGCTGGAATATGGCCATAGGCAGTATCAGTGACATTCTGGCCTCAGGAGGGATTCCTAAGTTTTATGCTCATAGTATGGTTGTTCGAGACTCCTGGAGTACAGAGTATGTTGAAAAGCTGGCTCGAGGAATCGCTCAGGTAATTAAGGAAGCAGAGGTAGCTTTTATAGGCGGGGATTTTGGGATTTCTAAAACCTGGAGATACACCGGTTCAGTTATTGGAGAGCTTGAAAGTCAAGCCTTATTGAGAAGTGGGGCTAAGGTGGGAGATGGAATATATATAACCGGTGGCATAGGCAGAGGGAATGTGGAAGCCGCCCTCAAACTTTATGGAGATAACTTATTAGTTAAGAGTCTAACAGGAGGATGGAAAAACCTCTTGCGGTTGAGAAATAAAGAAGCTGAGCTTATTCGGAAATACAGCCGCTGCTGTATAGATACCAGCGATGGAGTTTTCAATGCCTTACGAATGATTTCAGAAATGAGCAGAACAGGTTTTTTCGTTGACAACCTGCCCTATGTGAAAAGTGGATTAATTTTAGCTAAGACTCTTAACTTGCCTAAAGAGATGCTGTTTTTAGGAGAATGTGGGGAGTACGAATTGCTGTTTACCTTGAGTGAAAAGGGAGAAGAGGAGTTTCTAAGAATTGCAAAGGAGCAGAAACTGACCTTTCAGAAAATTGGAATGGTTAAAGAACCGGGTTCCCAAATTCTTTGGGAAAAAGGACGAGGGATAGATTTTCAGGCGTATGACCTGCGAGCTAGGGATTACTCAGATCCTAAAGACTATTTGCGGAAAGTCGTAAATTTTCTCAAGGAGGCATTGAAATGAACCGAAGAGTTGTTATCACGGGGATTGGGCCGGCTACAGCTTGCGGAATTGGTATCAGAGATTTCACTGCAGGTGTTTTCGGACAAAAAACCTGTCTGGCTGAGATTCCAGGGAGTTATGAACAAAACTATAAGTTTAAATCCAGGTATTACGTACCTAAACCAATCTTTTCCTTAACCGATCTAGGGTTCCATAAGTCAGTGGAAGGAATGATGGAAGAGGCTGCGCGAATCTCCATCTTGTGTACAAAGCTGGCCCTAGAAGATGCCGGCTTTAAAATTTCAAATGGAGAAAAGTATCTGCAGGTAGAGGGCTTGGAAAACAGCGGGGCGATTATTGGTATTGGTATGAGCAGCCTGCAGACAGCCTTCGACTCCTATACTGCCCATATCACAGATACTGAAAAGTTAGATGCTGAAAGAAACCCGAACCTATCCTCAAATTCTGTTAAACCCAGGTTTAACAGAATGGTCATTCCTATGCTGATGACTAATTCCCCGGCAGCTTGGGTATCCATCCTCTTTGGACTTAATGGATTCAGTTACACTCTTAATGCTTCCTGTGCTTCGGGAACTTTTGCTCTGGGTGAGGGATATCGAGCTATTAGTGGGGGTAGAAGTGATGTCATTCTAGCAGGTGGTGTTGAGGCATTAACCGAAAAGAAGGGCGCAATCATGAGAGGCTTTGATATGCTCTCAACTCTTACTAGGTCAGAAGACGGAAGGCCTCAGCCTTTTTCGCGGCAAAGAAGCGGTTTTCTCTTTAATGAAGGGGCAGGATGTGTTCTCGTCCTGGAAGAGCTAGAACGGGCTCGAGCTAGAGGGGCAGATATTTATGCAGAGATTGTAGGGTATGAGGCAGGCAGTGATGCCTACAGCATAGTTCAGATAGAGCCTAACGGAGATAACATTGCTGATCTTTTTGATAAAATTTGCCGAGGAATTAGTGTTGATTATCTGAATGCTCATGGCACAGGGACAACAACCAATGACGAAATTGAGGCTAAGGTTATTCAAAGGGTTTTTGGGGATCGGAGCAAGCAACCTTTTATAAATTCTACAAAGGGGATATTGGGGCACAGTATCGGGGCCAGTGGAGCTCTTGAAGCAGCTATAACTGCAATTTCTATCAAAGAATCCAGAATCCATGGTAACTTAACCGCTGATTCCCTGGATAATCTAAATCTTCCTTTGGAGACGATCACGACTCCCCTTGAATATGCCTTATCTGCTTCTTATGGTTTTGGCGGGCATAATGCTTTAATCCTTTTCAAGAGGTATCAGGAAAATGGATAAGAAGGGGGTTTTAATTACAGGTGGGACAGGATTTATCGGGAGTCATATTACCAGAGAGTTTTGCGAAAATCAGGTCAAGGTCGGCTGCTTGATAAGAAATGAGAGCCAATTAGCGAACCTAGAAGGGTTGCCTGTGGAACTAGAGACAGGAGATATTAGAAATATCGGGGATTTAACTGAAGTTTTCAGGGGTTATGAGTGGGTAATTCACAATGCTGCTAAAGTAGCGGACTGGGGGAACTACCAGGAATTCTACCAGACGAATGTTGCTGGTACAGTGAATGTATTAAAGGCTTGCGTCCAGGCCGGCATAAAAAACATTCTTATGACGGGATCAAATTCTGTCTATGGTGAGGAAAACAGCTTTCTCCTTAAGGACGAGGAATCCCCCTATAATTCAAATTACCCATACTTGGGAGATAGCTTTTTTCCCTGCAAGTTAAACTACTATCGTGATACAAAAGCAATGGCCAAGCAAGAGGGTTTAGCTTTTGCCGAGAAGCATGATTTGAATTTGGCTATTTTAGAGCCTGTTTGGGTCTATGGAGAGAGAGAATTTAACACCGGATTTTACGAATACCTTAAAACGGCGAAAGCTGGAATTCCCTTGGTTCCGGGTGCTAAGAATAACAAATTTCACGTTATCTATGCGGGAGACCTGGCTAGAGCCTATTTTTTAGCTTATAAAAAACAGCTGACAGGCAGGCATTGTATGCTGATCGGTAATGAGGAACCTGAGAATATGGATAAAATCTACGATTTATTCTGTTCTGAAGCAGGGTTAAGAAAACCTGGTAACCTACCTAAAGCCTTAAGCTACCCGATTGCTTTTCTCATGGAACTGTTATTTACAATATTTAAAGCTCAGAATCCACCGCTCTTGACTCGAGGGAGAGTGAATATGTTCTATGATAATATTGAGTTTTCTATTGAAAAAGCCAACCATATCCTAGGCTTTAGGAACTCCTTTAGTCTGGAGGATGGGATCAAAAGAACAGTTGCCTGGTATAAGGAGCAAGGCTTGATTTAATTTGATAAATTTCGAGACTAACACTTTTTAGGGGGGGTTCCCGATTCGGTGGAGTATAGTCCCTCACCAAAGACGATGTTTTGCTTAGCTGAACTAGTTTACTCATGATAGAAAGGAGGTTTCCTTATGGTAACTGTAAGGAATGTTACATGTTTTAGGAGAAATATCTTTAACTTAAGGTTAAAAGTAAGTGTTTTTTTCTGCTTTCTTTCAGCTCGGAGGAAAGGGGAGCTTTCTTTGAAAGAGTTTATTTTAGTATTAAGAAGGCTGCTTCTTTTTGTCTCCAGAATGAAGCAGAATAAATTTGTTGAGATTGAGGGCAAGACATGCTTAGGACTGTATATCCCCGGCTTTCCGTCGACGGCGTTTCTCACCGCCTGCTGGAAGTTTAGTCAATTCAAGGAAAGGATGCCTTGTACCACGGTCTTGTTATCGATTACTTCAGCTTGCCCTTATCATTGTCAGCATTGTTATCAGAAACTTGATAAGGGTAAGGATGTGGATATTGAAGTATTACTGGAGATTGTCAGTAAGCTTCAGGAGATGGGAATAGCTTTCTTTAATATCGAAGGTGGAGAGCCTTTTTTTGCTTATGAACGACTTAAACAGGTATGCCAAGCTATTGATTCAAGATCTGAGATCTGGATTAATTCCACAGGTGCCGGCATGACTAAAGAAAGACTTGCAGAACTTAGAGGGCTAAATGTGACCGCGGTCATGTTTTCTTTGCATAGCCCTGACGCAAAGCTCTTTAACATGTTTATGGGTAAAGACTCTGCCTGGGAAACCATGAAGGCTGGAGTTGAGATGTGCCACGAAGCGGGTTTGGCGGTGGCTTTTAATACCTGCTTGCAGCGGGAGGATTTTTATAACGGTACATTCGAAGGAATTATGGAGACAGCCAAGGATTTCAAGGCCTGTCTGATCCAGATTATTAAACCTAAACCTGCGGGAGGGTGGCTGGAAAAAGGAGTTGTCGAATTCTCCCCCCAGGACATTGAATATGTCAAAGGGAAGGTAAACCAATACAATTTACATAAAAAGAAAGCCAATTATCCGGCCATCTCTGCTCAAATCATTGAAGAAGACAAGTCGGTTTTTGGCTGTACTGCCGGGGGGACTGACAGATTTTATATCAATGCCAAGGGTGATCTCCAGCCCTGTGAGTTTTTAAATATCTCCTTTGGTAACATAATGAGGGATAAGTTTGAGGATATCTATACAAAAATGCGCACTTGTTTTGCTTGGGGCGGAGAGGGTTATCTCTGTGAAAGCTGCTCTCAAGAGATTCATAGGCATTATGAAGAGAATGGTTTAGACACTCTCCCTCTGACCCCGGAGCTATCAGAGAAGATCTATGGTTCCTGGGAGCGGGGAAGAAGGACGGATTTATATGAGAGGTTGGAGCGGATGAGGTAGATCATTCACCATTGATATCCGGAAATTTTATTATGTTACTTTTGGCGACAACAATTAGGCTACTCAGTGAGTAGTCTTTTTCTATGAGTAAATAATGAGAGCAAACTTCGTGGGTTATCTAGGGTTAATTGTAAATAAATATAAATGATTACCAATATAATGATTTTCTATGGATTTTATCATGATAAATTGGTACGATTTTTCTGAAAATATAAATTATAGAGAGGTGGTAAGGATCAACAATTTAGAAGGTTTCAAAAGCATTAATGATTAGTATGTTTTGCAGAATCAAATTCTTGCAAATATCTTGCATACCGAAATATCCTAAAAGCTACAAAAACTATGACAGGGTGGTCTGATATTATGCTTTTTGAGTTTCAAGTTGGAGACCGTGTTGAGACGATCAGTCACTGTATTGGTACTGTTGTTGGAATTGACCATGACGAAGTTGGTGTCTTTATTGTAATTCAGTTTGATACTTTACCAGGTGAATTTGCATACGATCCCAAAGATCTGGCACTTATCCATAATGCTTTTTCTGACAAGGGAGGAATTGAAAATGAGTGAGAACATGGATTTTATGGAAATGTATTTTGAGAACCAAAAAAAGATGTTTGATTATTGGCAGGATCTTATGAATGTGGTGGTAACTCCTAAAGATAAAGCTCAAGGTAAGAAGGAGGAGCCGAATAGTGATTTTGAAGAAAGCCTAAGACCCACTCAGGAGATGACTAAGCAATGGTTTGAATTCAATGATCAATATCTTAAAAATATATCCAAAGTATTTTTTCCATTGCAGTTCAATAAAATTTTTTCCGGAGCTAACATCTATCAGAATCTATATGAAATTTGGGAAGATCTAATTAAGACTTTTACTGGAAAAGATAGTGACCCAATTACTTTTTGTAATAAATGGATTAAAGACTATCAGAAACTATTGTCCAGTAATTTCATTTTTTATTTGCCTGAGCAAGTGCAAAATTTCTCTAAGAAGTTCATCGAAATCTATTCATTATCAACAGATACAAGCCAAAAGTTTTTACATCCATGGTTAGAAGGCTCTCAAACCTTACAAAACCTATTAACAAAAAGCATTACTGGAGATAAAACTGCCTATATCGAGTTTGTAAAACTATGGAATGAAAAGTTCTCATCGACGTATGGGAAAATCTTTAATATGCCTATATTTTCAATGAATCGAGAACTAATGCAAAAACAAATGCATAGCATTAATGCCTCAATCAACTTTATTAACACAATGAGTGAATTTTTTGCAACTATGGCCAAAGTAAGTCAGGAAACCTTTGAAAAGATTATAAAAGATTACCAAGAGATGTTAGTAAAAGGCAATAACCCTAAAACCTTTAAAGAATTTTACGAATATTGGTGGAAACAAAATGAGGCAGCCTATCATAAATTATTCGGAACAGATGAGTTTTCTAAGTTAATATCACAGGTAATGGATGCTGGGGTTAATTTCAAAAAAGAATTTGATAGTTTGTTAGAAAATACGCTTAAATTCTTACCCTATCCTACAAGAACTGATATGGATAGTCTGTATAGAACACTTGATGATTTAAAAAGAGAAGTAAGAGCCTTGAAAAAGGAAGTAATTATGCTCAAGGAAATTAAAGCCAATACAGTGACAATCAGTTGATTATCCGACAAAGGAGGATTTGATGATGTTACCATATTTTCCGATTGACTTAGAGAAATCTTTCGACGATTTGTTCGAATACCAGAAAAAATTCATCCATGGAATCGATGTATTATTGAATTTAAAAGATACAGAATCAAATAAGACCCCTAAAGAGCTTTTTTACAAAGAAGACAAAATGAAGGTATTTCACTATAAACCGTTAGCCAAAAAAGTTAGTAAAGTTCCTACACTTATCATCTATGCCCTAGTTAATCGACAATATATGATGGATATTCAACAAGACCGTAGTGTAATTAAAAATTTGCTGGAACTCGGTTTGGATCTGTATATTATTGATTGGGGATACCCGACTGCACAAGATAAATATGTAACGTTAGAGGATTATATTGACGTCTATATTGAAAATACCGTTAATGAGATTCTCAAAAGAACTGATTCGACGAAGGTAAATATCATTGGAGTTTGCCAAGGAGGAACGTTTTCCGCTATTTACACCGCTTTAAATCCAGAAAAGGTTAAAAACCTGGTTACTATGGTAACTCCCATTGATTTTGAAGCGGGGAGAAAGGCTAAGGATGGTTATTTATTTAAGTGGAGTAAAGATATGAATGTAGATAATCTGGTTGATACGTATGGTGTTATCCCGGGGGAATTTCTAAACGGAGGTTTTGATTTTCTTAAACCGTTCCAGTTAATGCTTAATAAATATGTAAGTATAGTGGATAATTTAGAAAACCCTGATACAGCCGCCAATTTTATTCGTATGGAAAAATGGATCCTAGACAGTCCAGATCAGTCGGGAGAGGCATTTAGACGGTTTATTAAAGAATTGTATCAAGAAAATAGACTGATTAAAGGAACCTTTGATATCGGGGGTAGGGTGGTTGATCTAAAGAAAATTACCATGCCGGTTTTAACCATATGTGGAGACGAAGATCATATAGTTCCTCCGGAATCGACAAGACCATTGTTAGATTATGTTGGGAGTAAAGATAAAGAACTAGTTTCATACCCAATAGGTCATATCGGAATGTATGTCAGCTCAAAATCTCATCATGTCATTGCACCTAAAATTGCGGAGTGGCTATTAAAGCGTGAAAAGTAATCAGTGGGGAAGGAGATGATGGGGTTAATGAGATTAGAGGGCAAAGTGGCCGTTATTACTGGAGGAACCAGAGGTATCGGACGGGCGATGGCAGAAGAATTTGCAAAAGCCGGAGCTATAGTTATTGCCTGTGATATAGAAGTTTTACAATATAAAAATGATAATGTCGAAGGGTATGAACTGAATGTAACCGATGGCAAAGCTTGCAAAGTTTTAGCTGATTACGTTAAGGGGAAATATGGTAAAGTAGATATCCTAGTGAATAATGCAGGTATTACTAGGGATGCCCTTACCGGAAAAATGACAGATGAACAATGGAACTTAGTAATAGACGTAAATCTAAAAGGTGCGTATAATCTGACTCGCTATATTGGCCCCATGATGCAGGTTGATGGTAAAGGATCTATTATCAATATATCTTCAGTTGTCGGAGAATATGGCAATATTGGTCAGGTTAATTATTCAGCGTCAAAAGCTGGCATTATTGGGATGACCAAAACTTGGGCGAAAGAATTTGCCATGAAGGGAGCGCAAGTGAGAGTTAATGCAATTTCTCCAGGCTATACAATGACAGATATTTTAAAGACAGTTCCTCAAGAGTTACTGGAGAAATTCGCGAAGCAAACTATGTTGGGAAGACTTGCCGAACCGACGGAAATTGCTAAGGCAGCTCTTTTCTTAGCTTCTGATGATTCTTCGTATATAACCGGTCATAATTTAAGTGTTAATGGCGGGATGAGGTTGTAGAGTTATTTAATTTCATTCCAAGAATTACGCGCCCCTATACAAATTGTGTGGGGGTTTTTTTGTTCTATCACGTTCTCTTTACAGAAAGCTAAATAATAGTTTATGATCTAAGAAAGAAATTAATAATATATTGATAAAATCCAAACTATAAGTGAGGTAAACATGTCCGACTACATACTAACCTACTCAAAGATCAAGTTCTTTCCATTGGAGCCAATTATGGAAGACATTAAGATTGAAGATATTGCCCATTCTTTATCACTGATGACCAGGGCCAATGGACATTGCAGCCACTTTTACTCAGTGGCTCAGCACTCAATTCATTGCTATAAAGAGGCCAAAAGCCGGGGGTATTCTAAGCGAGTACAACTCGGATGCCTTATACATGATGCTAGTGAAAGCTATATTTCAGATTTGACAAGGCCGGTCAAGAAAAACCTCCCGCAGTACTTTGCTATTGAGGAAAAATTACAAAGTGTTATTTATGATAGATTTGGTCTGGGGGATTTGTCGGATGAAGAACGGAAACAGATTGAAAATGTAGATGATACTCTTTTACACTATGAGTTTGAAACATTAATGGAGTTTCCAATTTTCGATGTCCCACCGGACAAGGGGATGGAACATGAATTTTCACTTCGGGATTTTGCAAGTGTAGAAAATGAATTTATATCTGCGTTTAAGAACTTATATAATCCGGAGAATTAGGATGAAAACTAAAGCGTATAATTTGTTTGGTTAAGTACATACTGCAATAAAACTTTGAATTACTGGAGGCTATGTTTTAATGCAGCTATCTAACGATAAGGAAACAGATAATATAGAAATAGGCAAAGAAATTAGTCAACACCTTGCGTCAAATCCGCAGGTTTTAAACGATAAAAAACTTATCAAAGAAGAAGTTAAGAGACGACTTGTTTCAGATATACAGACATTTGCACTGGAGTATGATTTACTATTTAATGAAGAGAAAGCAACCTTAAATAAGGATTGTGTATTATTGAGTCTGCTCTTTCGGAGAATGTTTTTTTATAAATTAAACGAGAAGCTCTCTGGGTTGTCATGTGACCATACCCTTCGTTTAACTAAGCAAATCTTAACTCAGATGCAATTTAAAAGGGGAAAGATTAACGAGATAATCGATGTATTCAAAAAGAATGGTGGACAGTGTGATTGTGAGATTCTTTATAATGTGGAGAGTCAATTAATCGGGAAATAAAACAGAGGGGGCTCCTATTTGTGAATGTAACTCTGGAATGTATTCCTTGCTATATAAAGCAAACCATCAATACCTTGGCACAAACTGAAATCACTGAGGAAAAAGCGAGAGAAATAATTAATGCAACTCTCCCCCTTATTTCAACCTTAGATCCTCAAAGAACTCCTGCAGAGAACTCGACCATTATTCTTAGAAGAGCAAATGAATTGTTGGGAAACGAGGATCCCTTTCATAAGGCTAAAAAAGAGTCTAATGATTTGGCTCTTGAACTTCTTCCTCAACTAAAAGACAGAATTCAGAAAAGCGAAGATCCTCTGTTAATGTCTTTGCAAATCGCAGTAGCCGGGAATATCATTGATATGGGGATTCTGAAAGATTTCGATGTTGAGAAAAGTATTCAGGAGGCGTTGGCTAAAAGTTTTAGGCGGGACGATTATGCTTCTTTCCAGCAAGGTCTAAATAAAGCCCAGGAGATATTAATTCTGGGAGATAACAGTGGAGAAATTGTATTTGATAAGTTATTAGCAGAACAGCTTTTTAAATCTGGGGTTAAGGTGACTTATGCCGTTAAAGATCAACCAATTTTAAATGATGCCACTATGGAAGACGCGACTTATGTGGGAATGACAGATCAAATTCCCGTTATTTCTAACGGCAGTGGCTTTCTTGGGACGATTCTTGAAGACTGTTCGTCTGATTTCCTGGATGTATATAAATCTGCAGACTTAGTAATCAGTAAGGGACAGGCTAATTATGAATCCTTAGAAGAGCTTGGAAAAAAAGATAGGAGGTTATATTTTTTGCTGCGAGCCAAGTGTGAGATTGTCGCCAATAATTTAGGGGTTAAACTAAATGAAATGGTGTTTTGCCGCAGTTAAAAATGCATAATATATATATTTTGTAAAGAGGAGAGTGCTATGGATTTAAGAGATTTTCCAGTACAAGTAAGCATATCAATTACTGAAAATGAGATGGCTGCTTCCGGTCATGTAAAAAACATCTATTATGTAAGATACTTTGAACAAGCTCGCCTTGAATATCTTAAAAGGCTCCGGTTCGATGAATTCAAAACCAAGACGGGTATAGGAGTTATACTGGCCCAAACGATCTGTAAGTACCTTAAGCCGTTGGCTTATCCTGATCAAATAATGGTTGGTGCTAGAGTTAAGTCGATGGGCAAATCAAGTTTTGTCATGGAATACATAATTGTAAGCGAAAAAATTGGGCTAGCTACAACTGGGGAAGAAGTGATTGTCATTTATGATTATAATACTGAAAAGAAGGCAGACTTGCCGTTATTGATTACTGAAAAGATTAGGAATTTGGAAGTAGCTTTATAACCTGTGTGCTTAATTTGCACCTAATATTGCACAAAGTATAGTAGTAGCCTGTCT
>NZ_JMGA01000030.1 GCF_000765145.1 Desulfosporosinus sp. HMP52 | reverse complement strand
CTTATCAAAATTCTCCGTTCGACTTGCATGTGTTAGGCACGCCGCCAGCGTTCGTCCTGAGCCAGGATCAAACTCTCCAAAAAAAGTTATTTTCAAACTTCTCATTAGAAGAAGATGATTGACTCATGATTTATTTTGAAACTCTTGCGAGTCTCTCTCATTGGCTGTCCTTGTTGTTTAGTTTTCAAAGACCATGGACGGTCTGGGTGTCACCGGAGCCATGGATGGCGGGAGGTGACCAAAGACCATTTTTTCCTCGGCCCAATCTGGCCGGAATTACATAATAGCATCATTAATCATTGTTGTCAAGATCTAACTTATGATTAATTTAGCATTTAGTATTTCATAAAGGCCTTATTTGCCGCTCAATTAAGATACCATTTTTTTTGCATGCTGTAAACTATAATTTTTATCCAAATTATACCTTGATTATTATTTATTTATTGCTAGCTTAAAATCACATATTATTATTCTTATCTTCATAAGTGTCTTTCTGTAAATCCCTATTTATCTCATTAAGTAATTTAGCAAAATCCTCATTCTGTTCAAACTGTGGAAAATGGGCGGATTGATCAAATACAACAAACCCTTTCTTAGGGGCAAGAATGGAATTATAGTAGCTGCGAGCAGTCTCTATAGGAGTTAAATAATCATATTTCCCAGCAACAAAATAACAAGGAATTGCTAATTCTGGCACTTCTGAAGGAATATTACTTTCTTTAATTTCCTTCCATAGTAGATTATCAGAAACGCGCAAACCAACTGCATATCGAACTGCATCCAGCAAATTATATTCTGGGTTTAAAAAGACTCCTGCTAAAATATCCTTCTTTTCATTAACAAGACGTACTGCTCCGCCATATTTCCATACAAAATTCCTCTTAAATGATTCTTTGTGGTTAATTATGTTTTCCCGACATGCCTCTATTCTTTTAGCATCTAAAAAGTCTTTCTGGTCAGAAGCCTGCCTTAGACAATATTCCAAAGCCTCCAGTTCCCCTGTCCAGAAATCTCCGACTTGACCAATTCCTATGTAGCAAAGATATTTTTCCGGAGCTCGATCTGCAGCTTTAATACCTACTATTGTTCCAAAGGAATGTCCCACTAGGATTACCTTTTCCGCCCCATATTCCTTATTAATATAATCTGTAAGGGCAATTAAGTCATCCACTAATAAATCAATGGAAAGATTGGTATAATCCTCAAAGAAATGATAGGATTTCCCTGCTCCTCGTTGGTCATATTGAAGGATTGTGAAATTTTTTTCCAGCGATTCTTGATACTTTTTTACATATGGAATTTCCGGACAACCCGGACCACCGTGCACAAATATTACAATAGGATTTCTTCTATCATATCCTCTGATCATGACCTCATGCTTGCTTCCATTAATCTCAATCTGTTTTAAAATACTAATACTATTCTCGTGGCCTCTTATTGAAGGAGTCCATGTGGGAAATAGTAAACCTATTACTAAAATAGCTAATAGGATTTTGCCAAACTTCTTTTCTATAATGAAAGACACCTCCATATTAAAGCTAAAAGGATTATCAAAGATATAATAGTTTATCCTCTTTAACTTGGCTATGGCTAGTTAAAAAATAATTACAACACTCCACGACGAAGGTTAACAAAAAGATAAAAAGAGCCTGATACCGCAAAGAAAATTGCTAAGACGAAGTAACCCGTTGTTAGTGATACAAGAAAAGTATAATCGGATGCACTTATATAGGTTGTATAGTTCTTTATGAGCAAGTTCTTCGAATACCCCATTCCATAAAATAACAGAGACAAAAAATAACAAAATGTAGTTAAACTTGGCATTTTCTCACCCTCCATCAAATGTAACCAAACAGACATTCTTACCCACACATAGACCAATCCCCGGTAATGCACTCGGTACAACCTCCGATATGAATAAGTCTATTCTGACATACCGGGCATTTGTTGTGCCAGATTAACCACTTTTCGCAGGGTTCAATACAACTTGCCTGTCGATTGCATTCCAGGCACAAGTCACTCATTAAGCTCACCTCGCAGTACATGTATTTGATATCATACGAACTTATGTTCTTATTATATCGAAATACCTACGAATTTCAATACCACTGTGCTCAAAACGAAAATTTTTATCTGGTTAGTACCAAGGTATAATATATATACTAATTAAACAAAAATTACATAATTAATTACTTATTGATTAAGAATTAAGGAGGCTTTCTATGCTCGATGTTTGTCTATTGGGCACCGGAGGGATGATGCCTCTGCCAAACAGATGGCTGTCATCCCTGCTCTTAAGATCCATGGGGAGAATGCTCCTAATAGATTGTGGAGAAGGAACTCAAATTCCTCTTAGGCAAATCAAATGGGGTTTTAAAGGCATTGACGTTATTTTATTTACGCACTATCATGCTGATCACATTTCCGGGTTGCCGGGGATTCTTCTTTCAATCGGCAATTCAGGAAGGAAAGAACCATTAACACTAATGGGCCCTAATGGTATACAGAAAGTAGTTGATTGTCTAACAGTAATTTCACCTGGATTGCCCTATGATTTGTCATTAACTGAGCTATCAGATACTAACATAACGACGACAATAATGAGTAGCATTGAAATTAAGAGCATACCTGTTGAGCATACTCTTCCTTGCTTAGCATTCAGTATTGAGTTTAAAAGACAAGGTAAATTTGATGTTGAACGTGCTAGTAACTTAAAAATCCCTTTAAACTACTGGAATACTCTTCAAAAGGGCCAGACAATTACATGGGACGGTAAAATCATCAAACCAGAGATGGTTGTAGGCGAGATAAGAAAAGGGATTAAGGTTTCTTATTGCACTGATACACGACCAACGAATAGCTTAGTCGAATTTATCAGCGAGTCGGATTTATTAGTTTGTGAAGGTATGTATGGTAAACAGTCCGACTTAAGAAAAGCTGAGCAAAAAAAGCATATGCTGTTTTCTGAAGCCGGATTAATTGCAAAACAAGGAAGGGTCAAAGAACTTTGGTTAACTCACTATAGTCCATCCTTGACAAGTCCTCAAGAGTATATAGATCTTGCAAAATCGGTTTTCCCGAATACAATTCTAGGCCAGGATTTGCTTACTAAGACAGTAAATTTTTCTGAGTGATTAAAAAGATCATCTGAAGTTCTGTGACTAAATGTATAAACACAGACACAAAACACCCCCCAAGCTTTGATTGAGTTTTGGGGGTGTTTTTAGCGCCCTCAAAAAAAGCACTTTTTTTATCTTAATTCAATATAATGGCTTAGCAACACTTTCAAGGAATAGCTTGTGCAATTAATCTTTAACTAGCATCTTAAAGACCTTTTCAATGTTTTCTTTTTGCAGGGGGTAAAGATGAATAAATTAAAACGCATATCTAACGTCTTCGAATCGGCAGAAGTAATCCCTTTCGACGATTCCTCCAGGTTTATCCTAATGAGCGACGTCCATAGGGGTGATGGGAGCTGGGCTGATGACTTTTTGAAAAACCAAAACTTATATTTTGCAGCCTTAACTTATTACTATAATGAAAATTATACTTACATCGAGATCGGCGATGGCGACGAGCTTTGGAAAAACAAAAGACTCTCAGACATTATGTATGTTCATAGCAATGCTTTCTGGCTTCTTTCCGAATTTTATAATGAAGGTCGGTTACATTTAATCTTTGGCAATCACGATATGATCAAAAGCAAAAATAAATTTGTTAAAAAAAATCTATGTGAATCTTATAATGAAAAGGAAAAAAAATATGTTCCCCTATTTGAAAAAATCCAAGTCCACGAAGGGCTAGTTTTAAAGCACACTGTTACAAATCAAAAAATTCTCCTTATTCACGGTCACCAGGTGAGTTTCCTGGATTATGAACTGTGGAGATTTTCGAGATTTCTCGTAAGATATTTTTGGAGGCCACTTGAATTGTTTGGGGTAAACGATCCTACAAGTACAGCCAAGAACTATGCTAAGAAAGATGCAGTAGAACTGAAACTTTCGGAGTGGGTAATAAGAGAAAAGCACATGCTTATAGCCGGTCACACCCATAGGCCAATGTTTCCTGAAATAGGTGAACCTCCTTATTTTAATGACGGAAGCAGTGTCCATCCGCGAAGTATAACAGCAATTGAAATTGAAAGCGGAAATATTACCTTGGTTAAATGGAATGTCAAAACAAAAGATGACGGTACCTTATTCATAGGCAGAGAGATTCTTGCCGGCCCAAGAAAGCTAAGTGATTATCATAATATAGAGTGATAAAACAAATTGAATATGCAGATTTTACAAGGCTTGGTTTTTACGATGGCCTTTATGGCTTGACGATATGCCTGTTATACTGGTCTTGTGCCCTCTCGCTAAAGATGCAAAAACACCAATAAAACAAAGAATGGCAAAAACAATGAAACTGGTTCTCGAGCTTCTAAGAAAACTCTCAACATAATAGGGCGAATCAAGGGTTAAGCTTTTCATATCAAATGAAGTAATAAGAGCCACGATGGTCATACTCAGAGTTTGGCCTATAAGCCTCATCGTAGCTAGGGTAGAAGAAGCTACTCCATAAAGCGGTCGTTCAACAGAACTCATAACTGCATTTGTATTAGGCGAAGAAAACAGAGCAAAGCCAAGTCCTATGAATGCAAGGTTAACTATGATAAACGTAATGGAAGTTACTTCTGTTAAAAAAATAAATAAGAATAGTCCTATTGTTGTTATGCCCATTCCTAAGGAAGCAAGAATCTTAGAATTAATTTTATCAGATAAACGACCTGCTAAAGGTGAAAGAACAGCCATAATAATGGGCTGTGAAAGGAGAATCAAACCCGATTGTGCTGTATCTATCTTTTGTACATTTTGAAGATATATTGACATCAAATAGATTAAGGCAAATGTAGCGCTATAGTTTATTAGGGCCGCTAAATTGGAAAAAGAAAAGGCTCGATTTTTAGAAAACATCCGAATAGGCAGTAATGGGAATGAAGTTTTATTTTCGTAAAATACAAAGGCAGTCAATAAGACGATACCTGTAATAAAGGCAGCGGAATATTGGGATCCTTGACTGATATCCGATAATCCATAGAGAAACAACAGTATCCCAAATGTCCAAAAAACACTGCCCTTTGTATCAAATTGTTCGTTGTCAGCTCCGACCCACTCCCCTGAGAGCTTCGCAAGAGTTAAGCCAAACACTAGTAACGCTATTATAAAATTAAAATAGAATATCCCCCGCCAACTTATAGTACTGCATATTACCCCACCTAAAACAGGGCCAAGTGAAAGACCAATATAGGTGGTAGCTGCACTTAAGCCCATTGCCCTCCCCCGTTCTTTTGGAGGAACAACTGAGGTTAGAATAGCCATGGAAGTCCCAAAAATCATAGCACTGGCAATTCCTTGTAAAACTCTGAAGATAATTAAAACAGGGAAGGAAAATGCCAGCCCACACCCTAGCGAAGTTACTGCAAAAAAGAACATTCCTACGAGAAATACTTTCTTTCTGCCAATAATATCTCCCAGACGTCCGAATGGCAGTAAAAAAGCGGCACTTGCTAGGAGATAACTGGTGACAACCCAATTTAGACCGGATTGGTCGACTCCATATTCCAGGCCAATCTGCGGAATTCCAAGATTAACGGCATTTCCAGTAAATGGTGCTATAAAAGATGTAATCATAACGATAATCATAGTTATCTTTACAAGTGATGGATTCTGATCCATGTCATTCCCCTCCTTAAATATTCAGTAAATTCATTTATATCTTCCAAATCCTTCTTCTATGTCTTCAGATACCATAGAATTATTCGATGATAAATCGATAGCCAGATAATTTAAAAAAACCACCGATACTATAGGCAACGCCAGACAATCAACGCTAATATTGTCATAATTTTCTCTCAAGAAAAGGGTATACTAAGGCAAATGTATTTGGAGGTTGCAATGGACCGACCAGAATTATATTCGAAAGTTCGTCGGTATATAGCCTATGTTAGCCCTTATGGTATTACTCAACTTCAATTTAAGAACCCCTATGTAATAGCTTGGTGGTCCCTTGCCTTCCCCGGCCTAGGTCATATAATGATATGCAAATACCTTAGGGGATATTTTTTGTTTTGTTGGGAAATTACAATTAATTACTATGCCCATATTAACCTAGCCTTGTTGTATTCCTTTACAGGACAATTCCAAATGGCAAAAGACATTCTTAATATTCAATGGGTACTCTTATATATTCCGACTTACCTTTTCACAGTATGGGATAGTTATCGAAGTACTGTCACCTTGAATCAACAATATATTCTAGGGGCTAGAGAAGATGCTCAAGTGAAGTCATTTAACATTAGCCTATTTGATATTAATTTCCTCGACCAAAGGATTCCCTGGCATTCGGCGATGTGGTCAGTATTCATGCCGGGACTAGGACAAGCCTTAAATCGGCTCCCATCCGCTTTCTTTATAACAATTTGGTCAATATTTATTATAATTCAATCCGAGCTATTGCCGGCTATACATTACACATTATTGGGACAATTTAACTCTGCTAGAGCTGTTATCGATCCACAATGGTTCTTAAACCTACCAAGTATATATTTTTACTCCATTTATGATGCCTATGCTAAAACTGTTTATCTCAATAAACTTTTCGATTGGGAACAGGCTAAATACTTAAAAAATAATTATCAATCTAAAGAATTCCTCATGCCCTTTTGCAAAGGTGATGAAAGAGGGAAGAACATGTATATTGTCTCAACATTTGATCATTCAACTTATCTGGAATTGGCTATAACGGCTATACAAATGAAAGGAGTTCCTAAAGAGAACATTCTTGGTGTATCAATGGATAAACGCGACGAGGAAAGAAAGCTTTTTGATTCAATTCATTCCTCAGATGGTTTAAGCTTATTTGATTTACCCATAATTCTAGCAACCTTATTATGTCTCTTTGGGAGTATCTATGGTTTCTTATTAACCTGGGGCCCAATTCTCTGGGGAATAATCGGTATCATCCTTGGATTTACGGCAGGCTTAATTATTAGGCTTATAATTACAAAAGACATCGCTGGCAGACAGAAAAAACAGCGGTCACCAGAGGTTGTATTAATAATTCAATGTGAGGAACACCAGTTGGAAGTCGTTAAAGACTTGCTATGGCAGAACCATGCTCTTGGTGTTAGGAAACTTATCCTTAATTAAGAATCATCTCCAAGAAATGTAGCGATTTCCTGCGAGACTGTCTATTTTCACATTAATAGGCTTTTTATATAACCTCCCTTCCGGGATTTCAAATTTCTTTTCTAAAATTTTCTAAACCATCCAAATTACATAGGATTATTTATCTTCTTTGTAGAACATTTCCATTAAATATTTACAAGGAGGCTGAACCCTATGGCTAATATTTTAATTGTTTCCTGTTCTAAGATCCGTGATGTGAGTTGTATTGCTTGCTTAAAATGTTTTAAGGCAGCTGCTCTAAAAGATGGTGAATTTGCTAAGTATGACACAGTTCAAATTGCGGGACTCAGTGGTTGTGGTGATTGCCCCGGCCTAGTTATGCCTAAGGTTGGCTTAGTTATGGAAATGGCTGATTATTTATATCAAGATATTGATGCTATTCATATTGGTACCTGTGTGGTTCGAGCTGGAAGCACAGCTGCTTGTCCCATCGATTTAGATAGTATTAAGGTGAAACTAGAAGGGAAATACGGAAAACCAGTAGTTATAGGCACTCATAATTATTAGATGACAAAATTACCCCGAGAAAATTAAATATAGTATAGTTACGATATATTTAAAGCACTACGAACTATACAAAATGCGTTGGCAGGAGAAATTCTCTTCTTAACCAACGCATTTATTTATTTTATATGAAGCTTCGCTTACATAGAAGTATTGCACCTGGAAACATTAATGATGAGGTGATTAAAAATGAATAAGTTATATGGCAAAATAATGAGCAAAGACGCCTTCCTAAATAATACACCATATGCTAAAGAACCATATGAGGGCATTATGGTAAGCCTTGATACAGAGAATAATCAATATAAGATCGCTGTACAGTTAAGCGAAAACCAAGTACTGCTGGTCGACAAGGTAAAAGATACGGAGGTTCAGGAGCGGTTAATTCAGTGGATACCGCGTGTCAATGAAATCCAGCTTCAATACGGGGTTGATAATGATTTAGAAAACTATTCAAGGTATTAGACTCTCAATTTTTACAGATTTAGCCTAATTCCTTAGGTTAATAATCACTTATAATTGGAGCTCATATACTGCTTATTAACAGCATTATGAGCTCCTATCTTTCTTTCTTTCTTTCTTCTCTCTTATATGCGAAATACTCGAACTCCCTAGTTATCCAACTCTTAATGTAATGGTAGTGGCGTCGAGGAACGATCCACAAGATACATTAACGATTGATAGCTTATTCCACTATGTAACGATAGCCCTATCTCACATGTTCTGCTATTAGAATAACCCGAAGTACAGCCCTCTGGAAGCGAGGGTTTTAGCCCAGCCAAGGCGGAACGGTTCAGTTCAGGGAATGAGAATCCCTTATCCCCTGCAAATCCACAACAATGTACATCATCCGGCATCACTACTTTTTCTGCACAGGCCTCTGCTATCGCCTTAAATTTATCACTGAGATGCATTTTTACAGAACTACAGGTTACATGAACAGCCACAGTCTCTGGAAGCTTTCTTAATTTTAAGCGATTAAGCAAGAAATCATGGGTAAACTCTACGGAATCATGCAGCTCAATTCCAGATTTAAAAGCTCGTTTCATCCGATAGAGACAGGGGCTGGTGTCGCAAAGAATGGGGTATTTTCCATTTTCACTGGTTTGGAGCAGTACTTTCTCAAGTTCCTCACTTTTCTCATCAGCAATATCGAAGAAACCTTTACTTTCCCAGGGCATACCACAGCACAGGTTATCCATGTTTGGCGGGTAGATAACTTCATATCCAGCTTTGTCCAATATTGAACTCATCACTTCGTGAAGAGGTCTTTGATCCCTATCCTTACGAGCAGGACCCATAGAGCGGCTAATACAGCTCGGAAAATAGACTACCTTTAAGAGGTCTGGGTTCATCGAAGCTGTTCCAGACGAGTTCATACCCCGTGTTGAATTACCGGCTGGAATCTTGGGATTAGAGCCCCGACCAGGCATCCAAGGGTTCCAGTTGGGAATTCGGTTCTTTGTGAGGGTGTGAGCCTTTGTTGCCAGTGTATCCATCACTCCAGTTCCCAGTAGTGAATGGGCAACATCTACGGCACCTAGTCCAAAGCGCATAAAAGTAGTAACCCCATTCATATTTTTGGACAGACGTTGGGCAATAAAGCGAGCGGTAGGCGTAATGGCCTGTGAACGCAGGTATTTCGAATTATCTCCGGTATTAATGGAAAGGGGACATGCTTTGGCACAGAGTCCGTCTGTAGCACAGGTTGCATTGCCGGCATAGTCATAATCCTTAAGTAAACGCATTAAACGCTGGGGTTCTTTTCCTGTCCGTTTCAGAAAGGATATTTCACGTTGCAGGATAATCCTCATTCGCGGGGTTGTGGTAATGTTCTTTGAGGGGCAGATATCTTGACAAAAACCACAGTTTGTACAACGGTCAATAGTTTCATGAGACTCTGGCATCATTTTTAGGTCTTCTAGATAGACGTTCTGATTATCATTGATAACCACTCCGGGATTTAACAAGCCACGAGGATCAAAGGCAGATTTTATCCGTTTCATGAGCTGATATGCCTTACTCCCCCATTCCAGCTCTACAAAAGGCGCCATATTCCGACCGGTTCCATGTTCGGCCTTCAATGAGCCATCATATTTTTTGACAACCAGTTCATTAACCTCTTTCATAAGTCCTGCATATCGCTCAATTTCTTCATCCGTCTCAAACTTCGGAGTGAAAATAAAATGCCAATTCCCATCTAGAGCATGACCATAAATAATAGCATCCACATAGCCAAATTTGTTAAGAATATTTCTTAGATCCAGTGTGGCTTCGGCTAATCTTTCTAAAGGAAAAGCTACATCTTCAATAATTACCGCTGTACCTTGTTCTCGTACTCCACCCACTGCAGGGAAAATCCCTTTGCGAATCTTCCAATAAGTTTCATACTCGGATTTTATGGTAGTAAAGTCAATCGGCAAAACTGTTGAGATAACTTTAAGACGTTCTTTAACTTCGCCAATCCGTTTTTCAAGAACCTCCCGATTTTCTGCACGAACCTCCACAAGGAGAGCGGTTGCCGTTTCCGAAAGAGTTCTCAAATAATCGGGCATACCCGGCTGCTCTTCCATGGTTTTAAGAGAAGCCCTGTCCATCATCTCAGCAGCTGACACCAGATCCCGATTCAGCTTCATTACAGCTCGACAGGCATGATCCATATCCGGATATATAATTAAGGCAGATGCTTTATGATCATGCTCGATTACTGTTTTATAGGTTATTTGAGAGATGAACCCTAAAGTTCCTTCCGAACCAATCATAACATGCTTAATAATCTCAATTGGATCCTCATAATCAACAAAGGCATTTAGACTATAGCCTGTAGTATTCTTAATCTTATACTTCTTTTCAATCATCATAGTTAGCTCCGGGTCAGCCTTAAGCTCATCTCGAATACTCTCTATTTGTAGGATGAGATCTGGTTTACTTTGAAGAAAGGTTTTACGAGAATCAGGATCTGCTGTATCAAGAATCGTTCCATCGTCAAAAATAATTTGCATATCTTCAACTGTTTTATAGCTATTATCTGCAGTACCGCAGCACATACCGCTGGCATTATTGGCAGCTATCCCGCCAATCATGCAATGATCTATGGACGCCGGATCCGGGCCTATCTTCCTGCCATATGATTTTAAATACCGGTTTGCCTCTACTCCGAGAATCCCGGGTTCGAGAGTAATTTTCTTTCCTTCTTCCAACACATCATAGTGCCGCCACGCTCCTTGAACCATGAGTAAGACAGAATCCGTTAGAGCTTGCCCCGATAAACTAGTCCCAGCACATCGAAAAGTAACTGGTGTGTTAAGATTCTGCGCAATCTTTAAAATTGCCGACATTTCTTCACTATTAAGAACCTTAACAACAACTTTAGGAATTAACCGATAAAAACTGGCGTCAATGCCAAACCCTAAAGTATAAAGTGGATCAATAAAAACCCGCTGGTAGGGAATGAACCGGGTCATTTCTCGGTAAAACTCTTGATAAGCTTTAGGAAGCGAGCCCAGATCCTCTTGTTTATAGGCAAGATTGCGTGGGTCTTTAGGGTTTAAAGGATATAATATTTGTCGTGTTCCGCTACGTCGATGAGTCAAATCAGTCACTCCTTTGAAGACAAGTTTTATTTTTCTAGTCTTTGCAAACTTGAGACGTCCAATTCTTCATCAGCATTTTCTTCGGCAAAAACACAGATAGCAGCCTGTATGAATCAGGACTGCTATCTCAAATCAAAACTTAAACTCTATTACTACCCCTATTGCTTACTCACTCATTTATAATTCCGATCATCCAATTTAAAGCAAACATAAAAGGTAGAACCAGAAGGACTGGTTTCAACACTTATCCTTCCATTATGTCTAGAAACTATACCGTAACATACAGCTAATCCTAAACCTGTGCCTTTTTCTTTCGTTGTATAAAATGGTGTACCTAGTTTTTCAAGCACAATTTCGTCAATTCCCGTACCTTCATCAGATACAACTAGGACTACTTCACCGTTTGAAGAATATGTTCTAATGCTAACCTGTCCGCCACTAGACATTGCCTCGAATCCATTTCGAACAAGATTTAATAACAATTGGCGAATTTCCTGTACATCGAGTTGTAAATCCGAGACATCATTGAGCTCGGCATTCAGTAATTTGTCATTATTTTGTGCGTCCGCCTGAAGAAGCGGTAATGTCGAGATAACTATGTCATTAATATTGTGACATTCCAACGCAGTTGGTTTGTTACGAGTTATGGAAAGAAACTCTGTAAGAATGGAATTGGCACGATCTAGTTCTTCTATCATGATATTGAAGAATTCCTTTTCTCTTGATCCTTGTTTATCCTTAAGCAGTTGCAGAAATCCTTTGACGGTAGTCATTGGATTTCTTACTTCATGACTGATACTAGCCGCCATTTCACCAATTAAATTCAACTTTTCAAGTCGTGCCATCTCGGACTCAGTACGTTTACGTTCAATTATTTCCTGTTTAAGCAAATCGTTAGCAACTTGCATTTCCCTTGTCCGCTCTTGGACTAAATCCTCAAGATAATGGTTTTGCAGCAAATTCCGTTGCTTATACTTTAGAAGCACTGTCGATAAAAAATAAGCAATCACAACTAATAAAAAAACATCTAGATAATGACCAAAGCTTAAATAGGGATCCTCTAGACTAATGGTTAAACATATCATGAAAGTAATACAGGACAGACCATACAAAAATGCAGCAATCTTTGACTTGAAATTATACAATATGGCAACTGAATAGCATGCAATGAGGTATACATTATTGGGCCTATTGATCTCCAATGATACCCAACCAGATATAACAGCTGAATAATTTAATGCAAAAAAAGCAAAAAGTATGACATACAATTTATGAAATAAAGTTATCTCCCTTACAGAGTGAGCAGTGACCTTGAAAGTAACTAAAATAGACATGAAAGTCACGAAACCTAAAACAATATGGGTGTAAAACACATAATAATAGCCATCACTAATTGCCCAGAGTCCTTTTGCTCTGTTATTAAAATCAATCATAAGAAAAATGAGATTAGCTAAGAATAAGACAATAGCAAACAGCCTGGTTCGATTATAGTTATCGCAAATTATGATTCTATCAATAGCAGTTTCCGCATTCTTATCAAGATGTTGTAGTTGAAACAGACCCATGCGATGAGCTCCTATCTACCAACAATATTCACAGCGAACATGCGAACTCATAACTCCAACAACAAAACTATTCCATCCCTTAGTGAAAATGTCGGCACATTTCTTCGTTATAAGGTGCTTTTCTATTTGGACAATTTTCCCTGGGACATAACTGGCAGTTCTCAAAGGTACTATCTTTGGGAAATCGAATACCGGAAACAGTTTTAACGGGAAGTAACAAAAAACTATCGTTTAATTGAACGCCAATTAACTCTTCAACATTCCCTAACAGGTCAAACAATGGTTTTTGTTCCGTTATTGGCCAGTCAGGTAAAGACCCGGGGTTCATGTTGGCTCCATGCACTAGCCCAAACTCACGTTCCAGATACATCACAAACTCTTGCCGGGCATAATTTAGCACCATCTCTTTAATCGTATCAACACAATAACTTATAAAAAAATCATCGAATTGTTTTGACCAAATTTCTAATTCCGTTCCACAAGTAATAATAAAGGGGAAAACCATGGCTGTATCTTCTAAATTAACTCTCAAAATCCGGCTATTAAATCTAATTCCATCGATAACAACATAATTATCTCCCTTTGCACCGACCAAGGATCGTTTGAAGATTACTTTAGGTCTTGCAATTAACTGGGCTTGAGCCGCCAACTCCAGTACTTCAGCGAGATAGGAATTATCCTCCCTAAGACGTAACTTTTCTTGAAGTTTTGTCAGATCAATTTCACATTGGATGTTGTCCAAAACAACTGTATCCATGACGCTGCCACTCCTTCCCCAGACCCATTGTTACCCAATAAAACATTAGTCTTGGGTAATCTATTCCACAGTTATCCTTTTTTTCCTGCATCAAGAAAAAACTCCAAACAAATAACTCCTTTTTCTTTACCAACGTAATAACACCAAAATCACAAATACTAGCGTGATTTTGGTGTCAATTTTACTTCTTTATTCTGAAGCCTCAACTAAATACTCACCCCTCCCTGTTCGCTCTTAATTTTATGATCCTCGTAATTTAGGTTGTTTTATCGACTCTATCAGGTTTATCACAATTATTGTCGCCAATGAACAAAGGCTCAAGTCCTATATCGGCTAGAATAGTTTCAATTATATGCTTTTCTTGTGCAGTCATACTCTCTCCTCCCAATATACCTGATTATTTAGAATTTTCATATTAAAATGAGACCATATTATTGTAATCTAAGTAAGGCTTTAGATAAAGCGAAATCTTTGTCACAATTTGTAAAATTTGAGGACTAAATATATAAGCTCTTAATCGATCCCCTAACCATTAGGTATGTAGATTTTAGCTTAATGTAGTAGTTTTAAGTTTTCTATATAACTATATATACTCTTTAGAACTCATCTTGGTACCAAAAACGAACCCCAGTGGATTTCAAAAAATTCTTATTCTCCCTTTATTAAATAAAAATTTAAATTTTACGGCATACTTAATTTCGAATCGTTAAAAGGGAGAGTTAAGCAAATGAAGAAAGATAGGTTTGTTGCTGGAGGCATTGCAGGATTTGTAGCCAGTGTTACCTGTGATTTAGTCGGGATTACTTATAAAGCATTAGGCTGGACTGATAGGGCTTTCAACGATTACGCTACAATTGTACTTACAAATCAGATATATTCCAAGCAAGGTTTTTTGGGTCTAGTCCTTTCAATAATTAGCCATGGAGCTGTGTGTATGATGCTTGGTGTAGTCTTCGCCTATTTATTAATGTTTACTTCAAGTAATTATTTATATCTAAAAGGTTTAGGATACAGTTTAGCTATTTGGTTATTACTTAACACATTTGGTACATTACTAAAGCTTCCTCTTTTTATAAATATGCCCCTTAACGTAGCATACTCAACACTTTCTACTGCGCTAATCTATGGGCTGATGGTTTCTTTTACCCTAAAGTTCATTGATAAAAGAATGCACTTGCTCTAAGGATAAAGATTTGTTAAAGAACACAAGTAATATTTAAGATATTTAAACTCATACCAAAGCAATTTCATTATTGCTTTGGTATGAGCAACTTTCGCGAATCAAAAAATGATGTACCTATTAAGGTACATCACATTTCAAAAGATATTGGGCCCTTTAGCTTTTGATACGAATCCATTTCTCCACAATCTTATAAAATTCTTCCGCATCAATTGGTTTTACTAAATAATCATCCATGCCAGCGCTAAGGCATTTTTCTCTATCACCGACTAAAGCGAAGGCTGTCGTGGCAATTATCGGCGTACGCTTTTTAAATGTTTTTTCCATAGCTCTGATTATTTTTGTGGTCTCAAAACCACTTATATCAGGCATTTGAATATCCATTAATATCAAATTAAAACATTGGCTTTTCAAAATCTCAATTGCTTCAGTCCCACTTTTGGCAATCATCAAACTGATATTCTTTCGTTCACAGAGCTTTTTTATAAGAACTCCGCTTACATAATCATCTTCAACTAATAAGGCTGTGGAATTAATTGAACTTTGGGGATTATCCTTAGGGCTGTGATTTTCAAGTCTTTCAACATTTTGGGATTGTATGAAGATTACACTAAATGAAAAAACACTTCCAACTCCGGCCTGGCTTTCCACACTAATTTCTCCATTCATCATGTTAATCAGTTGTTTAGAAATCGCCAGACCTAACCCAGTACCTCCATATTTCTTAGTAACTGAATCATCACCTTGGGTAAAATAGGTAAATAACTGACCAATTTTATCCTCGTCTATTCCCATCCCCGTATCTTTTATTGAAAAGAGCAACTGCACTCTGTCCTTACATACCTTTCCTTTTAAAATAGACAGCTCAATACTTCCATGTTCAGTAAACTTAATGGCGTTTCCCAAAAGATTAAAGAGTATTTGCTTCAGCCTACCTGTATCACCTAATAGCCGACTATTGATTTGATTATCTAGGAAAAATGAATAATTAAGTCCTTTACGTAAAGCTAAAGGTTGAATTATATCATTTACTTCACCGATTAACTGCCCAAAATTAAACTCTTCAAGACACAGGCTAATTTTTCCGGCTTCTATTCGTGAAAGATCAAGGATATCATTAATAATGTTCAACAGGTTGTCACCGCAGGTTTTAATGATTTTCGCCATTTCCTTTTGTTTACCTTCTAGATCCATAATTAACAGTTGGGCCATTCCAAGAACACCACTCATCGGTGTTCTTATTTCATGACTCATGTTTGCCAGGAACTGGCTTTTTGCTTTGTTGGCTTTCTCAGCGTCTTCCTTAGCCTGTCGTAATGATTCCTCATAAGTCTTAATCTTGGTTATATCTTCAGCAATGCCAACTCTCCGTTTTATTCCAGCATTTTCATTAAATATTGGGAATGTCCTGGCCCAAATCCAGCAAATTGATCCATCAGATCGGACAACTCTAAATTGTTTATCAAATATTTCATTAGAATTATCATTGTGTTTAAATGCTTTGATTAGGGTATCTTTATCCTTTGGGTGTATGCCTTCAATAAATGATTGAGAGTTGTTATATAAGCTTTGGCAGCTTCTTTCAAATACGCTCTCATACTCTTTATTTATGTAAACTACTTGTTTACCTTCACTAATCCAAATAACATGTCCCAGATTTTCAGCTAGCTCTTTGAACCTTTCCTCACTCTCTTTGAGTCTAATTTCATTTAGTTTTCGTTCCGTAATATCTTGCACAACTCCATACCACCGAACAAGGTTTCCCGAGGCATCCTTATCATACTTTACCTTTTCATGAATCCATCTAACTTCGTTATCTTTTCTAACTATTCTAAGGTCTAATTTAAATTCATTGTCAGGAGGAGGCTCCTTCATCACATTTAGCACTATATTTCTGTCGTCAGGGTAAATCAGCCTAATCCCATCAGCAATAGTAGGTATAAATTCCTGTGGCTTATAGCCAACGATTCTAAACAACTCATCCGACCAAGGATATTCTCCGGTAATTGGGTCAAATTCCCAATATCCTAAATGAGCAAACTCCTGTGCTTCCAGCAATTGTTCCTTAGTTTTCTGTAATTCCTTGGCTTGTTCTTCTATAGCTTGCTGATATTCTTTGTTTTCTATTTTACTGATGACTCTCTCGGTTACATCTTCCAGTATGGAAATAATATACTTAACCTCGCCATTTTCTTCGATGGGCATTAAGGTATTATCCCAATACCGCTGATCAGCTGATCCCAGCAATCCTTTCCTTTCAGCGATATGTAAGCTGTTATTTGAATCCACCACACTTTTCCACGATAACTCAGGCTTGCGGCCTTGAAAATCCGGTATAAAGTCCATGATTCTCAGACCTAATAAACAATGCTTTTCCTTATAATTAACTTTCGGTAGTTCAGGAGGATTTGCAAGAGGATTAATCGTATCTAAGATGTACTCTTGGTACTTATCATTGGCTTTAAGCAATATAAAGTTAAGTGCAGAGTAAATCCCAATCCCAACTTTATTGTCCAAAAAGAACTTACTTAAGAATAATACCTTATCGTTGAGTCTTGAATTAGTCTTTTCTTGAAATATATAAATTTTCTCTTCTGCTGTTGATCCTTGTTGTATTTCCAGTGTTATTTCTCTGGATTCATAGTTTTTGGTAAAAATAAAGCCTTCTATTTGATTTAAATCCTTGCTCATATCATACGACTCAGTATTAATCCTTAGCAACTCGTGGATTACCTGGGATATTGTTTTGTCTAAAAGATCCTCTTTCGAGAAATCAGTTAATTCTAAAAAAGCCTTTCCTACCTTAACAACTCTAGCGTTAATTGTTATTAAAAAAGGCCTAATCTCAAGTTTATTTAATAAAGGATTTTCTGTCATCTCTATACCTCATTAGTAAATTCCCTACTTTATCTAGCTATTTTCGACACAATTCATTTATGCCCTCTATTTTCGACTATATATCCTAAGTTTCTTTAATAAATCGCCACTTAAATCTTTATATTCTTCCGATACTCCCATTATTCTACCTCGATCTACAAATATCCTCCCTGTTGACTCAAGGTTCTTTTTGAGAGATAAGGACTATATCTCTGAAAATAGAAGCATAATTATTACCTTTAATGCAACTCTGATATTTCAATTTCTTAGTGTCAGGCGGAGTCATCTGGAATATCATGTTATATATGGTAAAAGGGGGATAATATGATGTTGATCTTTGGTTGTGGCATTGCTATTGTATCAATTGCTATTCTTATGCTTATCGCATTGGGCATTGTATTCTAAATCTAGCCAACAAAAAAACTACCCTTCGCCCTTTATGGGGAGGGGTAGTTTCGGGATACTATCATTCTATTGGTAGGATTACGTTCCGGTCATTACTTAATTTATGCCGTTAATGTTAATTATTAAGTTTGTCAAAGGCTTGGAGCCCAAACATAAAAGTTTAAAACCAAATTTCATCAACTGAACGTCGTTATGCTTGATCTCATCTATTGCCTCTTGGTCCAAACTCAATTCTTCATATAGGGAAGGGTTATTCATCAATAACGTTCTAAATCTGTCTATATCATAGCAAGCCATAAAGAAAAGCTGTTTAAGCTTTTCATCAGTTTCCGGGTTACCCGTAAGTTTTAAGTGGTTGGGTATTTCATTAAACCCTTGTTCAGTTTCATCGTAAATCTCTAGACCCTGGTCTTGCAGCCAATCCTTTACGGTTTGTTTCTTTGTCTCATTGAGGCCATGGCAATGGGAACTTTCAAAAATAAAAGAGTATTTTCCACCACCCAGCATGTCCACAGGGGCCATGCGGCAGGACCAAGGTCTCTCTTGATAGACCTGACATCCCTTAGGTGTTATGAAAGGACATCTTAGTTTATTGTCCTTGGACATGTCTATTTGTACAATGGACAAGCCAGTATGAGGCACTTGTACCTTAAGTGTGTACTCCTTCAGAAAATCTTCTGAAGAAAGATTGAGAAAATTTTTCATCCGGAGAACATCATATGGAGAGAGATAAATATTGATGTCCCGGCAACATGTCTTAAAGCACTCCAGTCCATCGTGACAATGGAATGCAAACTCACTGTCTTCATTTAGAACTAAATGTCGGTGATTCATAAAATTGCCCCCCTTCAATCCTTTACTATTATAAATTATCTCTTGAGGATAAGATAGTGATTTAACCGAGTTCTCCATTATCTTTAGAAGACGGTTAAATGTTAAAAAACTTGGGTTTCTTGATAATCGTTAATAAAAAATTTATATTTCAAATCTTATATTAAATCAATGAATTCAACCGTTAGTAATGGATAATAGTTGTAAATTCAGATAAGGATGATACAATACTTTTATGGAAAATATTATTAAAATCGGAGGGGGAGTATAATTGAAAAGGTTTTCGGCAATACTATTAGTTCTTGTTTTGCTCTGTTTCTCGGTAATTACTGGCTGTGGCAGTACAACTAGTCAAGGTGATGCAACAAGCAAAGGCTTCGAAATCGCTCTCATTACCGACAAAGGCAATATCGATGATAAGTCCTTTAACCAAGGTTCCTGGGAAGGGGTCGTTGCCTTTGCTGAGGCAAACAAAATTAGCCACAAGTATTATAAACCTGAGGAAGCATCTGATGCAGGCTACCTTGCTGCTATCGATCTGGCAGTCACTGGTGGCGCTAAGGTGATTGTTACACCAGGTTTCCTTTTTGAGGTTCCGATTTACGAGGCACAGTCAAAGTACCCTGAGGTAAAATTTATCCTCTTGGATGGTACTCCTCATACAGCTGATTACAAAACCTTTAAAACTAATGATAATGTTGCGAGCATTCTGTACTCTGAAGAAGAGCCCGGCTATCTGGCTGGTTATGCAGCTGTTTTAGACGGCATGAAGAAGCTTGGCTTCATGGGTGGCATGGCTGTTCCTGCTGTTCAAGCATTTGGTTATGGATATTTACAGGGAGCTGAGGCTGCTGCTGAAAAACTGGGCCTTCCTGCTGGTGCAATTTCTGTTACTTACCACTATACAGGAGATTTTGCAGAAACCGATACCAATAAGGCAACAGCAAAAACAATGTATCAGGAAGGTACAGAGGTTATTTTTGCTTGCGGCGGTTCCGTAGGTAAGAGTGTTATGTCCGCTGCTGCAGAAGCAGGCAAAAAGGTTATCGGGGTTGATGTAGACCAAAGATACGATAGCGAGACTGTTATTACATCTGCAACCAAGGGACTTGGCGCTTCGGTTATCCAGGTTCTTGAGTCTATCTATAAAACTGACAAATGGAGCACCTTCGCCGGGAAGTCTACCTATTTCAATGCATCTAATAACGGTGTAGGTCTGCCAACAACGATTATTGGCAAACAAGACGGCAATGCCTTTGACCGTTTTAAATCCTTCACCAAAAAAGATTATGACGCTATTTATGCATCTCTAGCTAATAGCTCCATCGATCCTGTCCGTACCCTAAAGGTTGAAGATACTAACGGTTATGCAACCGCTAAAGAGCTTGTTTCCGGTTTGAAACTTTCCAAGGTTACTGTTCAAGTTAGATAACAAATAATTATAGTAACTCTGCTGAGCAATAGGCCTGAGCCTTCTGTCAGTAGAAGCCCTTTAAAGACAAAGGGGAAAGGCAAAAATTCCTTTCCCCTTTATGTGTATTAACTTGTTAAAAAAGGGGTTTATTAATGGAAAACTATATTATTGAAATGCTTAATATTACGAAAGAATTTCCGGGCATCATCGCCAATGATAACATAACCCTTCGTTTAAAGAAGGGCGAAATTCATGCCCTATTAGGAGAAAACGGCGCCGGAAAATCCACCCTAATGAGCGTTCTTTTCGGCCTATACCAGCCAGAAAAAGGCGAAATCAAGAAGAATGGTAAAGTTGTTAAAATCAATAATCCTAATGACGCCAACGATTTGGGCATTGGCATGGTACACCAACACTTTAAACTCATCGATATCTTTACAGTTCTTGAGAATATCATTCTAGGAGTTGAGCCCAATAAGCTGGGCTTCTTGCAAAAAAAACAAGCCCGGGAAAAGGTACTTAAACTTAGCAAACAGTACGGACTTGAGGTAAACCCTGATGCATTAATTGAAAAAATTTCCGTTGGCATGCAGCAGCGTGTTGAGATCCTAAAAATGTTATACCGCGAAAATGATATTCTGATTTTTGACGAGCCCACCGCAGTTTTAACCCCCCAGGAAATTGATGAGCTTATGGAAATAATGCGGGAATTCGCCAGAGAAGGTAAATCTATACTATTTATTACCCATAAATTAAATGAGATTATGGCTGTTGCCGATCGTTGCACAGTACTGCGCAAAGGTAAATACATTGGTGACGTTGCAATAAAGGATACTACCAAGGAAGAACTGTCCCGGATGATGGTGGGGCGAGATGTTAACTTCAAGGTACATAAAAAAACTATGGAACTCGGGGATGTTGTTCTTCTTGTAGAGAATATTACCGTTTCCTCTAAGATCCATAAAAACAATGCTGTGAAAAATGTAAGTTTTAATGTGCGGGCAGGTGAAATCGTATGTCTTGCCGGTATCGACGGAAACGGACAAACTGAACTAGTCGCGGCCCTTACAGGTCTGGAAAATATTAGCAACGGAAGTATCATCCTTGGCGGCAAGAACATTACCAAGGCTAACATACGCACCCGTTCAATGTCTGGTATAAGCCACATTCCAGAAGATCGGCATAAGTACGGTCTCGTCCTTGATTATTCCTTGGAGAAAAATCTAGTCCTGCAGCGTTATTGGCAGCCTGAGTTTCAGACCTTCGGATTTATCAAAACCAAAGCCGTACGCTCTTATGCGGATAGGTTGATTAAGCAATATGATGTGCGCAGCGGGCAAGGACCCATCACTCCAGTCCGAAGCATGTCCGGCGGCAACCAGCAAAAAGCCATTCTTGCCCGGGAGATTGACAAGGAGCATGAGCTGATAATTGCCGTACAACCTACCCGCGGTCTGGATGTGGGGGCTATCGAGTACATCCACAAACAGCTCGTCTCCAGGCGGGATGCCGGAAAAGCAGTATTGTTAGTATCCCTAGAGCTGGAGGAGGTCATGAATTTAAGCGACCGAATTCTTGTTATGTATGAAGGAGAAATCGTTGGTGAGCTAGACGCCAAGGCGACCACAGTTCAAGAACTTGGCCTTTACATGTCAGGTGCCAAACGCGGCACTACAAAGGAGAATGAAAATGCAGGATAAGACGGTTTCATCTTCAAAAGCTTTTGATAATCTAAAAAAAGTTGGAAAAAGCAAAGGCTTTTCTGCTTTTACCGCCGCTCTGCTGGCAATATTGCTGGGTCTTATTTTCGGCTATCTTATTATGAGGATTGCAAGTCCGGCCAACTCCTTCTTAGGCTTTCAGATGCTGCTGATTGGCGGTTTCAAACGTATAGGGGATGTCTTTTATTTTGCAACTCCCATCTTAATGACGGGTCTGGCAGTGGGCTTTGCCTTCAAAATGGGCTTATTTAACATAGGGGCCTCAGGCCAGTATACCATGGGCATGTTCTTTGCCTTGTATGTTGGGTTTATGTGGAAGCTGCCGGATAGTATTCATTGGATCGCCTGTATTCTGGCGGGAATGGTCGGTGGTATGCTTTGGGGTTTGATTCCCGGGATATTTAAGGCATTCCTGAACGTTAACGAGGTTATTACCTCTATCATGTTCAACTATATCGGCATGTACCTGGTAGATATGCTTATTCAAGGAAACGCAGCCATGTATATTTCCTCAAAAACCAGAACGGCCTATCTTCCGGCCTCAGCCCAATTGCCCACTCTCGGAATCCCTCATTCCAGTGTTAATATCTCTATTATTCTGTCCATCACTTTAGCACTTATATTATTTATCGTTTTAAACAAAACCACCTTTGGCTATGAACTCAAAGCAACGGGTTTTAACAAATTTGCCAGCGCCTACGCCGGCATGAACGACAAGCGCAATATTATCCTCACCATGGTCATTGCAGGGGCCATGGCGGGACTAGGGGGAGCATTCGCTATTTTAGCACCGTCGACTATCGCTGGGAGCAGTATGACCTATGAGCCGGTCAGCGTTATTGCCGCCAACGGATTTAATGGTATAGCCGTAGCCCTCCTGGGTAACTCCAACCCCATCGGAATTATTTTCTCTGCAGTTTTTATTTCCCATATCCAAAGGGGAGGCACACTGGCCAGTCTTTACGGTTATAAGCCAGAAATCATCGATGTTGTGATCGCAGTTATTATTTATTTTTCTGCCTTTGCCATGCTCATGAACTCAACCGTGGCTAACCTTATAAAGAAGCGTTACAGCAAAAAACAGTCAGTAAAAATCCCGCCGGCTGATCAAAAGGAGGGGGCGTAAATTATGGATACCTTCTATTATTTAATTCAGAATACCCTTCCGATTGCTATCCCCCTGCTTTTGGTGGCCCTGGGCGGTATGTTCAGTGAACGCAGCGGTGTTATTAACATTGCCCTGGAGGGAATCATGCTGGTTGGTGCATTTTTCGGATGCCTGTTCGTTTACTTTGTCCAAAGTACCTCTCTTGACGCCCAGGGTATATTGCTTCTGGGTATGCTCGTTGCAGCAGGTGCGGGATTTCTGTATTCTCTGTTGTTGTCTTTGGCAGCTGTAACAATGAAAGCAGACCAGACTATTACTGGTACCGCATTAAATATGTTAATTCCTGCTGCCATTCTCTTGTTCTCTAAAATGTTTTTCAACAGTGACGGCATAACGACAAGCAAGAACTTCTATATTAAAGAAGTTCCATTCCTAAGTGAAGTTCCGATTCTCGGAAAGTTATTTTTCCAAAACACCTATATCACTGTATATATTGGAATTTTGCTGCTGGTCCTATCGGCAATCGTATTTTATAAAACGAAGTTCGGTTTGCGCCTTCGCGCCTGTGGCGAACATCCTCACGCTGCCGACTCTGTCGGAATAAACGTCTATTTCATGCGCTATGCCGGGGTGAGCCTTTCCGGTATCCTGGGGGGGATTGGCGGATTCTTCTACGCCGTTGGTGTTATGAATGGCAACACCAACGGTCATACAGGGGTTGCAGGTTTTGGCTTCCTGGCACTTGCCGTTATGATCTTCGGACAATGGAAGCCTTTTAAAATTCTGCTCGCAGCCTTATTCTTCGCCTTCCTGCGTACTGTGGCCTATTCTATTGCCCTTATTCCCTTTTTAGATACTTTAAACATCAATCAAACATTTTACAAGATGCTTCCATATATAGCAACGATGGTTGTTCTGGCCTTTACATCAAAAAAATCAAGGGCTCCTAAAGCCGAAGGCATACCCTACGATAAAGGACTTAGGTAATATATAGCAATACCCCTTACCTGGATCTATCTTTATATCAGTGCCCCTTCCCTTGCACTATCTCTAACCTTATAACACATGCCCTAGAAAGAAAGACCGTATCGAGTGAAATTTACATCTCCTTCTCGATAAGGTCTTTCTCTATAAGCACCTACTTATGTAATTAATATTTACCAATTTTGTCGTATTCCTGTTGAATAATCTCGGCCAGGATTTCTGCAGTTTGTCCAGATGCCCTTAACTGATCATTGGTAAGGTAAAAGCTCACATGCCTCTCATCAAGATCCAGATCATCAATTGCACTCGCAAAAAAACCTCTTACCTTCTTATCAATCTGAAGCACGATATGAATACTATCTTCTTGGGCCTCGAAATAAACTTCAAGTTCATCAAGTTTTCCTCTGAGAAACTGCGTCGGTACATACTCGAACTGCTGGAACCTCCCATTAAAGGAACCTGACTCCGCTTTAGACCTAAAGCCAAGAAAAGCTAAGGCATCAAGTAAGCACTGGACATAGTGGTTTGGTCTTATGACGATCTCATCGATGTCCGTAGCATCAATGGCGCCTGGTATATCTAAGTTTGTTCTGAACTGGTATCTAGTGCTGGGCGTAGATATTGGGATATTATATGGAAGCTTAAATTCAAGCGGGATGCTTATTTCCGGTGAGTTTGCCTTTATCGTCAATTGGCTCGCCACGATTGCACCGGCAATTTCCTGATGGACCTGCCTTAGATCATCTCCTGCTTTGTATCTTGAAGATACCTCTAAGGCAATTGATATTTCCGAAATCACTTGATCTATTGCCCCACCACTTACATAGACCTTTCCGCTGACAATACCACCAAGTTCAACCACATTATTATCAAGCTGAAAGTTTACCTTGGCACCATCAATTCCCAAACCAGCCAGTATTTTCTTAAACATATTGATACCTCCATCCTTATAGTTGTCTAATGTCCACAACTTTTTCCCTTTTTAAACTATAACACACAAAGGAACCTCAGGAAACGCCCTAAATACTGCTGCAGATGCATCACCGAGATTTAGTGTCATTTATGACTATCTTCTCTATTTACTTAAAAAGAAAAGCAGGCTCTGCTTAACCTGCTTAACATACTAGCTTCCATTATTCACCCTAAATATTTGGCTACAGCAGCCGCTGTTTGATATTTGTCATTTCCACTCAACAGAACTTCAGCTGGATGTTTGGTCGTCGGACCCCCTACGACTATCAATTTCTCTGCACTTTGGGCTTCGGCAGGTACTGATAAATCTGCCGGTCTTACAAAGATAGCGCAGTTGCCGTGCTTCGATGCGACATCGTAACCCGCCCAAAAATCCTCTTTCGTGAACAATAAGACTGCCACTTTTAACATGTCGGTTCCTCCTTGCAAATCCTTAAAGAGTCGATCCCAGGGAAATTCTGCTCCAGGACAGCTAGCTCTATTAACAGAGTCGATCCGGTTATGCCCAATGATATTATCTCTGGATACAGGAATCCCTAAAATCTCAATTAACCAGCGATGTAAGGCAAGAGATGCCTGGTACTGTGCTTCAGGCATCTTACTCCCGCTTAGGCCTTCGTGTTCAATTGAGACGGTGTAATAATTCGGATTAACTCCTGAAATAAGCAAAGGCCAATTCGGTTGATTCACACTTCCGTTTGCCCAAGCGTGGTTTTTTAGATCCACGTACTGATGGATCTCTCCATTCTTACCGACTCCAAAATGAGAACTAACTTTACTCTCTGGATTCGCAAACCATGAGTCTGTACCTACCAATGTACCTTCCATGATGTGGTTTACAATCGCAATTATTTTATACCCCATCGGGCTACTGAAGTTAGGCGATCCGATCCATTTAATCGTTGGTTTATCCATTTTCACTCCCCTCTCTAGACATACTATGAGCGGAGCATCAATGATGTCACTACTTAACATGAACACTATATTTGTAAGGAACACTATGGAATAGCATCTTTCAGTTTAGGTCATCCTAATAATGCAGCAATGAATGAATAGGAGTGATAACATTGGCCAAACCAGATGATCGATCAGATAATGAGGAACACCTTCAGAATCATATAGACCACACTTTTGTAAATTTGCGTGAAGCAGAGGATTACTTAAATGAACATGCTGATGAGATTTCTGATGATGAGAGACAAGCTATTGAAGCTAAAAATGATCGACGCAGAGAAAGTATTGATTATTTCATAGCAGAAAAAAAGGATGAAGCTAGACGGTAAGCTACCCTATCATTCTACTCGAACACAAGCAGCCAGATCCTTCATGGATGAGGTTGCTTTTTTCCAGCTTAGGTACTCAAAATATCGACCTTCCACTTTTTAAATTTACTTGTTTTTGTAGCAGTAATCTAGCAAGGCAATTGATAGATAAATTGAGAAAATTGATATTGTCGAAAAAACCACATACCAAAACATATTATAAAAGTAAAGGATATGCAGCTTATAGGCAATGAAATTTATGCCGTAAATCCCCAAAATAACTCCGGACTTCCAGCGCCATTTAAGCCTTAGAAAATAGATTGAAATTATAATAACTGCAACAAATGTATAATACAAGAATGATGCTAGATATGGACTTCTTACCGAGTCAGGAATAAGGTTTCTTGTATAGTTTTGATATCCAGATAAAATAAACCCCCAAAACAAGGTAATTACGTCCAGCGGAAATAATCCCATAAATATGTAAAAATACAATCTAAGGGGTTTAATCCCCCTCATCAACCCCTTTATGTAATTCTTTTTTGCCCACCAGAAATAAATAGTCAACCCCACAAGAGTCATCCAAGTTCGGTACCAGTTATGCGAATAGATACCTAACGCCAAAAATAGTTCTTCAATTAGTCCGTATATTCCAGATAGAATTAATATCCAATAGTTCTTTAAATTTAAAACCGCTACTAACAGGGCAGTTGCCGCGACGGAAAACTGGGAGAAAAGGTTTCCTGCAATGACGTCATCAAAAGGTGAAGTATGAATAATCATGGGATAATAGTTGTATGATTTAAACACAATAAGGATCATTGTTTCGAAGAAAAGAACCAGTCCTACTAAGGTCATATAATAAGCAAAAGTAAACTTGCGCCTCTTGGCTTTGCTTATTGAGTAAATTACTATACTGATAGTCGAAATACCTAATAGCACATACCAAATCGTATTTGACCAAAAATAAATCATTAAATACTTTCCTTTATAAAACAATATCTAGTTGCAATCAGGGAGTCATGATATATACCTTCTCTAGTATTAGAGAAAATTCAAGATAACATACCATGAGGCTGCTATCGTAAAGGTGGCTACTATCAAATAATTTGGTAGTAGCCACCTTATGTTTTGTAGAGACACACCTGGCATCCTAGTCATGTGTGTTTTCTGCGTATTTAATTAAGTGGTATTTTAAAAACTATCATGATCATAACCCCAGCAACAAACGAAATTAACCAAGCCCACTGTGGTTTTATATAATGTCAAGACTCATTAACATATCAGCTAGGGATGAAGGTACTATCGTTGTAAACTTCCAAAGGGGTTTATTAATAGTAAGATAGAGGTAGATGAAATTACCTAGTGCCCAAAACAGAATTGTTGAGTAGTAATCTTTCCAGTGTCTCCAATCGCCCCATTGCCAAGTAATTGCTAAAACAATTATTGTGAGTAGAGGATCTTCCATTGTAACCTCCTTTAGAAGAAAGCTTGGCTAATGTAAATTATCCCCACTTACAATTATCCTAATACCCTATCTGGAATCAATTTATCCTTTAGCACTTGAAACCGATTTATCCGGCCTGACTGTCATTCCTGGAAAGTTTGTTTAATACTGTTTCAATAAATACGTTTAAGATCTTCGGGTCAAACTGGATACCTGCATTGTTTTGTAGTTCCTCAAGAGCAATCATTTCTGGTAATGCACTTCGATAACTCCTTTGACTAGTCATTACATCATAAGCATCAGCTATGGCAATAATTCTTGCTTGCAACGGTATTTCTTCCCCCATTAAGCCTTTGGGATACCCCATACCATTCCATTTTTCATGATGACATAGAACGTATTCTGCAATTTCTGACATATCATTCACTGTGCTAAGTATTCTATAACCTATCTCCGGATGACGCTTTATTTCTTCCCACTCAAGCTCAGTCAATTTCCCCGGCTTGTTGAGAGTAGCTTCCTCTATCGCAATTTTTCCTATATCATGAAGCAACCCGACTGTTTTTAGCTCCTCGATATCTCCTTCCGACAAACAAAGGGCTTTCCCGATATCTTTGCACAATTCAGAGACTCTATAGGAGTGCTGTTCTTCTCGTTTGTTTTTTTCATGAAGAGTGCTAATGATAGCTTTAATGGTCTTTCCTCTCATACTGGGACTTTCAAAAAGCTTTTTCTTATACATTCGATCCTCAGCTTTTTTAAATACTTCTAAAATATTTTCCTCTGGATTGTGTTTAGTTTCCCAACCAAATGAAACGGATAGTTCAATAGAGCCTACTTGTTCTTTTTTAGAGTAAGCTTTTATACCTTTAACAAGTTGTTCTGTTTCCTTAACACCTGTCTTAGGTAACAGGATAACAAATTCATCTCCGCCAAGCCTAGCTATAATATCGCCTGATCGACAGCCTTTTGCTATTGTTGAACTTACCTTTTGCAGGAGCTCATCTCCCATGATATGTCCGAATGAATCATTGATAAGCTTTAACCCGTTCACATCTGCCATAACTATAGTTAGAGGAAGATTCCTTGGTACATCCAGCCGCTTCAATTCCTCTTCAAAAAATCTTCTATTGTATAGCCCTGTTAGTACGTCGTTGTAGCTTAAATACTCTAGTCTATTTTCCAATTGTTTATGCTCAGTCACATCTCTCAACAAACCATGAAAAACTTGTTTGCCGTTGAGTAGAATAGAAGTCAACATGATCTCGACAGGGAACTCGATCCCATTCTCTTTTTTATGCCACCATTCAAATTTTACTTCACCCTTGGTCTTGGCTTGTTTATTCATTGCATAGGCCTTTTCTTCAGAAAGAATCCCATCAGGTTGGTATTCAGGTGAAAGCTCCCATAAATTTTTACCAATCAAAATTTCTTTAGAATCAGTTCCTAATAATCTTGTCGTTGCCGGATTACAATCGATAATCTTATTTCCTTCCATTATTAAAATGGAATCAGAAGAGCCTTCAAAAAGCTTTCGAAAGGTGTATTCACTAGCCCCTACTTGTTGTACATATGCATGGAGTTCTTTATTTTTTCTCCGCAAATCATACAATAAGCTAATATCTTGGATTACGAGAATTACACCTAGCAGATCATGTAGTTTATCATCTATGATTTGTTTGTAGGATATATTAACTGGAATTCTTTCGCCACTTTTCTTCAATAGATTTATATCATTTAATTTACTGCTATCTTTCGAAGAGTCTATTAGTATTCGTCTTCTTTTTTCTTCAAAAATAATGTCAACATCCTGATTTATCAGTTCATCCTCTTTAAATTCAAGTAAACTCAAAGTATGCTGAGATATCTTTATAATCATTCCTTTTGCATCCAACAATATGACCATATCCATAATTTCTTTAACAACTTCTTCAAATATGTAGCGTTCCGGAAGCCTTAGAAACTTATATTTAGTAATCACTCTGTAAGTACCCAAGATCATAATAATGGAATACAATTGTCCCGCTAGAGGAAATTGTATTCTTAAAAATAGCGGAAGTATATCTTGTGTTAATAGATTTAGAATAAAAGGAATCCCACTACAAGTTACTAATATCAAAGATTGCTTTTTGATTCTGACATTGCTAGTTCTTAAGCCCCAAAATAGTAAGGTAAGTATACTAATTAATAAAAATAAAAAATTGTACAAAAAATTGCCAATATAGAAAATATCGTTGGTGATTTTAGAAGTCTCAATACCTTCGCCAAATAAAAAAATTGCCATGTAAAAGAAAATTCCTGCTGGCAAAAAAATCAAAACCTTGGCCAATCGATATTTTAGAATTGGCTTTTCTGTGATTAAAAGGACTAAATACAGCGTAAGAGCACTGAAACTACACCACCCAATAGCAGATATCTTGTTCCAAAAGGAAAAACTAATTTTGTCATGTGCTATGTAGGCGAAGGAATAAGCAAAAGACCAGATCGCGTAGCTTGTACATAAAAGCAAAAATACTTTATGGACAAGAGATTTAGGGTTTTGGGTGAAAGTATAAATACCAATGTAAGCATATATAGCAACTGAAACTAATGATACTACCGAAAACAAACTCTCTGTACCCATACCACTTTCTACCTCAATATTTATGATATCTCTAGATTATATCATAATCGATGATGTTCACAAGCCAAAAAAATGGTGCGTGAATTGCTGCTACCATTACGTGTTTTTGTAATATGAACACTTTTCTTTTCGGCATCCATGAGGATGTCTATCAAAATACTTACAAGCATTGTCTTCCCTGACGATTGTTAAGGAAATACACAAATACTCTTTAACCATTTTAACAGATTCGTCCAATGATTTTCGGAGGAAATTCTTACAACAACATGGCCCTGTTTCCTTGGCAATTGTTCCAATAATTCTACCTGCTACGCTCATTACGATTGCAGTTTCTCTATCCTTTGAGCAGGATGCGCCAAGGATGACACTAAAGCATGCTCCAATTGCAGGAACAATCCCACATACCCCTGTTAGACCACAGTATCCTCCGATTGCTTGTTTCTTCGTCCTATTCAGAACTTCGACAATTAGTTCATCTGTAACTTTAGCGGTTCCTTCATTCTTAAGAACTGCCATCAAAGCTGCCGCTGCTATCCAAGCATTTTCACAACCGAGCATTGGGACATTATCCTGATCCATCAAGTATTCAGCAATTTCCAAAGGATTTATTGATTTGCTCTTTAAGGCAAAATTTTTTACAGTATCAAATACTCCTTCCCCGTGACACTTATCACATATATAGTGTCCATTGGGGCATGCAATGTTAGCAATTTCCTTAATGCCGCATCGAAAACAAGATAATTCCCGACCCAGGTTAAAATACTCCAATTGTCCATGGCAAATTTGACAGTTCTCAGTACTTGTTCCATTGTGCTGACCAGCACTTACAGCCGGTTCTCAACAATTTGCCGAGGCCTTTTTATTGATCATATTCTGATTTAGATTTATCAATTCTATATCCTCCTTACCTGACTTTTCAACTGACATACAGGGTTATATTACAATTCTGCGCGTTCAATCCGAAATCCTATCCCAACCTAAAAATATATTCAAGCCCCCTGCAGAGCCGCAAGCTTTCCAAGATCCACATTTACATCTGCTTCCCTTTTATCTTTATAACTTTAAGTTTCAGAAAACTGATTTGATCCATTTCATCACTGTTATCACTTCTAGAACCGTGACTTTTAATCTTTCAAATAGTTAATAAATCCTTTTACTGTAATTGAAAATTGGCTTTGGCTCCCTAAACCCTATTGTAGAACCTAATGAGTATAGGTATGGTTAAAGCTAAAAAAACGCTAAATCAAGCCTAATGGCGCAGCTTTAGCGTTTCTATTTTTTTGTGTCTTTTATGTACATTTTTATTTGCGTAAATAGCTTATATTATCAAAAATGCTTATTCAAGGTTTCACTAACCTTCCCTAGCATTTCTTTACGGGCAAGATCATCTACAGTAGTTACCGATCCAAACAACAAATGATCCACCGGTTCAATTCCAGTAAAACCAAAAACGCCAACATCCATCGTGGTTTTAAAGGCTCTATTCATACCTATAGATTCATATTGTTCCTCAGATGCACCATAGGTATTAATAATCAGGCCTTTCTTTCCCTTTAATAAGGGGACAGCTCCTTGATCCCCCATGGTATAAGCAAAACCAAACGAAAACACGCGATCTAAATACCCCTTTAAAATAGCGGGCATATTTGACCACCAGATGGGATAAATGAAAATGATGACATCTGACTCGGAAATAAAGTCTTGTTCTATTTTAATGTCTTCTGGCATTTTTCCTACTTTCATTGAATCTGTATCTTCAGGTTTTAACACTGGTTGAAAGTTAATTTTGTACAAATCACGAACGATAACTTCTTGTCCCTTTTCTCTTAAACTGGACTCCACCTGATCTAAAATTGCACGATTAAAACTATCCTGATGTTGATGGGCGAAAACAATTAATTTTTTCAATTAACCCTGCCTCCTTTTAATTTAGTATTCTATTATTAAAAGAAATTATTCAGTCCGGTTGACTATTAGAGTTAAGCCATGACAATGGGTAGGGTTTCTTAGTGGCAGTATTCTTAACCTTAGGAGTAACAAGTGTTAAGGATAGCACAATTTGTAATATATACATGCAGCATATATGTAAATCATTAGGAACTAGTTAAGTTAGCTTAGATAGTTCCTAAATATTATCTTACTTGATTGAACGCAAGACACTTATATTTTATAAGAGCAAGATTTAAATTAAACCCACGGAGAGTCCTAATTAATGACAGGAAGGGAAGTCTGTCCCTTTATAAGCATGCCTATGCCTATCTTCAATTGTTGTAATTCCTTTATAGCAGTGGATATGTCCACCACTTGGAAGGTGTATGGCTGGCCCATTTTCACCTTGATAATAATGCACATGACCATTATCTACAGTGGTTACCCCACTATAGCAATGAACGTGTGTATTCCCTCGTCTAATTCCTAGACTGGAAACACCAATTATTCTATGGGAGTGACCATGATCAAAGGTTGTGGGAAAGCAATACTTATGAACATGTAATATATCCGAATTATAATGCATAAATTTTCCTCCTTCTATATTTCATACAAATTATGTAATTTTGAGCAGGAATGTGAAAGTTATGTCCTAAAGCATCATCGGTCAATAACTCCTGAAATTAACAATTGTGGACATGTTGCATATGATATATCAGAATCCTGATCTTATAGGATTCCAAATAAGGAGGTGCATAGGAATGTTTATAGGTTTATTTGGATTATTAGGATTTTTAGCGTTTTTAGTTGCATTGTTGATTTTAGTTTCTCCATGGTTATGGCTTGTAGGAACAAGAATCGCTGTACCTGTTGCTAGTTAAAACTTTTGGCCCAGGTAGTAGCCTGGGCCATCTATTCTCTAATCACCTATTTCAGAGAACATCTACGGACACGCTTAATGGAATATATTCGAAAGTGTCTCTTCTTATGGGATTTCAATAAGGAGGTGAACTGAAATGCTTTCAGGTTTTTTGCGTGTTCTCGTTGCATTGTGGAGAATCATTACTTGGTTGTTTGAACATTCCAGAAAAATACCAACACCTACAACAGCATAAAGAATTTGCCTAGGCATAAACGCCTAGGCTCTTTTGTTAGCTCGAATCTGCCCCCCAAAAATAGACGCTCACAAAAGCGGAACTTCCTCGCGGGTAGCAGAACCTATCACACTATTGTCATATTTATTATCCATCATAATAGTGCCTCCTTGCATATGTTCTGATTCAGCATATGCAGAAGAATGGCTAAGTGAAAATTTTTAAATGTATTCATAAGTTCTTCACAACTTATTCATCGCTTTTTCATTTACAGCAGCTATACTTCATAAGGTAACTTGTCTTATGAAATGGAGGGTAACAATAATGAAAAAGGTTTTTACAATAATCACTACTGGATTTATGGTTTTAGCTTTCTCTAGCACTGCTTTTGCATCAACAGCGGTATCTGAAATGGCTACAAACAAAGGTGGTCAATCTGTAGCAGAATGTGCTCAAACCATGGATAACGGCGTATCTAAGTGTGCTCAAATGCCGTTTTGCAACGAATAGTATTATACCATTAGGGCCCATTGCTCTTCTCATTTGACTTTATTCTGTTTGTAAAGTCAAATGATAGGCAATGGGCCTTTTATTTACGATCGTATACGCAAGTTATTACATAGATTACTCATCCAGCATTTCTTTAGCCCTTTGTACATTGCCGCTGGATTTTTCAATTATTTCACTTACTTTATCATAGCCTAAAAAGGGCGTGTAGGCCGCGGTAAAGGCGTAGGATAATTCAAGCAGGTCCTTACATCTCTCGGCATTTGGTTTAATAAGCTCAATACACTTCGTGCGAAACAGCTCAGCGGCATTTATCAAAAGCCCTAAGCTTTCCAGCAGAGAATCGGCAATCAGAGGCATAAAAGCGTTAAGTTCAAATTCCCCATGGGCGGCGGCGGTTGAGATGGCTACGTCGTTAGCCATTACTCTCATGGAAACTTGCATTACCATTTCAGGAATAACCGGATTCACCTTGCCGGGCATGATGGTACTGCCCATTTGCAGCGGTGCCAAGGTTATTTCCGACAATCCTCCTCTTGGTCCTGAATTCATGAGCCGCAAGTCATTGGAGATTTTCATCAGATTTACTGCCAGGGCCTTGAGTAACCCCGATACTTCGACGAATACATCATTGTTCTGCGTAATATCCATGGGATACTCGGCTGTGGCCAGACCTATTCCAGTTAATTCTCTGAGTACTTCAATGACTCCGAAGCGATACTTTCTTTCAGCATTGTTTCCGATACCAACCGCTGTTCCTCCGATGTTTACCTGCCGCAGCCGCTCTTCAACTTTATACAGTCGCCAGCGATCCCTGGCAACAGCCTGGGCATAGGAACCGAATTCCTGTCCCAGAGTAATTGGAACTGCATCCATCAGCTCTGTTCTGCCAAGCTTTATAATGCTATCGAATTCATTCTCCTTCGTCTGCAACGCTTGCTGAAGTTGGGCACAGGCTTCGCTTAGCTTTCTCAACATCTGAATAGCAGCAATGCGCAGAGCCGTTGGATAGACATCGTTTGTGGACTGTCCGCGGTTCACATCATCTAAGGGATGAACGATATCGTAACTTCCTGTTTTGAATCCCAACTTCAAAAGTGTAAGATTAGCAATCACTTCATTAACATTCATATTCGTTGAGGTTCCGGCCCCGCCCTGGAGTGCTTCCGTTACAAAGGCGTCATCCAGTTTTCCCTGCAGAATCATATCGCAGACTTGAGAAATCCCAGCATAAACTCCATCCTTGCCCACACCAAGCTTCTGGTAGGTCATGGCAGCAGCTTTCTTGATGGTGACAAGAGCATAAATCAACTGTAAACTTGTTTTTTTATGTTCAAGTTTGAAATTATCCATTGCCCGGGCGGTTTGGATACCGTGCAACTTTTCATCTTCCAAGAGGATTTCTCCGATCTTGTCTCTTTCACTACGCATAACCCTAGTCCTCAAATTCTGCTAGAATGTTAGGAAACATAGCAATGCTTCGCTTTAATATCCCCTGCATATAAGCAATAAGAATACCGTAGTTGGTAAAGGGTACTTGCTGATCCGCGGCACATTTTTGACGATATTTCATTTCTCTTTCGTTGAGCATGCAACCGCCGCAGTGAACAATCAGTTTATATTTGGACAGATTATCGGGAAATTCCGTCCCTGATGTAAATTCAACGTTAATCTGCTTTTGGGAATAGTTTTTAATCCAGCGGGGCAGCTTTACCGTGCCGATATCATCACACTGTCTGTGATGGGTGCATCCCTCGGAAATGAGAATGGTCTCACCCTCCTGTAGGGAGTCCAGGGCTTTTGCTCCTTTAACAGCGGATTCTAGAGTGCCCTTGTATCTGGCAAAAAGAATGGAAAATGAGGTTAGAAAAATATCCTGAGGTGTATCTGCCGACACCTTGGCAAAGACTTGACTGTCGGTAATTACAAGTTTCGGCTTTTTCCCCAGACTTTCCAGGGTTTCCCGCAGCTCGAATTCTTTAACGACAATAGCCGTGGCATCAGCTTCCAGAATATCACGGATAGTCTGCTGCTGGGGCAGAATCAGCCTGCCCTTAGGAGCGGCCTTGTCAATAGGGGTTACCAGCACCACAAAGTCTGAGGGATTAATCAGGTCTCCTACAATTTTTAGCTTTGGTTCCTCAGTAACCGCCAAGGCCGCAATTTTTCCCTTCAGCTTTTCAATATTGTGCCCGGTTTCAGCGCTGACAGATAGTTCATGCTCCGTTTCAGGTATTTCCTCTCCTGCCAGATCCGATTTATTGTAGGCAACAACATAATTAATCTTCTTCTCAGCGAATAGCGCAATCAGTTCTTCATCCTCAGAGGTTTTACCACTGATCGAATCAATTACCAGCACAGCAACATCAGTTTTGTTAAGCACCTGACGGCTTTTTTTAACCCGCAGTTCTCCCAGGTCACCTGCATCATCAATTCCAGGTGTGTCAATGATCATGACCGGACCCAAAGGAAGGAGTTCCATGGCTTTAGAGACTGGATCTGTCGTTGTACCCTTTACATTGGATACAACAGCCAGATCTTGTCCTGTAACAGCATTTACGATACTGGATTTGCCAGCGTTTCTCTTGCCGAAAAATCCTATATGAACCCGATTGGCAGAGGGTGTTTCATTCAATCCCATGTTTATCAGCCTCCTAAAACCTGAAATCCCGGCTTCCATTGCTTATTTTTAACAGATTCTCCTTGGCAATCTCACGGACCTTTTCCTTAGGAATATTTCCAATTTCCTCTTGGATAATAGCTTCACCGGCGGTTTTTGTTTCCTGGGAAGCGTAATCCTCCAGATATTCCTTAAGTGTCATCAGGGCATTAGGATGGCAGCAGTTCTGAATCTGTCCGCTCTTCAAAAGAGTCATAAACCTGTCGCCGGTTCTCCCTTCCCTGTAACAGGCGGTGCAAAAGCTGGGAATGAAGCCTAAGTCCATGAGCCATTTAACCACTTCATCCAGGGTTCTGGTGTCGCTGACCTCAAATTGCTCGGAATTGTCATCTTCCGCTTCAGGCTGGGCATATCCCCCGACACTTGTCTTAGAACCTCCGCTAATTTGTGAAACTCCTAAATGAAGCACACGTTCCCGACATTCCTTGCTTTCTCTCGTCGAAACGATCATCCCTGTGTAGGGCACAGCTACGCGAATACATGCTACAATTTTAGCAAAGATATCATCATTGATTCCATTAGCAAAGGTCGAGGGATCAATATCATCTGCCTGACGTATTCTGGGGACACTGATGGTATGAGGCCCTACCCCAAATACTTCCTCCAGATGCTCAGCATGCATCAGTAAACCTGCAAATTCGTAGCGGTATAATTCAAGTCCAAACAATACCCCCAGACCGACATCATCGATGCCTCCGGTCATAGCCCTATCCATGGCTTCAGTATGATAAGCATAGTTGTGCTTGGGCCCGGTGGGATGTAATTTTTCATAGCTGTCCTTATGGTAGGTTTCCTGAAATAGAATATAGGTTCCAATCCCGGCATCCTTCAGTTTTTGATAATTTTCCACGGTGGTTGCCGCGATATTTACATTAACCCGACGGATGGCGCCATTTTTATGTTTGATGCTATAAATGGTATCAATACATTCCAGTATGTATTCAATGGGATTGTTCACAGGGTCTTCCCCTGCTTCCAGGGCCAGGCGCTTATGCCCCATATCTTGAAGAGCTATAACTTCTCTGCGGACTTCCTCCTGGGTCATTTTCTTCCTGGCGATATGCTTATTTTTCAAATGATAAGGACAGTACAGACAGCCATTGACACAGTAATTGGACAGATACAGAGGGGCAAACATTACAATACGATTGCCATAAAAATCTTTTTTAATTTGCTCGGCCAAGGCATAAATTTCTTGGTTTTTTTCTTCGATATCACAGTCCAACAAGACTGCGGCCTCTCTGTGAGAAAGTCCTTGGCGTAATTTTGCTTTTTGGATGATGCTGTCGATCAATTCGATATTATTTTTATTCTTTTCGGCATACTCCAGGGTGCTAAGAACTTCTTCATGGGCAATAAATTCCTCTGCTTTAGCTGATTTTGCATTATACATAACAAAATTCCTTTCTTAGCGGGTCAGACATGTCTTTCCCTTCAGTATTAGTATTTTTTCAAAGTTTGGATTTATGATCACCGCGGGTGACAGCGATTTTGTAGCCGATTTTTTCTATTCGGCCTTGCAGACAATTTCGACATTCCGCAGCTTCATCTCCGGTACAGATTTTATTGTCATAGAGCAGATATTTCCCTCTTACATCAGTGGGTGAGAGATTGGGCATCACCACATTTGCCCCGGCAAGTATCCCCAGTTCCCGTCCTTGAGGGTGGATTGTACCCAAGGCGGTGGTAGCCGGCATCAGTACCGCAGGAAGCATCAAACGGACAATTCCCAGCAAAAACAAGACCAGTTCCAGCTCTCCTGCTTTTTCTTTAGCAAAGGGCGTCTCATGATGAGGAATAAAGGGACCGATCCCCACCATATGAGGATTAAATTCTTTGATAAACAACAAGTCCTCAACCAGACAATCGGTATTCTGAAAGGGGGAGCCCACCATAAAACCGCATCCCACCTGATACCCTATCTTCTTCAAGTCAGATAAGCACTGTTTTCTTTTTTTAAGAAGCAGATTATGGGGGTGCAGTCGGCTATAATGTACCTCGTTAGCAGTTTCATGACGCAGCAGATAGCGGTCAGCTCCAGCCTCATAAAAAGCTTGGTAGGTTTCAAAGCTTTTTTCGCCCATGGAAAGTGTGAGTGCACAGTCGGGATAATTGTTTTTAATGGACTGGATAATATCGACCATCTTTTCATCGGTATAGTACCCGTCTTCGCCACCCTGCAGCACATAGGTACGAAAACCCAGTTCATACCCCGTATCACAACATTGGAGAATCTGCTCCTTGGTTAAACGGTACCGCTCCGCTGTGGAGTTGCTTTTCCGGATCCCGCAATAGTAACAATCATTCTTGCAATAATTCGTGAATTCAATGAGACCCCTAATATAGACATTGTTCCCGTAGTTTTCAATTTGTACTGCCCTTGCTTTGGCAAAAAGGTATTCCGAAAGCTCAGCGCAGCGGTTTTCGATGAGTTCTTTAAATTCTGCAGGTTCCAGCTCTCTGGTCTTATGAAGCTTATCGATCAGTTGTTTCATTAGATCCCTCATTTTCTGCCTTATCTTTTAACTTGGAATAGACCGCCTTAGTACTGACCCCGGGGAGTTTACCCAGCTTTCCCGAAAGTGCACTGATGATATCTTGGGGTGCATCCACTGCCAGGCTAATTATATTAATACCTTTTTCACGATAGGGAATACCCATTCTGCCAATAATGTACTGCCCGTAATTATGTAAAATATTATTTAGTTTATCAACAGACTCAACATCCTCGACGATGATTCCAATAATCGCAACTCTTGTCTCCATATAAGTACCTCCCTTGTAAAATAAAAAATGCGCCAGAAAGGCGCAAAAATTTCATGATAATATGAAGCGTTGCAATGCCTTTCGCCTTATAACTTGTATTTGGCGTCAGTAACAAATTATTGTTTTCACTTTGTCATCGGGACATCCCTTTGACTTAGTTAGGTACATTGTAATACGTTTTCATATTTTTTTCAATATTCGTAACAAAACTATTAGGCAATCCTTTATGAAAATAGTGAAATAAGGGGCAAACAAGCTATTCGATTATTCTTCTTCTAATAATCTCTTATAATAAAAATTACTAGTATATAAAGCCGCAGCAGGATTATGCCCCGTAATTCTATCTTTAGTAATTAGATTTGTTACTATGGCCTCAGAATACTTGATGAACAATGAATCATGACCCACACATAAACCAATAATGACATTCAAGTCCGTTTTAGCTTCATTTAATAACTTGGCTTGTAAAACAGGATTACATAGGCCTTCTACACAATCCTTTTGTAATTTCAATTCATTGGGAATTCCAATTTCTGTTTTATCAACTGATCCAACCTTACAGATTACACAATAACACTCTAATCCTTTGGCCCTTAAAATTTTGCTAAATAGTTTAGCTTCATTATGTAAACCAACACAAGTAGCGATCCCGATCTTTCGAGCCCCTATTCGCTTGGCAAAAGCAATAATTTCTTCAGCACGGGTCAATTTACCGTAATAAATACCTTCTATTTCAGCAGCTGTCTTAGCCAGTTTTGCGACTAAATCATCTCCCTTATATAAGTTGGTGCATTCATCAATTAGTTCTTGTCGAGTGTTAGTAGTCAAGCAAAAGCTTGGGAAATTGCTGTCTTGATGAAAACAATTTGCTGTTCCACAATCACAGCAGCTTAAAGATTCCATTTTTTCCTTTTCCATTTGCAAATCCCTCCAGAATATATTTATTGATTTGTTATTGTTCTTTATCTTTGTCAACTATTTCTTTCATCTGTTGTTTCGCCCCAGGAGACAATACATCGACAAGGTAATTGCGATTTATTCCCTTTAGTTCCTGATATTCTTTTCTAATTCTTTCGTTAGCCCTTTCAATCTCAACCTTCAGTTCTCTAGCGGATAATAAAGCAGCTCCTGCTCCCCTGATAATGAGCTGCTGCAGACCGTCTGAAGTTGCCACGGTGATATCATATTTTTTCTGATTGTCATGGGCGAACTTTTCAATATACTGATCCGCTGTTTGAGCCTCCCTGGTGAAGACCATATGGATATTATGATAGTCAATAACTTCTTCAAAATGCCCTTGTACACGGTAAGCATCAAAAACAACAATGATCTGAGATCTCCGTATCCCCTGATAATTGCTTAGAGTATCCAGCAATTTCATTCTGGCCCCATCCATATTGTCATCGGTAAGCTCTTTCAGTTCAGGCCAGGCATGGATGATATTATATCCGTCCACAAGGAGGTACTCTTCTTTGTTTTCCTTCTGTCTTTCTGCATAAGCAGATGGTTCATAATAACTGTCCCGAGCTGTCTTGCGTCTTTTCCAGACAGACTTTTTCCCTTGGTTGGCATAAAAGGTGTTGTTAATAATTTGGTCTATCTCCTCTAAACTGATGGACCTCTCCACTGGGTATGAGGCTTGGTTAGGGACTGCTTCTCCCTGCGAGTTTTTTTGCTGAAGATAGCTTTCAACATGCATGTAATCCTTGACGGCATACCATTCCACTAAAAAACCCGCACCATGAGCGCAAAATACCGAACCCGTCGGATTTGCCAGGTCTCTTTCCGAATCATAGCTGCAAGTTTCAATGACCTCTTCGGGATTGTGGCATGGCTCGTACCCTTTCGGGCTGCAAAACAACCTGCCGAGTCCTTTGGTGTAGGCCACTACTTCTTGCTGATAATTCCTCATGGTAACAACCGGGGCGCTCCCCACCAGAACTGCCGTCTCTCCATTGGTCTCGGATATTGCGCAGGTGCCATGCATTTTCTCTATATCTGTCATGGCTCTCCCTACCATTTTCTCAGGCAGTTCCAGCTGAAAGGCATAATAAGGCTCCAGCACTATGGATTCTGCTTCCTTTAGACCCTGACGGACTGCACGAAAGGTAGCCTCTCTAAAGTCGCCACCTTGGGTATGTTTATTGTGGGCCCGACCTGAGACTAAAGTGATTTTCAGATCTGTAATGGCTGACCCGGTTAGAACTCCTTTATGAGCTTTTTCTTCCAGATGAGATAAGATAAGTCTTTGCCAGCTTTTACTTAAGCTATCCTCACTGCATTCGGCCCCCAACTGCAGACCGCTTCCCTGCTCTCCCGGCGTGAGTAACAGGTGTACCTCCGCATAATGCCTGAGTGGCTCAAAGTGCCCTACCCCTTCTACTACATTAGTTATGGTCTCCTTATAAACAATCCTTCCTTCATCGAAGGCTACAGCCACACCAAAACGACTTTGGATAAGGCTCTGTAGAATTTCTATCTGCACCTCCCCCATAATTTGCGCCTGAATTTCCTGCAACTGCTCATCCCAGACAATATGAAGTTCCGGCTCTTCTTCTTCAATCTGACGTAGCTTAGGAAGCATCACTTTGGGGTCACAGCCTTCTGGCAAAGTAATCCGATAGGACAGCACCGGTTCCAAAACTGGTGTATCTGAAGCTGCCTCTATCCCTAAGCCTTCTCCCGGTCTGGTTTGGCTAAGCCCTGTTACTGCACAGACGGAACCTGCCTCTACCTCATTCACTTGAACGAATTTCTCTCCGGAATAGACCCGAATCTGATTTACTTTCTCACTCCAAATGCTATTGGTTAAGACGTCTTTCACCTTAAGTCTTCCGCCGGTAATCTTCAGATAGGTAAGGCGGTTCCCTTGCTCATCTCTTGCTATCTTAAATATTTTAGCCCCGAATTCCTCGGGATAGGCAGGTATCATGGCATACTGCACAATCCCCTGTATAAATTGCTCAACACCCTCTAATTTTAAAGCGGAACCAAAAAAGCACGGAAAAACTTTGCGCTCCGTAACAGCTTTTTTAATCTTGGAAGCTTCAATCCGCCCCGTTTCCAGAAAGGTTTCCATCATCATTTCTTCACACATGGCCAATTGATCGTAGAAATCCTCCGTGGGAGCTTGTCCAAATTCAAGACACCCATCATGCAGCTGCTTTTTCAATTCTTTCATCAACTTGTCTTTATCCGTCCCAATCTGATCCATTTTATTGATAAAAAGAAAAACCGGTATCCTATAGGTGTGCAGGAGCCGCCATAATGTTTTGGTATGCCCCTGTACCCCGTCCGCACCGCTAATCACTAAAATTGCATAATCCAACACCTGAAGTGTTCTTTCCATTTCAGCCGAGAAATCTACATGTCCCGGGGTATCCAGTAAGATAATCTGAGTCTCCCCTATTTCAAACATCGCCTGCTTGGAAAAAATAGTGATTCCTCTTGCTCTCTCCAGCTCATAGTTATCTAAATAAGCATCTTTATTATCCACCCTACCCAATCGGCCAATTTTACCGCTCAGATAAAGCAGACTCTCAGATAGTGTCGTCTTGCCCGCATCCACATGTGCCAATATGCCAATAACTAATTTTCTCATAATCTATTTCAAATCCTTCTGTTTAGCTGCTTCAATAAGCACAGCAGTATCGGCGTTTATGTCGATTCTTCTATTATTATGATACCAGTAAGCCTAAGGTTTAACAATTGAAATAGGAGAATGGGGGACAGGAAAGATTATGGAAGGTGTTTTCCCCAAAAAAGATTTACATTTTCTTGAGAATCTTTATCGATAATTAAAACATACATGCAAAAAGCATCGCCTTCATAAACGATGCTTGAGACAAAGTTATACCACGTTTTCGCTCTTTTCATCTGCTTTGAAGATACACTGGTTTCTTCCGGCTAATTTGCCCTGATAAAGAGCCTCATCTGCTCTGGCTATTAAAATGTCCAGAGAGGTATTTTCCCGGTATTGACATAATCCAATTGTAATCGTAATGCTTTTGCCGATGTCTCTGTGCCGGTATTCCGCTACTGCTCTGCGTATCTCATTGGCCTTTTTTAAAATTGAATCAAACTCAACCATCTCCAGTACTATTAAGAATTCCTCACCGCCCCATCGACCAACAAAACCACTGTCGCCGATAGCTGTGCTTATGATGGAAGATATGAGGACAAGGATTTCGTCACCTTTAACATGCCCGAACTGATCATTAATCTCTTTAAAATGATCAATATCAGCTAAGGCAATATAAAAGCCCTTTTTCTGCTCAATAAGATTCTTTATTTTGGCAAACACCAACCGTCTGTTAGGCAATTTTGTCAGATAATCTGTTTTAGACATAACTTCCATTTCCTCCAAGGCCTTCTGCAAATCGGAAGTCCGTTCCTTAACCAGAGATTCAAGATTACTGTTCAAAAGCTTAAGCTCTGACAAAATAGCCTTATTTTCTGCCGAGAGCTGCTCAGCTCTTGTAAAGGCATTGGAAAATCTGGCAGACAAGGTATAGGCCTGGGTAAAGGTAAATATTGCAACGCCGAAGGGAATTAGTGAAGGTGTATTGCGAAGTGTGATTTGATAAATAAAATCATTGATAAAGGTTATCCCTAAAAAAGCGAAACCCAGAAAAACGATATTGGCAAAAGGAACACTTTGCCATACGCCAATAACAAGGCGAATCATGGCATAGCCTAATAAGGCAAATCCAAATACAGCATAAATCATCAATAGTCTGTCCGCTGAACTATAGGGAATCCAGAGGATGAGCAAACCAAAAACTGTTCCCAGAGTGATACTGAACTTGACAAACCATTTGGGGAATAGGCCATCTAAGGCATAGTATAAGAATCCACACAAAGCTGCAAAACCAATAAACACAGATAGATAAGCCATTCGTCCGTAAACAAAAAAACTGAGATTCAAATGACTTGGTAAAAAGCGTTCGCCTACTAATAACATACGAAGTGAAAACAAGAGGCAAAAAACCCCAAAATAGAGTGGTGCACGATCCTTTGTCCTCATAATATACAGGCCAAAATGATAGATTCCCATGATGAGCAGCATACCAAAAAGGAATAAATCTCTGCCTAAACCCAACTGTACTTCTTGGGAAATCTGAGAGGCTAAACCGATTTTGGGTGCTACGATGGTACAATCTTCCGCTGTAAAATCTGATGTTTGATAAATTAGTTCCACTTCACTACTTTCCGGGTTAAAGTAGGTTGTAAGTATATTGTAGTAAGGAACGCTATTCTCCCGGCTCATTCCGACTTTTCCCACTTCACCCTGTAGATTACCGTCAATGTAGAGTTTAAAGGATGTCAGAATAATATCCGACCTTAGTCCATATGTTGACCTACCTTCAGGCAGTTTTATAACGAGCCTCACCGTACCGTAGAACTTGTTTTCCGCAAAGGGCTTGAAGCGTGCCATGCTTTCTTTGGTGCTGGGTATTTCAATAGGTGTTGGCATAACGTCAACACCCTTCACAAAGTCTTCGTGAGTCAGAAACTGATTGAAGTAGAATGACCACGTGCCTTCTAAACTAATAATTCCATTTTTCTCAAATGACCAGTTGCTTAAATCCAGGACACCGTTTATTGCCGTTGGTGGTTTCTCGGCAGTTTGTTTATTTACAAAAAATGTAGTAGTTGAAATGATTATTAGGGCAATAATTACAAATATAGGAGTAATTTTCCTTCTCATAATATCATCTCTACTTATTCAGTCTTGCCCAGTCATTAAAGTGAAAAGGCTGCAGGGAGGGCATATCATCCGTGCAAATCCGTAATTAGAATTACCGGTTTCGGATTGAAAGTATGTTCTCCAATCATTTTCTCCATCCAAATCATATCGTACCAAGTATTAAACTTGTATCCGCACTTTGTAAAATGTCCTACCTTCTTATATCCTAATTGATTATGAAAATACGCACTTCCATTGGTAAGATAACTATCATCATCGGTCGGGGTATATGCGATGCAAGCATTGAGGTTAAGAATATTTTGCTGCCTTAATATTTCTTCCAATGCTAAATACAATTTCTTACCCACACCTTTACCTCGGCAATCTTGCCTTAGATATACGGTGGTCTCCACTGCCCAATCGTATGCCGCCCGCTCTTTAAATGCTGACGCATAGGCATAACCAATAATCCGCTTCTTTTCTATTGCAACTAGGTAAGGATATTTCTGGGTTATATTACTGATTCGTTCTGCAAACGCTTGAACAGAAGGAACCTCATATTCAAAAGTGATAGCAGTATCCGTTACATAAGGTGCGTATACTTCCAAAATTTCTTCTGCATCTTCTTTAGTTGCCATACGCAATATGATGTCTGTCCCCAATTCTTGCCCTTCCTTTCACAAAATCAAATTATTAAAAACCAAAGGCCAAATTTTGGCCTTTGGATAAATTAACTATTATCGGCAATATAGTAAATAAGCTTTTCTGTACTCTCCCAACCCAAGCATGAATCTGTAATGGATTTTCCGTAGATATTTTCATCGATACCTTGTCTGCCTTCAACCAGATAGCTTTCAATCATCAAACCTTTAATCATTTTCTTAAGTAACCCATCGTACTTTCTACTTAATAAAACTTCCCGAGCGATTCGCGGCTGTTCATAAAAACGTTTCATCGAATTAGCATGGTTGACATCGACGATAATAGCCGGATTTTTAAGGTCTAGTTTTTCATACTCGGCAGCAGTATGAATCAGATCTTCAAAGTGATAATTGGGGATATTTCGTCCGGTGAAGTCAACGGCACCCCTTAAAATGGCATGGGCGTAGGGATTTCCTAGGGTATCAACTTCCCAGCCGTTATAGATAAAGGTATGGTTGCTCTGCGCAGCAATAATTGAGTTTAACATAACTGTTAGATCTCCGCTGGTGGGATTTTTCATGCCAATCGGCAAGTTAATTCCACTGACAGTGAGACGATGCTGCTGATTTTCCACCGACCTGGCCCCTATAGCGATATAACCTAAAACATCTGCAAGATAACTATAGTTTTCCGGATATAGCATTTCATCAGCTGCCGGCATACCAAATTCTGATAACGCTCTGATATGCAGTCTGCGAATGGCTTTAATCCCCTCGCATAAATCAGGCTTTTTCCCGGGGTCGGGTTGGTGAACCATACCCTTATAACCCTCACCTGTGGTACGAGGCTTGTTTGTATAAATTCTCGGAATGATTAATAGTCGGTCTTTCACCTTTTCCTGAACTTCAGCCAATTTCTCGATATAATCACAGACGGAATCCTCATTATCCGCCGAGCAAGGTCCGATAATCAGGATAAACCGATCATCTTGATTAGCAAAAACATTTCTCATTTCGTCAACTCGTTTGTTGCGAAGACTACTTATATGATTAGGTAACGGTAACTGCTCAATGATTTCTTCAGCAGTCGGTATTCGTTTAATAAATTTCATGCTCATACCAGTGCTCCTCGCCCCATTTAATACTTAAAGTATAAATCAAATCTAGAAAAACGCAACTGCAAAGGACCCCCTGCATTCATTTAAGTTGCTGATTATTCCGGAAAAAATCCTGCCAAGGGTCATTGCCGCCGATCCTCCGGAGGGCCTCCGCCATATTGATACCGTCAGGAGCCACCGTGTTCAGTTCAGCCCAGGCGATGGGCATGGACACTCCGGCCCCGTTCCTAGCTCTCAGGGAATAGGGGGCTATGCTGGTAGCACCTCTGCCGTTGCGAATCCAGTCGATGAAGATCTTGTTAGTACGCTTAGCTTTTCTCACATTGCTTGTATAACGGTCAGGCCACTTCTGTTCCATCACTTCGGCAACGCGCCTGGCAAAATCGTGAAACCTCTCCCAGGTTACGGACGGTTTTAAGGGGACGACTACATGATACCCTTTACCGCCGCTGGTCTTGAGGTAGGAGTTCAGGGAAAGCTGGGCCAGAATATTTTTTACATCCAGCACACCTTGACGCACCCTGCTCAGATCCATCCCTTCGTCAGGATCCAGATCAAATACCATCATGTCAGGTTTTTCTAGATGGTCCACCCGGCTCCCCCAGATATGAAATTCTAGGGTGCCCATTTGTGCTTCAGCGATCAGCCCGGCGGGGGCGTCAATATAGAAGTAGTCCTCTTGTTCACCGCTGCCGGTAGAAATCGGGATAGTGACAATTCCTTTGCTTCCCGGAACGGGATGCTTCTTATAAAAGCAAGTCTGGGCTATGCCTTTGGGACAGCGTACAATGCTAAGAACCCTATGGCTCACATAGGGCAGCATGCGCTCTGCCACCTGGGCGTAATACCGAATCACATCGACTTTAGTGATTTCCGAGCCAGGAAAGATCACTTTGTCCGGGTTGCTGATCTTGATTCCTTCGATGATGATCCCGTTGGTGTTTACTTCCACAAGGCTTTCCGTTTTTTTAACCGCTGATGGGGACAGTGTTTCGTCGTCTGCTCTATCTTCATCCGCTGTTTCTTTTCTAATATCCTTAGGATTCTTATCCCCCCGCAGGCCTTTAAAGCTGGCTTGCCTTAACTGATGATCTGCGGTCCATTCGGCAAATTTAATTTCCGCCACCAATTTAGGTTCCAGCCAGGTGATCTTTTCACCGGACCTGGGTTTAGGCGCAAATTGGAAAGGGGACTCTCCTCTCTGTATGCTAGCAAATTCACCCTCCAGCTTTTTCATATCCGCTTCGCTCAAGCCGGTGCCGGCTCGGCCGGCATAGACTAATTCCCCCCTTGCATAGACGCCCAGGAGGAGGGAACTTATTCCGCTGGTTTTTTTATTGGAAAGGGTATAGCCTCCGATCACAAATTCCTGCCTTTTATCGCATTTAAGCTTGACCCAGTCGCCGTTTCTTCCTCCACTGTAGACGGAATCGGCTTTTTTACCGATTATCCCTTCCATATCCCCTTCACAGGCCGCCCGGAAACTCTCTTTGCCGTTTCCTCTCACATGCCGGCTGTAGTGGAGGTTTTCGGGTGCATCCTGCATTAAGGCTGCCAGCGTCTCCTTCCTGTCAATCAGACGTTGGCCCCTGAGATCCGTTCCATCCAGAGCCAGGAGGTCGAAGACGATATAGGTCAGGTTTTTGGCCTGGGGGTTTTTTAGATAGTTCTGCAGGGCCTGAAAGTCCGTCTTCCCCGCTGGATCCGTGATGACCATTTCACCGTCCAGAATCATCGCCCGGCCAATAGCCCATTCAGTAAGGGAAGTGGCGACTTCCTGAAACCGCTTTGTATAATCATGGCCGTTCCTGGTAATCAGCCGGACACTGTTACCTTCAATATAGGCCAGTATTCTGTAGCCATCGTATTTCAACTCATAGAGCCAATCCTCACCCTTAGGAGGCGTATGGACTAATTGGGCCAACTGCACGCTGGCACTGCTAAAGGGATTCTGAGTGATTTTTTCCTCTTCCCCTTCTTCAATTTCCGTCATGGTGCGTCCGGTTCTAATGCTGGTATTAAATTCTGAAATTCCCTCGGAAGTTTTGGCATACTCATCTTTTTCTTTAAGCAACAGCCAGTTATCCTGCTTCTCCCCCGCTTTTCCTTTCAAGCGCACCAGAGCCCACTTGCCCTTAAGTCTGCGTCCTTTCACAACAAACTTCAGCACACCTGCACGGAGTCCGTCACCCACATCCCCATAGGGTTCCCAGTACCCTTCATCCCAGAGCATAACCACACCGCCGCCATATTCCCCTTGGGGAATCGTCCCCTCAAAGTTTCTATATTCCAAGGGATGCTCCTCCACCCTTATGGCCAGCCTCTTGTCACGGGTATCATAGGAAGGGCCCTTAGGCACTGCCCAGCTTAATAGGGCTCCTTCCCATTCCAGGCGGAAGTCGTAATGATCTCTGCGAGCCAAATGGTGCTGAACCACATACCTCAGACCCTCTTGGGTAACTTCTGTTATCCCTTCCGGTTCTGCGGTTCTGGTGAAGTTTCTTTTTTGATTGTACTGGTTGAGTTTTTCAGTCATCTAATCACGCCGGTTCCTTCTCATTTAGGATTTTAAAAAGCCTCCGAGCTATTGTTTCCAATTGAATTATAAGTATCCCCTTGTTTCCCACACGCTTCTGTCAATAATCAGATACTTTTCAGACCAGACTAGAAGGGATAATTTCGAAATCAGCAAGCCAGCGATGATACTTACCATTTTCTAATTTTAAATCGTACACAAGAGTTTGTGGGAAAACCTTCACTATTTTAACAATCATTCCTTGCTGAATCTTTGGCGGATGCCCTTTCTCATTCAATACTCTAGCCAGCTCTCCTGCCTGTAGTATCCCGTAATGATTGAGACATGGGCTTACAGGTTCCAACTCAGAGCCAGTAAACCATCGATGTAGCTCTCCATCGGGCAATTGTACTGCATAAAGGCTCTCTACTCGTGGTGATATTATGGTTGCTTTTGTTCCACTCCTAATCTCTGGAGGATGGAAAACGAGTGCAACTACTTTGTCTCCAGGCTTAAATCCGGGATAAGTAATGTAACCACTTGTCAATATAGCCACCTTCTTATTTTTATTTACTATATTTTACTGAATAACAAGTTTGTTGTTACATACTTACTAAGTAATAATTCGTTGTAAACGAATCGGAGGATATGAATACGCTACTCGGACTTGCAGAGTCGGTGATTCCGCAGGGACATTAATTGGTCATTTAATTCATTGATGTGTTTAAGATAACCATAGCGAGCCGTATTAAACAATAAATACCAGCGTACATGTTAGATTCTTGGATATATTAGAATCGCAGCGGATTGATTAATTTGACGGACACTTAGCAAAAGCATATAAGGAATATGGAAATGAATCTTCAATAGGAGGTCAGCTTCGTGAAAATTATTAGTTCCAAGGTTTTTCCGGGAAGGAACATTTATTCACACAAAAAATGCATCAGGCTGGACCTAGATTTAGAAGGATACTGTGACATTCCAAGTAAGGAAATCAAAGGTTTTAATTCAACCTTAATAAGCATGCTGCCAGAGCTTGAAAAGCACCGGTGTGGTATTGATGAGGATAGAGGCTTTATTAAGAGATTGACAGAGGGAACCTATTTGGCACATGTCACAGAGCATATTATTATTGCCCTCCAGAATATGTTGGGCTTAGAAGTAAGTTATGGAAAGGCCCGGGAGATATCCGGGGATAGATACTATGTTATTTATCAATATGAATACATGTCTACAGGGTTAGAGGTTGGGAATACAGCCGTTGACTTCATTAATTCCTTAATAAAGCATGAGTCCTTTGATCTAGATCTAAGATACGCAAATTTAAAGGAACTATTAGTGAGTGAACAACTCGGCCGGAGTACTCTGGATATTTGCAACGAGGCGAGGAAAAGAGGAATCCCGATCTTAAGAATCGGTCAAGAAAGCATTTTTCAATTAGGTTACGGAAAACACTCCAAAACTATCCAAGCTACTCTGGGCAATGACACCCGGGAAATCGCTGTCAGCATTGCTCAGGATAAGTTACTTACTAAAGAACTACTTAGCTTGCATTGTCTGCCGATTGCATATGGCAGGAAAGTTCAGAATAAAAGTGATGCCTTATCCGCTGCCCAAGAGATAGGATATCCGGTGGTACTAAAACCCCAGTATGGTAATCAAGGCAAGGGAGTTATAGCCAATATTAACGATAAGATAGGATTATCCAACGCCTATGACCTTTTGTCTAAGGATTATCAAAATATCATGATTGAAGAGCATATCCAGGGAAATGACTATCGAGTATGCAGTGTTTATGGGGACATAGTAGCTGTTTCAGAGAGAATCCCCCCCTTCATTATTGGAGATGGGGTAAGCTCCATAGAGCAGTTAATATATACAGTGAACCAGGACATTCGCAGAGGCGAGGGGCATGAAAAGGAATTAACAAAAATCAAAATTGATGAGACTTTGATTACTTATTTAAATCAAAAAAACTACTGCTTAGAGTCAATTCTATTGAAGGGTGAGAAATTAACCTTAAAAGCTAACGCCAATTTATCTACCGGTGGCTTTGCCATCGATCATACAGATTCAATCTGCAAGGAAACCATTGAACTCTGCCAACGGGCAGCAAATGCTATTGGACTAGACATCTGCGGCATTGATTTGCTGTGTCAAGATATTAGCAAGCCCCTTACCGAAGGAGGCGCAATCATTGAAGTCAATGCTGCACCGGGTATTAGAATGCATCACAATCCGTTCAGTGGCAAAAAACGCAATGTCGCAGGACACATCGTTGATAAATTATTTAAGGATGGATTTAAAAAAGTCCCCCTGGTAGCAATAACCGGAACCAACGGAAAAACAACCACCACAAGACTCATTGCCCACATCCTCTCACTTGCGGGCTATTCCGTTGGAATGACCACAACCGATGGAATCTATATCGAAGGGAAATGTATCTATCAAGGAGATACTACCGGTCCTCAGAGCGCTTTGTCAGTCCTGATCAATAAGGATATTGATGCAGCGGTCTTAGAAACCGCCCGGGGTGGCATGATTAAAGGCGGCTTAGCCTATGAGACAGCAGATGTCGGAGTGATCACTAACATAACTCAGGATCACCTAGGGCTCGATGAAGTAGAAACCCTGGAAGACTTGGCAAAAGTTAAAGCGTTAGTGGGCGAAGCTGTTAAGGAAGATGGTTATGTGGTGATTAATGGGGATGATCCGCTGAGCTTAAGCATTCTCGACCGTTTCAAAAGTAAACTTATTGTTTTTTCTCATCATAAAGACAATCCCACCCTGCAAGACAACCTCCTGAAAGGTGGGTATGGCGTCTATGTCGATGACGGCACGATAATGATCCAAAAGGACTATCATGCTGAACCGTTGCTAGCTGTTAATAGCATTGGCATTACCTTAAACGGCGCTCTGAAATACAACATAGAAAATGCCATGGCTTCCTGTGCTGCTGCTGTAGGGCTAGGTATTGATTATAATTCAATCAGACAAGGTTTGACGTCCTTTTATTGCAATAATAATCCCGGTAGATTTAATATGTATTGTGTTAATGATCAGCGGGTTATTTTAGACTATGGCCATAATAAAGAAGGTTATCAATGCGTAATTGATGGACTTAAGCAAATAGAACACCATAAATTGATCGGAGTTATTGGAGTACCTGGAGATAGAGCAGACAAGGATATACTTGAAGTTGGGGAATGCGCCGGAGCGAACTTCGACTATATTATGATAAAAGAAGATCGGAATAAAAGAGGCAGAGCGGACGGCGAGGTGGCAGATCTCTTGGAAAAAGGCGTCCTATCCTCAAACTTTCCAAGAGTAAACTTGCAAATAATCCTTGATGAGGAGGAGGCTTTTAAAGCTGCCTTGGATCTCGCCAAACCAGAGGATATCGTTATTGTCTTCTTCGAAGAATCTGCACCTCTTATCGAGATAATGAAAGATAGAAAAAAAGGTATGCAATTTGATAAGCTTACTGCAAAATAATACTTGCTCTGCACAATTTACATTCCAAATAAAACCCCAGATCGAGGCTCCTGTACTAATGGTACGGGAGTCATTTCCGTTAGAACTGTTTTTCAAGTTTTGATAAAAACTGGTCCAATGATTCATTAATATCAATATTCATACGCTCTGCCAAAACAATTAGCCACCATATGCACTCGCTAAGTTTATGCTCCAATTCAGATACTGTATTACCACCTTTTGGCCAACGCTCCTGCTGACACATAGTCAAACGACCCACCAAGCCGGCATCAGTTAGGAAAGCTAAGGCATCCTCTTCCACGGTCCATTCTGATCCATGATGCTGCCGTTCTAGTTGTTGATAGAGTTTTCTTATTTGAACGGAACGTTCAACTACGTCGCTAAAATTCATATCTTTCATAGTTTCCTCTCTTTTCCAAATACTTTTTGCTACCTGTTACGGTATCACATGCTGTTATTATACGATATCAAACTTGAAGACATCATGTCATATTAAGCAATCAAAATATATTTCTTTCCACATACATAGTGCAATATACCCATTGTTGAATTTTATGTGTATGTAAAGAAGGAATTGAAGAGCAAAATGTAGAAATTCGAATGCTACATATAGAATAGGAAATTGAATATGAGGGTGATTACTAATGAAGGAAGCACTTTTTGACCGGGTTGCTGCACATTATGATTCCTGGTATGATACTGAACTTGGATCAGTCTCTGATCAAGTTGAACGTCACTTGGCCCAGTCCATGTTTAAGACACCGGGTACCAAGGTTTTGGAGATCGGTTGTGGAACCGGACAATATACCAGCTGGCTTGTGCAAGAGGGCTATGAAGTGACAGCTGTGGATATTTCTGCTGAAATGATGGCTCTGGCCCAAAAGAAACTAGCCTCCCTCGAGGGGAACACTGCAGAAACTAAGCCTGTTCACTGGTGGCAGGCCGATATTACTGAGATTCTTGATCAACTGGAAACCTATGATGGGATTTTTTCCATGACCGCCTTTGAATTCGTCCCTGAACCGGAAAAAATCTTGCAAAAACTATTTAGTCGCTTAAAGCCCGGGGGCTGTCTGATGATCGGACTCATCGCCGGCAGGAGTGCCTGGAGTGAATACTATGCCGAGGCAGCTCGTAACAACCCCTCTTCTGTCTTCGCTCGTGCTACTCTTTATAGCAAAGAGGAAATAGGTTCCTGGCAAATCGGCAGATCTGCGGAAATTGGAGAATGTCTTTTCTTCCCACCCAATGTTCAAACCACAGCAGAGGCCCTAGCCATGGAGGAAAAAAGAGAAGGAAATCCTGGCTTTGTGGTGGCCAAGTGGGTCAAGGACTGAGGAAATTACCAGTCAAGATTCTTAACAAGGAAGTTCAGTCATACTGAGCTTCCTTTTCATATAAGTGCTAAGTACTTAGGGTGTGGTTTATGAACGTGTTTGATAGACCCTTTTTTTATCTGGTGGTATAATCACCTTATTTAGGTTTACTTAAAAAGTAGTATCACGCAAAGTAATGCTAAAAATAATCATAAAAGGAACTAACTTTATGGAAAAAGCAACGATGATTGAAATGATCAAGAATAATCCTAATGCGATAGCCTATATCCCTAATCCCACCGAGGAGATTAAGTTATTGGCTGTACAAAAAAATGGTCTGACTTTGAAATTTATCGATAATTCAACCAGAGAGATGCAAGAATTGGCTTTGGACAATAATGGCCGAGCAATTCAATTTATTAATGACCCTTCCGAAGACATGCAGATCAAAGCAATCAAAGATGGCTGGGTTAACTTAGAGTACATTAAAAATCCCAGCGAACAGTTAATTAAATTAGCCCTCAATCAAGCCGGCTGGGCTATTAAATATGTTCAGAATCCCAGTGAGGAATTGCAATTATTAGCTGTGCAAAAAAATTACGATTCCATAAAATTCATCAAAGAACCTTGCGCAAGTGTTCAAGAAGCGGCTGTAAAAATTAATTATGATGCCTTAAGATATATTAATTCACCTACCTATCAGGCAGAACTTTTGGCGATCAAGAATAATGAGAGGGCTATTACCTTTATTAAGGATTTAGATCAACCAAAAATCTTAGAATTTTTGCAAGTCAACATTTTAGTCATTAAATACATTATGGACAAAATCTCTAAAGCTGAATTAGAACAAGTGTTAAAGCAATCCTTAGCTATTGAAGATGTTAACGAAAAATATGTAAGAGACTTTTTAAATTGCAGTTATATCCATAAAAGCAGTGACCTGATGCCCCTAGACAAGATCATGTTTATTTATAAATATGGCAGTAAAAAAGCAAAAAAAATAGCTGTCGATGAAAAGCTGAAGATGCTATAGGAGTGAGACACCATGAATTTTACAGACACCTTAAAAAGTGTTGACTTAGTACTATCCACTGAGGAAGTCCCTTTAATCGTTGGGGAAAGCGGGATCGGCAAAACAGCCTTAGCCCAGGAAATTGCTCAGAAAAATCAGTGGAGTTTAATTGTTATTAACGGAAATCTCCTCAAAGAAGGGGAAATCGGGGGTCTGCCAACGATAGAATCTTATCAGGGGGTTAATGGTAAGACAGATCCGATGGAAAAGAAAGCAACCGTCTATGCAGTTCATCATAAGCTCAGGGAAATTGACGAAGAAGTAGCTCAGGGAAAAACTGTTCTTTTATTTATCGACGAGATCAATCGCTGTGAACATACCGTCCAACAGGAACTGATGAATTTAATCCTAAATCGGGAAATCAATGGCTATAAGTTACCTAAAGGTGTAAAAATCTTAGCTGCTATGAATCCTTCCAGTAAATATGGTTCGGATTTTGATTACCAGGTTGTCGATATGGATGCCGCCCAAGAAAATCGCTTTGTCTGGTTATCTATGGAGCCAGATTATCAGCAGTGGATGGGTTGGGCCCTAGAGGCCGGAATTGAGGAAAAGGTTGTCGAGTTTATCTCCACTTTCCCCGATTATTTGCATAAGATCAATGAAGATGATCTAAGAGCTACCCCCAGAAGCTATGAGCGAATTTCCAGCAGTTATAAGATTTATAAGGAGAACAAAGATTCCATACCCAGATCCGTATTTCTAAATGTTGTCAAAGGAAATGTTGGACGCTTAATAGCCGAAGAATTTGTAAGTTTTGTGGAATCCGATCACCCTTCCCTCATCTCCTATAAAGAGGTTTTTTCAGAACCTTCCCTGCCTGAATCCATCAGAGAAAGCATAAAGAAAGAAAGCCATACCCGGCTTTATCTAGCTGCCAAGAATATTCTCAAAAGCTTAGAAACAACCATCTTGACCCAACGTGATGATTCTAGTTTTTATATAGATAGGTTAATTGAGTTTTTAAACCTATATCCTGTGGACTTAATGATAGGAATCATGAAAGATATTAAGAACAGTTATCCTGAAGTTTACAAACTTGCCCTAGAAAATGAAGCCTTTATTGAATCATATTTTGAATCTTATCGTTTAATCAGGTGATAAGTATGGAAAATTTGTTTGAGAAACAAGTTAAAGGTCTTTATGAAAAAGCAGATAGTGTTGTTAATAGTTTTTTCTCGGCAAAACGCAAAAATCATCATTCTGAACTTTATATACCCCAAGAGTTTAAAAAAGAGTTTTTCGGCCTTGTCGATAAAGTTAATTTAAGTCTTATGGAAGATGCAGATAACTTTTATGGCTATTTTTTACTGCAAATGTCCAGAGAAATACGCTTTGACATTAGCAGCCCAACTGCAGTGAATTTTAAAGGGGCTAAGTACGTTATCTATTTTAATCCCATCATTTTTCTAAATCTTAATATTAAGCAGATGGAAAGTACCATTAAACATGAAATTCTTCATATCTTATCCAGGCATTTAATCAGAGCTAAAGAATTTAAGGCTGACTACAGCACATTAGCTATCAATCTAGCCATGAATATCGTCGTCAATACCTATTTAGATTATCTTCCCCCCTATTCTGTTACCTTAGAATGGGTTAATTTAAATTATTCCTTAAACCTCCTGCCCTTTAAACCCTTTGAATATTATGTGGAGGAGATTCAAACCGCCCTGGACTTGCTGGAAGCGGATGAGGATGCATCCGATGAAAGTGATACAGATGACGCTGATCCTGATCAGGACGATACAATAGAAACAGAGTATGATCCTGAAAAAACCCATGACCTTTGGGCAGAGTCAGGAGATATGGATGAAAAAACCCTGCAAGAATTTACTGAGAAGTTTATTGATAATGCTCAAAAAGGCAGCCTTCCCAATTATTTAGAAAGTATGGTCTCATCCCTTAAGAACAGCAAGGGTGAATTGCCTTGGAATTTATATCTTAAGCGGCTGATGGGAACGGTTGAAAGCAATAAAAAGAAGACCATAACCAGAAGAAATCGAAGACAGCCCGAGCGCTTGGATTTAAGAGGACAACTGAGGAGTCATAAAGCCAAGATTGTTGTTGCCCTGGATATCAGCGGCAGCATTAGTGATCAGGAATTTAAGCATGCCCTGCAAGAAGTCCTGGAGATCGTTAAAAATCTTAATCATGAAATTACGATTATCGAATGTGACAATGAAATCAGACGAGTGTATACCGTCAAATCTGCGAAGGATATCAGAGACCGAATTAATATTAGTGGAGGCACCAAATTTACCCCGGTTTTCGAATATGCTAATCAGCATAAGGTTAATTTACTAGTCTATTTTACGGATGGCAAAGGTGAAGAAAAGCTTAAGACAATACCACGGGGTTATAAAACCTTATGGGTAATTTCTGGGAAAGGAGATAATCTTTCCTTAAAGGAAGCTTATGGAGCAGTTAAAAAGCTTAAGAATATTGAAATAAACGATGATTCCTTGAATATGAGTGATGTGAAAAAAGATGGATTTTCAATGCAAGACCAGGAAAGCATGGGGGTTTGAAATGATTAATCAATCTGAATACACATGAAATCTAGTTAAATTAAGGGATTTTGGGTAGTAATATAGGCTAGAATGAAGGAACTAATGTTCATTTTCTTCCAAATAGGACTACAAAATTAAAATATTTGTAAACACAATCCACATCCAAAAAACCACTATCTTTTAACCAGTTTACCTGGTCTTCTAGAGTAGACATTTTATCTAATTTTGTCCTTTCATACGCCGAAAGGATTTCTTCTTTTGACAAGTCGCTGTTCTCTACCTTGTATCTCCAATCACTTTTGTATAAGGATTCTATAAATGGAGTTCCTCCGAGAACTTGATCTGCATTAATAAAGACCCCGTCCTTATTTAAAATTGAATAGATATTATGATATAACTGCTTCTTCTCATCACCGGATAAATGGTGTATTGAAAGAGAGGAAATAACCACATCGAACTTTTTATCGAATTTATATATAGTATAATCATCAATTATGTACGTAAAATTAGGATTATCTTTAAACCTTTCTTTGGCTGCCTCTAACATCTTCTCCGATAGATCGATAAGCGTTATATTAGCATCCGGAAATTTTTCTAATATTAAAGATGATAATAAACCTGTTCCTGCCCCTATATCTAAAATATCCGGATTATTTGTATTGGTTTTGGCAATGGAAACTGCTATTGAATAAAAATCATCAAAGCATGGAATGAGCTTTTTCCTTTGGCCATCATACTGACTGGCGTTTTCATTAAACTTTACTTTTACCTCATTGCGTTCAGCATCCATAGAGCATCTCCTTCGCTTTTCCTCATAATACCAGCAACAAATTCTATATTCAACCTTGCTCTAAAGATGATTATGGGTAACAATCCAAACCGCTCCTTCCTCACTCTTAATGCAGAGAGTATTTATATTTATGTCTTGAACTTATCTATCTCCTTATACTTAATCTTTTGATGAGGATACATCAAAAGAATTTTTTATGTTTAGGCTCCGGTCAATTGTACTCTTATTATTGAAAAATCTGATGCGTTTCCGGCATCTTTTTGCGAACTAGTCTCGATCCTTTTTAATATTAAAATTCGTCTTAATCCCAGGAGGATATTTTTTCAGCGTCTCCACCATGTTAGTCGCTATCTTTAACGCCTCGTTCCTGTTTAGTTCCTTCTTCACAGTAATACAGAACGCTGTTTCGCAAGGGGTGAAGCAATTTTTGCAAAAAAAAATGGCACAACGGTCTTTCCCGCTGTACCATCTGTTATTTCAGCCTCGAGCACTTGATTACGCATGGGCAGTACCCACTACTGCACAACGGAAAAGAGGGCGGATTAGGTGGTATTAAACATGATGATGTTTGTGGTGACCATGACCTTGGTGCATACCTTTTTTCCGGCAGGAACCATGATGCCCTAAGCCATGTCCGTGGTGCATCCCCCCTCCATGAGAATCCTCTGCCGCTTCCAAATTTGCGCACAATTTCTCCGTAAGGATAAGGAGTTGTTCTCGTTCATCCTCTGTTAAAGCCTTGAAAAAGGATTCTACGAATGCATCTTTGCTTTCAGCAATTTTCTCAACAGCTTTTTTCCCTTCCTCGGTTAAATAGATGCGCATTACCCGCTGATCCTTATCATCTTGTTTTCTCAGGATCAGTCCACTCTGCTCCAGCTTTATCAACATCTCTGTCATTGAAGACGGACGTACATCCAGTTGTTCTGCCAAATCTCTTTGGCTGGAACCGTTATTTTGCAAGATTATGCGCAGCAAGTTTGCCTGTCCATGATAAAGTCCACCTTTTCCGTGCCCTTCTCGATGGTACGAGCGGTGCATCTGCCGATTTAAGCGATGCAAAGCATGATATAACTTACTTGAATTTGTTTTCGACATAGTTTTTACCTCCAAAAATGCTAAATTATATTTAGGTACCTAACTTATTTTTATAATACTTGGATCCCTTTTCGATGTCAACAGAAATATTTAGGAACCTAATCAATTCTACCTATCCCCCGATTCTCACTTCAATTTAAAAACTCTTCCATTTTTTCTGCCTAGTGTGTAATACCCCAGGTCATAAAGCTGGGCACTTACACCGGATTCATGGGAATGGGGAATGAAATCCTCCCAATTCACATGGGTATGTTATAATGAAAAAAATGCTGTAATAAAGCATTTGTCGAAGTATACCAACACACTAATCTTTGCTTGAGGTGAATAATGGCTATCTCTATACAACCCGTTGCAATACTATTAATTATCATTGTCATAAGTAATTGCTTTATTAGTTTCGGTAAAAGCAATCTGCTGAACAAATCATATATTCTACTATCATCTGTTCTTTCACTCGCGGGGATAGTAGGTATAATAACAACCCGACCACGCTTAATTGAAAGTTTATATAAAAATGCAAGCCGGGGGGAATTCGATTCCGACTTTGTAACATGGGCTATTGAAAAGTTTGATTCTTTCGCGGTTATTTCGATGATTGCAACTTGCTTAATTACTATATTTTTAACAATTCATTTGTTCTTAACTAGAAATAAAAGAGGTTTTGTCTGGACTAATATTACGGGTACTGTTATTTTTTTGATGATCATAAATTTTCTCGCTGGAGTTTGGTATAGTTTAGGAACCATAAACATATTGTTCGACGTAGCTGGTTATATATCGAATCTAACTGTTTCTGAATTTTTTGCTCTGCATATTCCTTTAATAGTTAAAAGAATCCTGATAGGTAAACGTGAAGCTTAAGCAAACAGGGAAGCATTGATACTGCTTCCCTGTTGCTTGCCCATATTGCTTCTTCACTATTTATAATTCCATATGGTACCTTGAAGCATTGGACTATAAACCAGCAGAAATCTCGACTAAATCAAAGAAGAGTGGTTCGTTCTAACAATAACTATATTCCTAATCTCCAGGGAAACATGGGGAAAAAGTGAGTAAGTTCAAAAAATCCCTTACCCTTCAATTATGTAGTGGTAAATGGTCACTTCCCCCAGTCCTTAGGTGTCCGAGCCTGAAACATTTTGAATTTTGAAAAGATCGGAAGGAATTTACATAGTTGTGAGTGAATTACTTATTGATGCATATTATAGTTAGAGGACTAAAGAACTTCCTAATATAAAAACTTGATTCAAGAGTACATGTGTAGCTTGAAGAAATACGAAAGTGGGAATGTGTAATGAATGAAGAACAGAAATGCCCTATATGCCCAAAATGCGAGCAGGAGTATAATGATGGGAAATCTATAGAGGAAATTAATGTCTGTCCAAATTGCGAAACGATGGAAATGCTAAAAATTTACGCCAAGAACCTAGGTCAGGGAAAATAATAAACTGATTCATCTTTCCAGTTGACTAAATCCTATAAATCTCAGATTCATAAAGGTTCTCTTGATTTCTTTCGGTGACATTTTTGATCGTATCTATAGAGCCTTTATTTGCTTTGCCTGTCCGATGTAGGAATCTTATTGTCATTCTGCAGTTTCTCCATCTTTAAACGATAGTCATAAGTAATTATGGAATTAGACGAAGGGATTATTATACTCAAACCAGGGTGTCGCAAATTACTTCTTTATAGTATTGCGACACCCTCTTTTAATTGTATGCTTTTAACTAAACAACTATTTAGGCCATACACTCTGGGAGGTAAGACTTCATATGGTACTATATACCAAATTCAACCAACCCTTCCAGTAGTGTTGGAGTATATAAGTGGATGGTTATCAGATTGCTACACTGAAAGAAAATAGTTCTTTAGCATGTTTTATAAATTTCGAAATATATGAAAGGGTGGAGTAAAATGTATAATGGATATAACTCCTATCTACGCCCCTATTTTGATAACACGCCAATTTCTAACCCATATAAATATCCCTGCCCTCCCAGGGCTGAAGCACCAATGTATCCAGGGAAGGTGCTTCCTTTAAGGGATTATGGACCAAACCCCTTTGTAATAAATATCAAGGAGACTTCACTCCAAAACAATACCTTCCGTACTGCTTTGTGGACCGGCAGTTATTTACAGCTTACCTTAATGAGCATCAATGTAGGGGATAGCATCGGATTGGAAATGCATCCTGATGTCGATCAGTTTATTCGCCTTGAACAAGGTCAAGGCCTTGTTATAATGGGAGACAGCAGAGATAGGCTTAATTACCAGCAAAGAGTGGGTGATAATTGTGTCATATTAATACCGGCTGGTAAATGGCACAATCTGATAAACACTGGCTGTGTACCACTTAAATTGTACTCTATCTATGCACCGCCTCAACATCCCCACGGCACTGTTCATAAAACAAAAGATGTTGCTGAAGAACATCATGTATAACTAATCGTCTAAAATTCTTACCAATTATAAAAGATCACTGCAGAGGAGTCCTTCTGCAGTGATCTTTTATAATTAATGTTGCCAGTCACAGCCACTAAGGTAATCAGGTTGACGTTGGAGCAAAGCTAAATCCGTTAGGTCAATGGAACTAATCATTCAACAATGATTTCATTTTTGTAGCAGTATCCGTTTCTAATAAAGGTACATGTACAATCAATTTTAAGCCAGAATTGTCTGAAACATCAAAATTACTAACTTCAAAATCTAATATCCCTGCAACAGGATGATTCAATTGCTTGTAAATTTCTTTATTACTCTCAATTTCATGTAAAGACCACCATAAATTAAATTCTGTGCTTTGCATTTTAAGATCATTAATAAACTGAGCAAGCCATGAATCTTCAATGTATTGCCCACACATTGAACGAAATCGGCCCACCAGACCCTTGGCATAGAGATTCCAGTCGCCATATAACTTTTTATATTTATTATCTGTGAACATTGCCCATACTATATTTCGTTCTCGAAGGTTCATTTCATGGAAATCACCAAAGATTAAACATGCTGCTTTGTTCCAAGCAATAACGTTCCACTTCTGATCCATGACAAGAGATGGGCAGAGTATTAAACTATCCAGAACATGCTGAAGTATCGGACTTACTGTTCCCTGGTAGCCCGGTATATCTGCCGGAAGGGGCTGATTCGCTAAAAGGTACAGATGAATGCGCTCTTGTTTATTAAGCAATAAAACTCTAGCTAAGCTTTCTATTACTTGAGTTGAAACATGAATAGGTCTTCCTTGTTCAAGCCATGTATACCAAGTCAAACCAATACCAGCTAACTGAGCAACTTCCTCTCTTCTCAAGCCAGGAGTACGTCGGCGCATTGCTGATGAAAGTCCCACATGTGATGGTAAAGTTCTGGCTCTTCGCGTTTTTAAAAAATCAGCAAGCTCTTTATATCGATGTTTCTCATTATTCAAAATTCTCATCAATCCTAACTAGTATAATTTATACCATTATAATTTCACTCCTAGTTACATTATAAGATTTGTATTACTATAATTCATGAAGAATTTGTAAAACCAATAAAAATGTTTTCTTAACTGCAGAGAGTCTAAAGATTTAAAGGAGAGGGTCTCATGAAAATACAATCACTGAAACTGGTTTGTTTTTCACCTACAGGGACAACAAAAGCGATTGTTCAAGGTATTGCGCGCGGAATTAATCACAGCACTGTCGAACTAATAGATATTACCAAACCAGCTGCGAGAAAACACCAATTACAAACATCAGAAAATGAATTACTTGTTGTTGCTGTGCCAGTTTATATGGGGAGAGTACCTTTACTTTTAATTGAATGGCTTCATAAGATTAAAGCTCGTAATACACCTGCTGTATGTATTGTCGTTTATGGTAATCGTGTGTATGACGATGCCTTACTTGAGCTTAAAGATATTCTGACAAAACGTGGATGTATGCCGATCGCCTGTGCTGCCTATATTGGAGAACACTCCTTTTCTAGTGCCGAAACACCGATAGCCGAAGCCCGTCCTGATGCAAGTGACTTAAATCACGCAGAATTATTCGGACGTAAAATAAAGGAATTACTACTATCTGTTTCATCAGTCCATCACATTTCCGATCTAAATATACCTGGCAACTATCCCTATAGAGGAGATTCGAAGCTATGGAGTGTTGATTTCATAGCAATTAGTAATGAGTGTACGCAGTGCGGAATTTGTGCAGAAGGGTGTCCTGTAGGGGCTATCGATTCCGAAAATAGTCATTTGATTGATCAGGAAAAATGCATCACGTGTTGTGCCTGCATAAAGAACTGTCCTCAAAACGCCAGAACTATGAAAACCGGTCTTGTCAAAGACGCTGCAACGCGACTAAATAAACTGTATAAAGAGCGAAAGGAGCCCTTATTCTTTTTTCCAACATCAAATCCGGGATGATTGATTGAATAATTTTTTACCACGGGATCACTCACCAAAATGAGCTGGAATTATAAAGTATATTTATGCTCGTCTGCTTAGAAGACCAAAAGCAGCCCCGCAGACTCCTCCTAAAATATGAGCTAGATGAGCTATTCCATCCTTCGATCCAACACTTAATATCTCGCCCCCAAGATAAATAATTATGACCAATATGAGGGTTAGTGGGATTTTCCCATCCTTCATGCCTGCAACTGATGATAGGACTATCATCATAAATACAATACCACTGGCACCCAGTAATACAGTATTCGAAAATAAAATTGCATGAAATAATCCAGACACCAGGGCAGTAATTACAATCATGATTAAAAAAGATTGCGATTTGTATTTTTCTTCAAGTATGGGACCTAAAACCAGAAATAGTACCATATTGTTTGAGTAATGGCTCCAATCCCCATGACCAAGCACATGACCAAACAATCTGAAGTAAGTCAATGGATCCGTTGAAGATGATCGATATACACTAAAAAGCAAATTTGTCGTTAGTCCGTCTGTTATATAGCCTAACAACAATATCGCCAAGGAAAGAAACGTAAATGTCAGGGTTACCGGCGAATTATATTGGAGTTTTCCTAAAAATTCTTTCATATAGTTCGTTCCCTCCTTTTCTATTAGATCTTCAGCTGTTTAGTGGTGCATAAATTTGGTGTTTCTCTTCTATCATGACCGTGTAGAAAATGCAGCAGATAGAGCACTAAGAGCATGAATCCCTTCCCTTGACTGGATTCATGCTCTTTACTTGATGAACAGATAGAACTTATGGTGTTAATTAGCCAAGTTTGCTATTAGGCAGCAAATGACTAAAATTTTGAGCAAATTGCATAACAACGGTTTGTACTTCAACCAACTTTTCAGGTTTTAGCAAAGCGATCATTTTCGGCAAAAACAGCATAATATCATCCTGTGTAAAATTGCCTTCTGTCAGCTTCTTGAAGTTTTCAACAAGTAATTCTTTTGCTTCCTCTACCTTGTCATCTTTTACTCTTTCTAAAATAAAACTTAAAATTTGTTCTTGTTCGCGATTCATATTTACCTCCATTAAGCTTTATACATCCAATAGTATATCACAATTTTTTAGTGTGTTCACAGCTTAGGTGGGATAGCCAGGTACGATAGTCCCGGTTTTAGTTGTCCATTACTTAAGACTGGCCGTGATTATACCCATCTTGTAAACCTCTTCAGCAGTACAACCCCTGGAAAGGTCATTAACAGGAGCGTTCAGACCCTGGAGAATCGGACCGAAAGCATCAAACTTTCCCAGTCTCTGGGCTATTTTATAACTGATGTTCCCTGAATTAAGATCCGGGAAAATGAAGGTGTTTGCTTGTCCCGCTACTTGCGAATCAAAAGCTTTTGTTTTAGCAACATCAGGAGAGAAAGCTGCATCAAATTGCAGCTCTCCGTCGACTGGAAAATTAAGACTCATTGCTTTTAATTTTTCCGCTGCATTACGCATCATATCGACAGTCTCACCTTGACCGGAACCTAATGTACTGTAGGATAGCATAGCCACCTTCGGGTCTACAGCAAAACACCTGGCTGTTCTAGCTGTTTCCACAGCAATTTCAACTAATTCATCCTCTGTGGGTTTAACGTTGATAGCGCAATCAGCCATGAGATATGTTTCTTCGCCATCTGGCGTAGAGCGGTGCAGAACAAAGCAGCTTGAGACAAGCTTATTGCCGGGCTTTGTCTTAATAATCTGCAAAGCGGGGCGAACCGTATCAGCTGTGGAATAAGTGGCTCCGCCTAGGAGACCGTCGGCGTACCCCATTTTTACGAGCATAATGCCAAAATAATTGGTTTTTGTCAAAAGAGCACGACAAGCGGCCTCATCCACTTTTCCCTTTCTCAGGGCAAACAACTCTGCAGTCATTCTATCAATGCCAGCATAGGTTAGGGGATCAATAATTTCAATCCCTTCTATCGGCCAACTAATGGCTTGAGCAGCGGCCTCTACCTCAGAGCGATTGCCCAGAAGTATCGGCACAAGGATACCGTCCTTATGGAGGCGACTTGCTGCTTCAAGAATCCTCGGATCTGTTCCCTCAGTAAAAATGAGCTTTCTCTGCTTCCTCTTTAATAACTCAATCATAGGTTCAAACATAGTTCATCCCCTGCCATTTCTGAATCTATTAAACTATTCACTGCATTCTTGATTCTTTCCTATATAGTATATCTAATTATACTAAAATTTCAAAACACCTGTTATTCTTTTCGAATCAATAAATTTCTAATAGGGCAGATAACTTAACAATAACTGCAAATTAAATTGATATAACTACATTTCTAATTTTCACACTTTTATATTGTCATCTTTCTTGTCATACTATATAATTAAATTTATAACTATTACAATTTTACATAAATTCTTAAGTCCACGATGATTAGACAGAGCAAACCCTTTTATTCACAGCGTAGCTGTGTAAATGCCATAGTCAAGCTGCTGCAGATTATTTTTCCGGCATCGTTGTCAAGTTTGGGTGGTGTTCTCTCTCCTTTCGCGGAAAATCGCAGATCCATCCTTGATAATCCAGATATGCACCTATCCAAGAAATTTACGAGGAGGGAACTTTATGGATGAAAAAAGCAGATGCCCGGTAACAGGCCATACAAAAAGTGCTACGGCAGGGGGCGGCACTTCGAACAGGGACTGGTGGCCAAACCAGCTGAACCTCAAGATTCTTCATCAGAATTCCAACTTGAGTAATCCCATGGCTCCGGAGTTCAACTATGCCGAAGAATTCAAGAAACTTGATCTGGAAGCACTCAAGAAGGATCTTTATGCATTAATGACCGATTCCCAGGATTGGTGGCCGGCGGATTATGGTCACTACGGGCCGTTCTTCATCCGGATGGCTTGGCACAGCGCAGGCACCTACCGTACCAACGACGGCCGCGGCGGTGCGGGATCCGGAACCCAACGCTTTGCCCCCCTCAACAGCTGGCCGGACAACGTGAACCTGGATAAAGCTCGCCGTCTGCTCTGGCCCGTCAAGCAGAAGTACGGCAGGAAAATTTCCTGGGCTGACCTGATGATCCTTGCCGGAACCTGCGCCATCGAGTCAATGGGACTAAAGACTTTCGGATTCGCCGGCGGACGCGCGGACGTCTGGGAGCCGGAAGAGGACATTTATTGGGGATCTGAGGCTGAGTGGCTTGGCGACAAGCGCTACTCCGGTGAACGGGATCTAGAAAACCCCCTCGCCGCCGTACAAATGGGACTGATCTATGTAAACCCGGAAGGCCCGAACGGTAACCCTGATCCTGTGGCCTCCGGCCATGACGTTCGGGAGACCTTCGCCCGTATGGCAATGAATGATGAAGAGACTGTCGCCCTCGTCGCCGGCGGACACACCTTCGGCAAGTGTCACGGTGCGGGGGATGCGGCCCATGTCGGTCCTGAACCTGAAGCTGCCGGTCTTGAGGAACAGGGCTTAGGCTGGAAGAGCAGGTTCGGCAGCGGCAAAGGCGGAGATACCATCGGCAGCGGTATCGAAGGTGCCTGGAAGCCTAACCCGACCAAATGGGACATGGGCTACCTTAACGTGCTTTTCAAATACGAGTGGGAGCTGGTCAAGAGTCCAGCCGGCGCGCATCAGTGGCTTGCCAAGGATGTAGCTGATGAAGACATGGTAGTTGACGCTCATGATCCGTCTAGGAAGCACCGACCCATGATGACCACGGCGGACCTCTCTCTGCGCTTCGACCCGATCTATGGCCCTATCGCCCGACGCTACCAGCAAAACCCCGAAGAATTCGCGGATGCCTTTGCCCGGGCTTGGTTCAAGCTAACCCACCGAGATATGGGTCCCCGTTCACGCTATCTCGGTTCGGAAGTTCCTAATGAGGAGCTGATCTGGCAGGATCCGGTACCGGCAGTGGATCATGAATTGATTGAGGAACAGGATATGGCGGATCTTAAGGGGAAAATCTTAGCTTCAGGCCTGTCTGTCTCCCAGCTTGTTGGGACAGCTTGGGCCTCGGCATCTACCTTCCGCGGCTCGGATAAGCGAGGTGGTGCCAATGGAGCTCGCATCCGCCTTGCTCCCCAGAAGGATTGGGAAGTCAACCAACCAAGTCAGCTCAATCCGGTACTTGCAGTTCTGGACAAAATCCAAACAGAGTTCAACAGTGCCCAGTCAGGTTCAAAGAGAGTTTCCCTCGCTGACTTGATCGTCCTGGCCGGTTGTGCAGGTATAGAGCAAGCAGCCAAGAATGCCGGTCATAATTTGTCCGTTCCTTTTAAGCCGGGACGCACGGATGCTCAGCAGGAGCAGACCGACGTTACTTCAATCTCTGTGCTCGAACCTGCTGCAGACGGATTCCGCAACTACTTAAAATCTAAATTTTCCGTACCGGCAGAAAAACTCTTGCTGGACCGTGCCCAACTTTTGACTTTGACCGCTCCGGAAATGACTGTTTTGTTAGGCGGACTACGAGTCCTGAATACCAATTACGGTCAGTCTCAGCACGGTGTCTTTACTAGGAAATCAGAAGCCCTTACCAACGACTTCTTCGTCAACCTCCTGGATATGAGAACAACCTGGCAAGCGACATTTGACGATGAAAACGTGTTCGAGGGTCGCGATCGCACCACGGGCGAACTCAAATGGACCGGCACCCGTGTTGATCTCGTCTTCGGTTCAAACTCTCAACTTCGGGCCATCGCGGAAGTTTATGCCTGTGACGACTCTCAAGATAAGTTTTTGCATGACTTCGTTTCTGCTTGGAACAAAGTTATGAATGCGGACCGTTTTGACCTAGCTTGAGTATAGCTAACATCAAGGAATCTAAATCTCTTTTCATCCCGTCAGTGTCCAAAGTCATAAAACATCCGCCCCTCATGCTCATGCCGAGGGGCTTTTTCTTTAGAAATCAAGGTCAACAATTTCTAAATCTTAGGAGTTTGCCTAAGGTTCAAACTTCAAATCAACCCCAAGCCCATTTTTGTGACCGGTATCCCTATGACAATTATTGCACCCTAAACCCTTTTTAATTTTAATTGCATGGTTGTCAGGCATAATTGGTGCATTACTCTCAGGTTTAAAATTACCTATGTGGCAGGCAATGCAGTTTGAATTGTAGTAAATAGAGTTTGTAAACAGACCATAATCTCCTGTGATATTTTCTGCCACATCTCTTATTCCTCTACTAAATGAATCCAAGCGATGGAATGGGCCCCTTGTTACATGACAATCCATACAGTCAGTATTTTTATGTGCTGATTTCTGCCACGAGGTATAATATGGTGCAACTTCGTGGCATTTTTGACAGGACGATGGGGTCGTATACCACGCATAAGTAATACGAAACGGTATGTAGAATGCTAGAAAAACAAGTCCTAATATGATCAAACCTTTATGAAATGGCTTCATTTCTTTTCCTTTCGGGTTTATATTACTGCATATAAGAGTATCTATAGTATCTTACCAGAAACATATTTTTAGCCATTCAGTACATTTTTTCTGTGAGGACAAATAACAAATCCTTATTTCGCTCCCTTAAAGTGCGAAATAAGGATTTGTTTTTTAATAAAGTATAGCCGCAGCTAAGTTTGGCGTTACTTTATTAATTACTGCAATTATATTACTACTGGGCCAAAGCTAAGTAAGCTACCCTATTTGTCGTATGACTGGCATGGTCTCTCTCTTATAACCTTCATCAAACGATTAATCCATATGCCTTCATAACTGAGATCAACTTTTCACGGTTTGTATCCTCTATGGTTGTGAGAGGCATTCTAAGGTAATCCTTGCAAAAACCCATAGCTGCCATAGCAGCCTTGACCGGAATAGGGTTAACTTCACAAAACAGGGCCTCTGTAATGCCATAAAGCTTATATTGCTGCTCAGCACTGCCGGCAATGTCACCCTTAAAGAAACGGGTGCAAATCTCACGTGTCTGCGCCGGCATAATGTTGGAAAGTACGGAAATGCAGCCAACTCCACCAAGGGCCATAAGCGGAACTATTTGATCGTCATTGCCTGAATACAAATCAAGCTTACCGTGGACACGCGCCATCGTCTCAACAATTTTTGAAATGTTGCCATTTGCTTCTTTGATCCCTACGATATTTTCGTGTTCAGCTAATACCTCATAAGTTGCTGGCTCAATATTAATACCTGTCCTTGAAGGCACATTGTAGAGAATGATGGGCTTTGTGCTCTTGTCGGCAATTTGTGTAAACATTTTAATTAAGCCTTTTTGCGTAGCCTTATTGTAATATGGGGTAACTACCAGCATAGCATCCGCACCTGCTTCGCAGGCAAAACTAGTGAGGTCATGGGCGTATTCGATGTCATTGCTGCCTGTACCTGCAATGATCGGCACTCTGCCATTAGCTTGTTGAACAGCAAAGGTAATCGCTGCTCTGTGCTCAGCGTCAGTCAGGGTCGAAGCTTCACCTGTGGTTCCACAAATCACCAGAGCATCAATCTTTTCGTCAATTTGCCAATCAATCAATTTGCCAAACTGCTCATAATTAATTCCTGTTTCGTCCAGAGGAGTTATGAGAGCAGAGGCAATACCTTTGAAAACGGTCTTCTTTTTCATGTTTATCTCCATCTCCTTTTATAAAAAATAGCTGATACGGAATCAGCCACTAAATTACCTATATGATTTTCCAATCATACTGTAAGATAGATAGCTCTCCGCAAATGCGACAGTTAAACAAATCTTATTTTGTTCAACCAGCCTTGTCCCCACGTAAATTGAGACCGACTTCGGCATCTACACCTTTCACCAAAGCTACGGTCTTACGTAAACCTTAACAACTTTGGGTACTGATTGTACGATGCACCTCTATCAATTCTTATTAAGAATATTCATATATTGCTATATTTGTCAAGACTAAATTTGAAGAACCACTTAGGCAAACTACATCTGAAGCTTAGAATCACTTATTGTTTACATAACCCTTATAAGCTGAATGAAAATTACTTATTAAGCAAATAAATATAATGCCTATTAATTAGGAGGTAAGAAAGCATGGATAAAATGATAACATTATTATTCTACCCCTTATTCCTAGTCATAACCTTTTGCCTAACACTAATCTTTATTCCTAAAAACAAATATAAAGAATATTTTATCTATGGAATTCTTATCGGTGGGTTAGGGGATATAATAGCAGTTGGTTTACTTCAAAACATACTAGGTATTATGTGGTTTAAGAACCTGAGCATCTTCTATGTTTTGAAAATGATGGCCCTATCTCCACTGTGTTGGACGGTTTCTGTTATGATTTTTCTTTATTTTTTACCCGTCAAAAAGTCTTTCAGGTATCCCTATATCTTAACTTGGGCCAGTATAAGCCTTGGTTACGGATATATAGTACATAATGTTGAACTATACGATTTTGTTAACTGGTTCTACCCCCTACCGGGTTATTTTATATTTCTCTGCTGGTGGAGTTTTGCTTCATGGTTGTTTAGAAATACCAGTCCTTTGGCCAAAGAAGAGTGATTATGCTTAAACGACTAAGTCTCTTGAAGGACATGAGCTCATCCCATGGATATTATTAATTTTGTATTAAAGCATGTACCTCAATGTAATACATTTGGTATCTTACCTCATTAAAAAACCAGCTCTCCTGGTCTATAGCCGACAGGCAATTCCTCTTCACTTAAAAACTTGAAACTGTCATCACGCAGTATGGGTAAAAAAACTTCGTAGGGTATCCTGAAAAACGCACAGGTATAATTGCTGGACCCGACCCACCTACCCTCATTGCCACTAAAATTCAAACCTCTGGCAAATTTCGTATAGTTTGAGCAATCATGAACTGCTAAATCCCAGCTTTCTTCAACGGCTGTTTTCATGAATTTCAGAGTCAACTCCCGACTCCAAATCGGAGATATATAGCCATGTCTGGAAATATACATGTTTTCCCCGTCATAATTATCTATGTTATTGGCATTTAGGTGTAATTCTGCGCAATTGATAAAATCAAGTTTCGTCTCTAAGATCGCTTGCTTCTTCTGGAAAAATGATTCGAAGAAGTCAGGGGTCATTGGCGTTTCAATACCGACATTTTTAATGTATTTTTTCGCTATGGCTATATTTTTTATCACTTTGTCCGAGCAATTTGACGCACCCAGGTTGAAACGCAACTCGTCAAGACCGGCTTCACCTAAAGCTTTCAAGGTCTCTTCTGTAGCTAAAGTGCCATTTGTATAGAGGTGTTGATGAATCCCTGCAGCACTGAATTTCTTGATAATCGGATAGTATTTTTCAATTTCCATGAATGGTTCTAAATAAACATAGGAAATGCCCGTGGGCTTCTGTTGGATGGAAAGAAGCAAATCAATGTCCTTCTCATAAAACTTTGTGTCTCCGATTTCCCACATACCTTCGCCAACCGGGGGGATTTCATCCAGCTCTCCATAATGATAGCAGAACTTACACTCTAAGTTACATTTGTTCGTTTTCCTGATGGCACTCAAACCGGTTCCTAAGAGACAAGAACGACATCCTTTGGGGAATTTTCCTTCATCTCCCACAAAAAAAGTTCTATTCTCTAAAGTTTTCAAGCCTCTGATTTCTGACATTAAGATATCATTTCTATGATCGATGGCTGCCTCAATTTGGGCAAAGGTTGCGTAAATGATTTCTTGTTGCTTGGTCATAATTTCCTCATCCTCTGGCAATATTGCAAAGAACTCAAACCAAGTTAAGGCATCTTTCTTGGAAATTTTCATAACATGTCCTCCTATAATTAAAAATCTACAACGGATTAGATTCGTATCTCCTGCTATGTTTTTTCATAATACCATAAAAGTTTCAGATTAACACGGATATAGCTACACTGGTCTCAATTTCCTCTAGTATTTTACCTTATGGAGATCAAAATGAATATGGGGACAAAAAAATAGAACTCCAAAGATAACTTTTCAGCTGTCAGCTTGTAGTTCTATCATTACATTATTATTGCTTTTATCTTTAGTCCTTACCCTGGACCGTGGGTATATCCCACAACAGTAAAATGCTCAGATAGCCTTCAACCAAGTCATAGTCTGGTGCCCTTGCTCTCAAGCAGGAAGAAAGGTGTACAGATTCTATCCCGGCTTGCGATTTAAATCGCCGCCAGTGTGAGTAAACGTTAGTAATTCTAGTTCCTCAGTATATCGGGCAAAGGAATCCTTTCTTTGAAAAAAAGCGTTAAGATAGCCCTTTCCCGTACAATTTGCATGGTTTCTTCACGCACTAAAATTCCAATCTTCATAAAAACCACCCTTAACCATTATACTACGATTTAAATGGCTATGGTGTGAAGTGCTTCAAAACTTTAGCTTGCTGAAAGCGGGCATTAATTTATCAAAGCAGAATGCATTGGCTTCCGCTAGTTTTCTATTTGGCGGCGGAAGGGCTTCTTTGTTTATGCTATAATAAATGTCAGATAGGCAATAATTTCTACGTCTAAACGTATAGAAGTACTATCTCCATCAAACTATAGATTAGAGGAGGCGAGGGGAATTGGCAGTAGGATTTATCGGCATTTTTGGAATCGTTCTATTCGTTTTGGTACTTCTTATGATTGTTGCAGTCGTGCTTTCAGTTCGGTCACGACAAAAAAATATAGATCCTGTCTATCAAGATGAAGGGGGAAAAAAGATGATTAAGATGGTGTATACGTATCTTATTTTGTTTGCCACCCTGATGATGACCATTGGGGGAAGTGTCGCTTCCTTTATGGCAGTGGCTGACTTGGTTTCACCTCCAAGTTACTATATGACATATGAGGAATATAAAAGAGGGTATGTTGCTCCTCAAGAGTATAGCGATCCAAAACAGCCTCAGCAAAAAGTCGAAGAGAAAAGCGAAGAGGAATTACAAAAAGATTATCAAATCCTTGTTAGTCAGGAAAAGATTCGAGCCCGTGAGCGTGCTTTGAATAGCCTGATTAAGAGTTTTGGTTGGATTGTAATTCCTTTGCCAATCTTTTTATATTATCAGCGGAGGTTGAAGCAGGAATAAGGACATTCAAGTATTCCGTGACAGATAGTTATAGTTTAAACATTGTGACACTACCTTGAAAGTCTGTTGCCATTTGAGCCAGAGAGGTTGCCGCCCTACGGATTTCCTCCATAGAAGCACTCTGTTCCTCTGTACCTGCCACGACATTTTCCAGACTCCCTGCAATTTCCTTAGGAATGTTTGCAACCTCCATGATTGAGGTAACAATTGTCTCGGTACTTGCCCCAACTTCCTGAACTACGTCAGCAACGGACAGGGCCTGTTTTGAAAAGTCGTTGACCCCCTGCAAGATATCTTGGAAAGCTTCACCTGCGGAATTAATCATGTGAATCCCCTCTTCGGCCGCAACAGTTCCATTGTTCATGGTGTTAACTGCCTTCGTAGTTTCCTTTTGAATCTCGTTAACCAATCCACTGATTTTTCCGGCTGCATCACTGGACTGTTCGGCAAGTTTTCGAACTTCGTCAGCAACTACCGCAAACCCTCGTCCTTGCTCCCCTGCCCGTGCTGCTTCAATCGCTGCATTGAGAGCCAGCAGATTCGTTTGGGAAGCAATATTGGTGATAAGTGCTACTATCTGACCAATCTCTCCGGATTTTACTCCCAGATTATTGACAACATCAGCTGCTTCCTTGACGGTATTACTTATCGCTTGCATCTCGTCAACGGCTTTCCCAACGACACTATTACCTATGGTAGCCTTCTCGGAGGTCGCACGCGCTCCTTCTGTAACTTTTTGGATATCCAGAGTTATAGTTTGCATATGCTCAGAAACTTGTTGCGCTGAAAATACCGTAGCATCGACTCCCGTCAGCTTTTGTTGTACTCCGTCGGAAACTTCCTGAATGGATCGCACAATTTGTTCAGTCGTTTTGCCACCCTCGTCGGCACTGGCGTTTAACTCTTCTGCTGAAGCAGCTAACTGCTGTGAACTGTTGACAATTCCCAGGATAATTGTCTTGAAATTTCCCATCATAATGTTAAGGTTTTCTGTCATCTGGCCAAACTCATCTTTAGATCGAACCCTAATGCTGTGGCTGAAATCGCCTTGTACGAGAGCCTCTGCAAACTGGTTCACCAATTTAATATTCTTAACGATATAACGGCTATATAGAAAAAGAGCTGTACCGGCAATTAAGATTGTTAGTATAAATATGATGAGCATCTGATATAACAAAGCATTCAAAGGAGCTAATAAATCAGCCTCTGAAACATCAATAGCTAGTGTCCAGCCGAATCCTGGAACAGGTGCATAATAAACCTGTCTTGCCCCGTCTCGTGAGTATGTAAACGATCCTTCTTGACCACTGAACATGGTTTTGGCGGCATCGCTCAAGCTTTTGTTAGTGTCCTCCGTAATCTTCCCTTGCATTACTTTCGATGGGTCTGGATTGGCCAGATACTGCCCCTCTTTGTTCAAAAGGTAAACGTCCGCCTTGATATTTAAACGGATCTCACTAATTAGTTTTTGCAGAGTAACAAAATCAAGATCTCCTGTAGCTACCCCTATAAAAGCTCCTTGCTTATCGTACAACGGTGCGACGGCAGTGAGCATTGTGACCTTTGTAACATCATCAAAGTATGGATCTGTCCATGTAATCTTTTCTTTTGAGTTCTTACCGGTTTTATACCAGTCTTGGCCAGGGTAGTCATATTTTTCATCACTATATTCATCTGTATAGATCACTTTATCTTTTTCCTTATAAACATAGGGGCCATAATACTTAACGTCTTCCCTGTAGGCATAAGGCTCATAAAACACGCCCATCCCAAAGGTTACGTTACCGGATGCGATTGTTTTCTTAAATAAATCAGTATACTGCTCTTGGCTTAGGCTACCACCGACAGAGTCTACTGTACTGACCATACCTTGAACTAAAGTACCATGTTCCGTTAATTGTTTCTCGATACCCTCTATTGTTCCCTGTAATTTAGCACTCATCTTGTTTTGGATCTCATTCCTAAGCAGTGATTCAGAATACTTGTAACTAATCCCGGACATAGCTACGAGGGTTAATACGATTATAGGCAAAATTGTAAGCATCGTCTTGCCTCGAACACTATAAACATTGAAAATCCTTTTAAACACTAGATCAGCTCCTTCATAGCTGTTTTTTAGACATATTTTTTTAAAATAGTATTTTATATCCTTCATATTACCAGAACATTGTTAAGCCATTATTGATAAAGTGTAAATTATACGTTATTTACAAATCCGGACAAAAATATAAGTGAGATACAGTCCCGGCTTCTTAGTATGAAAGAAAAAATAGCAAAACATTTCACGCACTGATTAATTAATCAGTGCGTGCTTTTTTCGGAACAATATCATCCCGGCAAATCATATTAAGCTAAGCTTTTATAAGCTGACACACTGCTGTCAGGTTATAAAAGCTATACTGAAGTTACCGGTTGGTACCAAGGGAGGAATAGGGGAGGCAATTGACGGCGGCATTGTCCGCATAATATGACAGAGAGTGCTGAACAGGCTGCTTAAGTTGATGGGGAATGAAAAGCGGATTATAGTAAATTATTCATTTCCTCCAGAATGCTGTTGATCTGGTTAAGTATGTCCAAGCGGTTGGTCTGGATGGAAGCTATTTCAGCAAAGGCTGTATCCATGGCAGCATAATCCTCTTCCTTGATCAAGCCTTTATATTCCTCTTTAATACCTTTGATTTTGCCTTTTGTATCTTTTAAAGAGTTCGCCAGTTCAGCGATTTGTGCCTTGTAAGCTTTTAACTGCGTGGTTGTTTCTTCCGGAATTACTGAACCACTGTCTTTTAATGCTTCTAGCTTTTGGGCCAGGGTTAGGCGCAGTTGATTGTTTAGCTCGACAACGCCGAGGTTGTTTTCACGATTTTCAAGTACCTCCTGCCTGTGCTCTGCTAAATCCAGTTTGAACCCTTCGAATCCCTCTTTCTTGGTTGCTAGCTTTGACTGTTTTTCCAGGTTGCGGGCTTTGATTTCTTCAATCTTCTGCTGCTTTTCCTCCAATTTTACAATACGTTTGTCTAATTTGCTCCCGTCACCCGGAGTGGCGGCAAATACTGAAGTACTCGTAACAAGGGTAAGCATTAAAGCTAGTACGGTTACCGTTATTTTTTTCATTGTTAAAACCTCTTTTCTTTCTTATGGGTTTGAGATATTAATTCCTCACTTGATACACCCGGTTTTCCTCAATTTGTCACCTCCCTGCTTTATCTTAACGTTTGACCTTTGCGCAAAACAAAGGTTAAACTGTGGCAAAGCTGTGGCAATTCTTTTTATCTGGCAAAGAATAGTCTACAATAGGGGCAAGGAAGTGATACCATGAGAAAATTAATCTACCTGGCGGATGATGATGAAAATATTCGCGGCTTAATTAATATGTTTCTGTCTAATGAAGGGTTTGAAGTGAAATCTTTCGCCAATGGGGATGACTTACTTGCGGCGTTTTTGCAAAAGCCTGCCGATTTAGTCATTCTTGACATCATGATGCCGGGGACAGACGGACTTTCTGTATGTACACAGATTCGAAATTGCAGTAATACCCTGATTATTATTGTATCCGCAAGAGACAATGAAATGGATCGGATAACAGGGATTACGCTTGGTTCGGATGATTACATGACAAAACCTTTTTCTCCTATGGAACTGATGGCCAGAGTCAAAGCATTGTTCCGCAGATTGGAATTGGATACAGGCGGCAGTTCCAGGCACATTTTGACAGCCGGCAATTTGATTATCAATGCCGCCACCCGAGATGCAAAAGTAGATGGAAGTCAGTTTGATCTGACTCCGACGGAGTTGGCTTTAATGGTATATCTAATGCAAAACAGCACACGTGCCGTATCCCGGGATGAGCTCTTGAAAAATGTTTGGAAGTTTGATTTTGAGGTTGACTCCCGGGCCACAGATGATGTGGTGAAACGTCTGCGCAAAAAGCTTGCCGCTGTCAAGTGCAGTGCAAAAATCGAATCTGTCTGGGGATTTGGATTCAAACTAAGCGAAGGGGGAAAATAATTTGTGAAGACGATAAAAAACGCTATTGTTACTCCCTTTGTCATCATGATCACGGTCTTTCCCCTCATAACACTGCTCTTATTCAATCTCTCGGTTAACTATTATTTAGATCGCAATGCCAGGACTGAACTGCGCGGTGTTGTGAAGACCATGGAAGGCGTGGTAAAAAAAGAACTGCCGGATATCCAAAACACTGCCGCGGCAAATTTGGCTGCTCCTTTTGCCAAACTCTACAGAGCTCTGCGCTCTTCTCAATTAGCAGCGAACACTGAGATGCTTTTCTATAGTCAAAATCAGGAGCTTTTCTCTCCCCTCAGGGATGGGTACATTTCCGCTAGTTTTATCAACAATCAGTTCATGAAACGACTTAGTGGGAAGCTGCCTTCGATGGAGGATAACCAAGTATATACCATCCGCATCGGGGGAGATAAATACTTTGTCCTGTTATACCCGGTCACAAATTCCGGGAGTCCGGCTGTTGTTTTTGTATCTCATGCGGATAAGGAGATCGCCTTAGTCCGCTTTATAAATCTCATATTAATAAGTATTATGCTGATCGGAGCTTTACTGGCTGTGTGGCTGGCTCATCGTTTATCAATCCGGATTACACGCCCCGTCAGCGAGCTGTGCAGACTGACCAGAGACATCGGTTCTGGGGACTTTTCCGCTCCGCTTCAGACCAGTAATCATGATATTCTTGAACTTCATATGCTTAAACAAAGTATTGGGGAGATGTCCGCTCAGCTTGAAACCTATGATAAATCGCAAAAAGCATTCCTGCAGAATGCTTCTCATGAACTGAAAACTCCTCTTATGTCTATCCAGGGATATGCAGAAGGTGTAATTAACGGGGTGCTTCCAGATGTAAAACATGCCTCTCAAATCATTCACAGCGAAAGCAAACGGCTGGGTAAATTAGTCGAAGAACTCCTGACACTGTCACGGATTGAAAGCCAGACGTACAGCAAAGTACTCAGCCAAGTTGATTTGGGGAATATCCTCAAGGAATATGTCCAGCGTCTTGGCGGCCTTGCTGCAAAACATCAATGTGAACTGGCACTTGTCCTGCCGAATAAGCCTGTATACGTAGCGGCGGATGATACCCTTTTATCCCAAGCAGTCATTAACATCGTATCGAATTGTCTGCGTTACGCCAAATCTACGGTGAGCATAACTTTACTGGAAGATGAAAATTCCGCAGTCATTCTATTAGCGGATGATGGTGACGGCATATCGGAAGCGGATTTACCCTATATTTTCGAAAGGTTTTACAAGGGTAAAGGAGGAAATTTCGGTCTCGGGTTAGCAATTGCTAAATCTGCTGTAGAGTTTATGGGGGGGAGCATCCGGGCAGGTAACGGTCAAACAGGAGCCGTATTCGAAATAACATTAAGAAGCAACCCCGTCCAACCAGTCAGCGCTGTTGGAATATAGCTACTATAAACAATCAAGTGTCCATAGAACTACATAGCAATACCTGCAACTTTGTAAGCTGCTTCGTCAAACCCAGGTTCATTCCTTTCAAAGGCAAGTACCGGAATGCGTCTATTCTTATTAATGCTTCCTCTTTTAAGTACTCAGATAGTTGGAGCAAACTACTTTTACCGTTCAGAAGAAACAGAAACTTTGTCATTTTTGGCAAAATATAAACTAGGCTTCTATAAAAATACAATCGAGGATCATTCCGGATAAAAAGCTTGAACTACCACCTTATATTTCCAATACTATTTAATTGAACTGGTATATATAACATGTAGTGATTAGAGAGAGGCTTTGTTTTGCTATCATAATTAACCAACCTTAGCTTTTTCTTACCAAAAGAAGCTAAGGTTGGTTTTGTCAATTTTATAGCCTTTGCCTTGAACTTTGTTAGGAAATCCTTGAGATCGATTCATTTATAATTCGGGCTTTTATTGGGGCCAAATCATCACGTTTCCAATGTTTCAATAATTTCCTTCAATGCACAAGCAAACTCGATGCAAGCTCTCTCTAGATCTTCCTCTGGTATAGAATTAAATCCAAAGAGGAAGATGTTTTCCGGTGCTTCTTGCTGGTTCCGCCAATAAACTTTCGTCCCATAAATTCCAAAGCCTCTCAATCTCATCTTCGTGATTAGACCTTCTTGACTCTTGCATCCCGGAATTTGTATCAAGCTATGAGAACCTGCTGGCGCCGGGAAAATCTTAACGACACCTGCCAGACTTTCTTTTACCACTTTGTTAAATATTCCGTATTTTCTTCTGTTTGACAGGGACATTTTGCGTACATGTCTCTCGAGATGCCCATCTCTGATAAAATAGGCCAGTGCCTTCTGATTATAAGTTGGAAGCGCCGAGTAATAGTACTTGTATCTATCTTCATATATTTCCATAAGTTTGTAGGGAAGGACAAAATACGCACACCGAAGAGACGGAGAGAGAACCTTCGATAAGGTACTCAAATAAATCACATTCTGGCTGGTGCTCAAAGACTGAATAGAGGGAAGGGGTTTTTCTCCATATAAAAACTCATTGTCATAATCATTTTCAATAATATAGGTTCGATTCTTTTGCGCCCATTCTAAAATCTGCAAACGTTTTGTCAAGGATGTAGTGACTCCGGTAGGAAATTGATGGGATGGCGTTAAGTAAAGCAGATGACACATGGAGTTTTCCAGGTCATCAATATCGATTCCCCGATCGGTCATGGAAAGATCTTTGATGGAGTATCCTTTATTAGTAAATATTCTTTGCATTCCAATAAAGCTGGGATCTTCCACACCTATGGTATTTACTTTCTCATGCAAGATATCGGTAATAATATCCATAGCATATTGTGTACCGGCGGAAATGACGATTTGCTCCCAACTGCATTTTACACCCCGGCTGTTATTGATATAATCGCACAGACTTTTCCGTAATTCTACATTTCCTTTGTTACATTCATAGGCGATTTTCGCGGAACAGGATTCCTCCAACATTGCGTCCTGCATATACTTTCGCCACTTCGTCCAGGGAAAAAAACTTGACTCAATGCTCTCATAATTGAAATCATACTTCAGCGGAACAATAGACTCCCGTACTACTTCTTTTTGTCCCTTCCTATATAACACGCCCGATCTCGGTAAAGTTGACAAGTTCTCCACATAATAACCGCTTCCCCGAACCGACCGGATATATCCTTCCGCCAGCAGCTGCTGATATGCCCTGCTCACGGTATTGATGCTGATGTGCAATTCTTCCGACAATACCCGAATTGGCTTAAGAGCGTCGTTCGTTTTGAGATCACTTTGAATAATACTCTGCCGTAAAGTCTCGAATAGCTGTTCATACAAAAACGGTCCATTCTTATCCAGCAAGAGCATGGAAATCCCCCTCTTTCCAATTCCGGATATAATCCTGTAATCATCAGGCCTGCATTTCTAATCCAGCACCCATTTGCAAAAAATTAATCTGTGTATTTGTATCCGTAAAACCTGGTATGTGTATGCAAGTGACTTTGATAACTTAGAAAAAATAACGCTCTTCAAGGAATAGGCTGACCTACCCTCGAAGAGCGCCGTTGCTCAAATAAATATCTTAGGAATGAGGCATTCATAACGAACGATACTTTTCTTTAATTAACTTATCATCACAATATATGAGGATTTTTCACATGTCAATAGTTTTGAACTATTGAATATTGTATTTTACCATCTTTCTCCCCGCCTTACAGTATATACAGGTTTTTCTTGAGGATAAGCAGTTCTCGCAATCATTTCCGACAAAGTTTTGTTGGCTGTTTGTGACCAGAAAGAACCCGGCATAACTCTTTGTGGGCGACATAAAACCACTATCGAGCAATTTTAAACTGATTTTCTCGCCATCCAATATGGCAAAGAATTGCTCCAACTGTGAAACATCCATACCGAAAAATCCCGGTCCAAAATTATCTGAAACAAACCTGTCTTTATTGCAGCTTAATCCCTGCAAATATTGTCTTAATATTTCCTGTCCGGCGTCCATGTAGGCGTTTTGCCAGATATCATAGTAAACTTGATTCAGAATACTGGCTTCGCTCAAACATAGTTCTCCAACTGTTAAGAGGTAGATGTATATTCCCTCAATGTCCTCGCTGGGAATCTGAGCAAGAGCATTGCAAGTAAACAGTTTTCCATCCAGCAGCATCTTAATTCCATCAACACAAGTTTTTTCGTATTCTGAGATCAGAGCCTTGATTTCCAGCAGATGGTATATATCATTCAGACTTCTTAATGATCTGTCAAATATTTTCTGGGGTACAGGTTTTCCCCTGTTATACCCGCACATGTCTGTAAAATTCTTTTCCGCGGTTTCCTTTCCTTGATCCTTATCTAAATGAATCACATGGTTTTTCATACCTACCTCTCCTTCAATTGAAACACAAAATCACTGTATTTTTAAACATACACCATCCAGAAAAACATTGCTTTTCGAATAACGATGAATGCCACTCTGCTTTTCTCTGTGCATCAATAATCGTTCCAAACCAAATCCGATGCCGACCCAGGAACACGTGATTCTCCATTTGTCATCCAGCGGATGAGGCCCCATAGAAGTAGATGCCAGCTCCAATCCGTCTCTGCTTACCACATCAAGCCCAACGCCATAAACCACCGAGTCCTCTTCTTGGAAAGCATAGTCGTCGATTCGGGCTGCCTTTAACACCAAGTCTGCAAATTGTTTCAGTTGGTGGATTCTGTTTTCCTGCGGTGTTCCCCACTCAACCAGATTGAGCATGGTGAATTCTTTCAAATGAGAGTTGCCTTCCGATTCCTTGCGGAAACAAGAGCCGATTTCAAAAATACGAAGGGGCAGCTTTTGGCTGGTCAATATCTTTCTGGAAACTTCATAAAGATTCGGTGCAAGCATTGGGCGCAGGCAGGTCTTGGGATCCAGCCAGAACACCTGCTCGTGCAGAGGGTTGTTCTTATCGATGGTCATTTTCTCAAGGGCCCTCGACGAGATTATGATAGGGGTTGTAACTTGGGTAAACCCTTTTTCGCACAGGGCATCCGCCAATTCCTGCTGCAAGCGGCAGAGTGCCGGTTTACGGCTCTGTTCCAACAGGTAGTTTAAATCGGCCTTGTTTTTTACCACCGCCTGTTTTTCCACGATTTTATAGGTCTGTTCTCTTTCCGTTACCGTTTCAAACATCCGAAATACTGTTTCCTTTTTGACGCCCAACTCCGTCAATCGGTTTTTTTGTGTTTCCGTAAATTCTATACTCATACCGTCACCTATCTTCTGGTATCCGTAAATACCGTCTGGGAATATTTCGTCAGTTTCCATTCCGGGATCTTGCACTTTTTACAGGGATTTTTACACCAACGATTGCGCAGCCATCTTGCGCTCCGGCTATTTTTCGAATCCCACACGACAAAGGATTCTCCACAGTGTGTCGTCACCACCATGGTTTTACCTCTGTTTTCTATTGATTTCACGCCGTGAAGCGTTCCGGACCGGGAGGGCCATAGTTTGACCTTATTGATCAAGAGGAATAGCCTCTGATTTTTGAAGATATACCTTACGACTTTTTGTTTTTTAGCTTCCTTTATCTTTTGGTTCATATCTTAATCCTCTAACTGTTTCATACAATCAAAATACATGGTTATGATCCCCAGCTCCAATGGATTATGGATTACCATGGCCTTTTCTCTAGCTGCAGCCGTCGCTCCGCAGGGCATACCTGGTGCCGCTATAATTGTTTTTTCGGTCACGTCTTCTTCCGTAATAAAATCCCTCGTCGTACCGGCATCGATGATATAGCTAAACTGCCGGATCGGAGCCGGCGAAGAAACCCATGCGGAATGATCTAACGTTGCTGCCAAGCAAGCCGCTTTGTTATTGTCCAAATCGCAGATCACCGGTATCGCCTGTTGTTCTGCGATGTAATGGGCCGCCGCTTCTCCCACGGGGCCGGCTCCGATTATCAGCACGGGTTCCTGCAGAGGATTTATCCCCTTTTTCCTCATAGCCTCGATGATAGCCGCAGCAAAGGCCCTTCCCGTAGCCCAGCCATTGTCGGATTGCACGGCACTCCCAATCCCCAAGGCCGCGCACACGCAATCGTCGGCAAGAAATGCGATTCCGCATTTTGACAGATAGGCTTGTTGGAGACCGGCAACGTCCGTTTTCTCAGTAATCAAGGTTTCCACCCGGTGATGACGAAGAATGGCTCCCACCGCTTGGGAGAATCCGGCGATAATGCCCAGTCCGCTGGTAACGGAAATGACTGCGGTCTTGATTCTCTTGGTATTTTCCCTTAACCCGACGGCTTTTTGAGCAATTTCCTCCATGGTACAGCCTGTTTGTCTGATAAAGAGATTTTCATAATTCTGAAGTTGTGTTTCAATTAAATCGATATCAGATTCCAGCAGTCTTGTCATACCTCCGAACTCCTCTCATCATTCAATATACTCCCAGTCCTCGATTCCCAACTCTTTCTTCAATTGCTGAATAAACTCAAGAAATGTTTCCTGGGCTTGCTGTTCGGTTTCCCCAGTGACGATTATAATTCCTTTCCAGTCCCTGCTGCCTTCTTCATAGTCGGTGATGGCCTCTGTGCATCCAAAGAGTCTTTTGCGAATCTTCAAATGGCGGCAAGAGCCAATGATATGTTCTCCTGTGACTTTGATTATTCCGTCACAAACCTGTATCTGCTGGTACATACAAACCTGTTTTGCCGGAAGAATCCGGATGCTCTCGGCCTTTCCTAAAGCCAGCTCGGTCATCATTTCCACCATATTCATCCCCGTTGAATGATATACGCTGATGGGGGTCTGGCTTGGCAGCCTTGCATCGATCTCTAGTATTTTCAGTTTCCCTGCCTGGCTGATCACTTCAATATCGAAAATCCCCTTAATTTTCAGGATTTCCGCCAGCTTTTCACCAATCTCCAGCATCTGCTGCTTTTCCTGCGCATCCAGATTGGCAGGGGCAACGATTCGTTTGCAGTCATATTCCTCGTCTACTATAACTTCTGTTATCTGAGGAAAATAAAAACGTTTACCGTCCCCGATCACTTCCAGAGAATAAGAGGCTCCCTCCACATATTCCTGAATGACAGTATGACTGTTTTTATGGGTTTCCAGGTATTCTTCTACCTCGCGACGACAATAAGCCTTCTTAACATGCTTACTGCCACTTTCCCCGTCCGGCTTCAAAATAACAGGGAATGCACAATCCGGATATATTGCAGGTATCGGCAGTCGGTTTTTCTGAAAAAGTTCGAGGGAGCGATGTTTGGAACGGGAAATATTATGGGCATTCACATCAAACATGATTTTAGTGCCCGTTTTCCTTCCGTACTCCTCCACTTTGGCAAGGACTTCATGATCCTCTATTGCCGGCAGCACTGCATCCGCCTTCAAAAACAGCGGGAGCATCTCTTCTTCCTCAAAGACGTCCCCTTTGATAAATTCGTCAGCCAGATCCCTGCCGGGAGCATCCCCGTTATGATCCAAAGCCGTAACATGATACCCGGCTTTTTTCGCCAGATATATCCCCTCAACTCCTTGCAATTTAGCACCGATGACCAGTATCTTTATCATGGAATCCCCACCTTAACCGCGAATAAAATCCCCTGCACATTTTCTGGCAACAGGCTTATCACTAATTCTTCTATCTGCAACCCAACGGCTATACTCCTGGGCCGTGGCATTCTCTAAATTACATTTCCTCAATGTATTCTGAATCTCCTCCACCGTACGTAAGCCCTCATCAATGTCATTTTTACAGCTTGCAACCCCCGCGAACCCCTTCCTAGGCGGAATGATGGAGGTCACGACGTTTGCCCCAGCCATCAGCCGCTTTTCAAGGCCGCCCAACCCCTCTATATCCAAGGATGCCGGGATCAATACATCGGGGAATAGCAGCCTCATAACCGCGATATTCATCAGTTCTTTTTGATATCCCTGATTCCCCACACCTTCAAAGGGTGCTCCCTCTTGCGGGACAAAGGTCATAGTCCTTATTTGTCTTGCTCCCAGTTTTTTCATCTCTCTAAACGAATGAACCCTGTCTTCTAAAGTATCTCCGATTCCGGTCAGCAAGCCTTCCTCAATGAGCATCCCCAGATCTCTGGCATATTGTTTGGCAATCATCCGCTTTTCGTAACTTTGCCCTTGCCGCAGCTGGTCAAACAAGGGTAGTTGATGTGTCTCCTGATACAAGGCATACCAATCGGCACCCGCCCCCTCGATCAGCTCTAAACCCTGCCCATCCAACACTCCTGGGGATACCATGATGGACAGACCGGTTTTGTCTTTTACGGCTTTGACAATTGAGGCCAGTCTCTCCGGATGTTCCGTATAAAACCTATCGTCTCCCGTCGTCAAATCAATCAAATGCACTCCAGACTTCTTCAATTCCACGGCTATGTCAACCACTTCCGGCAATGTTTTGCGATACCGTAGTGAATGGGAGTTTTCCTTTCTGAAATAACAAAAGGTGCAGCTATTCTGACAGTAGGTTGAAAAATAGACGAAACCATAGAGAAAGACTTTATTTCCGAATACAGCTTGCCGGACCTTTCTTGCGGTCGCAAAAATCCGTTCCCTTTCACTTTCATCCGTCCGGTTCAATAGGTAGACAATTTCCTCGGTCGATATTTGATTTCCTCGCTGACATTTTTTGAGTATGGTTTCAAGCATTCCGTAAGCCTCCTACTTAGCTATGTCATAGAACTTCGCTCCCACCTGTTCCTTTCAAAAAAAAATATAGGAATCTGCAAGTGCTAAACATACTCCAACGAGACATACCAGAATGTTTAGACCTTTCAGACACCTATATACCGGAATCTATTATGGCGAAGAGTCCCGGAGTCGCACCCGGCTGTACGGATTTAGAGTCCGTAAGATCACTACGATCCACCCTCCATATAGTCATCTGCCAACAGTCCGCAGATCGAACTTACGAACCACCCTGAGTCAATAAGCGTAAAACCCACAGACTGCCGACAGATTAATACAGTAATAGTATTTATGCCTGATTGAAATTAGTCATTCCAATATGTCAGGCCTAAATCAGTCATAATTTTAACAGCTTCATCGTAAACCTGGATATATTCCTCCGTCGGAACCAGTGCCTTTACATCATAGCATTCCTGGAAGGTTTTCCCTGCAGGCGCCGTTTTATAATCCTTTTCATATAAGGAAACTAGTTTGTCCAACAGAATGTTTACTTCATGAAGATCCATTCCCGCAACTGCATGGGCTACTTCACCCATGAAACGTGCTTCCATGGCTGTAAAGAGGTCGGTGACAACACCTTTTCCGGAAGCGACACCGGACAAGATCTCTCGTCCGCTGACTGTATCCGTAATAGCCTGAGCTGCCGTCTCCAGTAAGCACATGACTGTGCAGGGACCTGCTAAAGTGTAATACTGATTTCCCAAGATCAGATGGGTATTTTCTTCAATGGCACGAGCTGCGTGGCCAGCAACGGCAAGAGCCTCTCTCGTCGTTGTTATGCCCCAGCGCACGTGCACCGGCCCATCCAGATGCCAGGTGGCCTGTAACATTACAAATGAGTTTAAAGTTGTAGCGACATCAACGATAGTGGTCTCTTCCAGGCCACCTGCGTATCCGCCGAAGATAGGCATCTGTTCTACCATTACGTTTACACCAGCTGTAGCGTAATGTGCTCCTACAACCAACGCACCTACGTCGATTTTGAGCTCATTCAGCTGAGAAACCTCATGGGAATCAGATGGCCTCATGCCGCCTTCAAAGTCTGCAGATATGACCCCTGCGGCACTTAATGATGTCTCATTCCCCTATGTTCCCATGCCTTTGCGTCCGGCTCTGAGCTGTGCTTCGCGCACTTGTAAAGCTTCTGAACGCACAGCCATTATCTCCCACGGAGAACCGGGCGACGGGTCCTTACCCATGACAGTCTGCAGCACACCGTCAACCATCGCATCGATGATCCGTTCTTGGGCATATGATTGGTGGATTGCCAGGAACAGTTCCTCGGAACAGGGAGAACCCGTTGGGCCACCCTGAATAACGGGAGCTTTGGGTGAATTATAACTCCTTGGCACCACATTTATTGCCTCTTTACCTTCACCGTAGGTAAAATGGTCCGGTGCTGATTTAATAGCATGCAGCACCTCATCCTTTGTGTACTTAATTACCCGTCCGGTATCCATGCAGTAAACGCCGCACTCAACCAACATCTCCAAACCTGCATTAAACAGCTTGTCGATAAGTTCTTTGTCCTCCGGAATAATTGTTTTTTTGTCCATTTTTATTCCGTATTTATCTTTTAATTTTCGGGCGGTTTGGGGTATTAATTTGAAATCCCAATCTTTTTCGTTCATTTTGGGTCCGGTCTTGGCCCGATCATATACGTCAAACACAGTAACGTTTTTCCCTATTGCCTTCACTAATTATGCACCTCTTTTCTTTGCAATCAACTCTTTGGCCATTGCTGCCACCTCTGAAGCCGTATCGGTGTAACCGTCTGCTCCGATTTCACTACACCACTTTGCAGATACGGGAGCGCCTCCGAACATGACGATGTATTTATCACGAATTCCGTCTTCCTTGAGAGAATTGACAATTTCCTTCATCGACGCCATGGTTGTCGTCATAAGGGCAGAACCGCAGATAAGATCCACGCCGTATTCTTCAGCCTTTTTGATTACTAAAGGAACCGGCACATCACGCCCAAGGTCAAAAACTTCAAAGTTATTTGCCGCAAACATTGTACTTACTATGTTCTTGCCAATATCGTGAATATCGCCCTGCACTGTGTGAATAAGAACTTTACCACTGGAAGCATTGTTTTTCTCCTCAGCTGACAGTGCACTCGTCAAGATATTGACTGCGGTTTCGAATGCCTCGGAAGCCATCATCAAATCAGGTACAAAAGCCTCGCCTACATCGAACAAGTCACCCATAACCGCCATGCCTTTCGAGAGGCCCAAGCTGATACACTCCAACGGATCAAGGCCTGCTGCAATTGCCTCATTAGCTGCTTCTTCTGCTAAATCGGTATCCATTTCCACAATCGATTTTTTGAGTTTAGCATAAATCTCTTCGCTCAAGTGTGTTTCTCCTCCTTTGGTTGAACTTTCTTTTGCCTCGAATACTAACTCATTACAAATAAGCAACGCTATGATTGATTTGACACAAGATTGTTTTACTGCGAGCAATACTCCTAAAAGCTATAATTGACAACAAAAAAAGGAGTCCTGGTATTTTGCGACTCCATTGTCTGCTTAGCACTGCGTCTCGTCCGTCTCATGTGCCAAATCTATATGCAAATTATAAGATACCGTTCCTCACCTTCAAAGATACAATTTTAGAATTTTTTCGGGATACAATTCCTAAGGGTCTTTGTCTCTACGCTTAAACAATGCAGCTGTTCACTTAGTTAATAAAGAATACCCTTTAGACAATTTCATCGTCGAAGAAATTGTATCCTGAAAATCCTTTCAAATTGTAGCTTCACAATTTTTTGACCATGATTTATACTTCTTTAAAATCAACAAGAAACTCATCACAGCAAAGACAAAGACGCTCTACCAGCTTACCGGAAGCGTCTCTTTGTATACATTGTCCCTGCATTTGAGGCGGGGTTCGGTGGATGAATGTTCATGTCAAAACGTTAGGGGGATAAAAAAATGGGTAAAGAATTGCTAATGAAGGTGTTGAATCACGAGGTTACTAACGGACAGCTTCCCTGGATTCCTTTCGCAGGTGTCCATGCAGGAAAACTAAAAGGTTATTCAGGAAAAGAAGTCTTAACTGATTCCGCCAAATTAATCGAAAGTCTGCGGGAAGTATATAAGCTTTATCAACCGGACGGTATGCCAATTACCTTTGACTTGCAACTAGAAGCCGAAATTCTTGGTTGTGAGCTTATGTGGGCTGATTACAACCCCCCCTCTGTTGTGTCTCATCTGTTCGACAAAGAAAAAGGGATTCCCTGCAAATGCAAATTCCCGACACCGGAATCTGGAAGAATACCTGTTGTTTTGGAAGCAATGCGCGTAATGAAAGAAGAAATTGGCGATAAAACCGCGCTTTATGGGTTGATCTGCGGACCATTGACACTCGCCTCCCATCTGCGCGGAAGCGATTTTTTTAAAGATATGAGAAAAGATCCTGATTACGTGGTACAGCTCACGTCCTTTTGTGCCGAGTATGCCCAGAAAATGGCCGACATATATATTGCTGCGGGCATGGATGTGATCGCTGTCGTTGATCCATTGGTCAGCCAGATTTCTCCGAAGACATTTGCCAATCTGCTCCACGAGCCCTTCAAAGCTGTCTTTGACTATATCCGGCTGAAAGGCGTAAAGTCTTCCTTTTTTGTCTGCGGCAATGCTTCTTATCAAATCAAAGTGATGTGTGATACCTATCCGGATTCCATTGCGGTGGACGAAAACGTAGATATGGTTGCCGCCAAAGGGATTACGGATCAGTATAACATTGCGCTGAGTGGTAACATTCCGCTGACAACCACCATGCTTTTTGGTACCCAACAGGATAATATTAAGGGCGTTCTGGACTTGATGGACAGCCTCGACAACAAACACAACCTTATCATCAGTCCCGGCTGTGATATGCCCTATGATGTCCCTTTAGAAAACACAGTTGCCTGTGCTTTAGCAGTCCATCATCCTGATGAGGCCCGTGCCATGGTTGTCGACTATTCCGCAAGCGGCTTTGACCAGATTGAAATCGAGATTCCCAATTACTCAGGCATGGATAAAGTCTATATCGAACTGTTTACCCTGGATCCGGAACAATGTGCCGCCTGCACCTATATGGTGAAAAGTGTCACCGATATCTATGATGAGATTAAAGATATGGCTGACTACGTTGTTTATAAGTACTTTATCAAAGAGGACATTGCCAGAACCGCTAAAATGGGATTGAAAAATCTGCCCACGATGTGCATTGACGGGGAAAGTGTGTACATTTCCATCATTCCCGACCGTGACGAATTGATCAGCGAGATCACCAAACGCTACAATGCAAAGCACAACAAATGAGGATGTACCGATTCAATCTCAGAGATGGAAAGAATGATGCTTTATGACACAACTGATCCTGCTTACTGGCTTTCTGGGTACGGGAAAAACTACGCTTATGGAGCGCTTGCTTCATTATTATAAGGATAGCCCTGTGGGGGTTATCGTCAACGAATTCGGCGAAATCAATATCGATGCCCGTTTGCTGGAAAACGACGGGATTATTATGCGTGAGTTATCCAACGGCTCAATATTCTGTTCCTGCATCAAAGAGAACTTCATCAAGGCTCTTATAGATATGTCGTCCCAAAACTTTGAATATCTATTTATCGAAGCATCCGGGCTGGCTGATCCCGGTAACATGCAGCAGATTCTGCAGACTATCACCCCATACACTGTTCATCCCTACCACTATTCAGGTTCTATATGTGTTTTAGACGGCGAATCTTTTCTCGAATTGAACAACATTCTTCCGGCAGTAGGGAACCAGTTGACCCAGGCGGGGGTTGTTCTTGTTAACAAAGAAGATCTGATTATTCCCGCGGTTAAGGCCGAAATCCAGGCTGAAGTACGGAATGCCAATATCCAGGCCCCTGTATATTTTGCCAGTTACTGCAATATCGATATCAATACATTAGTCATGAATTTGCAGCCCTCAAAATCCGCGGGCCAAGACAGCACCAATACACCGGAAAACAGGCCGCAGACCTATATCATCAAGGTTCTGCCTTCGGTTACAATGAAAGAACTTCAGAGTTTTCTGGAGTTCGTTGCGCCCTATACTTATCGTATAAAAGGTTTTGTAACTGTGGGAGATAGCAATTATTCTGTAAGCTGTGTTCGCTCTCATATGATGATCATGCCATGGTCCAGTGATATTCCAGCTTCCGAAATAGTACTTATTTCCGCTGTTGGGATAGGCTTGACCGGAGCCATAGCTGACGGGATAAACATGAATGCACCCAAATCAATAAAGATATGATGAAATATCATCGCCTACTATATATGAAATATAGCACGCAGGAAAAATCGGGTGGGATCCAACTAAAAATGGCTATGGCCCTTCATTCAATTACCCTTTGCTTTTTCTTTCTTGGTTTAGGAACAGAGATGAAGGGCAACAGCAAGGATATGATTTCTTTGCTAAACTTCCTGTTATCAATATCCAATATATAATGCTCCTTTGCGCCGTCATAAGGAAAGCCTTTTTGTGCTTCTTTCATTTTATCCCTGATACAATCAAGAATTTTTACATAAACTGTATTATCACAAACCAGAAGAATGGGTTTCTCTTCCACATAGACCATATACTCGCCAAACATTTTTCTATATCTGATTGTACCTGCTCCCGAGATCTGTTCACAAACATACTCTATACAATCTGAACTGGTAGCCATGCCACACCTCCTGGCTTTATTTCATCTGTCTCTGCTCTTACCTTTAATAATTATCAGCATTCCTGATCTAGCGCTCAAAGATCCTCTAATGCGCAGCAACCCTCACCCTATTCTTCTTGAAGGCCAGTTTAGCTTATTATAATCTCTTACCCTTGAGCTATTTTACATGTAGGTTGAAAAATTACAGACAATCCCCATCCTTTAAGAGCGAAGCAAACCATTCCAAATTTACCAAATGATGCGAAACAGAGTTCTCTAACATCTTTCTAAAATATATTGGGAGTTGATGTTCGCCTTCCAAAGCATCCTTTAATAAACCAATTTTTGCTTCAGTCTGCTCAATTTGTATTTTAATAATCTTGATCATATTATCGCTTTTGTATTCCTTAGCAAATAAAAGCGCCGCATAAAAGGACAGGTTAACATACTCCGTTTTTGTACCGTACTGGTACATCAACTTTTCAAACTCGGCTTTCCCAATTTCCGTGATAACATAATGATGACTTTCCCGACTTTGTTCCGATTGGATAACCTGCTTTATTAAATTTTTTTCTTCTAGCTGCTGAAGATTATAGTAAAATGAACCCTTCGTAAATTTCACAATATATTTGTAGTGTCTTTCTTCCATTTGTGCCAGGAGTTCGTATCCATTAGATCCTGGATTTTGAATTAATAGTCCTAAAATAAGCAATGGAATCATAACCTATTGCCTCACTATTCGTTGATAAGTTTTTGATAAGAAATTTTTCCAAGTGCAAATTCCATTTGTTTCATAAACATCAATTCATTTGGTGTATGGATTCTAGCAATAAGTCTATCCCAAAGCTCAACTTCATGGCTTAGTGGTGCCAAAACATGAGTTTTTTTATCAAAGGCTTCAAAGTAACGCAGACCAAAATATCTTTGAGATAATGAATTCACATGAATACCATCTGGATTCGCTGTCAACCCCTGAGCAGACACAAAATAACAATGTGCTTGCTCAAAAGCAAATTGTTGTAAGCAATCGTTTATACGATCATACTCGACACAGTACTGCCCAAATCCTGTTTTTCCTAAAAAGTCTCCTAAGCCGCCAATAATAAAGGGTATCTCTGGAACATTAAGGATATCTCTAAGGGTTTGTACGATTATCGATAACTTGTCATTATACACTTTGTATTTGCCATCTGAACTATCACTTTCTCCTTGATGCCACAAAATACCTGTCAAGGTGCTATGCTTCATAGCAAATTTGGCTTCGCTGACGGCATGCTGAAAAAGCTCGCCATCAACAGACCAGTCATCTAGAGAGCTTCCACCTTCTGCACAAGGTATTAGTCCAAGCGTATCTTTCGGATACTTTAAACACCATGCACCTGCAAATGAAGCCGCCAAACTTACACCCGACACAGGACGATCATAGTTCACAGGTTCAATCATCATTTGCCATCTGCCATTGCGCAACATTTGTATACGTTCGTTTATAATTGGGGGCACATCATTCAAAAAGCCTCTGCCGGCCATATTAGATTGCCCTATCATCAAAAAAGATTTAATCATTATGCACTCCATTACAAGCAATTACTCTAAATCAGTAACTAATTACTTATACTTTAGATGTATAGTCTAATTAGACTACCATAATGATTATAGTCTAATTAGACTATATGTCAACCACCAAATGTAACCACTTGCATTATTTGGATCATGAGTGCTCCAAAAACCCTGAGCCTCATTTTGCCACTCAAGTTTAATAAACATTTTGTTCTTACTAAATATGATAAGCTTACCTTAATTGTAATAATTTGTTTTTCCTTTCGAAAAATGAAAGGGGTTGGTTAGGGGGGAATTTCATTTTTCATTCATTGGTATTAGATTTTTATTGCACTTTTTCCGCTAGAGCTTTTATACGCTCCAGAGCTCTAGGAAACCTGATATTAAACGTTTCTTCTTGTTCTTGTGGAACATCGGTTTTAACTACTAATGTAGTAACTCCATTTTTTTCGGTAAGAGAATAACTCTCTGTCCCACCAGTCCACTCTTTTTCGCGTTCCAGCTGTCCACTTTCTTTTGTGTCTGCACTATGCCTGAATAATACAAACTCATTTGGATTAAGTTTCACTATTAGACTTGTCACACCGTAACCACCTACAGATGATATAAACTGGATTTCATTTCCTTCTTTCATTACTCCCTTCATATATGTACCTTCATCAATAGTATTTGCCCAGTCACGGAATGTTATATCTTCCCATAGAGTTGTCCAGACTTTTTCTTTAGGGGTATTTATTTTGATTGAGAATTGAATTTCTTTCATGTTTTCCTCCTATATCAAGATGTTTTCGGCGTATAGCCAAATACCTATCTTTTAACTCTTGAACCGCTTCAAGTGATGCTTAATTTGCTCTAAAACCTTAAAACCTAGTTTTAATAGACTTTTTTTATATTCATCAATTGTGTCAAAGATTGAGTACTTATTTGCTTGTGCAGACAAAAAAGATGCCGCATAAGCCTGGTGGGGCTATTAATGTCTTATTTTCTTAGAGGGGGTTATATTAATCAAATTTGGAAATACAAAATATTACTATAGTATATAAAAGGGTACTATGCTACAAATAAGTGCATACTTGCTAGTTTTCGTATTAGTAATTATTATTATACTAATATAAAATACATTTCCTATAAATAGAAATAATTTTGGAGGTATATATGGAGAAAAATATACTTATTCTAACAGGAAGCCCCAGAAATGGCGGCAATACAGATAAGTTGGCAAATGCGTTCATTACCGGTGCCCAGCAGGCAGGACACATGACAGTAAAATTTACAACTGCAGATAAACACATCAAGGGATGTATAGATTGTCAGACTTGTTTCAGCAGGGACAGCGCTTGCTCTATCCCGGATGACTTTGCAAAACTGGCTCCACTGCTGGAACAAGCTGATATGGTTGTTTTCGCAACGCCAATGTATTGGTTCACGTTTCCTGCACAATTGAAGGCTGCTATTGACAAGTTCTATTCATTTTTAATAGGCAAAAGGCCCTGGAAGGTGAAAGAATGCGCTCTTCTGGTGTGTGGTGGCGGGACAGATTTAAAAACTTATGACGGTTTTGTCAAATCCTATAAGACGATGGCTGATTTCCTGAACTGGAAGGACAGCGGCGTAATTATCGTACCTGGACTTCACGATAAAGACGAGATTCTTAAAACCGATGGACTGAAGAGAGCCGAAACATTTGGGAAAAGCATATTATGAACAAAAAAATATGATCTATCATCATCTTTTTTTCGCAAGTGCTACCTGAAAATTACTACAAATGAATATCGCCTGAGGTCTTGATTATCAAGGCCTCAGGCACGTTCAATAAGGCATACCGCTTCCACGTGTGTTTTGGCAAGTTATAGTGATACTGAAACGCGTAAATATGGGTTTTGCGTAAAGGTTAGCCCCCCTTAGACAAGGGGGGCTAACCTTTACGCAATTATTATACACTCTATGTCCCCTGTCACCCCAAAAGAGCTATAACGCTATTTCCTTTATTACCCTACCTGGAGCGGTTATTTGCCTCACTTTAGTCTTATTAATAATCGTAATCGCA
>NZ_JMGA01000029.1 GCF_000765145.1 Desulfosporosinus sp. HMP52 | reverse complement strand
TATTACTAAAATAAAAAGGTCTGCTAGGCAGCACCCTTAAAATATTAAGTTTATAAAGCTAATAAACCTCTGCATGCAGGGGTTTATTAGCTTTATAAACTTAATATAACTAATTTGAGTAACCGGAATAAGTCATCACCAATCTGGTGATGACTTATTGAGAGATAAGTTTAGGATTAGAAGGAAAAGGAGTTATTTATCTCCGGGTTCATAAAAAGCACACTCTGCTTCACGATCCATTAAGCTGGAGGTTACACTTAATGTTTCGAGTTGACAATGGCCATCCTCATTATGATGGCACTTGATTGCACTACAAACAACATTGGTCATGACTATTCCACCTTTCTAGTACTAGTTAGAAAGTATAACAAAAGTTATATGCTCTTAAAATATCGTTCCCGAATCTTGGTTTTTAATACATGGATCATGTCAGAATAGAGCAATTATGGGATTTTAAGAGATGATGATCTAACTTGCAAGCCTTCGGTTTTCGCGCTATAATGTATTATCTTTATTGTGCGGCTAGTTTCATAGATGATTATCGAAGTATTGGCGAACACTGGGCGTCATTGTGTTCGTTTTGTTATTTCGCGTCTTTTTTGTTGCTTAAATTTTGGGCTACTAAGAAACCGGGAGAATCCCGTTAGCTTTTTGGGCACATGAGATATAAAGAAACACAAAATAGGAGGTGGTTTGATTGCCAAAAGAGCATAAATTGCAGATTATCCCATTAGGTGGACTTGGTGAAATTGGAAAAAATATGACAGTGATCCGCTATGACAACCAAATGGTGCTAGTTGATGCAGGATTAGCGTTTCCGGATGAAGACATGCTCGGAATAGACATTGTAATACCAGACTACACATACTTGATTGAGCACAAAGAAATGCTTCTTGGGATCTTATTGACACATGGGCATGAAGATCATATTGGTGCATTGCCTTATCTTTTAAGAGATGTGGATGTGCCGGTTTTTGGAACACGTTTGACTTTAGGTATTATTCAATCCAAGATGAAAGAAAACAACCTCAGTAATATTCAGGCTACAGTTGTTCAGCCTCGTGATGTAATAAAGCTTGGAGTTTTCCGTATTGAGTTTATTCGTGTAAATCACAGCATACCAGACTCGGTTTCCATTGCTATCCATTCTCCTTTAGGAACTGTTGTTGTGACAGGAGATTTTAAGCTGGATCATACTCCAGTGTCAGGTGAGATACTAGACATTCATAAATTTTCAGAACTGGGGGACAAGGGAGTTCTATGCTTACTGTCTGACAGTACTAATGTTGAAAGAGCAGGGTTTACCCCATCCGAAAGTCATGTCGGAGAAATGATTGATGAAGCGTTTCGAAATGCCAAGGATCGGGTTATTCTGGCTAGCTTTGCATCGAACGTATATCGTCTCCAACAAGCGATTACTGCTGCTGTAAACACAAACCGCAAAGTAGCGGTGGTGGGACGAAGCATGGTTAATATTGTTGGAATAGCTGAAGAACTAGGGTATCTGGATATCCCAGAAGGAACCCTAATTGATATTGACGAGATCATTGGCTTACCGGGGAATCAGGCATGTATTTTAACAACTGGAAGCCAAGGAGAGCCGATGTCTGCCTTGACTCGAATGGCTAACCACGATCATCGGCATGTCGCAATTCAACCTGGAGATACTGTAATCATTTCAGCCAGCCCTATTCCGGGTAATGAGAAATCAGTCGCTAAGACAGTTGACCAATTATTCAAGCTGGGAGCTAATGTGATTTACGAATCGGCTGAAGGAATGCACGTCTCGGGTCATGCAAGCCAAGAAGAACAGAAACTAATGTTGAGTATGGTTCGCCCGCAGTATTTTATGCCGGTGCACGGAGAGTATCGGATGTTAATCAAACATGCTCAATTAGCAGAACAGCTGGGCATTCCCAGAGAAAATATTTTCATTACTGAAAATGGCGGCGTAGTTGAATTTACTCGGCATGGGGCGGCATTAGGCAGCAAAGTCATGGCCGGTAAAGTCTTAATAGACGGGTTGGGAATCGGAGATGTGGGGAATATTGTATTGCGAGATCGCAAACAACTTTCTCAAGACGGGATTCTTATTGTCGTCATGACTATAAGTCGTGCCAGCGGCGCTATTGTATCGGGACCCGACGTTGTAACCAGGGGATTCGTGTATGTTCGGGAATCCGAAACCATGTTAGATGAAGCCAAACAAAAAGTTAAACAAACCATGGCTCGTTGCCGGGAAAACAGGGTTACTGAATGGGCTGTCTTTAAGAACCAGATTAGGGATACTTTAAGTAAGCATTTCTACGAAAAAACTCGTCGCAGACCTGTGATCTTGCCAATTATTCAAGAAGTAGAATAGTTAGCAAGTTGACAAAGTCTTTTTAAATCTTACTTGACCTTAAAGAACATTCGTGTTAAATTTATAATAATCAAATATTTCGAGCAAATGATTTTTCATTGCTGAAAAATCAAAAACAGGGAAGCCGGTGTGATTCCGGCGCGGTCCCGCCACTGTAACGGGGAGTTCTTTGCCATATCCACTGAGGAAACTTGGGAAGGAGGCATAGAACGAGGAACCTTAGCCAGGAGACCTGATTGCTCGTATGCTTTAACTCACGATGGATGGGTGGCAGGGATTTTGTTAATTCAGCCCTCCATTCTTGGAGGGCTTTGATTATTTTTATCGTACATATAGTTTCTCGAGGGAAACTACCTGCAGGTTAATGTCTTGTTCAAGCGGGATCTGCTTTCAAACATGCGAATGCGACTTGAAAGCGGAAGAGAACGCACCGTCCGAGATAACCGTTACTTTGTTGTCCTATGGAGAGTAAAGTAAGGTTGTCTCTTTATTTTTTTAACTGAGAGGGGTGAAGACATCAGAAGACCATGGTCTTGATTGTATTATAAACTATAGAAAGTTTTGCGTTTTAACGTGAAAAGGAGTGTTAGAACTATGAGTTTAAGAAAAACAAAGCATATTGGGTTGTTGGTAGCCTATGTTATGTCAATATATATTTTTTTTCCTGATAATGTCTATGCCATGCACATCATGGAAGGGTTTTTGCCCTTTAATTGGGCAGCTTTCTGGTGGATAGTCATGATTCCTTTTGTTCTTGCCGGTGTACGATCCATTAAAAAAACAGTTACACTCTATCCTAATTTGAAGATGTTGCTTGGGATGGCAGGAGCTTTTGCTTTTGTTTTGTCCGCCTTGAAGATTCCATCTGTTACTGGCAGTTGCTCCCATCCCACCGGAGTTGGCTTAGGCGCTATTTTATTTGGACCCGCAGCAATGTCAGTCTTAGGGATGATTGTCTTAATTTTTCAGGCGCTATTATTAGCCCATGGAGGAATTACTACATTAGGAGCAAACACCTTTTCCATGGGAATTGTTGGCCCTTTTGTCTCCTACGGCATTTACAGAGGTTTAAAAAAACTGGGTGCCCCTCAATGGCTGTCAATTTTTATGGCTGCAACCTTAGGTAATTTGATGACCTATATTACAACTTCAATCCAGTTAGGATTAGCTTTTCCTGCAACTTCAGGTGTCTCAGCGTCGATACTTAAGTTTATGAGCATTTTTGCCTTCACTCAGATTCCTCTGGCAATCAGTGAAGGGCTACTCACAGTGATGGTCTTTAATATTCTCATGGCATATAGTCAAAAAGAGTTACAGGTTCTGAGTGCATTCACTGGCAACGCCATATCTTCTATGAAACGGAAACAGGAGGTAAAAGAGGCATGAAACTCTTCAGCAAGAACATGGTAATTCTTCTGTTTGTTGTGTTATTGGCAGTTCTTCCTTTATATATAGCGAGAGGTTCAGAATTTGGTGGAGCAGACGGTCTGGCTTCAGAAGCAATAATGGAACTTAATGCTGATTACACTCCTTGGTTTGAGTCCATATGGGAGCCGCCTAGCGGTGAGATAGAATCCTTATTGTTTGCCTTGCAGGCAGCTATAGGTAGTGGATTTGTCTTCTATTATCTAGGTTACTCCAAAGGTAAACAGATGGCTAATAAGAGGGATCAAGCGTGATAGCTATAGATTCATACGCTTATAACAATAAGCTGACAACTATTCATCCTTTAGAAAAATCTCTTTTTGCAATTCTTACGATGTCTATTTGTCTTATGTCTAAAACGATGATTACCCCTCTATTAGTATTGGCTTTAATGTCAGGAGGAATTATACTAAAAGCGGGCATCCCAGGTCGAATTTTAACTAAGCTTTTAGCAATTCCTCTTTCTTTTCTATTAATTAGCGTTTTGACTATTGCATTTTCCTTCGCTGCCGATCCCTCTGGATTCTGGTTTGCTCATACATTTAATAGCATAACTATTGGAATCCGTTATCCTGATTTGATCACGGCCATTAATCTCTTTCTCAGATCATTAGGAGCAGTGTCCTGTCTTTACTTTTTGGCACTAACGACTCCCCTTACCGAACTTATTACATTACTTCACAAAATGAAAGTACCCGTTATCATTACTGAATTGATGGTACTTATATATCGCTTTATCTTTGTATTTCTCGATACGGCAACTACCATTCGTCGTGCCCAACTTTGCCGGTCTGGATATGTATCCACTAAAAGCTCATTCCGCTCGATGAGCAGGTTGTTTTCCGCACTGTTAGGCAAAGTATTTGTAAAATCTCAAGACCTTTATAACGCTATGGCAGCTCGTTGTTACACTGGAGAGATTAAAGTCCTTACAAAGAAACATCCAGTAAACGTTAAAAACTATTTTCTCATAGCAGGGGTTGAAATTTCTTTAGTTTTATTGAATTTGCTTTGGAGGTAATTTGATGTCAGAGCTTATCCTTGAGGCGGTTGATTTAGAGTATTGTTATCCTGATGGTACAAGTGCCTTGCGCAAAGTAAATTTAGAAGTTCGAAAGGGCGAAAAATTGGCTATTCTTGGCTCCAATGGAGCTGGAAAATCCACTTTATTTATGCATTTTAACGGGATCTATACTCCAAGTGCGGGTGCTATTAAGTTTCAGGGACAGCCTATTTCTTATAAAAAGAAGGCTTTAATTGAATTGCGCAAGAAAGTTGGAATTGTCTTTCAAGACCCAGATAGTCAGTTGTTTTCGGCAAGTGTATTTCAGGACATCTCATTTGGCCCGCTTAATCTAGGACTCTCCGAAGAAGAAGTAATGGAAAGAGTTAGAAAGGCCATGTTAGATACAGAAACCACAGACCTTGAAGAGAAGCCGACCCACTTGTTAAGTTATGGGCAAAAAAAGCGGGTTTCCATCGCAGGAGTATTAGCAATGGAACCGGAAATAATTATTTTTGACGAACCAACTGCAGGAATGGATCCTCGCCATTCGCTAGAGTTTATGCAACTTCTGGACAAACTAAGTTCTGAAGGTAAAACCATTGTATTATCAACACATGATGTTGATTTAGCCTACAGTTGGTCAGATAGGTTAGCGATAATGTATCGAGGAGAAATCTTAGCTCATGGATATCCCGGGGATCTGTTAACTCGCCCGGAGATAGTAAAGCGTGCTGATCTAACAATTCCTTGGCTGATAGAGACACACAGTGAATTAGTCAAAAAGGGGTGGCTGCCTCCCTCTACCCCCTTACCCAAAACTAAGGAAGATTTGTTCCGGAATATCCCATTTAAGAAGGAGCAACAAAGCGCGTAAAGCTTTAAGTACAGCTTCATGGAGGTTACAATGATCTTACTTTTAGGAGAAACAGCTGCAGCCCGTGAGATTAGTGAATGTCTTAACAGCAGAAGGCTGGAGCTAATGAGGATGCAAATGTGGAGTGAAAAAACATGTTTGCATTTGCCATCTTTAATCATAGATGCAAGTCCCCCATCCAGTACTCTAAAGTTTGCGTCATTACGCAATTGGTGTGAACAGAGGGGGGTTCCTTATCTTCGCTTAGAAAGACCCGAGACAATTATTCCTGTTAGTCCTCTAATTTATTCCGTGGCTAATTGGGAAGAGGCGCTATTACAATTGGAGCAGCGAGTTAGTTCTTTGTATCAAGACAATGGTCGGCTTGTTACAATCTTTGTAACGACGGGAAGCCACCAATTAGAAAGTATAGTGAGAAGTTCATTTGCCCGATTTGCCCGAATAGTTGTCAGGGTTTTGCCGGAGGGACGGTTAGTTCAGAAATGTCAGGACATGGGCATACCTCCAAGAAATATTGTTGCAATGCAAGGGCAATTTTCTAAAGAGGTCAATAGAGTCTTTTTTAAATTTTATAACGCTGATATTATTCTGACTCGAGATAGTGGATCAGCGGGTGGTACGGATACGAAAATATCTGCAGCCTTAGAGCTGGGTTTGGAAATAGTTTTGATAAAGAGAAGCACTGCTAATTTGGGATTAACAGTATATAGTGTTCATGAGTTACTAGATTGGGTAGATGCTAATGTTATGAGAGCTACTTAACTTGATAATGCAGGGGCTATTCCACAACTCCAAAAGCATCATACAAACAAAGTGTCATCCTTCTACTTGTCAGTAAAGGAAGAACGCTTTGTTTGCTGTGACCCTTTAAACCAGGGAGACTTATTTAGGAGCCCCAAGGAGCCCTATTCTTTTGATTAAGGTTTGAAGGCTTTAACGTTATAATCGACTTTTTCTAGATTAAACTTAGCGTAACAATAATCACCTTCAGGTAAGTGCCAAATGCCTTCTCCATAGGTTGGGAGTTTAGATCCATTGACTTCTTTATAATCTTTGACAGGGGTGGACCATTGTGCTTTTTGATATGTCTGGCCAATAGTCATGTATCGGTCTTCTGTGACAAAGTTTTTCAACTCACCGTTAGGATTGAAGTAGAGGATTGCGGATACTTTACGTCCGTTATCATTAAAGATAGCTTTGGCTGTCAGGGAATCAATACTTTCCCATTGAATCCTAGGATCAATTAGAGTGGCTGGTGCCCATAAACACATATCATTTAATAAAGTAACTTGTTCACCTATGTCCATTTCCGGGCCTGAAGCATCAGCCACGGTAAATACACCTCCCAGTTTGATCAACATATTCCCTTTGCTTTGCTTATAGGAATCTAATCCTAAAATCGGTATTCTATACATTTTTGCTTTTATATAAAACATTCTTGTAAGGTCATCCATAAAGTTAAATTGTTCGGTATCAATTTTCAGCCAATCTTTTTTGGGGTCTATCTTCATTTGCCCTGTAAAGGAAATTCTGAAATTATAGACTTTTTCCTTACCGATTACACCAACATAGTTCAGGTATCTCTGAACAGATAAAGGTAAATGATTGACGTCATTTTCTGATACTAATGTAGTTTCAAATTCAATTCCATGACTTAAGCCTTCATCGACCTGTAATTTATAGGCTTTTTTTAGGTCTTGAGATTTATAAAGAAGGAGTGTAAGGATCAGAAGTGCTAAGAAAATGAGAACTATAACTAGGTTGTTCTTTTGCATGACTAATACACATACCTTTCTTTGAAGTCTAGGATTTTTGGTAAGGACCCATTTATCATTTGTTTTCTAGAGAGGGATACTTATTTCCTTTTGCAAAAAGGATCTTTGAGAATAATTTTATGGGTATTATAAGCAACAAGTGATCTTAACCCAAATAGGAATTTCTCTAACTTCAGAATTGGAAGACTTGAAAAATCGCTGAAAAAGTATAAGGTGTTATTATACTCAGAAAGACTATTCTTGGTTAATGGGTTTCAATTTGAATGGAGGGAGATATTATGTTAAATCTTCTTTATAGACGCCGAAGTATTCGTAAATACAAACCTAAGAAATTGGATTCTCAAACTATTCAAGTACTTATCAAAGCTGCGCTATTAAGTCCATCATCTCGTGGTTTTCAACCTTGGCAATTTATTGTTGTCGATGATTCTGATGTATTAACTCAGTTAGCGTCCAGCAAGAAAGGCGCTGGATTTCTGAAAGATGCAGCGTTAGGCATTGTGATCCTGGCTGACCCGGCAAAAAGTGATGTCTGGATAGAAGACACTTCAATTGCGGCAACAATTCTGCATCTTACAGCAGAATCATTAGGCTTGGGATCTTGCTGGATCCAAATAAGGGAACGACGGTTTTCGGAATCTGAAACCGCAGAACAGTATGTGCGCAGGATCTTAAGCATCCCAGAAAACCTTAAGGTCGCTTCGATAATTTCGATAGGATACCCTGATGAGACCAAAACCCCTTATGGGGATGAAGACTTGCAATTTGATAAAGTCCATTGGCATAACTATTAATAGAGGTTAGTCTTTTTATGCAAGGGAAAAAATTGACTTTTACCAGTGAGTGTTGGGATAGTTTTCTCTGGTTAGTCAAATGATTAAGACAATAAAGTAGTATTCGTTTGCTTAGAATAATGAAGAAGGGGTTAATTAAGCCCCTTCTTCTTATTCTATACCAAGGTTCACTAAAATGAGGTAGTTGAGTTTTCTGCCAAGATGTGCATCCAATTTCTGTTTATAGAATAAAGAGCAATATATTTGAATAATTCAGAATATTAATTAAAATGACCCGTACAAATGGAAGGGATTCGAAACAGTGTGAAGAATAAGTAGGTAGACTATTCTGTTTTAAGAAAGAGAAAAGAGAAAGAAAGTGATGTTCATGATTTTCGAAGCACTTGGAATTTATAAAGTGAAGTTGCCATTACCATTTCGCTTAAATCACGTTAACTGTTATGCTATTAAAGGAACTCAGGGGTGGTGGTTAATCGATGCCGGGCTTAAACGAGAAGCAACGATAGAAGGATGGACTCAGTTCTTTGAGGAACACGCTATTAAACCCTCTGATATTAAAGGGATTTATCTTACTCATTTTCATCCAGATCATTATGGATGTTCAGGATGGCTTCAGAACTATTCTGGTTCCCCGGTTTATATTGGTGAAATTGATGCAGAGCGGATCAAGCGCTATTGGAAAAGTGAGAACTATATCCTCGATGCCCTTAATGTCTTGTTTAGTGAGAATGGCATGCCTCATAATATACTTAAAGAGACGATAGGTTCTGTCAATAACCTAATTCGTTATACATCCCCTCATGCTGAATTGACAACCTTGAAGTCCGGGCAAGTTGTAACAATAGGAGATTTTGAGTACGAAGTTGTTTTAACTCCGGGGCATACGGATGGCCATATCTGCTTCTACAATGTAACTCACGGCCTGCTATTATCAGGGGATCATCTGCTGCCTGAAATATCATCGAATATTAGCTTATGGCCCCGCTCCGGAGCTGATCCGAATCCCTTAGATAACTTTTTAAAAGCTATTGACAGTATTAGGGCGTTAAATTGTAAAATAGCTTTACCATCACACGGCAAACCTTTCACCAATATTGAAGAGAGGATTAGGCAACTTGAGATCCATCATCAAGAACGGCTGGAAATAATAAAAAATTGCACCGGTAGTGGTTCTACTGCATATGAGGTATGCCTTCAAGTTTTTAGACAAGACCTTAGTTTTCATGAACTGCGTTTTGCAATGGCTGAAACTTTGGCTCATCTAGTATATTTAGCCGAAAAGGGTGAATTAGAGATTAAATTCCAAGATGGAGTCCAAGTTTTTCGAATGGTATAACCTCATAAGGTGTACTGGCACTAAAAGCAGCATCCTCCTTCCACTCTAATAGTGAAAGGAGGATGCTTGCGATTTCGGTTAAATTCCTTTTAGACCGATTGATTATGATCAATTAAAGACGAAATCAGGTCGTGGGAGAGAAGGTTTTCTGTAAAAATATTCATAGCCATAGACATCTCGCTGTTCTTTGGTCTAATTATAGAAAATGAACGAACTAATCGTTTGTCCTTAATCCGAATAGCTGTTAATTCTTTTGTTTTTAATTCTTTGTGTACAATCCAGCTTGAGACCAGGGCAATTCCTAAGCCAGCGATAACTGCTTGTTTTACAGCTTGACTGCTTCCAAAAATATGGGTCTTTTTAACATCGATTTTCCATTCTTTGATTAACTTGTCACTATAATCCCGTGTTCCGGAACCACTTTCTCTTAGAATCCAGACGCGATCTTGGAGATCCTCTGCAGTAACAACGGGGAGTCCAGCCAGGACATGTTGATTTGGCACAACTAAAATGATTTCGTCATCCATTAAAGCTTGGACGTCCAGATCAGCGTGATTAACTTCACCTTCTACTAATCCCAGGTCAAGATGATTGGAGCGGACGGCATTAGTGATTTCTACCGTATTAGCAATAGATGCCTCTATGTCAACATTTGGAAATTGAGCAACAAATTCAGTTAAGGCATAAGGCAAAATGTACTCTCCAATAGTATAGCTGGCCCCAACTTTAAGTGATCCGGTAACCGTGTTGGTTAACTGGTTGATTTCCAGCTTCGCTTTATCATAAAGCAATAAAATTTGCTTAGCTATACCGTAGAGAATCTCACCTGCTTGAGTGAGCTCTAGGTGTTTTGGAGATCGATTAATCAACTTGGAGCCAAGTTCATTTTCTAAATTCCTTATTTGTAAACTTACACTGGGCTGGGACAAATATAGTTCTTCAGCTGCACGGGAAAAATTCTTAAGTTCAGCCACGGTTACAAAGATTTTCAAAGGATCGGCAATCATTGTTTACACCCCTAGTCCAGTTAAATGATTAATTTGGCACTTAAAATTTACTTCAAGATACAGAATGCTCGTCATAATAATACAACAAATACCGACAAACTAAAATATAGTTTACTAATGATAAGCTAAAGGAACCTATATTGCCTCACCACCTGTTATGAATTTATAGTTTACTCATAGGCATTTGCTGTTGATGAGTCGAAAGGTTGATTCGTTGACAAAAATAGGGAGGCAATAAAAATGTGGTTTCAGGCTAAAGTGAACTTAGGTTTTCAGCAAAGTTTAATAATAGAACAGGAAAGGCGAAACCGTTTTGTAATGGGAATTATGTTTACCATGGTTTTTGCCGGTGCTGGAACCTTGCTAGGAAGCCTGCCGGTTATAGATCGAATTGGAGCAATGTTAAGCGCTATCTTGATGGCGGTAATATATCGTAATGTTGTTGGGTATCCGGAGAGTCTGCGAGAAGGAATACAGTTTTCCGCACGTTATCTGATGCGGTTTGCAATTATTCTTTATGGATTTAAGTTGAATATTGATTTGGTGATTCATAAGGGTGGAATTCTGCTTGTCTATGATGCTCTGACAATTATTATGGGGATTAGTGTTACCATGCTATTGGCAAAGTTATTTAAAGCAGACTTGAACCTCTCGTTGCTTTTAGGAATCGGGACGGGAGTTTGTGGTGCCGCGGCAATTGCCGCTGTCTCTCCAATTCTTAAGGCCAACGATGAAGATACTGCAATCGGAGCAGGAATCATTGCTTTGGTTGGAACAGTTTTTGCTTTATCTTATACATTTTTGATGCCCTTTTTGCCCATAAGTTCTGTCACATATGGTATCTGGAGTGGAGTTAGTTTGCATGAGATAGCTCATGTTGCAGCAGCGGCTATGCCTGCTGGTCCGGATGTTATGGCCATAAGTTTACTTGCTAAGCTAGGCAGAGTGTTTCTGCTGATTCCCTTAAGTTTTCTTCTCTCCATGTGGATGAAGCGTAAGGAGGGTGGAAAGAGTCAAAGTGCACCCTTTCCTTGGTTTTTAGTAGGATTTATCATTACAAGTTTGATAGGAACCTATCTTGAGATTCCTGAGAATGTATTAAAAGACATTTCCTCAGCATCATCGTTTCTTTTAGGAGCAGCTATGGTTGGTTTAGGGCTTAATGTTCACCTCTCAAGTTTAAGGACTCGTGCCATGAGACCTCTTTTGGCTATGATCATTGCCTCTATAGTAGTTTCCTCCGTATCCTTTTTTGCCTTAATGTGGCTGAGTGTATAGGTTTACAGGCTACATTAGGATGAACTAGAAAACGAAAAGTGTCTTTTTGCTCGTTTCTGAGGCTTATAAGAATAGAAACTAATTGCATTTTTAGTTTTAGGCATAAACCGGAGTTTGGAAATCAAGTATTGTTCATCTTCATGGTTTAAAGAGCGCCGACTAAGATTATGATTTTTGCCAAATAACTCTTCAAAGATCATTTCTTTACTAAGTGTCAAGCAACGTTTATAGATATAATATCGTTCGCCGTGTGAAAACTGAATATACAGGACATTAGGATTTTGATTATGAATACCAATAATAGTCGTTGTCTCAGACTTATTGATTTTTGACCAGCCATCATAGAGTTCTTGAATTTCCTCAACTGCTTCAGAAAAAGAGTTGGCGGAGATTGAGAACTCCGCTATTTGAGTTTGATTAATGTCAGGAATAGGGTTCGAAAAAAAGTTCTCCCGCTCATAAACTTTTAGCTTTATAACATTTAAAGAGGAATCCCCCAGCGGTACAATTATTAATCCGATGGAACCTAAGTCAATGATTCTATTGGATAACAGTATTTCTTCCAAGCCCTTAGCCCCCTTTCGTTGGATCGTATAATTAGTTATTACCACCTAAAGGTATCTTTAGCCTGAAATTTTAGTTTTAGATATATAATACTTATCAGTAATTTTTGTGGTTAGCACCTTTTTATTGAGAAGGATAGAACTGACATTATATGGATGTATTTTGTGAGTATTTATGGGAGAGGTTTTTTAGAAACCAAAATAGTTTGGGCCTTTTAGATAATTAAATATTGAAATAGAAAAAGAAGAAGGCATCTGATCTGCACCCCAATTGTTAGACATCGTTAACATGGAGGTGCAGTTTTTCTATTGGTCAAGAATGACTGGTAACTATTTATGACCATGCATCGATTTTCATTGACCACTTGGTCAATTTGGTGATATAATCCACTCAAATGTCTAAGCCTTAATAAGGATGTCTTGAAACTAAGGAGAGAATATTTTTGTACGAGAATTTTGAAAATCTTAATGAAGATAAAAAGAAGAAGATTTTAGATGCCTGTATTCTTGAATTTGCCGATAAAGGGTATGACAAAGCCTCTACCAATGCAATTACAAAAGAAGCTGGTATATCCAAAGGAATTTTGTTTCATTATTTTAAAAATAAGAAAGCTTTATTTTATTATGTCTTAGATTACTGTATGCAATCGATGACAGAAGAATTTATAAAATATCCCTTAACAGAGACCAAGGATATCTTCCAAAGGTTTAGTGAACTGGGTGTGATTAAGCTTAAGATAGCTCAGGAATACCCCTATATTGTAAAACTGTTTATGGAAGCACTTGCAAGTCCACCTGAGGAGATGCGTTCCGATATCGAAAAAAAGTATTTAAAAGCTTCTAAAGAATATATTCCAACGTTTTTTAAGGATATCGATTATTCCAAGTTCAGAGGTGGAGTAGAACCATCCAAGGCAATTGAAGTAATCACGCTTTTTATAGGTGCACTTGGGGAAAAGTATCTCAAGGACTATAAGGGTAAGGAACATGAGCTGTTCCAAGACTACGATAAAATTATGGCAGAGTATATGGGATACATGGAAATCTTAAAGTATGGAATGTATAGCTTAGATTCCACGAACTAAGCCATTTTCTAGGAGGTGAGAGAGATGGACATTCTTATGGAAGGAAAAAATCTCCGCAAAAATTATCGTACCGGTGAAGTGGAAATTGAGGTTTTAAAGGGGATTGACTTCCAGCTCTTCTCTGGAGAATTCATTGTAATCCTGGGGCAAAGCGGCTCTGGGAAGACAACCTTACTAAATATTATCGGTGGCATGACCCAGGCCTCAACTGGTGAGCTTTATTACAAGGAACAACCGCTGCATGAGATTGATGACCAACAGCTTACCCTGTATCGACGAAATGAGGTCGGATTTGTCTTTCAAAATTACAACTTAATGCCTAATCTCACAGTCTATGAAAATGTAAGACTAGCTGCAGAAATTGCCGAAAATCCACTCTCAGTACTGGATATTTTACGGGAAGTCGGTCTGGAAAACTGGAAAGATCACTTTCCTGCCCAACTTTCAGGAGGCCAGCAGCAGCGGGTAGCCATCGCACGAGCTATTGTCAAAAACCCAGAGCTTTTGCTCTGCGATGAGCCGACGGGTGCCTTAGATATTCAAACAGGTATTCAGGTTTTAAAAGCCTTACAGAAGTTGAACCTTGATTACCATAAGACGGTTATTATTATTACCCATAATGTAGAAATTGCCAAAATGGCCAATCGGGTTTTTTATTTAAAGGATGGATTACTCGATGATGTTAAAGTCATTGAAAAACCCCTTTGTCCTGAGGAGATAACATGGTAATGCTTAGAAGAAAAGCGATAAGAGATATTAAAGAAAACTTTGGAGTTTATCTTGCCTGCATTATAGTTATCGCCATAGGCTTACTCCTCTATACCTCCATGTCCATTGCCGTGGAAAGTATGGATAAGGCACAGCAGGAGTTTTATTCAGAAACCAACTTCGCCGACGGTTTTATCACTGTAACAGGGTATCCTGAAAATAAAGTAAACTCACTTACCTTGTTACCTGGTATTAATCAAGTCACAGGACGGATTGTCAAAGAAGTTCGTATTATAGACCAACAGAAAGACTCTAATAAGTATTTGAAGATGGTTACTCTCAATAAGAGCAATGCTGCTCAGATTAACCAGATTAAACTTATTGAGGGACGGCTTCCGAGGGAAAACCAACCTGAAATTCTCGTGGATCCCAAATTTTTAGAGGCTAATCATTTGTCCATAGGGGATTCAATTGATCTAAGTATCGATGGAAATCAGGTCTCCCTATATATTACAGGAACTGGGCAAAGTCCTGAGTTCATATACATTATGAGAAATGCCCAAGATCTTTATCCATCGGCTGAAGAATTTGGTATAGCCTATATTTCATTAGATACTCTTAAGGTGCTGGTAAAGGAAAAAGGGCAAGTTAATGATATAGTGTTTACTCTTGAAGAAGGAGTAAGCTTTGATTCTGTAAAGGATAATCTGAAAGCTGAGTTAAAGCCTTATGGTTTTCGAAGTATGGTCCCTCGGAAGGATCAGACAAGTCACTCCATTCTAACCAGCGAAATCAAACAAATCCGCACTACGACAAAAACCCTTCCTGTAGTGTTTTTAGGAGTCGCGGCTATCATTTTGTATACTATGCTGCGACGGCTTATTGAACAGCAACGAGTATCTATTGGGACTCTAAAGGCTTTTGGCTTTACTGATCTGGAGATTGTCATACACTATCTGTCCTATCCCATGGTTATAGGGACTACAGGTGGATTGCTGGGAGGATTATCTGGCATCGCTCTTTCATTTCCCTTAACCACAATGTACCGGGATTTTTTCGCTCTACCTGGTCTCAAAAGCGAGTTTTCATTTAAATACCTCTTTATCAGTCTGGCCCTGGCTTTAGTCTTTAGCATACTCAGTGGAATAAAAGGCAGTCTGGAGATCTTGCGTTTAGAACCAGCCCAAGCCATGAGACCACCAGCGCCAGGGACTGCGCGCAAAACCTTAATCGAGAAATTCAGTTGGTTTTGGCAGACCCTATCCTCTCAAGCCCAGATGGGTATTCGAGACGTGTTTCGTACACCAACCAGGAGTGTTTTTAATGTTGTAGGGATCGCTGTAGTCTATAGCTTAATGACAGTATCGTGGTCTATGCAGAATATGACCGACTTATTGACTGTGGTTCAGTTAGAACAAGTGCAAACCTATGATGTCAAATTACAGCTTAGCGAACCCTCCCCTACTGGGGCTACAAAATATGCCGTTGCCCATGACCCGGGGGTTTCCAGAGTTGAGCCAATCTTGGAAGTGCCTGCTACTTTGAGAAATGGTTGGTTAAAGAAAGAAGTCGCCCTGATGGGTCTAGCTGAAGGGTCGAGACTTTATAATATCCTGGACAAAAACGGACGGCGCTTGGAGGTTCCTGACCACGGAATATTACTTTCCGAACATTTGGCCAAATCCTTGAATGTCAGCGTGGGGGACATTATTTATGTGGAAAGCTCCTTAAGGAGAGAGACCATTAGTCAAAAGGGTGGGAATTTATTGGTCACTGGAGTCGTTCCACAGTATGTTGGGCTTAATGCCTTCATGAAGGATACGGAATTACAACACTTTCTCAGGCAAGGAGAAATCAGTACTGCAATGTTAATTAAAATGGATTCTGCCGAAGTAGGAGCCATGAAAAGCAAATATCAAAATGCCAGCAATGTATCCTCCATCGAATCTCGCAAGGATACAGGGGCAAAGATCGAAAAAATGATGGAGTCTTTTGGTTTTACTGTTTGGCTGTTGGCAATTCTCGGAGGAATTTGTGGATTTGCCCTCATCTATAATTCGAGCATAATCTCTCTCTCGGAACGGAAACGAGAATTAGCTTCCCTTCGCGTGCTGGGAATGACACCTAGAGAGGTGCTTAGGGTAATCACCTCAGAACAATGGACATTATATGTCTTTGGAATCCTGCTTGGTATACCCATGGCCTATGGCTTAAGCATGAGTATGGCTCAGTCTATGAGCAATGACATGTACTCTCTTCCGGCAGATCTTCCGCCCATGGCTTTGCTGGGTGCAGCTGCGGGAACTGCATTTTCTGTTTTAGTAGCTCAAAGCAGAGCTTACTACAAAATTAAATCACTTCCCTATGTAGAAATTCTGGCAACTCGAGACTAAAGTTCGAATTGAACCTGAATGAAAGATAAAGTATGCAAACAGTGTATCTGTGAGTTGAGAGTAGGAGGGGTAAAAGTGGTCATAGAAAAAGCTAAGTTTAATCGAACATCAAATAGGTTTAAATTACCTAAGTTTAAAAATTCCAGATTCTTAATGATTGGGGGACTTGCACTCCTGATTATTATTGCGGTCACCATCTCTAAAGCCATGCCTCTGCAAGTAGACGTAATTACTATGCAGCCCAATGATTTTAGCAAAGGTTTCACTGAGGAGGGGGAAGTTATGGCTGCAAAGGAGTGGCCAATCTTTAACTCGGTTGAAGGAAAACTGGAGTCCCTCAAGGTTGAAAATGGCGACAGCGTTATAAAAGGACAAGTACTATTGGAGATGAGTACTAGTGTTTTGAATTATCAACTGGAAGGATTGAAGGCCCAATTCCAGAGTCTCGAAGGGCAGCGCTTGGAGAAATATAAGAGCCCTGATCAAGCGCAAATCGCCCAACAAACCTTATTCATTCAGCTGGCGGAAAAGGATGTCCAGACTGAGGAAGAAAACTTAGGTCGCCAGAAGGCGCTCTTTGAGGCTGGTTCAATTGCTCGTGTTCAATACGAAGAAGCAGAGAGAGCTTTCGAAAAGGCAAAAAACCTCTTAGATCAGCAGAAATTAGGCTTACAACTGATATATGAGCAACATCAAACTTCTCAAGGGACAGAGCTATATTATAGTAATCAGAAGAAAGCTCTTCAAGCGCAAATTGACCAGTTAGAAGAGAAGATTAGTAAAGCCGTAGTGGTTGCTCAGCAAGACGGGTTTATCAAAGATCTTTCTCTAAAAGAAGGCAACGTTATTCCTCAAGGTCAGCAAATTATGACCGTGTTCACAAATGGGGGGTACAAATTGGAAAGCTATGTCCTGGCTAGTGACGCTCTTGATATTAAAGTGGGAAATCCGGTTCAAGTAATTCAAGAAACCAGTTCGGGTAATAAGTCCTTTGAGGGTACAGTTGATGAGGTGGCTATCTCAGCTGTGGAGAAAATTTCTCCACTCGGACTTAAAGAAAATCGGGTTAAAGTAACTATTCAGGTTGCTGAAAACTCACCGACTGTCGTTTTAGGAAGTAATGTGGATGTCATGTTCACCACCTTAGAAGTTCAAGATCAATTAATGATCCCTAAAACTTCCCTTTTTCCTTATCAAGAAGGAGATGCAGTTTGGATAATTCAGGAGGGTAAGGCAAAAATTCAGCCCGTGAAGAAAGGACTGGAAAATGACAGTCAAGTCACAATATTGGAAGGCTTAACTGAGGGGGATCAAGTTCTCCAGGATCCGAATTTAAAAGAACTGCAAGAAGGAAAGCGTCTTAAATTAGCATAAACCATGTATGACCGATAAAAACCTTTGTGTTAATCTAGAAAAGTATAGGTAATGATACTTACTATGAAGGGCACTAGAATAGCAACCGTTGATAATTATCCCTTGCTATTGTTTGTGAATATATAATATAGAATAATGTTGAATCGTCTTTGGAAAGAACTCTCTCTATCTATATATAAATCAGAGGGTTAAATCAAGGAAAGAAAAAGTCGGGAACACCCTTGACAATCTATAGAAGTAGTGTAAACTGTTATAAACTGTTAAAATGACGATGAGAGGAAATAGTATACTCCTAGTGCCGTTTTAAGAGAGTTGCCGGCTGGTGAAAGGCAACAATGGTATGGGTCTAGAACTCTTCCTTGAGTAGCCGACCGAAATGTTGAAAGTAGGCTCGGACGGAACTTCCACCGTTAAAAGGAAGGGGATATCAGAACCTCGATGTTCGATGTTCTATGCGCGTCGTTCGAAGTGTAAATTATTATTTGGATTCGAACCACGAACTACGAACCACGAACCACGATCAGCTCTCGTATCTGCAGAGAAGACGGCTATTTGCCGTCAACTTGAGTGGTACCGCGAACTAACCCTTCGTCTCAATTAGAGATGAAGGGTTTATTTATTTTTAAGGAGGAATTGTAATGCGTAAATTGTATGTGTTTGATACTACCCTCAGAGATGGGGAGCAATCCTTAGGAATTACTCTTAACGTTAGAGAAAAATTAGAAATAGGGCACCAGTTAGTAAAGCTGGGAGTAGATATTATCGAAGCGGGTTTTCCGGCGTCTTCGCCTGGCGACATGGAGTCAGTTCGTACAATGGCCCAAGAACTTAAAGGAGTAACCATCTGTGGGCTGACTAGGGCAGTAGAAGCGGACATTGACCTTTGCGCCCAAGCTCTGCGCAAAGCGGAATATCCCCGAATCCATACCGGCATAGGGGTATCTCCAGTTCACATGGAAAAGAAATTGAAACTTAACCCAGATCAAGTTGTAGAACAGGCTGTTGCAGCAGTGAAGTACGCCAAAAAATATGTGAGTGATGTTGAATTTTACGCAGAGGATGCCTTTCGAAGTGATCCTATGTTCTTAGCAAGAGTCATCGAAAATGTTATCTCGGCAGGAGCTACCGTCGTTAATATTCCCGATACCGTCGGTTATGCCAGCCCGTGGGAATATGGGGAGCTTATAGGTTATGTGATTAAAAACGTTAAGAATATTGACAAAGCCATCGTGAGTGTTCATTGCCATAATGACTTGGGTATGGCAACGGCCAACTCCTTAGCGGGAATAAAAGCAGGAGCCAGCCAAGTTGAAGGAACAATAAATGGTATTGGCGAGCGGGCAGGGAATACCTCTCTTGAAGAGGTTATTATGGCAATTTACACTCGGAGGGCTGCCTATGGAGTAGAGAGTAAAGTAAATACTCGTGAAATATCCGCCACCAGCAGACTGGTTTCCCGAATAACAGGAGTAACTATTCCTGACCATAAGGCGATTGTAGGAGCCAATGCTTTCAATCATGCCTCGGGTATTCATCAGGATGGGGTTCTTAAGGATCGAGAAACTTATGAGATAATTCAACCGGAAACTATTGGAGTCGCGCAGAATCTAATTAGCCTTACAGCTAGATCGGGGCGGCATGCTCTGCAGCATTGTTTAGAAGAACTGGGTTACCAGGTATCCGGGGCTCAGCTGGATGACGTTTATAAAAGATTTTTACAACTGGCAGACCTTAAGAAAGAAGTGTTTGACCAAGATTTGTTTGTTCTGATGGGAGATTCGGGAGGGGCTCTTAATAGTATTGTCTTGCAGAGTATGTCTATTGCCACTAATGGAATTGAGATGGCTACGGCAACAGTAAGCCTGGAAATTGAAGGGACTATAATGACTGATGCCGCCTGTGGAAATGGCCCGGTAAATGCATTGTTCAATACTATTGACAGGATCACAGGAAATACCGCAATTCTTGAAGACTACACCCTGAAATCCGTAACAAGAAGCAGCGAGGCACTGGGAGAGGCTACAGTTAAGCTGCGTCACGAGGATGGACGTCTTGTAGTTGGAAAGGGTTTTTCGACTGATATCATCGAGGCCAGCGCTAAAGCCTATATTAATGCTCTCGAAAAGAGAGAAATACGCCCCGATTCCAGAGGGAGCGAAGAGGAAGCTTAACAACCCATTGCATGGGGACTACCCCATTAATGAAATGGAGTCATTGACCGCAAAAGGCAGTCGAACCAGAAGTACTGGTCGACTGCCTTTGCATCATATGAAATCTTAAATCTCGGCAAGTGTTGAAACTCGTGTTGTTTCTTTGGCGGAGGAAGACTCTTTGCTGTTTTCATGACTGATTACCGGGGGTGTTGCTTCATCAAGTAGTTGACTCATTCCGGTAAACCGAGCCCCTTGGTCGACTTTAAATTGGCGGGTGCTGATATCTCCAAATAAGCGAGCAGTTGAATTTAACTCTAATAGATCTGTAGTCTTTATGTTTCCGTGTACTTCTCCGGCAATGCTTACTGTATTTGCTTCAATATCAGCTGTCAAGTAGGCGCTGGGGCCGATTACTAAATCACCGGTTGATTGAACAGTTCCCTCGATCTTCCCGTCAATTCTAGCATTCCCATTGATTTTAATTGATCCGATAATTTGGCACTCTGCAGCAATTAGCGTAGTATCGCCACTAGAATGAGAGGGAGAAAGTTTTTTAAACATATGCGTTAAGTCTCCTTTAATGATTCAGTAAAGGTTAATGGATCAACATTCTTTCCATTAACATAAGTACCATAATGAAGATGAGTTCCTGTACTTCGTCCGGAGTTGCCACTGTAAGCTATAATGTCACCCTTTTTTACTTTGTCACCTTCTTTCACCAGCAGCTTGGAGTTATGACCATAAAAGGTTCTGATGCCATGACCGTGATCGATATCTACTCTAAGACCGAAAATGGAATTTCTAGCGGAAAAAGTGACAATTCCGTCAGCTGTGGCTTTAATAGGAGTTCCGTAATTACAGGCAATGTCTATGCCGTTATGGAATTCTTTGGACAAACCACCAAAAGGATTGCAGCGGTATCCATGAGGAGAGGTAATTTCACCTTCTACAGGAAGAATACTTGGTGTATGATCAAATTTATCTTTTTGTACAACGGCTATCTCGTAATAACGCTGTAAGGTATTCAAATGGTTTGTCACAACCTGAGCGTATTGAGTGGGGGTGCCACTGGGGGGAGTAACGATAGCAAGTACTGAGGTTTCAGAGGAAATGCCACGGCTAAGGGATGTTGTTGGAGAGGGCGAATCTAGTTGAAGGATAGAAGATATTTTTTCTTCAAGGTCTGTTATTCGCCTAAGGTCTTCTGTGATTTGAGTGGACTGTGCGCTTAAATTATTGATTGTCTGGTCGCGCTCTTTGATGGTGGACTTGAGCTGAGTGATATGGTCAATTGTGGGCTGAAGATGATTTATATAATGACTTAGGTAAAGGTTCCGAGCAAATAGACCGACCACCACCACCCCTATAAGAAGCATAAAGGCACTCAAATACTGCTTACTCCGTTTTGTGATCTGGAATTGGCGAGTAGTGGAGTGATCCGGTGGGATAAATATTATGGTATATTTACCTTTCATCTCATTCCTCCAGAAAAATAGATTAATATGTCAATTGCTTATGTGTACAATAAACTTCATGACAGTATTTGTCAAGAAATCCAGAGAATTGTTTCTGGGTCTGGGTAACTTTTCTGGATAGTGAGATACGAGGGACTAATCTCCCTCATAAATAAGACATCAATCCATCTCAAATAATTATTTCTTTCTTGGAGCTCAATATTTGTAACTATTATCAAAATAATCTATCAGGTATACATAATACAATTTCACGTAGGGTTACTTTAATAGGAAATTTTTATTATAATAACAAGTATGCAGAGTTATGTTTACTTTGGCTTTGGATGGATAACGAAGGCGCGCTTAGAGAAAATCGATGCGCGCTTTCTGAATGGAGAAAAATGCTCAAATTCCAGAGAAAGAGTATTTGAACCATATTTTAATATGGGAGGACGTGTTAGGTTTTGGAAACAAAAATGCCAATGGTACTTGACGTAATAAGTGAAAATATTATTAAGCATGGTAGCCCCCTGGCTTTGAAGGGCTCGGAAGTCGCTTCTTGGGCCAAGGAATTGAACTTGCCGGTTAAAGGAGATTTGCTTTTTTATACAGGCGGAGAATACCAAATGCTCCCTTTTATTGACTCGTTGGTTAAAACAATCACGCATCTTGACCAGGGCAGTAAGGTTTTTTCAATGATGATGGGTGCCAGGAATATTTTAAATAAGACTGGAATCAGCCCGGAAAAGATGTACGCTTCTGTCCTGGCTAAGGACAAGGACAGATATAATTCTGTCTGTTTTAAAGCGGCAAAGGTACTCAAGGAATTAGGATATGAGTTTTGCTACTCAGGTAGTGAGGAGTTATACAGTGGAGCCTTGCTCTATGAATTAGGGTATTTAAAGGATATGAAAGACTATGCTAAGAGAGTTGTAGAGGTAATTAAGAAAAGTGGTGCGAAAACTATTGTTTGCCTATCTCCTCATGCGGCAGAAGTCTTTAAATTCGTTTATCCAAAACTGATCGAAGGTTTTGATTTTGAAATTCGTACTTATATTGATCTTGTTTGGGAACGACGAGACAAGCTAGCTAAGATTACATCCCCAGAGTCAGTCGTGATTCATGATTCCTGTCGTTTGGCCCGTGAATTAAACATCCACCAAGAATTAAGAGACATTCTGGAAAGTGTGGGTGCCGAGGTCAAAGAAGCTCAGATGAATCGCGAATGGACCTCTTGTTGCGGTGGGCCTATTAAAATTCTGTTTCCGGAGTTATCCCATGTTATCGGCGGACGCCGTGTCAATGAATTGAAGGACAGCGGTTCATCCCATATATTAACGTCTTGTCCCTATTGCCTGTCAGCCCTAGAAGGAGGACGAGCAAAAGGTGATTCCGCAGTAATTGAAGACTTGATTGAATTCCTATATAGGGGGGTTAAAGCATGACCGATTTTAGAAAGGACTTTGTCAAGTATGCCAAGTCCCTTAATGAAGCTAGTGAGGACAAAAACATCCGTACAGCGATATCCAGAGCTGTAAGTTCTTACCGAAATACAGTTTCAGAAACCTTGGAACGTTTTCCCCATACTCCCGCTTTAGCAGAGGAAGTACAAGAGATTAAAACCCGGTCCATGGCGAGCTTAGACACATTATTAGAACAAGCTATGGCTTCGGTGGAACGGAATAAAGGGAAAGCTTTTTATGCTAAAGATCATCAGGCAGCCCTCGAAATAGCCCTGGGTATTATTGGAAAGGGAAAAACTGTCGTCAAAGGAAAAAGCATGTTAGGAGAAGAACTTCACCTACGTGAATATTTAGAGGAAAATGGCAACGAAGTATGGGAGACTGACTTAGGAGAATTTATCCTCCAACTGCGTAAGGAACGTCCAATGCACATTCTTTCTCCTTCGATTCATGTTCCTCGTGAGCAGGTTGCTGAAGTTTTTACCAAGTTTTTTAAGAAGGAAGTTCCGCCTGACATCGCAGAAGAAGTAAAGGTTGTTAGAGAATTCCTGCGTGAAAAGTATTTTACTTCAGACGTTGGTATCAGCGGAGCTAATGTTGTGGCTGCTGACACCGGAGCGATGGTTATTATTGAAAACGAGGGAAATGTTCGTCTGGCGACTGGGGCCCCTCCGGTTCATATAGTCATGGTAGGTGTGGAGAAATTAGTACCAACATTTCAAGATGCAATGAAGGTAGCAGAAGTTACCTGGCGATATGCACAGTATGGAGTGCCGGGCTATGTCAATATTGTCAGCGGTCCCAGTAAAACCGGTGATATTGAAAAAGTTACCACATATGGAGCACATGGCCCGAAGGAGTTCTATGTTATCTTCGTAGATAACGGTCGTAAAGAAATGGCTCAGGAAGAGAAGTTTACTCAAGCTCTACATTGTCTGCGTTGTGGTGGATGTATGTATGAGTGTCCGGTATTCCAAGTGACTGCCGGTCATTTTGGTCACACCTATATGGGAGGCATCGGCACGGTCTGGACGGCTTTCGTATCTGGTGGAATGGAGAAAGCTGCCCCGCTGGTTTATTCCTGTTTGCGCTGTGGTAGATGTGTAGAGCGGTGTCCGATGAGTATCAATGTTCCGGCTATGATTGGCGAGCTTCGTGAGCGTATCGTTTACGGAACTTACGAAGACTAAATAGTTCTAAAAACAAGCATTTGTAGATTAATCTACAAGTGCTTGTTTTTCTATAAAGCAATAAGGAATTATAAACCTGAAGATATATTTTGCGATATTTTTAGATCATTTCATCAAAACGTTAGGTGGAGAAAAAATTACTCTTATTACTTAGTATTTTATTGAAGACAAAGTAAATCTTTCATCTATAAGAAATCATTGTATTTTTTATTTGGAGGTAATATAATAGAACTAGCACTGAGTATTTAGGCAACGAAGCTTTCTAGAGGTGATATCTCTGGGAAGCTTTTCTTGTAACGCAACGGGAGGTGAAACTCAAGAGATATAAAAGATATAAAGTCAATTATTTAGCAGAAAGAAAAAGGAGGAAACATTGAGATGAATTTCAAGAGAAGAAGTGCAATTTTTATCACCTTATTAGTATCATTACTCTTAGTCATTTCTGGCTGTGGGGCTAAGACTCCTACAGCTGCACCAGCACCAGCCGACGCAGGCAAAGAGAAAATCAAGGTAGCTTTTGTCTATGTTGGACCGGTAGGGGATGCTGGTTGGAGCTACGCTCACGACCAAGGCCGTAAATACTTAATTGAAAAAATGCCACAAGTAGAAACCACGATTATCGAATCAGTTCCTGAAGGTGCGGATTCAGAGCGTGTAATTACCCAACTGGCCGAAAAAGGTAACAAAATCATTTTTACAACCAGCTTCGGCTATATGGATCCGACAATTAATGTAGCAAAAAAATACCCTGATGTTACGTTTATGCACAATTCCGGTTATAAAACCGCTGATAACGTTGGAACCTATTTTGGTCGTATGTACCAGGCTCGTTATCTAACAGGAATAGTAGCTGGTAAAACCACTAAAACAAACACCATTGGTTATGTAGCTGCTATGCCGATCCCAGAAGTCATTCGCGGCATTAACGCCTTTACCCAAGGGGTTCGTTCAGTAAATCCTCAGGCTAAAGTCAAAGTTGTTTGGACGAATACCTGGTATGATCCTGCTGCGGAAAAAGATGCGGCTAAAAGTCTTTTGACTAATGGTGCGGATGTTATTGCTCAACACCAAGATACACCTGGACCTATGCAAGCTGCAGAGGAAGCAGGTAAATACGGAATTGGCTATAACATGGATATGTCCAAAATGGCACCTAAAGCAGTTTTGACCTCTGCAGTCTGGAACTGGGGTCCTTACTATGTAAAAACTGTCGAATCCGTTATTAATAAAACTTGGAAAAATGATCAATACTGGGGTGCTATGAGTGAAGGTCTTGTTGATATCGCTCCTTATGGCCCGATGGTAACTGATGATACCAAAAAACTTGTAGCAGATGCTAAAGATAAAATCATATCTGGCAAATGGGATGTCTTCTCAGGGCCGGTTAAGGATCAATCAGGCGCTGTCAAAGTTCCCGAGGGCCAAGTAATGTCTGACAAAGATATGCTTTCGTTTAACTGGTTTGTTGAAGGGGTAGACGGGACAATCCCCAAATAAAATCCGGTTGGCAAAATAGCTTCTTGTAACTTATGAGATTATAACTTCAAGGCACTGTGAGTGCCCTTGAAGTTATAATCTCTAAAAAGATTTCTTCTGAGTATTGCCGGAAATTGTTTGTGAATTGAGGGGGACTAACATGAACCAATCCCTAATCCAATTACGGGGAATCGTGAAAAAATTCCCAGGAGTACTTGCCAATGACAATGTTGACCTGGATATTAACCCTGGAGAAATTCATGCTATATTAGGAGAAAATGGATCGGGGAAAAGCACTTTAATGTCCGTCTTAGCCGGGTTATACAAGCCTGATGCCGGCAAAATTTTAGTTAACGGAGCTGAAGAGAAATTTCGCTCTCCTAGGGATGCCATAGCCTGTGGTATTGGTATGGTTCATCAGCATTTTAAACTAGTTGAGCCATTTACTGTGGCTGAAAATATTACCTTAGGTGAAAAAGAAAATTCCTTTTTTCTTTCCAATAAGGAACTTAAAACCAGAATTAACGAGCTTGGGAAAAAGTATGGGTTAGAGATCAACTTAAATGCTAAGGTATGGCAGCTTTCAGTTGGAGAAAAACAGCGAGTTGAAATCGTTCGCATGCTCTATCGGGGATCTAAAGTGTTGATACTTGATGAGCCAACTGCTGTTCTGACTCCTCAGGAAGCCAATGAGTTGTTCGGAAATTTGCGCAGGATGGCCAGCGCAGGTTGTGCAGTGGTGCTTATAACTCATAAGTTAAATGAAGTTGAGGCGATTGCAGATCGAGTTACAGTGTTGCGACAGGGAAAGTTTGCCGGCGTGTTAGAACGTGACCAGATTAACGCTAAAGAGATGGTTCGTTTGATGGTCGGTAGAGCTGTGGCCTCAAAGTATGATAGAGACTCTTCTCCCGTGGGTGGGGTCGTACTGGAACTGGATAAAGTGAATGCTTTAAATGACATGGGTCTCCCTTGCCTTCGTGAAATGAGTCTTTGTGTACGCGAAGGTGAAATCCTCGGCTTAGCCGGTGTATCAGGCAATGGACAACGGGAAATGGCGGAAGTCATTTCTGGCTTGCGTCGTGTGGAGAGTGGAAAAATCCTCTTAAACGACAGGAATATAAGCAATCTCTCCCCCCGAACAATCATTGACCTAGGGGTTGCTTATGTACCTGAAGATCGCTTAGGCATGGGATTAGTGCCGGATCTAAATGCCTTGGAGAACCTTATTCTAAAAAAATATCATCAGCCTCAGTTCTCTGGGCGGTGGTTATTGAAATCTCAAGCAGTAGTGCGTAACGCTGAAACCTTGGTAAATCAGTACCAAGTTAAGATTTCTAGCTTGCACCAGCCTGTAAAAGTACTGTCAGGTGGAAACCTGCAGAAACTTTTGCTGGCTCGAGAAATATCCAGTTCCCCTAAACTGATGGTAGTAATCTATCCGGCGAGAGGATTAGATATTGGTGCAACAGAATCGGTTCACAAACTATTATTAGAATTAAAGAAACGTAAGACAGCGATCCTACTTATATCAGAGGACCTGGACGAAATATTCAAATTAGCAGACCGGGTTGGGGTAGTATTTGACGGTAAGTTAACAGGAGATTTTCCCGTTGAACAAGCCGACTTGGAAGAGGTAGGGCTTTTGATGACAGGTTCCTGCTCCGCGAGAGAAAGGGTGAATGAGAATGAACCGGCTCACACTTAAACTAGAGAAACGCTTAACTCCATCGCCGGTAATGGTTTTTATCATCCCTTTAATATCCGTGCTGCTGGCTCTGTTATTAGGGGGGATCTTCTTAGTTTTAACCGGGGAAAAACCTCTGGACGTGTACTCTCTAATGTTTGTAGACAGTTTAGGATCGAAATATGGACTTACAGAAACAATGGTTAAGGCCATTCCTCTAATGTTGACCTCCTTAGGTGTTTCACTGGCTTTTAAAATGAAGTTATGGAACATTGGCGCCGAAGGACAGCTTTATATGGGTGCCATGGCTGCCTCTTGGCTGCCTTTGACTATACCCTCTCTTCCAGCCTACATCATGCTTCCGGGAATGCTAATTCTTGGCATGATTGCTGGTGGACTTTGGGCACTTTTAACGGCTATCCCGAGAGCTATATGGAAGGTTAATGAGATCATTACAACGTTAATGTTAAATTACGTAGCAATTCTTTGGGTGGATTATTTAGTATATGGTCCTTGGAAGGATCCCAATGGATCAAATTTCCCTATCTCTGCATCCTTTTCTGAAGCAGCCAGGTTGCCTGGTTTGGGTGATTCTCGTATCCACGCTGGTTTGTTTTTTGCTTTGGTCTTGGCAGTTCTCTTAGCTATTGTTTTTAAGTATTCTCGCTGGGGATATAGCATTAATGTTATTGGCTCAAGTGAACGGGCAGCCCGGTACGCAGGGATGAACATTAAACGTAACATATTACTGGTAATGTTTCTTAGCGGGGCAATTTCAGGGATAGCAGGTATGGCTGAGGTTAGTGGTATTATTGGCAAGCTTCAACATGGAATCAGTCCAGGATATGGCTATACAGCTATTATTGTGGCCTGGTTAAGTAAGCTTAACCCAGTAGCAATTCTAATAGTCTCAGTATTGTTTGGGGCGTTACAGGTAGGAGGATATGCAGTCCAAGTGGAAGGTATTCCAGCTGCCGTAGCTACAATGCTGCAAGGGGCGATACTCTTCTTTGTCCTTGGAGGCGAAATATTTACGAATTATCGGTTAAAACTGATTCGCCAGAAAGGAGAGGAATTAAGCAAGTGAGCATTCAAGAATTCTTGATCCCTTTATTGGCAGCTTCAGTGATTGCTGGTACGCCAATTCTCTATGCTGCACTGGGTGAACTTATTACTGAACGGGCTGGAATCATCAACCTTGGAGTTGAAGGCATTATGCTTGTCGGTGCAGTGTCAGGTTTTATGATGGCAGTAACCTCAGGTAATCCTTGGTATGGTTTGTTAGCATCCATGCTGGCCGGTGGAGCTTTAGCTTTAATTCATGCCTTCCTTACTATAACCCTTAGAGCTAATCAAGTCGTTAGCGGTTTAGCTTTAACAATTTTCGGGACTGGACTCAGCGGGTATTTGGGGAAGGAGTATATTGGTATTCCGGTACCTAAGCCCTTTGAGGTTATCCCTTTAGGTCCATTAGGGGATATACCTTTTATTGGGCCGATTTTATTCCAACATGATGCGTTAGTGTACATTAGTTATATTTTGGTTGTTGCAATCTGGTATTTTATGTTTCATACTCGACCGGGCTTAAATCTCAGAGCACTGGGAGAAAATCCTGCTGCTATGGACGCTCTGGGTTTAAATGTCTTTTATCTAAGATATATCTATGTTGTTGTTGGTGGTGCCTTAGGTGGAATCGGTGGTGCATACTTATCCCTGGCGTATGCCCCTAGTTGGCTGGAAAACATGACAGCGGGAAGAGGATGGATCGCAGTAGCTCTTGTAATATTTGCGTTATGGAATCCTTGGAGAGCTCTCATGGGTGCTTATCTGTTTGGCGGAATCGATGCCCTAGGGTTCCGGTTACAAGTCTTAGGTATTCAAATGTCACCTTTCTTTTTGAAAATGCTGCCCTATCTATTTACAGTCTTAATCCTAGTCTTTGTGGTTGCTCGCCAAAAAGGACGATTGACTGCTCCCGGAGCATTAGGTTTATCCTATGACCGAGAGGAACGGTAATCATACTATGCTAGATTAACAGAAGGTTCAACAACAGAAACACGCCTATGAGGATAGATTTGATAGCTTTCTCATAGACGTGTTTTTTGCTGTTGTTTGGATCTTGGCTATTTTGCTTCTACCCGGTTCGACATTGAAACGGGATGCTGTTCAGAAGATTGAAGTACATTAGCATTTCTTAGGGCAAAGACGACCATTTTTCTCATGAATCTTTCGCTGATGGAAACAGGGCGGGCTAGATTCATTCTATCAATGTAGGGTTGAGCTGAATTAGGAATGGGTTTAAGCAATTCCTTAAGGATTCCCTTAACCAATTTAAATATATTACCTTTTGCTAGTGCCTTCATGCCTTTCATCGCTCCCGCTAGCTTGATATCAAGGGCCGATAACTCCGTGCCAAATGGGAACTGAGGAAAGAGGCCTTGAGCTTGATAAGGTTTTAGCAAAGCTTGTATTTTTTGCGGAGTATTATTTCTGTATTCTGCAGGTATTTCATAATCATGGGGGAGTTTTCCCGCCTTCTTTGCTTTTTCAAGTAACTTGTTCTGAAATCTTGAATCAGCTATGTTAATCATTTCAGCAATAACTTCGCTTTCTGGCTTACTGCGAAGGTCAGCGATCCCATACTCTGTAACTACGATATCTCTCATATGTTTGGGTATTGAACAATGGCCATAATTAAAGACAATATTTGACTTAAGGTTTTTGCCAGATCCTTTTGTGCTTTTTATCATAATTATGACCCGCGCTTTTGGTAAGACGTGACCCATTGCTACAAAATTGTACTGCCCGCCAATTCCGCTAACAACTTGCCCATTTTCCAGTTGATCAGAGGCAATTGCTCCAAAAACACTAGCCACCATCCCAGTATTTATAAAGCGTGCATCTTTACGTTGTAGAGTACGAAGTTCTTCTCCCCCATAAAGCTGGTTGACTTTTTCAACAGCGGACATTGCAAAGAGCTGTCTTTCCTCTTCGCTCATGTTGTTGAGGTCTTTATAAAAGGCTTTAGGTCCTAAAAAGAAGGCTCCCATAATTACTGTGCCTTTGAGCAGTTTTTTGCCTAGTAGTTTTCGAATCTCTAATCGATTTTTTTCCTCATTCATATCTGCCGAATATTTGATGTTCTCATCAATAATTGTATAGTGATCATAGGTGAGGCCCTGTTTAAGGATTCCGAATTCTGTAAGAAACTCAAAGTCTTTGGCTTTAATTTTCTTATGAATTGCCTTGATTTCAATGAGTTGGTCTATAATGTCAAGAGGAATGGAATCGGGATCTAGTTTGCCCTCATTGATAAGTTTCATAAGGGGAATACTTTCGTAGACTTTACGTTTTAAAATCCTTTTTTTGTACATTTGCATAAAGGCATCAACAAACATCTCTGACGAGCCATAGAGGCCCTTTTCAAAGGTACCGATATCACCCCAGTCAGCTATTAACTTTTCATATCGTCTTTTTATACCAGCTTTCTCCAAGATTTCTTGGTAGATAGCATTATGTTCGTTACGCAAAATAAGTCCTGAAACAATTGCATCCCCGAGAGCACCAATTCCTACCTGGATAGTACCGCCATCTTTGATCAAAGGGCTGACATTAATCCCAATCATATGATCACTGAGGGCAACAGAATCCTTGGGAGGGCAGAAAAGCTCATAATCGAAATTTGGACCTTGAAGAATAATATCATAGGCATCTGCCTCAACAACTGCATCGCCATACATGAATGGCAGCTTTTTATTGGCTTCTCCAATGATCACTAATTTATGACCGTTGGCTCGCAGTTCCCTCATTTTACGAACAGTTTCAAGGCAAATGTCCGGGTTACAGGCCATAGAATACATAGTCTTACCATTAATTTCTCTGTAGGATATTAGTTCCCCGAAAACATTTGTGCCAAGAGCTAAAGCATCTCGAACCACGTGTGTATAATGAGAGGATAAATGACGTTGCTGTGCAACAGGATTATTTATGTAGCTGCCAGCCTTAGAGTAAAATTCGAATATTTCGACATTTTTTGGCAAGGTTCCAGCGCGAAAATCCTTCATATACTCAAACTCAGGGACTCCTGCAAAAACCTTGTCCATTATTGGTTGCATTAAGCGCTTTTCAAGTTCTGAACTGCCCTTAGGAATCTCAAGAGAAAGAGCAGTGATAATTTTGAGTTTTAACTCAGGGTCTTTTTTGGCACGCTTGTATAGTTCATTAATAAAGCGTACCGGCTTTCCTAAGGCTAGGGTCATAGAAAAGGTTATATCCTTGCCGACGTAGTTAATAACTTCATCGACACACTTTTCAACATCGTCATAGATCATTCCCGAGTTTTCTTTCATTGAATAGTTCACCTACCATTTCAACAAATTACAGAAAATGAGAGCAGCTCCAGACTATTGCTATTTCATTATGAACATTTTATAAATTAAGACTATTCAAAAACTGATTTCCCCTCCAATCTTAATTAGTCCATGAAGGTTAGAGCGTTCTTCCAAATTAATAACACCAAAAAAAGGAATTTACCTGAATGATAATTCATTCAGGTAAATTCTATCATATACAGCCCATAAATGTAATAACAATAATCTAAATTGTCCATAAATTTTATATATTTTAGATTACTTATAATATTGTATGATTTACCTTGATTGAATGGGTAAGGATAAATTTAGGCATAGTAAGAAATTATTGCAATTTTGTTAAGTAAATAATATAATTGGTAATCATTAGAATAAAAGCTCCATAGAGGTTTATCTCTATGAAGCTTTTTTTGGTTCTATCAGAATTCCTTATGTTATTGGGGTGTACCATAGTTGATGAGTATTTTAGTCCGAGTAGATGGTAAACTTCAATATTCATCTCTCTGACTAGTTCTTTGCAGGTGGAGGTGAATTTGTTCTCATTAGATGGTCATCGCTAAACGAAGGGTAGTAAATTTAAAAGAGCCTTACAATTTCCTGACAGGATGGAGTTGCATATCGTTGAGTTCAAAACACAATGGGGTCTTTAAACAAATTGTTGTCCTACTATTAGCCTTATTTGGAGCACTCTTAGTAGGTGCCTTATTTCTTATCTTAGCTAAGTCAGACCCTATAAAGGCCTATGGAGTAATGTTTTCAGGGCCGCTTGGTGATAAATTTGGGATAACTGAAACTTTAGTAAGGACAGTTCCGCTGCTATTAGTGGGATTAGGTATTGTGATTTCCTTTCGCAGTGGGATTATCAATATTGGAGCTGAGGGTCAAATTTTGGCAGGGGCCATTGGAGCAACGGCGGTCGGGACTTCTTTGTCTAATGTACCTGCAATGATTCTGCTCCCTGTAGTATTTGTGGCAGGCGGAGCGTGTGGTGCAATATGGGGTGGTATTGCCGGTTGGCTTAAAGCTCGTCTATCTGTCAATGAGATACTAAGTACTGTAATGCTTAACCAAATTGCGTTACAGTTATATCTGTTTCTTATAAGGGGGCCATTGATTGATCCAAAAGAGGTTTCCTACGGTACAGGTGTACCACAGACAGCATTAATTCCTGAGCAAATCTGGCTTAGCCGACTTGTACCGGGAACTAGAATTCATACTGGACTTATTTTCGCCCTAGTTTTGGCGGTGCTTGTATATGTTTTTTTGTGGAAAACAAGCCGTGGATATCGATTGCGTGCGGTTGGCGCTGGAGCTGAAGCTGCCAGGTATGCTGGCATAAAAGTAGAATGGTACTTAGTTTTGGCTATGGCCATGGCTGGAGGAATGGCAGGCCTTGCCGGAGTTGTAGAAGTAACAGGTGTACATCATCGTTCTCTAGAAGGTCTCTCTGCAGGGTATGGATTTAGCGGAATTGTTGCTGCACTTTTCGGTCGCCTGCACCCATTAGGTACTATCCCAGCTTCGATATTGTTTGGGGCTTTGCTTGTAGGCGCGGATATGATGCAAAGGGCTGTCAATATTCCTGCCGCTATGATTATGGTCATTCAAGGATTGGTTGTCTTGTTTGTTGTTTCGAGTGATTACTTCTTGAGAAACCCAGATTCTATCGTTAAATTTAAAGCTAAACTTTTGGGACAAAAGTGGATAGGGGAGGTGGGAAGTAAATGGAAGGATTCATGAGTATTGATATTTTTATAATTATACTAGCCACCGGAGTCCGCTTGGCAACCCCTTTTCTTTTAGCAGCCCTAGGTGAAATGTTTGTTCAACGGTCGGGAGTTTATAATCTCGGGGTGGAAGGTATTATGATGATGGGAGCTTTCGCAGGTTTTTTTGCGACGCTCCAACAAGGCAGTCCTCTACTCGGAATCATCGTAAGTTTAGCCATTGGCGCACTGATGGGATTAATAATGGCCTTTGTCAGCGTTACTTTTAAGGCTGAACAAGGAATAAGTGGAATTGGGTTGTATATGTTTGGCTGGGGGCTATCAGGTTTGCTTTTTCGTCTCTATGTAGGAGGGGTAACTTCCATTGATGGACTAAAGCCTATAGCAATCCCTATGTTGAGTGATATACCTCTGATTGGGCAAGTTCTCTTTAATCATAATGTCCTGGTGTATACCGCTTTTCTCCTCGTACCATTGTCTGGAATAGTACTCTATAAGACGAGTTGGGGCTTAAACATTCGTGCAGTAGGCAATAAACCGGAGGCTGCAGATACTTTAGGCGTGAGTGTCGTAAAAATCAGATATCAGTGTTTGATAGTTGGCGGTATGCTGGCTGCGCTGGCTGGAGCCTTCTTAACAATAGGTCAAGCTAATATGTATGCAGACAATATTACTGCAGGCAGAGGTTTTATAGCCATAGCTCTTGTATATTTTGGACGCTGGAGCCCTTGGGGTATTCTGCTTGGTTCTCTTTTGTTTAGTATGGCTGATTCTTTCCAAAGTATGGTTCAAGTTCTGGGAATCAATTTCCCCTACGAGCTGGCAGTTATTCTGCCTTATATGGTAACCATAATTGCCCTAGCAATCTCCTATGGACGCGTCTGGGCTCCTGCTGCACTTGGTAAGCCCTTCGAGCGCGGAACCAGAGGTTGATCATAATAAAATTGAAGGAGGAGAAACGATTGAAAAAGAAGGTATTGTCTCTTATTTTGGCTGCACTTACTATGTTAGCCTTTACAGGTTGTGCTGCCAAGCCAGCTGCTGAAACAGCTCCCCAAAAAACCGATGGAGAAAAAATCCGTATTGCTCTTGTACTACCGGCTACTGTTGATGATATGGCTTGGGGCCAATCTATGGTGGAGGGTTTAAAAGCTGTACAGAAAAGTATGGGTGAAGACAAAGTAGAAGTTGCAATCAGTGAAAAACTCGGTAATGCTGTGGATGCAGGGGCAGCTATCCGTCAGTATGCAACTCAGGGGTACGAAATTATTTTTGCTCATGGTTCTCAGTACCAAAGTGTTTTAAACGATATAGCTAAGGACTTCCCGAAAACAACCTTTGCTTATGGAACCGGTTTTGCGACTCAACCGAATATTTTTGCCTATGATCCCCAAGCGCAAGAAGGAGGCTACCTCTTAGGAATATTAGCAGCAAAAATGACTAAATCCGGAGTTGTAGGAATCGTTGGGCCAGTAGAGTCTGGAGATGCTGTTAAGTATAATTATGGTGTTCAGCAAGGAGTTGCTAAGGGCAAAGCTGATGTTCAAACCCGAATAGCCTATACAGGCTCGTTCAATGACATCGTGGGAGCCGGCAATCTCGCCAAGACTCAGATGAGTGCCGGTGCAGATATTATTACCGGGTCTTCACAGCAAGCTGTAGGAGCTGTCAGAGCTATTGGTGAAACAAAAGGAAACTATTGGCTTTCGACTGACATGGATCAAAGCAGTATTGCTCCTGACCACGTATTAGCTTCTCAAGTTTATCATTGGGAAAAGGTAGTGAACAAAATAATTGACCTGAGAAAGCAAGGTACACTGGGTGGACAACACTTGACACTGACCTTAGCTGATGGAACTATTGAGTTTAAGTATAACGAAAAATTAGCTGATAAAGTTCCAGCTGAAGTAAAAGCTGCTGTAGAAACGGCTAAACAAGAGATCATTAGCGGAAAACTAAAGGTGGAACTACCTAAGAAATAATGGGTGAATTGAATGGTTGAAAAGATTAAACAATTAGAGATGTCTGGAATCACTAAGCGTTTTCCTGGAGTTCTAAGTAACAATAGGGTCAATATCCAATTAGAAGCGGGTGAGGTACTGGCCATTCTTGGTGAAAACGGAGCAGGGAAAACCACTCTGATGAATATCCTCTACGGTCTTTATCAACCTGACGCTGGTGAGATTTTGCTTAACGGTAAACAAGTCAGGATTAATTCCCCAAGTGAGGCTATCGAGCTGGGGATCGGCATGGTGCATCAACATTTTATGTTGGTTCCCACTCTAACCGTATGTGAAAATGTAATTCTAGGGTTATCTAAAAAATTCTTTGTGGATTTAAAAACAGCTGCCAAAAGAATTAAAGAGATTACTGATACTTATGGTTTAGCAATTAATCCTGAAGCCTATGTCTGGCAGTTAAGTGTAGGGGAACAACAGCGTGTAGAGATTATTAAAGCACTTTACCGGGGAGCAAACCTGTTAATTCTTGATGAGCCCACTGCGGTACTTACACCCCAAGAATCCAATGAATTGATCCTTCTGCTAAAGAACATGGCTCAACAGGGAAACTCAATAATCTTGATAAGTCATAAACTTAATGAGGTTATGGCAATAAGTGACAGAGTTACTGTATTGAGAGATGGGGTAGTATGCGCAAATGTCAAAACTCAAGAAACCACTCAAGAAGAGTTAGCCAAGTTGATGGTAGGGAGAGAAATGGCTCCCTGTAGAAGAGAAGGTAACTATTCACCGGGCAAGATTGTCTTAGAGCTTCAGCAGGTTCATGCAAAAGGAGATAAGGGATCTGAGGCTTTGGCAGGAGTATCTCTTCAGATAAGAGAAAACGAAATATTGGGAATAGCCGGAGTCTCTGGAAATGGACAAAAAGAGCTTGCAGAAGTGATTGCAGGTTTAAGGAAACTTAGTTCAGGCAATATTTCTCTGAATGGTAAAGACAGCACTAATATGTCGCCAGCTGAAATCATAGAACAAGGTCTTGGCTATATCCCGGAGGATAGAATTCATGTTGGCACCATTCCGTCCTTTAGCATTTGGGAAAACCTTATTCTAAAGGATCATCACCGGTTGCCTTTTGCCAAGTATTCACTACTTCAAAACCGAAAAATTATGTCTCATAGTTCTTCTCAAGTGGAAAAATACGGCATAAAAACACCGGACTTAGAAACCCCTACAGCAAGACTATCTGGAGGTAATATCCAACGGGTAGTACTAGCTAGGGAAATAACCCGGAACCCAGTTGCCTTAGTAGCTGCTTATCCCACAAGAGGGTTGGATATTGGGGCAACTGAATACTTACACAGCAAACTCTTAGAGGCTCGAAGCAATGGTGTTGGAATCTTGTTGATTTCTGAGGATCTTGAGGAATTGACTAGTATTTGTGATAACATTGCAGTATTGTACGAAGGTAAAATTATGAAGGTGATGCCTGTTGAGGAAGCCGATGAGCGTACTATGGGTCTACTGATGGCTGGTATTGCCTAGGACTCTCAGTTCTACTAGGATTTTTTACGAAAGAAGCAGGTTGAAGTTAGCTCCCTTAGAGTGTTTATTGGGCCTCTAAGGGAGCTGCTTTCAATGCGGGAATGTATAGTGAGAAAAAAGAAGGAAGTTAGTCGTTTAAACTTTCCTTCTTTTTTCATTTTTAAAAAGGATAAGGTAAAACTTATGGGTAGGAATTTTCTTAATAGGAGAAACTTGAAACAGTCTCTTTGAAAATGGTTAGAATTTCAATAAAAGTCAATTATCCTAAGATCGCAAGATAAGTCATGCATTCTTAATCCACTATATCATGTGTATCTCTTTGTTTATAAGGAATAATTTCAAGAAATTTGTTAAGTTTCTTTGATTAATATTGAAATATTTAACATATAAGTCTGTGGTGCTATATTTTCCTACCTCTGGTACAATGAAGGAAGATTTAAACTATTAGGTTTAATCAAAGATAATATTTAAACTGAGATGAGGCCTTGGAATATGGGACGTGTTATTTATTTTATTTATATATTGTACTTGGTCGGAGCGGGTTTTTATATGAGTAAAGTATCAATTGCTGAAGAGAAAGTTGTTAGAATTGGTGTTCTATCTCAGAATGAGGATAGATTGGAGAAGTTTGAGGGGCTTAGGGACGAACTCAGTAACTTAAATTATCAAGAGGGAAAAGATGTTGTTTACGAGGTAATGACGGCACCAAATGACTACGCAGAAATGGATCAACTTGCTGAGAAATTAGTATCCCAGAAATTTGATGTACTAGTTGCTTCTGGAGAGGGAGAGACACGATCTCTGTCAAAAACGGTAGCTAAGCTTAACAATCCCCCGCCGATAATTTTCATGGGAGCACTTTCACCTATAGCAATTGGTTTAGTAGAAAGCGAGGTAATCCCGGGGACAAATGTTACTGGACTTAATAACTATCATTATGAGCTTATTGCTAAAAGGCTTGATCTGCTTAAACGGTTAATACCTCATGTTGAAGAGGTTGCGGTTCTAGGAGATAGGCGTACAAATTTATTTCAAGATTCTCAACAGGGCCTTGCCCAGACTGCTCGGGAGTTAAATATTAGTTATAAAATGTATGATATTTCAATAGAACAAGATATTCCTAGAATCGTTAACGAAATTAGCAAGACAAGCCAAGCTATCCTTATTATGCCGGGATTGTTTTTGGAAACCCATACAAAGGCGATAGCAAGTTATGGGTTAATAAAGGGCGTACCGGTATTTGGAGTTTACCCTAGTGATGCAGAAAAAGGGTGCATTGCTTCTTACGGGACGTCTTATTACAATCAAGGTGCTCAAACCGCACATATGGTACACAAAATCATAATGGGGTATTCTCCTAAGTCTATCCCTGTTGAAACAGCAGAAAAATTAAGTTTTACGGTTAACCTGGAAGTTGCGCAAAAATTAGGGATTTCTCTTGAAGAAGCATATATATATTTTGCGGATAAAGTTATCGGACAAGGAGGCTATCAGTGAAAGCGGGAAAGACGCCTTGGAATCAGCGTATTAAAACGAGAGTTTTAGTTTTTGGGATTTTAATGTCAATCATCCCCATGGTGTTTATTTCCTTGACTACGTTTAATACAGTAAGATACAAATTTAAAGATAGTATTAGAGAACAAAACATACAAAAGTCTATGGTCATAGCCACAAAGCTCCAAGTTTCAATTACAAATATTGTCGAGAGTTTAGCTAATCTTACCGATGTAAACTCCACTGTCCTGATTAAAGGAAAGGATAAAGAACAAGAGGGAATTCTAAATATTGTATTGCGTCAAGAACCCTATTTAGAAGACATTAAGATTTTAGATAAAAATTTAAATACCATAGTTCAAGTTTCTCGGAGGGAAGTTATAGTAGATGGTATTGTTTCAAACGTTGACTACGTAGGGCCGGAAACAATGCCTGAACATTACACTGTAAGTGATGTTTTCTTCTCTAAAGATCAACGACCGCAATTTTTTATCACATTAGGAATAAAGGATACGCAAACTCGTGAACACCTGGGATATCTTCAAGCTAAGGCTGACTTAAAACTAATGATTAATCAATATATAGATACTCGTATAGGGCATAAGGGATATGTCTTTTTTGTCGATGAAGAGGGTTCCTTAATTGGTCATACGGATTTTAGCAGGGTTCTGAGCCAAGAGGATATCAGGGAAAATCCTGCAGTCAATAGTTTTTTGACTGGCGAGAAGCCTCCTAGTGAGTACTCAGGAGATCAAGGAGAGAAAGTCATAGGATCGTTTGCCCGGGTGGATAAACCTAATTGGGGAGTCTTTATCGAGCAGCCTGTTAAAGAAGCATACGAGCCGATTTATGAACTTGCCAGGAATTTGGGGGGAGTTTTATTCCTAACCATTGCGGTGGTGACGATACTAAGTATTGTTTTTGGATTAAAGCTTGTACAGCCCATAGAAGACCTTGAGACCCAAGTCAAAAAGATTAAGGTAACGGGGGACCTACAAGCAGATATTTCCTATTCATCTCAAGATGAAATTGGTAGACTAGCCTACTCGTTTAAGCAACTTATGGCCATGTTAGATGAAAAGAATCAGAACATTAAAGCGGAGAAGGAACTTTTACGAACAGTCGTTGATGGCATTGGGGCAGGAATGGTTTTGTTAAATGTCCACAAACAAATTATATGGTGGAACCCAACCTTTGCTGAATGGTTCGGTGAGATTAATTATTTTAATCTTTCCTGTGAAGACATTGTTCAAAGTGAAGAAGACTTTGATTGTTCATTTCTCCAAAGTGGACGAGTAAACTCCTTCGTTCTTGACGGAGAACGGAAATATCTTAGGCAATTACACTATCAAATCCCAAGTGAGAATAGTGAAGGAGCAGTATACCTAGTTATACTAGAAGACGTCACACAACAGGTTGAAATGGAGTCCAGAGTTATTGAGACGGATAAAATGGCGTCACTAGGGCTTTTAGCATCAGGAATTGCTCACGAAATTAATAACCCATTAGCGATAGTATCAGCCTATAGTGAGGAACTGCTGGATTGCTTAAATGAAGAACCGAATAAAGTAGATATTGACGAAATCAAAGAGAGCTTAAGAATTACGTCAGAGCAAATTGTTCGCTGTAAGCAGATTACAGATGGACTCCTGCAATTTTCACGCAAGCGACAGCATTCCTTTAGCATGATGGATATTGGAGCCGTAAGTTCCCAGGTGATCAAACTTTTAGAATATAAAACAAAGCAAAAATTTATAACTCTTAAAAGGCAGCTGAACCCTGGCTTGTATATTGCAGGTAATGAAAATGAATGGCAACAAGTGGTCTTGAATATTTTATCAAATGCTCTGGACGCTTCACCAACTAATTCCCAAGTCGAAATAGAGAGTTGTCGCATTGATGACAGTATTCACTTTATTGTAAAAGACAATGGTCAGGGTATCCCTCAAAGTCAATTAAAAAATGTCTTTAATCCCTTTTTTACTACCAAACCGGTGGGTCAAGGGACGGGTCTGGGCTTGTTCGTTAGTTATGGAATTATACAGCGAATGAATGGACGTTTAATTATAGAAAGTACTGAAGGTAAAGGGACTACTGTAAGTATTACTTTGCCTGCTTATAAAGGTGGTTAAACATTGATATACAAACATCGAATACTGATCCTTGACGATGAAGCAGAGTTGCGCTCCGTCATTAGCAAACGATTAAGACGAAAAGGGTATGAGGTCTTCGAAGCAGGAACAATTCAAGGGGGCTTAGACCTTTGTAAGGAAAATCTTTTCGACGGGGTTCTTCTAGACTTAAAGCTGCCTGATGGCAATGGACTTGATTTTTTGGAACAAATCAAAGTCCAGCAGCCGGATGTGCAAATCATTATGCTAACCGGACATGGAACCATAGAATCTGCCATTGAGGCGATGAAGTTAGGTGCCTTTGATTATCTGACAAAACCTTGTAATTTAGCAGAACTGGAAATATCCCTTCAAAAAGCCGGTGACCAACGAAAATTGCTTGTTGAAAACAAAGGCCTGCGAGAAGTCCTCAATCGTCAAACCCCGGGGATAGAGATCATAGGAGAAAGCCCTTTAATAAAAGAACTTTTAGCGATTACGAGGAAAGTAGCCCAGAGTGATGAATCTGTTCTTATTAGGGGAGAAAGTGGGAGTGGCAAGGAACTTATCGCTCGTGCAGTTCATCTTTGGAGTAATCGTGCTGACCATGCTTTTATCCCAATAAACTGTGGTGCAATTCCCGAAACTCTCATTGAAAGTGAACTTTTTGGCCATGAAAAAGGTGCATTTACCGGAGCTGGAAGTAAAAAAATAGGTCTTGTCGAAATGGCTGATCAAGGAACTCTATTTTTAGATGAAATCGGAGAAATGCCATTATCTATCCAGGTTAAGCTTTTGCGCTTTTTGGAAACCGGGGAATTTAGGCGTGTGGGAGATAATCGACTGCGCCAAGTTGATGTGCGGATTGTTGCAGCCACTAACCGGGATTTGCAAAATGAAATGAATCAAGAAAGGTTTCGTCAGGATTTGTTTTATCGCTTAAACTCTATCTCTTTAGATGTACCTACTCTTCGCCAACGTAAGAGTGATATACTTCTTCTTGCGGATTATTTTCTAAAGACATCCACAGTAAGTCAGGGAGATGGTTTCGAAGCTGTTTATGTATTATCCGAGAAATCTAAAGAAATGCTGTTAGATTATGACTTCCCCGGTAATATTCGCGAACTCGCACATTTAATAAAACGCGGTCAGATTCTAGCCTCTGGTAGCGTTATTTATCCACAAGATATATGGCCGGAGAAATACAAAGGTACTCTTCAAGAAAGAGCCCCGAGTGAGCAGGAACAAGTATGTGAATCAGAATTTGTGCAATGTTTATCACATATTCAAAAACATAGTTACCCCAATCTTGAAGAGGTAGAAAGACTATATATTCTTTCTACCCTCAAGTTAGTAGAGGGTAATAGAGCGCAAGCAGCTAAGCTTCTTGGTATCAGTGTCAGAAATCTATACCGTAAAATCGAATCCTATGGTAACGACGACATTATGCAGTGACACATTGTCACGGTTTCTTCCGTGACAATGTGTCACCGTGACACTATGTCATGTTTAGGCGATAGGTAATGTTAGTAAATAATCTTTAGATGGCAATCCTATTGATAGGAATATGGAATATTTCTGCTTATAACAATGGCTTTTCGAGCCATTTTTTTCTTTTTAAACAATTTATCCATAGAAAGTACTTATTTATACAGACTGAAAAAGTCCTCTGAAATTGGCTTATTAATCCAAGGTTCAAGCTTTAAAGGGAATTCATACCGGAGGAACAGCCTACAACCTCTATTTCACCTAAGGAATATCCCTAAAAATAGGGATTTAACTATAGGATATTTTAATAAATCCTATGAGATATTGGTATAGGTATTGCAATAGAATCTGGTGACACTAAACAAACCAATTTAAATTGAAGGTAGGTGCTATAAAGTAAAGTTATTTAGACAAAATAAGAAAATAAGTGTCAATTTTTAAAGGAGGTATTTCTTGTGAACGAAAGCACAGCTAGTAAATGGGTTAAAGTTTTACCTGGACTTTTATTTATGTTTGTTATTGCTCTGCTAGCCATGGGGACAAAAACTTTAGGTGGTGAGTGGGCTGGTCTAGAAGGATGGATTAAAACTAACTCCAAATTTTTAGGGGATGTACTGAAAATCAACCACGTTATTATAGTTATTATCATTGGAATGGTGATTCGAAATACTATTGGAATTCCATCCTGGGCTCAGGCAGGGGTAAAAACATCCCGTATATTCATTAAAATGGGTGTTATTCTGCTTGGATCACTTTATAGTCTAGCCGAATTAGCTACGTTAGGTTCAACTTCGATCTTATTAATTGCGACATTCATGTTTTCAACAATTATTTTCACCATGTGGCTCGGTAAGAAATACAATATGCATCCCGGTTCTGCTGCTTGTCTGGCTGCCGGTGCGGGCGTATGTGGTGTATCCGCCATTGTCGCTGTTGCTCCGGCCGTTAAAGCCAGAGGGGAAGATATAGCCTACTCAATTGCCACAATTTTGTCATTTGGAATTGTTTGCCTATTCACTTTCCCAATCCTGGGACATTTAATGGGATTGACCCCTGAGCAGTTCGGAATGTGGGCCGGTACCGGTATCTTAAACTCTGGACAAGTATTAGCAGCGGCCCTTGCCTTTGACCCCGGTACCGCTGATGTGCCTTCTATTAGCTTAAAAGTAGGCGAAATCTATAACTTAACCCGTGTTGTGTTCTTGCCTTTAGTTGTACTGCTAATCACGATTCTTTATGCTCGTATGTCTGATGACAAAACCGTAGGTACAGCAGCTAGTGCAGGAAAGACCTTCTTTAGCAAATTTCCGTTGTTCGTGCTTGGTTTTATCGCCACAGTTACTTTAACTTCCTTTGGTGCTTTTGGTTCTACTCATCCTGTTTCCCCAGATCTAAAAGCATTTCGTGACATTTACAGCTGGTTCTTCTCCATCGGTCTTACCGGCTTAGGTTTGCAAATCTCCTTTGCTGAAATGAGAAAAGCAGGAGGAACTCCATTGGTTATCGGCTCTGTAGCAGGTTTCCTGAAAGCTGCACTTTCCCTAGTCGTTGTTCTATGGCTCTTTTAATGCTAGTTCCCTATTGAGGACTAATACTCTAAAGGAGGTAATGATATGTCAGAGAAAAAAGAAGAAAAACAATTATCGTTATTTAGTAATGATAAACACGAAGATTTAGTAGCTATTTTTGGTGCTGCCCTTGTAATGATCCTGGTTTTAATTCTTTAAGTGAGAAAGAAGGTTTCCGATGAACGGTCAAATTCTATTGATTACTGATGGCTCCCCTTCGGCGGACGCTGCTGGTCAAATGGCAACTGAAATGTCTCTAGCTTTGAAGCTACCTTTAAAGGCGGTCTTCATTTTAGATGAAGGATGGAACAACTTTTTGGGCGATGAATGGATCAATACGTCATCAACGAGGATGAGATTTTTTCATTGGTTTGAAGACGGAATTCATAAACACTCTGAAGAGGTGTTAGCTGAGGTTACAGAAAAGGTCAAAGAACATGGGGGCCAGGTTGAAACCGAGATAAAGATTGGTAAGACAGAAAAAGTCATTGTTGAACTGACCGCTGAACAGGAAACCGCCTTATTAGTTCTGCCTAATCCTCACGCAACCGCTCCGGCTGCTACGGCTGGCCTTAGATTCAACCTTAACTCTTTGTCCAAAAAGGTGAAATGTCCTATTTATATTGGTCCCCAATAATAGAAAAACTTCTGGTGCCTTTCAAAGATTTTTGTTTTTGAAGGCTGAATAGAATTATCACCCTCCCACTTAAAAATGGAAGGGTGATAATTTTTTTTATATGCGAAGATTAAAGTGCGTGATGATCTTTTACCTGATTTGAAGCTGAATTATGATGAAGTGTCAAGGTGTTAAAAACATTATTGTTCCTTAATGAAAAGATAACTAGTTTTCGCATGATTTTTTCTTTCATAGAAGAAGGTCTTTGAAGATTTAGTCTCTCGAGGTAGGGTCTGCTAGATGCAGGAATAGGCATAAAGAACTCTTTTATTAACCCTGTAGCCATCTTTATGCGGTCACCGTTGGCAAGTTTCTTCAAGCCTTTTAGGGCTCCTCCTAAAGCTATCTCAATCTCAGTCAAATCTGTCCCGAATGGGAATGGTTGAAATACTCCTTGGGACTGATATGGTTTGAGCAAAGCAGTGATCTTTTCGGGAGTATTATTTCTGAATTCCTGTGGGATTTCGTAATCCTTGGGGATTTTCCCGGCTTTTTTTGCTTGATCTAAGAGCTTGTTTTGAAATCTAGAATCAGCCACCTTAATTAACTCAGCAATAACTTCTTTTTCTGGTTTGCTTCGAACGTCAGCGATACCATACTCTGTGACAATAATATCTCTTAAATGCTTGGGAACTGAGCAATGGCCGTAGCTGAAAACAATATTGGACTTGAGACTCTTACCTGAACCCTTGGTGCTTTTAATCATCATAATAACTCTAGCATCGGGTAAGGCATGCCCCATTGCGACAAAATTGTATTGCCCTCCGATTCCGCTAATGACCCGGCCGTCTTCAAGTTGATCTGAAGCTATAGCCCCAAGAACAGATGACACCATGCCGGTATTGACAAATCGAGCATCTTTTCGCTGCAGGGCTCTTAATTCTTCCCCTCCATAAAGCTGATTTACCTTATCAACCCCAGACATTCCAAATAGTTTTCTTTCATCTTCACTCATGTCATTTAGGGCTTGGTAGAAGGCCTTTGGCCCAACAAAGAATGCACCAATTATAACTTGACCACCTAATAATTCTTTGCCTAATAGCTTTTTAATTTGATTCCGGCCTTTTTCGTCGTTCATATCTGCAGAGTACGGAGTACCTTGATCAAAAATAGTACCATTTTCATAACTTAGGCCTTGTTTTAAAATGCCAAACTGTGTAAGGAACTTAAAATCTTCTTCAGAGAGCTTAGAGTTAAGCGCTTTAAGCGTAATTAGTTGATCAATAATGTCAGGAGGTATGTGATCTGAAGCGAGCTTACCTTCATTGATCAACTTCATTATTGGTATGCTTTCATAAACTTTTCTTTTTAGAATTTTACTTTTATACATCTGCATAAATGCATCAACAAACATCTCAGATGAACCGTAAAGCCCTTTTTGGAAAACTCCTATACCTCCCCAGTTATCTATCAATTGCCTGTATCGTTGCTTAATTCCCGATTTTTGGAGGACGTCTTGGTATAATTCGTTATGTTCATTACGCATAATGAGTCCTGATACAATCGCGTCTCCAAGAGCCCCAATTCCAACTTGGATGGTTCCGCCATCTTTTATCAGGGTGCTTACATTGATACCAATCATATGATCAGAAAGAGCAACCGGATCTTTTGGCGGACAGAAGAGCTCGTAGTTAAATTGTGATCCTTGCAGAATTATGTCATATGAATCTGCTTCAACAACGGCATCTCCATACATAAAGGGCATGTTTATATTGGCTTCACCAATAATCGCAACTTTTTTGCCCTGGGCTTTTAAATATTTGAAGTCGTTTATAGCAGCAATACAAACATCTGTATTACAACTCATTGAGTACATATCTTTTCCATTAAATTCACGGTGACTAATTAACTGGGCGAAAACATTTGCACCCAAGGCTAAAGCGTCACGATTAGCATGGGTATAATTTGTTGCTAAATGATTTTGCTGAGCTACAGGGCTATTTAAATATCCTCCGGCTTTGCAGAAAAATTCAAATATCTCAACGTTTTTGGGCAGCTTTCCAGCTCTAAAATCCAGGATGAAATCGAATTCTGGTACACCGGCAAAAACTCTATCTGCTAAAGGACCTAAAAATCGCCTTTCTAAATCGGTATGTCCTTTAGGTTTTTCTAGCGTAAGTGCAGTAATGATTTTCAGATTGATCTCGGAGTTCTCCTTTGCCTGCCGATAGAGTTCATTTGTGAATATGACGGGTTTTCCTAGGGCCAGAGGTATACTAAAAATAACGTTTTTCCCAACATAATTAATTACCTCGGTAACACATTTTTTTACGTCATCATAAATTAATCCCTGTTTTTGATACATTATTGTCGCCTGCCATTTCATTTAAAAAATTGGGTTTAAGTAGCCCGAAAGTGAAATTTTCGACGAAAGATATATCTGCGAATAAAGTGGATATATTTATAAGGACTGAAAGAAGGGGAATGAATCCAAATTCATTTAATTGAATATTATCACAAGTTAGATAATAATGTATATAATAATTAATCAAAATAATATAATAAATTTCGAGTATTTAAACATATTGTGGAATTCGACTCTCACCATACCTAGACTCACCTTCACAAAAAAGTAAGCCTAGTATGTATAAGGTACAAGAAGCGAAAACTTTGCAAAAAAGCGACTGTAGACCAGTCGCTTAAAAAATTCCCTACCTTTTTCTAAATCCCATAAATGAGTCCTTAAACATCTCTTCGTTGGCCCCTAAAGTGTTAACATGGTGCATATATTTAAATACATATAGCAAAAGTACGTGTGAAAAAATTGCAAACATAAATGTTTCAGGGATACTCCATCCCGGTAGAGATATACGTCCAAGGGAAACTGCTGTAAGGTTCATAAAGGTTGCCCATAGCGCAAAAAAAATAACGATCCATATCTGATAGCTAGAAAATCTCCATAACAGATAACCGAAAATTGTAGTTACAGCAAACCAACTGATACTGAAGAAAACCGGGATATTATAGATCATAAAAATATCAGCTTCAAAGATCCAGCGTTTCAAAATATTTACTGCAAAGATTTGGACTATCCATGTGTACACAAATCCACCTAAAAAAGAAAACAACATTAGTTTCTTAATATAATAGGGCGGTATAAAAAATAGAACGAGTGACCAATAGGCAACTGCTTGTGTTAGCCAATATAGATCCATGAGTTGAGACACCTCCTGACAATATTATGCTTTAAAAGTAAATTTTTATGATTAATTTTTGGCCTGGAGGACAATTAACATCCCAAGCTAGTTATACATATGCTAGAAAAAAAGGAGGGCTAAACTTGCACAATAAAAACATAGGTGATGGACAATGGAAATGTCCTTTATTAAGAATGGGTTCGACAGGAGCCGATGTAAAAAGGTTACAGACTAAGCTATTGGAGGCGGGATTTTCGCCCGGAAAAATTGACGGTATTTTTGGCTCATTAACCAGATCAGCTGTACTAGCTTTTCAGAAGAGCAGAAATCTTGCTCAAGATGGAATTGTTGGTAAGATGACCTGGACTGCGCTAGGGGTAAATTGTAATTCGCCTACCCCACCGGTAAATCATTGTCCGACTCTTGCACAAGGAAGTACCGGACCGGCTGTTGTAGACCTTCAAAGCCGCCTAAAAGCAAGAGGGTTTTACGCAGGAAACATTGATGGAATCTTTGGCCCTATCACTCGTGCAGGCGTTATAGCCTTTCAACAAAGTGCTGGGCTAGCTCAGGATGGAATTGTCGGCAAAATGACTTGGACTGCACTTGGGGTGAATTGCGGTAGCCCTACACCGCCCCCACCGGTAAACCACTGTCCAACTCTCCAAGAGGGTAGTACCGGCCCGGCAGTTGTGAAACTTCAGGGATTGTTGAAATCGAAAGGGTATTATTCAGGAAATGTCGACGGAATCTTTGGCCCTATTACGAAAGGAGCAGTTCTATATTTTCAGGAGTGTATGGGCTTAGTTCAGGATGGAATTGTAGGTATTAAGACTTGGACTGCTTTAGGTGTTAACTGTTATTATTAAATAGACAAAGAAGTGCCCCCCATTCCCTTCGAGGAGTGGGGGGCATCCCTATGAGCTTCACTCTTTAATTCCCTTAGTAGTTAATCTTTCATCAGAGGAAGAAGTAAATACTTACAACAAGTTCAATCATATCTTCATAGTTAAAAGGGATGTTCAAATCATAAGATATAATAATATGCATAAGATGGAAATTTTGACCAGGTTGTAATGTAATTAACTTAATTGATTTTTTAGGTGTAATGTCAACAATGAAGCATCCTGCACGTTTGGTAATTCCATAAAGAGGGTTGAAAGAAGTGATTTGATGATGGATCCTCAGACACAGGCCATCTCTAAGTTAACAGGAATGTTCTTAGATAAAGATCTCGAAAGACGATTTGAAGATTCCTACTTAAATCGATCTAAAAACCAGCTTCGAAGAATTGCCCAAGGCATTGGAATGCTTTTTTTTATTTTTATATTCTATGATTTTTCTGCTAACAAATCTAATGAAACTCTGGTGATAATTTGCATATGCCGCTTTATATTTCTCTTCTTAGGAATTTTCTTTTATTATCGGCTAGATTTTTTTCTTAAATCTTCCACATTTTTTAAAATTACAGTTTATGAACTTATTTATATAAATCTTTTTTTCATAATTGTCTTTGTGTATGAAACATCCCATTTCTTAATCCAAGCATTTGCAATTAATGTAATTATTTTTGGGGTTTTCTTCCTAATACCGAACATTCTTCATTACAGGATTTTTATTGCGTTGTACACTTTAGCAGGATTCCTAGTTGTAACAATGAGTAAGTATACGCCGGCTTTTACTGAACTGATTGCTATTTACAGCTATTTATTAATTGCAATATTTATAAACACCATTTCAGTGTACAGTCTAGGAAAATATATGCGACTTGACTATGTTTACAAACAATACTTTAAAGAATTATCAACTAAGGATCCTTTAACAAATACATATAATCGCTTGAAATTTAATGAATCCTTAAGCAGTGAGATTGAACTTGCCAAAAGATATGGGAATACTTTTTCACTAATAATGTTCGACATAGATCATTTCAAAAATTTTAATGACAAAAAAGGGCATAGCTTTGGAGATAAGATTCTTGTAGAGGTCTCCAACTTAGTTAAAGAATCGATTAGAGGAGTAGACATCTTCGCTCGATGGGGGGGGGAGGAATTTGTCATATTGCTGCCGCATACTGTTAGCGATGAGGCCACTGCCCTTGCGGAAAGATTGAGAAGGGCTATTTATAAAGAGTCATTAAAAAAGGAAATTCCTCTAACTTGTAGCTTTGGTGTAACATCGTTTTATAATCATGACAATCATGATGTAATCATGGAAAGGGTTGATAGAGCATTATACAAGGCCAAGGGAAGTGGAAGAAATGTTGTTGTTACCGAATTGTACAGTCTTGAACGACAATGTTCTCAATGAGGATATAGGATAATGCTTGCGAAAATGGGATAGGGTATTCTTGAATAGATGTAGATATTTCTAGGGTAGCCAGGGTTTGCTTTATAAAATATGCTCAATATTTGAAGGCTTTTGAGCGTCTGTGTCGAATATAGCAAGTAAAGAATAATGTAAAAAACCCTAAAGGAATAATAAGGAAATTACAAGCGGGAAATTTTGCTCGTGCGGGGGTATTATAAAGAGTGAAAAAATTTGAGGCTTATCAGATTATTGCTTCGGAGATCCAGAAGTTTTTTAACGAAGATGTTGCAGTTACCCTTTTCGATACTGAAAAAATTGTTGCTTATTACCCGGGCAAGACAATTGACACAAAAGCTAAAATTGGCAACCCACCGACCCCAGGTTCTAATGTATTAGAGGCTCTTAATAGTGGACAACGAGTAGTAAGGCGCGTATCGAAAGAACTATTTGGTGTTCCCTTTGTCGGTATTGCTCTTCCAATCTTCGACGACTCAAAGCTCGCTGGTTGTCTGGCCATTGCTTGTTCCCTTGAACTTTATGATAGTCTCTTGGAAACAGGTCAGGAAATACTTGATGCAGTCGTAACAATTTCTTCTTCAGCCCAAAATCTTTCAAGTGCTACGGAAGAATTAGCAGCAACAATACGGAATATGAATGATGAGACTAAACAAGTTAATCTTGAGATGCAGAAAACCAATGAATTAACTCAGGAAATCAAGAAAATTTCTAAACAAAGCAATATCCTGGGAATTAATGCAGCCATCGAGGCTTCCCGAGCTGGGGAACATGGTAGGGGATTTGCAATAGTATCTGAGGAGGTCAGGAAACTCGCGACAGATACAGATTCTTCTACCCACGCAATTGAAAGTAACGTTAAGGAAGTGCAATCTTCTGTTGGGCTTTTAATTGAAGCTATAAAACAGCTTACCGAGGCCACTGAAAGCCACGCCAATGATGTAACGGAAATAGCTAATACTCTAGTGAGAATTGAAAGTATGGCTAAAAAACTTTTAGAATTGGGACGATCCTAAATCAGCTTTATATTATTCGAGTTGAGTTACTTGCATTTATCTCTTGTGTTTAGGGCTTTGGGCAAGAACTAACCATAACCCTCACTCTCACTATAAGTATCTTTTATGGTATTAATAGGAAATAATCAGGCATATCTTCTGTTTGAGGCTTTTCTGTTAGTTTTATCTTAATTGTATAATTTGACTTTTAACTGGTAACCTTTATGCAACGCTACTGATTATCTATTAAAGTATCGGTTTTTATGATCGATACTTTTTGATTTGGTAAGTAGGAGAGTTCTTGTCAAAACTCTTAATGCTCACTATGCAAATATTTAAACATGTCATTTGTGAAAGATAATGAAAGCTGGCGGTGAGCTATGAAAAGAATTAAGATTCTGGTTTCCCAGTGCAATCAGGGGACTGTTCTTGCTGAGGATGTAAAATCTTGTCAGGGTACTACATTGGTGTTTAAAGACTCTGTTTTGAATCAATATATATTAGATGTTCTAATCGCTTATGGCATTATGTATGTATGGATATATACTCTAGACGACTTAGATCAAAGAAATGGGAAAATAACTGAGAATGGAAATCTTACTGATCAAATTGAACCGATTAAGCAAAGTCATGCAGAAGCTGTTCTTGTTGTAAAACAGGTTCTTAAAGAACTTGCCGTGGGTAAAAAAATAAACTATACGAAAATTACTCAAATTTCAAAATCAGTTTACGGAAATATCAACAATCTAAATGTTATCAGGTGTTTAAATAGTATTAAAGATAAAGATGAGTATACCTATACGCATTGTGTTAATGTGGCATTTTATGCAATGCTCATTGCCAAATGGATGAACTTGCCTAAAGACGAGATAAAACAAGTTATTCAGGCAGGGGTGCTACACGATATTGGAAAAGTTCTTATTCCAAATGAGATCCTCAATAAACGGGGAAAGTTATTGGAAACAGAGTTTGAAATTATGAAAAACCATACTTTACTCGGGTACTTTAGCATTAAAGATTTGACTGAAATTAACTCCTCTATTAAAGACGCAGTACTTTCCCATCATGAGAGATCTGATGGTTCAGGTTATCCATACGGTTTACTCAGTAAGGAGATTCCTTTGTCGGCTAAAATTATTGCCATCGCAGACGTTTACGATGCAATGACTCAAGACAGGATCTATAAAAAAGGAGTAAATCCTTTTGAAGCTTTTGAGATGTTTCAGACCATTGGTATGAGTATATTTGACATTCAAGTCTTAAATGTTTTTTTGAAAAATATTTCTTCATATTTTACTGGACTGAAAGTAATTTTGGAAAACGGCGAAAAGGCGGAAATTGTTTATGTTCCACCCTATGAGATAACTAGACCGGTAATTTTAAAAGGCTCGACCTTTGTTGACATTACCAAACCTAATACTAAGATATTGACTTTCGAATAATGATGGGATTTTACATGATTGCGATTACTTAATAGTTCAATGAAGAATTTTATTTCAAAGACTAGCATCTATAAAAATGCTAGTCTTTTTTGTCAGCTTTTTAGATAAGCAATAGGGGCATAAGTACATTTTTCGACATATTAATTGTTATTCCTTGCTTTCTGAGAGGGAAAACCTGAGTGAGATTAATTCTAATATACAATTAATTAAAAAGAAGGGTTGAGGAACATACTTTTCAGAGACAATCCTCCCATTCCGATCATGATTCGGGCAGAAGATGGAGAAATAACAAAAGTAATTAGCTCTTAATACTAGGGGTAGTCTATGATGCCTTGCAACAGTAACGGTAATAAGGAGCCCTTTATAGTTATTTGGAACACTTGTGAATAATTAATGTTTCGGTTTTAAATATCAGTCATATTCTCTAAAAAATAAATATATTTTTATCAAAAAAGCTAGTATTGTGTATAAAAAAGGCGTATTATGTATTTAATAAATCATGGCGAGTAATCAGTTACTTACTGATGGGGGGTTGAGGGTGTCCATATTACTACATACAAAAGAAGGTTTAATTTTATCGACCATTGAGGTTATAAATGAACTGGGGTTGCAAGGACTAACGACGAGAGAAGTGGCAAAAAGGCAAGGAATCTCTGAGTCAACTATTTTTAAGCATTATAGATCAAAGAATGAACTAATTTTGGCAGTGCTTGAATATTTCTCACAGTACGATAACGCTATTCTTGAATCATTAGAACTTAAAGGGTTAAATCCAATAGAAGCCATTTTTTACTTTGTAGAAGCATATGCCACGTACTATGAAAACTACCCTGAAATAACGTCGATTATATTATCGATTGAAGGATTGGTACAAGAGGGTGAGCTAGGTAATGTGGCTAGGAACAAAATTAATAATCGATTCAATACTATTAAATCATTAATTGAGCATGCTAAGCTTCAGAAAGAAATTCCTGGAAATGTCGATACGGAAATATTAGCGGATTTTATTATCGGTCTCGAAAGAGTTGTTGTATTGAGATGGCGCCTTAATAATTACAACTTTGCCTTAAAAGAGCATACTTTAAATGCTTTAAAAATATTGCTAGACAGTTATCGACTTGAAATTAGAGATATAGGTAGAGGAGTTGAGTTAGATGAAGAAACTACTAATCGTTGATGATGCATCTTTTATGCGACTTTCCATTCGAAATATGCTTCAGAAATACGACATAGAAATAGTCGGAGAAGCAGAAAATGGATCTATAGGCCTCGCGATGTATAAAGAATTACGTCCCGATGTCGTAACCATGGATATTACAATGCCTGAAATGTCTGGAATTGAGGCGCTTAAAGCGATTAAGGCTTTTGACCCGCAAGCTAAGGTGATTATGGTCTCAGCCATGGGGCAGGAGGGCATGGTTAAGGAATCAATAATATGCGGAGCCAAAACATTTATTGTCAAACCATTCAAAGAGGAATTCCTCTACCAAACAATTTCTAAGGTGTTAGGGATATGACAAGAAATCCAAATAAAAGGGCGTGAATAACTTGTCAGATCAATATGTTAACGAACCTATGCTTGATTTATTTATCTTTGAGTCAACCCAACTTATTGAACAAATGGAACTTGTGATTATTTCTAATGAGAAGTCCAGTTCTTATTCCTCTGAGGCAATCAACGAAATCTTTAGGATCATGCATACCATCAAAGGCTCTTCAGCAATGATGCTCTATAATAATATTTCAATGTTGGCCCATTCTATGGAGGATTTATTTTTTGTTCTGCGTGAGGACAAGCCCCAAAACGTTAATTATTCAGAGCTGTCAGATTTAGTCCTTGAAGGTATTGATTTCATTAAACTAGAAATCGCCAAAATCAGGAATGGAGACGAAGCAGACGGAGATCCTTCGGAATTAATCGAAAGCCTGAAAGTCTTTTATTCCACAATCAAGGGTCAACATACAAACATCTCACATGGAGCAGATTCTCAAGAAAACAGGCCCATTGAGAATCCACAGTATTACATAAGTAAAGTGAAAACAAACACACCGACCTCCCAAAATATATTCGAGGCCACCCTTTTTTTTGAACCAGACTGTGGAATGGAAAACCTGCGAGCCTTTGGTGTTGTTAACGACCTACAAGAGCTTGTGGAAGAGTTATGTCATATCCCTGAAGATTTAGATCGGGAGGACAGCGCAAGTGTTATTTGTGAACAGGGTTTTACTCTTTTTCTAAAAACTCAGCACTCCTTTGATGAAATTCATAAAGCCCTAGTTCAAACATTCTCGTTAAAGAACCTTCAACTAACTCAAGTCGATAATAGTGACTTGTTTGAAAATCTTCAAAATGAAAGCCATTTAATGGGGGAAAGCTCTCTTAAAGTTCCCACTGTATTAGGTAAAAATACTTTTCCAACAGACCCCGGAGAAAATGAAAACCTTTTAGCAGCAACCCAGCAGAGCATTATAAGTGTGAGTGTGGCAAAGTTAGATCAGTTGATGGATTTAGTCGGAGAAATGGTAATTGCCGAGGCTATGGTAACGCAAAATCCTGATCTCAAAGGCTTGGAACTCAATAACTTTGAAAAGGCCGCGCGACAGCTAAGAAAAATCACGAGTGAATTACAAGACATTGTAATGTCAGTGCGCATGGTGCCCTTAGCCGGGACATTCCAAAAAATGAATCGTACAGTACGGGATATGTGCAAAAAGCTTGACAAGGAAGTTCGGCTCCAGTTAATAGGTCAAGAAACTGAGGTGGACAAAAATATTATTGAACATATCTCAGATCCATTGATGCATCTCATCCGAAATTCTATTGATCACGGCATCGAAATGCCTTCTGAGCGAGAAGCGAAAGGAAAGACCCGTTCAGGAACAATCATCTTGGAAGCAAAAAATGCCGGAGGAGATGTCTTAATCATTATTCGGGATGATGGTGAAGGTTTTAACAAGGATCGGATCTTAGCCAAAGCCCTTGAAAAGGGATTAATTCAAGAATCGGACGATCAAATCCCTGATAAGGAAATCTATAACTTAGTTTTTCTTCCCGGTTTTTCAACCAATGAAACAGTCACGGAGTTTTCTGGCCGTGGAGTTGGAATGGATGTTGTGGTGAAAAATATTGAAGCCGTTGGGGGAGCCATAACAGCAGATAGTGTCCCGGGAGAAGGAACTACTATAATACTGAAAATTCCTTTAACCTTAGCAATCATTGACGGCATGAATATCAAGGTGGGGGATTCGTGCTATACCATACCAACAACCGCGATTAAGGAATCCTTCCGGCCAAAACTGACAGACGTTATAGTCGATCCGGACAATAATGAAATGATGATGGTCAGAGGACAGTGTTTTCCCATCGTACGGTTACACCAAATTTACCATGTACAGACAGAGGTGACGCAGTTTACAGAGGGGATCATCATTATGGTAGAGCAAGACAATAAAACCCTTTGTATCTTTGCCGATGGGTTAGTCGGCCAGCAGCAAGTGGTCGTGAAAGCCCTTCCTGAATATATCCACAACAGGAAAAAAGTCAAGGGACTGGCTGGATGTACCTTATTGGGAGATGGCAGTATCAGTCTTATCTTGGACGTCGGAGGGCTTATGAATTAGATAATCAGCGTAGTTTAGGAAAGGGGAAATAAGATGGCGGATATTGTTGAACAAGAAGCATTGGACATGGTGGAAGATACTCAGAAAGGGAAGTTTCTTACCTTTTGTATGGGCAATGAATACTACGGGATCGAAATCAAATATGTCACTGAAATTATAGGGTTACAACCCATTACCGAAATTCCAGAGATGCCCGAATATATTAAGGGAATCATTAATTTGCGAGGTAAGATTATCCCTGTCATGGATGTGCGTCTGCGTTTCAAAAAGCCCTATAGAGCCTACAATGATAGAACTTGTATCGTAGTCATCGAGATCAGAGCGGTTTCTATCGGTCTTATTGTCGATAGTGTCTCGGAAGTGATAGCAATCTCAGATGAAGAGATCGTAACTCCCCCGAATGTGGCAAGGGAAGGGAACAGATACATTAAAGGGATTGGAAAAGTTGGGAGTGATGTAAAGCTCCTACTGGATTCAGACAGGCTTCTTAACGAAACAGAATTGGAAACGGTCAATGATTTATAAGAATTAGTGAGGTGTTGTAGAATGAAATGGTTTTATAATATGAAAATTGCTGCAAAATTAATATCCGGGTTTGTTTTTGTTGCGCTTATAGCGGCAGTTGTCGGAGTTGTAGGTATCGTAAATCTAAAGACTATCGAAAGGGCCGATACTGAGCTTTATGAGAACATGACGGTGCCAATCTCACAATTAGCGGAGATTTCGACTGAGTTCCAACGGGCTAGAGTCCATAGTCGTGATATTATCATATCAAATGATCCGGTACAGATGAAAAATTACGCTGACGAATTTGCAGCGAGAAAAGCAACCATTGATAAGGATTTAATATCCTTTGAGAAAACAATCTCTTCGGACAGCATGAGGGGCTTGTACGATGATCTGGTGAAAGATAATAATTCATATTTTCAAGAGATGAATAAGGTGGTGGAGCTTGCATTACAAGGGAGAAATGTAGAGGCTCAAGCCCTTATGGTTGCAAACAGCCCTGCTGCTATTGCCAATAAGGAACTCCAGAATGCCATAACAAGCATTATAGAGGCTAAACTACAGGATGCCAAGGCGAAATCCGATAGTAACACTCAGGCGGCCAATACTGCCACAGTCACTATGAGCGTTGTCATAGTCGCAGGGGTACTCATAGCTATTGGTTTAGGATTCTTCATAAGCTCAATCATCAGCAGACCCCTGAAAAAGTTGGTGGAAGTAGCCAACAGCCTTGCAGAAGGGGATCTTAATGTAAGCATCAATGTTACTACCAAAGATGAAGTCGGCATGTTAATGAATTCCTTAAGTAATCTGATTGTATCTTTGAATGAAGTTATGGGTGAAATAAATAATGCGTCATCTCAAGTTGCTTCCGGATCGAGACAGGTTTCTGCCTCCGCCCAGGCACTTTCCCAAGGGTCAACAGAACAAGCGAGCTCTATTGAACAACTGACGGCTTCCATGGAGGAGATTTCTACCCAGACAAGACTAAATGCTACAAATGCTTCCCAGGCTAATGAGTTAGCCTTATCTGCTCAAGAAGAAGCAGTTAAGGGTAATGAGCAAATGAAGGGTATGCTCAAAGCCATGGATGATATTAATGAATCCTCCGGAAATATTTCTAAGATCATCAAAGTTATTGACGAAATCGCCTTTCAAACGAACATACTTGCTCTTAATGCAGCTGTTGAGGCGGCAAGAGCAGGGCAGCATGGCAAAGGCTTTGCTGTTGTAGCGGAAGAAGTACGAAATTTGGCAGCTAGAAGCGCAAACGCAGCAAAAGAGACGACGGCCCTGATTGAAGGCTCCATCAAAAAGGTCGAAGGTGGAACTAAAATCGCTAAAGATACCGCAACAGCGCTCAATCAGATTGTGGAGGGAGTTACAAAAGCAGCAAACCTCGTTGGAGAAATTGCTACAGCATCGAATGAACAAGCTTTAGGAATCAATCAAGTCAACCAAGGGATTATGCAAGTATCCGATGTCGTACAAACGAATTCCGCTACATCTGAAGAAAGTGCCGCAGCTAGTGAGGAACTCTCAAGTCAAGCGGAGCTCTTAAGGGAACAGGTGAATAAGTTTAAACTCAAGAAAAATACCGGATCTTATAATAAAGGGTTTGATGATCTAAATCCTGAAGTTTTACGCATGCTCGAAGATATGAGTCAAAAGAAAAAAGGAAGCTATAGTGATATGAATCAAGGGTATGCTGAGGCGGCTGCAACGGGCAATAAATCAAGAATTTCTTTAAGTGATGGAGAGTTTGGAAAGTACTAGAAAATTATCGGGAGAGCCGCAAGGCTCTCCCCTAATCAAAAAAATATATAATTATAGAAGGGTTTAAGGGGGTGTAATAATGTTAACTATTTCAAATAGAGAGTTTAAGCAACTTGCAGATTATATTAAAGCTAATTATGGGATACATCTTAAGAACGAGAAACAAACCCTTCTAACCGGAAGACTAAGCAATGTTTTGTTAGAAAAAAACTTTGCCTCTTTTGAGGATTATTTTAAGTATATAGTAGCTGATAAATCAGGGGATGCATTGGTAACTCTTATAGATAAAGTAACAACTAATCACACCTTTTTTATGCGTGAAGTGGATCATTTTAATTTTTTCAAGGAAATGGTGCTACCCCAGTTAGCAAATAACTCAAAAACTAAGGATCTTAGGATCTGGAGTGCCGGTTGTTCGAGTGGAGAAGAGCCCTATACCTTAGCAATGATTATTGACCAATTTTTTGGCATGGAGAAAAAATGGTGGGACACAAAAATCTTGGCTACAGATATTTCCAGCAAAGTATTAGATATCGCCCTTACAGGGATTTATAGTAATGATCGAATAGCAACTGTTCCAACGTTTTGGAAACTTAATTATTTTAAAAAATTAGACCATGAAAAATCGGTCCTAATCGAAAAGATTAGGAATGAAGTGATATATCGAAAGTTTAATCTCATGGACAAAACCTTTCCCTTTAAAAAGAAATTTCAAGTGATCTTTTGTCGTAATGTAATGATTTACTTTGATAGTAAAACAAAAATGGAGTTAGTTAAGAAATTCTATGATGCAACTGAGCCAGGAGGGTATCTGTTCATTGGACACTCAGAATCACTGAATCGAAATGAGACAGAGTATAAATATATTATGCCTGCCGTCTATCGAAAGGAACTATAGTATGAGAAAAATCAAAGTACTTATTGTTGATGATTCTTTAATCTTTCGCGAAGTCTTGGCCAGGGGAATTTCTACTGACCCGGTAATTGAGGTAGTGGCAAAGGCCATTGATCCCTTCGATGCAAGAGATAAAATTTTGGAGTTTGAACCCGATGTGATGACTTGTGATATAGAAATGCCTAAAATGAATGGAATTGAATTTATCAAGCGGCTTTTGCCTCAATACCCATTACCTGTTGTCGTTGTAAGCTCTGTTAGTATGGTTGTTTTTGAAGCAATGAAAGCTGGGGCTGTGGATTTTGTAACTAAGCCAAATATCCAATCGGTACAAGATGTCGAAGGATTTATTAATGAACTGATTCAGAAGATAAAAATTGCTGCTAAAGCAAAAATAAAAATGCTTGGAAAGAGCAACACAAGGTTGGTTGAAGAGGGGGTTCCCGGAAAGGGGAAGCTCATAGCCATAGGAGCGTCGACAGGAGGAACGGAGGCGGTTTGCAATATCCTAAAAGTACTGCCTTCTCAATTACCCGGAATTGTTGTTGCTCAACATATTCCTCCGATCTTTTCTAAGCTATTTGCGGATAGACTTAATGCTTCGACTCGGTTTCAGGTTAAGGAAGCTCAGACGGGTGATTATGTGGACCCAGGATGTGTCCTAATTGCCCCTGGCGGACAACATATGAGAATTAAGAAGGCTGGGGCTCGTTATAAAGTTGAATGTTTTATGGGTGAAAAAGTTAATGGGCACAGTCCGTCGATTGATATCCTCTTTGAGTCAGTGGCAAAAGAAGTAGGGGAAGGTGCCATCGGGGTGATTTTAACGGGGATGGGTTATGATGGAGCAAAAGGGTTACTGGCCATGAGAAGAAAAGGATGCAAGACCTTGGGACAGGATGAGAAATCCTCAGTCGTATATGGAATGCCTAAGGTTGCATTTGAGATTGGAGCAGTAGAGCGGCAGGTTCCTCTTGAAACAATGGCTCAAGCACTCGTAAACCTATTGAGGAGACAAAATGGATAGAATAATTGGTTAGGGGAACCTCTAGCAACTCACAAAATATTAATAAAGACCTATGCTTTATCTACTCGCGTGGTGGTAAACTATTTAGTTTGAAATAACAATGAGTGAAGGAACAGGAGATATTAAATTTGTTACCATTCCGTTTAATTCTTAAGGTAGGTGCCGAATTTGAGGATGAACAGTATCAAGACTGAGTCTAACAACTTTGAAATCATTTTTAATAGTAGCCCTATCGGGATGTTTTTACTGAATCACGAATTGTTAATAGAGAAGATTAACGAGTCCGGATTAGAATATTTAGACGCTAATCGTAAGGAAGTTTCGGGTAAAGGGCTTGGTAACGAGATTCATTGTCAAGGGAGTACAGATAATGTTCGGGGATGTGGCTATGGGCGACAATGTCAGTCCTGCAGGTTACGATCGACCATAGAATTAGCTCTTAATAGCGGACAGCCTACCGCTCATCTAGAATACTCCCAAATATTAATTAATAGGGGTATGGAGAGAAAATATTGGTTTAAAGCAAGCATTACTCCTGTTATGATAGACAACAAACGAAAAGTGGTTGTAGCACTAGACAATATCACAGATAGCAAATTAGTAGAGAAGTCTGCTAAAAAGTATCAAATGATTTTACAAAAAGCACGCGACATTATCTTATTTATGAATACAGAAGGGAACATTTTAGAAGCTAATGACGCAGCAGTTCGTGCCTACGGTTATACAAGAGGGGAACTCCTAACGCTAAAAATTTTTGACTTACGTGGAGAGGTTGACTTAGCAGCAGAACAAATGGAATTGGTAGGAGAGGAAGGATTGTTATTCGAAGCTCGCCATATTCGTAAAGATGGCAGCAGCTTTCCCGTAGAAGTCAGTTCCTATGGTGCGTATTTAGATAATCAACGCGTATTGATAAGCATTATTCGGGATATCACTGAACGAAAACAATGGGAAAAATCCTTAATAGAAAGCGAAAACAAGTACCGTAGTCTGTTCGATGTAGCGCAAGATGGAATCTTTCTGCACGAAATCATAGAGGGAGATCCCCTTAGTTCGAGAATCCTTGACGTTAACCCGGTCGCCTGTCAGAGGCTTGGATATACTAAAGATGAGCTGCTAAATCGAGGCATCCTTGATTATAGTAAAGGAAATAAGCACTCCATACGTAATTCCATTCATAAAGTGCTTTCGGAAGGGAAATGTACTCTTGAAAACATTCATCTGACGAAAGATGGGAAGGAAATACCTGTTGAAATCTGTGTTCAATTCCTGGAGCTTGACGGAAAAAAGTGTATGCTATCCTTTGCTAGAGATATATCTGAACGTAAGAAAGCAGAAGCCGAACTCCTTAAAAGCCAAAAAACCCAAAAGCTTTTATATGAACGCTACCGGGCGTTAATTATGAATATGCCCGATAGCTTTGCCTACAATAAAGTAATCTTTGATGCTGACGGGATACCCCAAGATTATGAGATTCTAGAGGTTAACGAAGCTTACGAAAAAATATTTAAAGTGTCTCGAGAGGAAATCACTGGCAAGAAGTACTCGGAACTTTTCTCTGCTGAGGATCCAAGGATCTATAGAAAGAGAATGGATGAATACGGAGAAGTTGCATCATCGGGAATGGAACTTGAACTACCGATATACTATTCCAAGTGGAGTAAACGCTGGTTTTCTGTAAAACTCTATAGTCCTGAGCCGGGCTTTTTTGTTTCCTTGTTGACAGATATGACTGAGCGAATATATGTAGAAAATGAGCTCCACCAAGCTAAGGATAAAGCTGAAGCGGCTAATCAGGCAAAAAGTGAATTCCTGGCGAATATGAGTCATGAAATTCGTACTCCTATTAATGGAATGGTGGGGATGATTGATCTTACTTTATTATCCCCCATAAGCCACGAACAGAGAGAAAACTTAGAACTTGCAAAAGCTTGTGCGGATTCGCTGTTGAAGATTATTAATGATATCCTTGACTTTTCTAAGATTGAAGCTGGGAAGTTAGTTATCGAGGTAATTGGCTTTAACATTAGAGATTTATTGAATTCAACCCTCAAAACGCACTTGCCGTTAGCGAGGAAAAAGCAGTTGGACTTAACTTGCAACTGCTCTCCCGCTATACCTCAAATCTTGCAAGGGGACCCTGACAGATTAAAGCAGATTCTAAATAATCTTATAAACAATGCTTTAAAATTTACTAATAACGGTGGAGTTACTCTTTCAGCCCAGGAAGTGGCTATGACTGAGGAATGGGTTGAGGTTAAATTCTGTATTTCTGATTCGGGTATTGGCATATCGGAAGAAGAACAAGCTAAGCTATTTAAAAACTTTAGTCAAGTTGACAGCTCAATTACGAAAAAATACGGAGGAACGGGTTTGGGCTTGGTGATTTCCAAGCAGCTAATACAAATGATGGGCGGAGCAATAACAGTTGAAAGCCAAAAAGGAAAAGGGAGTAACTTCAGTTTCACTTTAAAATTCAGGCTCTCAGGAGAAGTAATTTATACATCTCAACCATTCTTCAACCCGATCCATACATTAAATCCCTTAAAAATTCTTATTGTGGAGGATGATAAGGTTAATTTGACCGTCTTAGAGCTAATGCTCAAACAAAAAGGACATGTTATCAGAGCCGTTACAAACGGATCTGAAGCCTTATCGTTACATGCCAAGAATCAGTTTGATGTGATTTTTATGGATATACAGATGCCGATAATGGATGGGATAGAAGCAACTGCCAAAATTAGAGAAAGGGAAGGCGAGGGCAGACATACTCCGATTATAGCCCTAACAGCTTTCGCACTAATGGGCGACCGTGAAAAATTTCTTTCTAAAGGCTTCGATGAGTATATTCCCAAACCTATTAAGATGGAGGAATTAGTCCAGGTTTTAGAAGAGGTGGTAAGTAGAAGAAGAGATTTAAATGATGGAAAGGGTGGTGATCCTAATCTCGAGGTTAGAATCAGTGAAACAGGGAAAATAGTAAATATTAAATCTGAGGAGCCAAAGGGGTTTGATAGGCTCACTGTTTTACATGATATTTCTGAGGGAATTAAAACACTTTGGCTTGCCTTAATGGATAAAGATTGTGATATGAAGGTCGTTGAAGGCATTGCCCATAAAATCAAAGATAATTGCAGCCTAATTGATGCGGATGAGCTGAAAGCCCTGGCATTTAAAATAGAATTAGCCTTAAGACGCGAAAATTTAGAACAAGCGATTAAATTAACTTATTTTTTCCAACGAGAATTTGAAATATTAGATGTTTAAATTTATTTAGGGAGGTATAGGGGTATGAAAATTTTAGTAGCCGAAGACGATTTGGCCAGTCGGAAATTTCTCTCGAAGTTTCTTTCTCAATATGGAGAAGTTGATAGGGTAGTCGATGGCATTGAAGCACTTGACGCTTATCTGATGAGCGTTAAGGAAGAAGAACCCTATGACTTAATTTGTCTGGATATAATGATGCCAAAAGTCGATGGAGTTAAGGTATTAAGAGCTATTCGAGATTATGAAAGTAAGCAAGGAGTTGCTACTAAGGAGCGGGTTAAGGTTATTATGACCACAGCTTTAGCAGAAACAAGCTATGTTAATCAGGCTTTTGAAATTGGGTGTGAGGCCTACGCGGCCAAGCCTATTGATACGAATAAAATGCTGGAGGTAATCAAGAAACTTGGGTTGATAGAGTGAATCATATAACATAGTCTTGTGGAAGTCAGCAAAATGTAAAGTTTTGCCTAAGCAGGGGTTTTACATAATGAAGACCGAGTATATTAATCCGTTTATCCTTCACTAAGGCAATTTGTTGTAAAATTGCATCGGCAATGATGGGCGTTTCATCTATAACTGAACTTGATGATATAGCTAAAAGCGCAATCGGTGAACTGTGTAATATGACCCTAGGTTATACTGCTACCCTGTTTTCCAAAGAGAATATAGTAGTGGATATAACCCCTCCAACTATTCTTACTGGGGACAATATTGAACTGAGCATACCTAACACTGTTGTAATGTGTATATCTTTGTTATTTGAGGATGGATCCCAAATAGAGATTAATGTATTGGTAGCTGAAGAGTAGGTTAAGTAAACGACACAAATTATAAATAATATTCGAATCCTAGCTTCCTCCCCGTTTGAGGTAAATATTGTTAAAGAATAAAACCCTTTAAGGCAATCCTTAAAGGGTTTTACATCAGTTGCATCATTCAATTATTCACTGAATAAACCTAATCTTTTGATAAGATCGGGTATAGCTCTTTCAAAACAGACTCCATATCTTTTCTCTAGTTCTGCTTTTTGAGTCAAACTAATACACATTTGAGTATAATCCACAGCTATTTGTGTTGCCTCTGCAAGAGTGAAATTATTCAATAGTGCGGATAATAAGGCACTGCCAAAAACATCCCCCGTACCATGAAAGTAACCTTCAATCTTGTCGTTAAAGGCATAACTAAAATTACCGGTTTCACTATCGTAGGACGCTGCTCCTAATTTGTCACCTTCGAAGGATACCCCCGATAATACAACCTTTTTTGCTCCCAAAGCTGCGAGTTTTTTTAAGGTGGTTTCAATATATTCCTGCGAATAGTTTTCTCCGATGTATTCCTCATCTAAAAGGAAAGCGGCTTCAGTCAAATTGGGGACAATGATATCTGCCTTTGCACATAATTTAGCCATGCCTTTAGCCATTTCCGGTGAATAAATTGAATATAAAACTCCATTGTCCGCCATAACAGGATCAACCATAACTAGTGTATTGTCTGTCCTAAAGGTATCGAAGAGGTCGGCTACTAAATCTATCTGCTCAAATGATCCTAAAAATCCACTGTATAAAGCATCAAACTGTATGTTCAATGATTGCCAATGATCTGAAATAGGTTTGATATCTTCCGTTAAATCTCTATAGGTAAACCCCTCAAACCCACCAGTGTGTGTGGATAGAATTGCTGTAGGCAATACAGAGGTATCAAAACCCGCAGCTGATAGTATGGGTAGTGCAACTGTAAGAGAACATCTTCCAACACAAGAAATATCATGAATTGCAGCGATTCTTTTTTGCTTATTCATAGAATTGATCCTCCTTGACAATTAATAAATTGATTATAGAATAATACTGTTACCTATAAAAGTGTCAGTTTTGAATATATGCATGGCTACAGTTTGGAGGTGCCATAATTATTACCTTACCGTTATGTACTAATAATTCACCTTTATACAAGCAGATCTACGATTGGTTAAAAACTGAAATTCAATGCAAGAAATATAAGCCCAACGACAAGATTCCTTCAAAGAGGAAACTATCAGAGCATCTTTGTGTAAGTATCAATACGATTGATTTAGCATATAGCCAATTAATGGATGAAGGGTATATTTTATCCGTCCCTAAGAAAGGTTATTATGTATCTAATATTGACGTATATCACAACATAAATATCGTTCAGCATGAGGGTACTCTGCTAACGGAACATATAAATGATTTGAAAATTGATTTTTCTCCCAGTGATATTGACCACAAAGCATTTCCATATAAGACATGGAGAAATCTTTTTAAAAGCTGCTTTAATGAATTTGATCATAGCATACTAAAAAGAACGACTGCTCAGGGAAATATGGGTTTGCGCCGAGAACTAGTTTCTTTTTTGCATAGTTCAAGAGGTGTAAACTGTGAGGAAAGACAGATTGTCATTGGCGCCGGAACAGAAAGTTCTTTGCGAACAATAAGTCTAATATTAGGTAATAAAACTCCCATCGCCTTAGAAAATCCAGTTTATCGAAAAGCTTATAGGACATTTGAACATATGGGGCATGAGATTTTACCGATACCAATTGATAATAAAGGAATTGAAATAGAGCACTTAAAGGATATTTCTAATGTAGCAGTTTATGTAACTCCCTCACATCAGTTCCCTCTCGGAGTAAGCATGCCAATAGGCAGGAGGATCGAGCTTTTAAACTTTGCCAATAAAGCAGATGGACGATATATTATCGAAGATGACTATGACAGTGAATTTAGATATATCAGAAAGCCTTTGCCTTCTTTGCAAAGTATAGACCAAAATGGCAAGGTCATATACGTCGGAACATTTTCAACCTCAATTGCACCTTCCATTAGAATGAGTTATATGATCTTACCGTTGATGCTTTTAAAAGTTTATAATAAACTATTCAGCGAGTTTGGTTCTGAAGTATCCATACTTGAACAGAAAATTATTGAAACGTTTATTGCAGAAGGCAGCTACGAAAGACATCTCAATAGAATGCGTAAACTGTATAAGGATAAAAGGGCTCATTTTATTAGAGAACTATCAATCTTTGGAGACCGGATTAAAGTTGTAGGTGAAAGCGCTGGGAATCATTTGCTCATTAATTTAATAACAGAAAATAGTGAAAGACAAATGTGTAGTGCTGCAATCGAAAATGGTGTTAAGGTTTATCCAATTTCAGATTATTTTATTGGCGAAGTAATAAGTAAGTATGAAAATACCTTCTTACTTGGTTTCGGTGCCTTGAGTAAAAATGAGATAGAGGAGGGTGTCAAACTACTATATAAGGCATGGGTGTTAAAGTAAGAGGTTTCACAAATGTGAAACCTCTTTTAAAGTCTTTTCCAAAATAGATCTATAAAAATTGTTTATCATAGAACAGCTCTATAGTTACAATTAAACTGAATAATAAATATTCATAGACAATATTATAATGATTCCTTAATTTAGTGGTAAAAATGAGCGCTAAGGCACTTTTGTCAATAAGTTTTTTTGATAAAGCTATATATTGGATCTATAGACAGTAGAGGGGAGGTGTGCTAATATTCACTTGAAGATATTCCTATCAATTTCCTGTTGACAAAATCATTATTGAGGAGGACGAAGAACATGGGGAAACTTGTAGTAGTTGGTAAGGCGGGAAAGCAGCGTAGGTATTGCTCCCAGGCTCAATATTGTTTACTCGTCCTTCTTGTCCCAATGGTAATTTTTCTACTAGGAGCAGGTGCCTTAACCACCCAAGCTCACACAAATTCTTCGCAATTTTTAACGTCGCAAGCTTCATTGTTGACCCTGCAAGAAGAATATAAGATAGGGGAGACTTTCAAGATAGGTAACCTGCAATATCGAATAAACAGTATACGGACATCAGACGGCAGTAGTGAGGTTAAGTCGCCTAGCTCAGGGAATGTTTTTCTTTTTATAAATCTAACCATTGAAAACCAAAGCCCTAGTGATGTTGAGGTTAGAAGTACAATTGGATTTAAACTGAAAGACTTAAATGGTAATAGTCATGAATCGAGTCTAGGGGCTTTTCTGGCAGCAAAAAGCCGTATTGATGGAACGATTAGATCAAAAGAAGCAGTAACTGGTGAACTGGGATATGAGGTGTCAGAAAAGGCTAAGATGTTCAATTTGATTGTTGTTCCTGATCCACTTAATTCTAAAGCAAAAAGTGCAAGCGTTAGGTTCTCGATAGATAAGTGAATTAAATAAAGGTTTAATATAAAATATTACAATCAAATCCCTTCCTAATCCACTAGGTACATTAGGAGGGTATTTTTGATTGCCTTATGGCACTGTTAAGGGAACAAGCAAATGAGCTGACTGAGGCAATAGCAAGGTTTAAGATTTAATAACTAAAAGATGCCAGAGCGGTCTTGTAATTCGCCCTGACATCTTCTTATAATCAGATCAAGAACCCTCATATTTAATAATGGCAAACGCAGATACTCTGTTAGTGTTTACCTGAAACGAGTTAACTAAAATTAGCGAACCTGTTTTAAGAGTTTGGCCATATTTTGGCCTAAGGTTTGAAAAGTTTGGATGCCTTCATTATCATTTTGGACATCGCCTGGATCTCGTGATAGAGTTAGATTCCAATAGTTTGAACTGCAAATGATCATCTCAGCAATGCCAAAGAAGAAATTGATAGCAGAGTAGGTAAAGGTTGCTCCAGCTCGACGTGCTGCGACAACAGATGTGCCTACTTTTCCTTTTAATAAGGCTCCACCGTTCGATTTCGAAACATAACCACAGCGATCAATAAGAGCTTTTACCTCGGTGCTCACATTGCTGAAGTAAGTTGGGGAACCAATAATAATACCATCGGCTTCTTCGATTTTCTGGATAAATGTATTCATATCGTCATCCTTGCGAGCACAACGATTATCTTTAGTTTCCCTACATTTACCGCAGGCTAAGCAACCAAATACCTTACGGCCTCCCAATTGGATCATTTCGGTTTCTATACCTTCTTTTTCCAGCTCGTCTAAGACTATTTGTATACTTTGTGAGGTATTTCCCTTAACCCTGGGACTTCCGTTAAATGCTATAACTTTCATTGAGAACACTCCTAACTCTTTGACATAAGTAATTGTATGATATTATAATAAACTATATAATACCCATTAACAAGTACGTACCTTTTTGTTATATAGTACCTAATTGGATACCTTAAAAATAATTTACTCAATAATACATTCGGTGAGGTGATTTTAATCATGATTAAGTTTAAAAATAATGAGTATCAGTGTTCAATGGAACTAACCTTGGCTCTTATTGGCGGTAAATGGAAGGCCTTGATACTTTGGCACTTGGGAGAGAAAACTTTAAGATACAGCGAAATAAGAAAAGTAATACCTAATGTTACGCCCAAAATGTTAACACAACAACTTCGGGAACTAGAAGACAGCGGATTGGTTAAGCGGTTAATTTATACTCAGATCCCTCCAAAAGTAGAATATTCTCTGACAAAAGCGGGTTTAAGTCTATTGCCAATACTAGATACTATGTGTAAATGGGGACAAAACTACGCAAATGAATATGAACACAATATGCAAGAATTATAGCTTGCTCAAGAAGAATCGTAGATCTATATTTTGCTCAAGTTGATAGCAGACTTGGGAAAGTGTGGAGTTATGGAAACATGAGCGGCTTAATAAGGTGAGTGAAGGAGTAGATTTATGGGGAAAACAAGAATTTTTCTATTAAAGTCCCTGATAGGCCTATTAATGTTAGGGTTAATGCTTACAGGTTGTGGTACCAAAGAGGCTAACAATCAACCTTCAAGTTCGGGAGATACGTCTCAACAGGATAGAGCAATAACAGCTTTGGTTATCGAGCGTAAGGTCCATACCCAGGCCTATCGAGATGATCAAGACGGTTCGGTGCTGCTTTATTTGAAAATTACTTATCCTGAGATTAGGAACCCGGAGAATAATCCTGGAATTTCAAAAATTAATGAGTACTATAGTAAACAATGTGATAGCATTTTAGGAAATGCCTTAGGGGACGGTTTAGAAATGGCTCGAGCTGACAAGGAAGTCGCCCTAAGTGGTGGATTCGAGTTCCGGCCTCATGCGTATGAACGAAGTACAGAAATTTATTATAATGGTAATGATATACTCTCAGTTGTAAATTTAGTGTATGAAAATACCGGTGGAGCTCATCCCAATTCAAGCTGGCTTTCAGAAACCTTTGATGTTAAAACCGGTGTGAGATTGACCCTTGCCGATATTCTTGGGGGCAGCAGTGAAGAAGCGCTTGAAAAGGTGTACCAAACAGTTCTGGCTAAGATCAAAGAAACCGAAGGAACCGATAATTTTGTCTATCAGGAAAACTATGCCGATAATGTTCGAAGAAGTTATTCGGAAGACGATTTTGTATTGACCAGCAACAGCTTGATGGTTTATTATCAGCCTTACGCTATAGCAGCCTATGCCGCAGGCATTCCTAAATTTGAGCTTCCATATAGCCAGATGAAAACACCGCCTTTAAACATACCTGCACTACCCAATAGCCAACTAGAACGCGATCTCTATAGCCAGATAGGATATTTATTGGAGCGTAATAAGGAAGCATTTTATGAAATCTTTGGCTTATCAATGCTACCGATGGATATTCCCGAAAAACGAGGGGATAATGAGGTCTTGTTTCCCGTAGTAGATAGGCGGTTTGTAAATTATGCTGATTTTGAACAATTTGTGAGAGGCACCTATATTCGGAGTGAAGCGGATTTGCTTTTAGGTAACGGGAAGTATCTAAATATAGAAGGCAAATTGTATGGAAATATAAGTAAGGACGCCAGCCTGGGTTATTATGTAAATTGGAATGACTATAGCTATGTTCTAGAAACAATTAACGAAACATCTGCCAAGCTTACAATTTTTACAACGGATGATTCTCCAGCAGGCAAAAAAAATAAGACTATTACCGTTGGCCTGCAGGAATTAAATGGTGTTTGGCTGTTGGAAAAAGTGGTTGAATAGAAAAATTATTAGGTTGCATACCTAAGATCCAAAATGTTAAATTTGTAACAGCAAGCAAACTAGTAAGAAAAACCTCAGCTCAGATTTAATTCTAAGTGAGGTTTTCTTGTTATTCGTATGGTAATTTGTAGATTTGATTAATCAAGCTATTAATTCAGATAAGAGTGATATTGATCTTTTAAAAACCAAGAACAATTGAAGATCCTTTTTCTGATAAAAATGCATAATTACTTGAAAAAATGCAGGAATTTAAGTTTTTGAGGTAGAAATAAACGCGGTAGGGGGATTGGTAAAATGGCCATAGTTATTGTAGACGATACTGTTTTTAGCTTAGAAGTGACAAAAGCATGGCTTAAGGCTGCGGGATATATGGATATTATTACTGTAAAGTCAGCAAGGGAGCTTTATCGGCTGATCGACGGCCATTCGGAATGGGGAATTGTGGAAGTTGATCTAATTCTAATGGATATTGTTATGCCAGAGATTAATGGAATTGAGGCTTGCCAGAGTGTCAAAAAGCGAGAATGGCTTGTTGACGTACCAGTAATCATGGTAACTTCGAGGACAGACAGAAATGATCTCCAACTGGCATTTTCTGCAGGAGCTATGGATTATATTAAGAAGCCTCTTGATAGTGTTGAATTGTTAGCACGAGTGCGTTCGGCGTTAAAGTTGAAACATGAGACAGCTCGGCGAAAAGCTCGAGAATTGGAGCTGCTTGAGGTTACTCATCAGCTACAAGCGGCTAACGAGAGGTTGCAAAATCTTTCTTTCTTTGATGGGCTGACTGGGATTGCTAATCGAAGGAATTTTGACCAGAGATTACTGCAAGAGAGAAAACGCTCCATGCGGGAGAATAATCCCCTTTCTCTAATTATGCTGGATATCGATTACTTTAAAGCCTTTAATGATACCTATGGTCATTTAAAAGGAGACGATTGTTTAATAACTGTAGCATCTTTGTTGGTAAAGACCTTAAGACGACCCGGTGATTTTCCCGCTCGGTATGGAGGGGAAGAGTTTGGCGTTGTTTTGCCGAACACAGATGATATTGGAGCAGCCGTTATAGCAGAAGAGTTGAGAGCCAGTATCGAAAGAGCGAACATTGAACATATCAGTTCCCCCTGTGCAGATCATGTTACGATAAGTCTGGGGGTTGTGACAAGATTCCAAGGGCATTTAGACAACCCAAATGATTTAATAATGACTGCGGATCGGGCACTTTACTGTTCTAAAAATCAAGGCCGCAATCGAGTAACAATAGATATCCTTAGGAATGATTAATTACAAGGGGGAGTAAGGAAAAAGGGCATCGCAATGCTCTTTTTTACATTTTAAGAATTTTTGGGATGTGCGAGCAACATAGTTCGAGCTTGGAGTAGAAGCTGAGTTATTCTAATCCTTCAAACTGCATATTGTAGTAACGCGCGTAGATACCTGCCTTTTCGATTAACTGCTTGTGACTTCCTCTTTCCTGAATACCTTCATCGGTAACGACCACGATCTCGTCTGAATTCTTTATCGTACTAAGCCTGTGAGCAATAACGATAGTCGTTCGATTTTTTGATAGTTTCTCTAGGGAGTTTTGAATGTATCGTTCACTTTCGTTGTCTAAAGCCGATGTAGCTTCATCTAGGATTAATATCGGGGGATTTTTCAAAAAGACTCTGGCAATTGAGAGCCGTTGTTTTTGCCCGCCGGAGAGCCTAACCCCTCGTTCCCCCACATAACTATCATACCCTTGCTCCAAAGACAAAATAAACTCATGAATATTAGCGTTTTGAGCAGCTTCAATAATTTCCATTTCGGTAGCACCAGCTTTGCCATAGGCAATATTGTCTTTGATTGAGCCGTCAAACATATAGACATCCTGTTGTACTATGCCGATGGCGTTTCGTAAGGAGTCTAAGGTGACATCTCGGATATCTTTTCCATCGATAGTAATTGATCCTGCAGTCACATCATAAAATCTGGGCAGAAGAGAACATAAAGTGGTTTTTCCTCCTCCGGATGGACCGACTAGGGCAATGGTTTTACCGGCCTTTATTCCTAAACTAACATTATCTAAAACGTTGGAATCATCGTTGTAGCGGAAGGAAACATTTTTATAAATAATATCTCCTTTAACATCTGTTAGAGGTTCAGCGGTATCCGAGTCCGAAATATCAGGTAGTGTTTCCATCACTTCGATGAAACGCTTAAAACCCGCGTATCCTTTTTGAAATGATTCCGTATAGTTTATCAAGACATCAATAGGGTTGATGAAAAGGTTGATATATAGAACATATATAGCTAGGTCAGAAACCTTTAATGAACCATCGGCAATAAATATTCCGCCGGAAACAATGATTACCACGTAGAGTAATCCTTCAAAAAATGAATTCCAGGCGTGAAAAGAGCCCATAAGTTTGTAGATTCTATTTTTGGATTCCAAAAACTCATGATTGTGTTTTTGGAATTTTTGCCTTTCTAGGTTTTCATTAGCAAAAGACTTAACCACCCTAACTCCAGCCAGGCTATCTTGAAGGCTGGAATTAACCGCTGCAATTTTGATTCGGCTATCTGAGAAGCTAGGTGCCATCTTGTAATTTTTATAAATAGTGAAAAACACCATAATTATGGTGACTAGTAAGAGAATCAAAGTCATTCTAACATTAATAAGGAGCAAGATACTAAAAGAACCAATAATTTTCAGAGCGGAGATAAAAACGTTCTCTGGCCCATGATGAGCCAACTCAGAGATATCAAATAAATCTACGACTAATTTGGACATCATTTCTCCGGTATTGTTTTTGTCATAATAGGAGAAAGATAAGCGCTGAAATTGACTAAATAGATCTTTTCTCATGTCGGTTTCCATTCTGGCGCCCATGATGTGGCCCCAGGAAATGATGAAATATTGGCAGAAATACTTAATGACGTACATTAACAAGAGGGATATGCCGACAAAACCAATAGCATTTAGAATGACGCCTTTGTCTTGGGTGAATAGGTTCTTGGCGAGATAATTAAGGATTTGAGGAAAGGCCAGGTCAATAATCGAAACAAGAAGGGCACAGAACATATCTGCATAAAATAAGTGCTTATAGGGCCTGTAATAAGTTATGAATTTTTTAAGGATAGACATTGTAATTCACTCTCTTTCAATCGCTAAGAGAAGAAAGCCCGAAGGCATTCAGGCTTTCTCCCTAAAAGGGAAGCGTGCTTAATTTAACAGTTGAAGTATCTTTCTATATACTCAGTACAAATAGTTCATCGTACCTGTATAATGCTAGATTATACAATCTTAGCATACCAGGTTGATTTATCAATAATAAATTGGTCACAAAATGAAAGATGGATAATGAAATTCTATGTTTTCCCACTATAATAATAGCGTTATTGGGCATTATAAGATTGTTTCCGGCAAAATAAAATGAATGGGGAGGTCTGGCAAATGAGAAAATTGGCTGCAAGCGTTTTGGCATTAGTTTTCATGGTTGTAAGTGCCGTTCCTGCCTTCGGGGCTGTTGATCAAGAGAAATTGAAAGAGATTAAAGCTCTGAATCAGCAAATGACCAACATTAAGGCTCAGATCATTGATAAAGAAGTAGAGGCCGGAATATTAGATCAGGCAAAAGCCGAGAAAATCAAGAAATCCATGCAAGAACGCCAAGCAAAGATTGAACAAGATATCGACAAAGGCGAATTCCATGGCTTTGGGCCCCAAAAAGGCTGCTGCCGTAAAAACTCAAATGCTCCAAAGACAGAGTAGGCTTGGAACTCATTCACAATTAACTGATGTCGGATAACACTTGGGGCGAACTCCATTTAAACATTTGGAGTTCGCCTCTTATTGTTTCATTTGACAAAAGAACCTATGGCGCATTAGAATTCCTTTAACAACCCGAGAGAGCATAAGGGATTCTAAACTCCGTTATGTCATAGCTAAGCAGTTCACTTTAGATGGAAAGGATATGATTATGGACCAAGCAATCGTTATTGGAAGTTTATCGGTAGGATTATTAATACTGGCAGTTTATATAAAAAACCGAGGAAATATCAGTCAACTAAGGATCGATCCTCAAGAAGCAAAACGAAGATTAGATAAGGAAAAGGGCATCGTTTTACTTGATGTTCGAAGTCAAGAAGAATATATCGATAGTCACATACCTAAGAGTATCTCGATTCCTTTATCTGTTTTAAGACAGGAAGTGAGTGAAAGATTACCAGACAAACAAACTACAATTTTTGCCTATTGCCGAAGTGGCAATAGGAGTAGAGCTGCTGTTAAGATCTTATTGAAACAGGGCTACACTAATGTTTTTGATCTGGGCGGGATAGTTCGTTGGCCTTTTAGGACGGTTTCCGGAAACAAGTAAAAAGAGAGAAATAAGTAAAAAGACAGATAGGGTGGACGATCCCCGTTATAGGAGAGGTACTAGCTGATTAGGATTTCTAATAAGCGAGAGCAATTGGTCGCGGCTGTGAAAAAATGAACTCTGTTATAAGGACTTGTTTAAAGGAGAAGGCGTTGAAATTCCTTCTCCTTTTTGGTTTCATTAGTATCGTGAAATGTTATTCATTTTGAAAAAGTAATAAGAATGTGCTTTAAGCATTGTAATTAATGCCAATTGACACTGACTTATAAGTAGCAAATTCGATATTATAACTGGGAAAGATTAATTTTATTACGGTCAATTATCATCTTATTTTATAAATCCAAGGAGTGTTTATATGAAGAGAGTTTTAATCTGTGTATTAATTCTTTTTACTCTTATATTTACCGGATGTAGCAAAGAGGTTCAAAATGAAAACCCGGATAATCCCGACAACGATTCGCAGCAAATCGTCAATATCGAGGATGATGAGGATATACCAGATATCGCCTTGGTTATGAAAACCCTAACAAATCCTTTCTTTATTGAGATGGAAAAGGGTGCGCGCTTAGCTCAAAACGAGTTAGGTGTTAATTTAATCGTTAAAACCGGAGCAAAAGAGACTTCAATCGAACAACAGATTGGTATCGTTGAAGAACTTATAAATTCGAAAGTGGATGCCATAGTAATTGCTCCCGGAAGTTCAACAGATTTGATTCCGGTTTTGCAAAAAGCTCAAAAAGCAAATATTGCGATTGTAAATATTGATAACAGGTTAGATCCTAACTTTTTAAGAAAAATGAATTTAACAGACATTCCCTTTATCAGCGTCAACAACGAAGACGGTGCTTATAAGTCCGCTAAATATATCGCTGACCAAATTAATAAACCAACCAAAGTCGCAATACTGGAAGGAATTCGCGGCGCTGATAATTCTGAACAACGTAAGAAAGGGGCTTTGAAAGCCTTTGCAGAAAATCCTAACATTCAAATCGTGGCCATGGAAAGCGCAAATTGGAAAATTGATGAAGCATTCTCTATTACTTCATCAATCTTTGCTAAATATCCAGATATAGGTGCTGTCTTTTGTGCCAATGATATGATGGCCTTAGGAGCAATACAATACCTAGAAAAATCAAATCGCAGCAATGTGCTGGTAGCAGGATTTGATGATTTAAGAGAAGCAGAAAAGGCAATTAGTAAAGGAAGTATGCAAGTTACAATTAATCAACAAGCAGATATTCAGGGGTATAGAGGGGTGAAATATGCCTATGAAATGATAAATGATAAGAAACAGCCCCTGGAAACGCTTATTGATGTTAAGTTAGTGACAAAAGCAACAATTGATTGAGGCTTAACCAGCCTACCTTGCTAACAGAGAATTACAATAGTATTAATGTCATCCCGAAAGGATAATTTGCATGTTCCATAAATCTCTAAGATTGAACATAACCCAAAAACTCTTAATATATCTATTATTAGCCTGTATAGTTCCTTTAGCCTTTTTAGGTTTGATGTCCTATAGTAAGTCAAAATCCATCCTTAAAGAGGAGATCGACAAGACATCAATAAACTTATTGGAAGAGAAGAAACGCTATCTAGAGGTCATCATGGAAGAAGTGGAGGGATTGATTGCCAATCTTTCCAGCATTGAAGATATCAAAGATGTATTGGCGAAGAATGGTGAAGGAATCACTGATTTCGAAAGACTGGCTACTCAAGCCAGAATTGGATATCTACTAAGCAGTTTTACAAATCTTAAAGGGCTTGTTTCAATTGACATATACTCATTGAGTGGAGAGCATTATCATGTCGGAGATACCTTAGATGTTCAAGATATTAACGCAGATTCCAAGAATAAAATACTTAATAAGGCATTATACTCAGAAAGTTCGATCCTATGGCAAGGAATTGAAGATAATCTGAACTTAAAATCTAATAATAAAAAGGTTATTCTGATTGGGAAAGTTCTAAAAAAGATTGACCCCAACACTTTTACTGAAAAGCCGATTGGCTTGCTTTTAATAAATTATGATATTGACGTTTTCTATAATCATTTTACTAGTACATATAAAGACACGGAATATATGATTATTGACAGAGAAAAAAGAATCGTCTATCATCCGGAGAAGTCATCAATTGGAAGTAAACTAGATAGCGAGTTTATATCAAATATTTATAAGAATTCCGGCAGTTTTGTTACGGAAATTAAAGGAGATAACAAACAAGTCATTTATAACACGACTAAGAATGGCTGGACGCTTCTGGCTTTAATATCAGAGAAGAGCATTTCTGAGAAAGTTAAGGATATTCGGAGATATAATATATTGTGCTTAGGGGTTTCATTCATTTTCATGTTCTTATTTGCTTTTGCCATTTCTAAATCATTTGTTGGGCCGATTAGAAAAATAACTAATTCCTTTAAAGAGTTAAAAAAAGGAAGGATAAACCTGGAAACCCGAATTCAGTCAATATCTAACGACGAGATTGGAGAATTATGTCGCTGGTTCAATGAATTTATGATAAGTCTAGAACAAGAAAGAAAAACAGAATTAGAGTTAATGCAGGCCAAGGAAGCTGCTGAAGCAGCAAATATCGCCAAAAGTCAATTTCTTGCCAACATGTCTCATGAAATCAGAACACCAATGAATGGAATTATCGGTTATATAGAACTGCTCTCAACAATGCCGCTAGAAAGAGAACAAGCAAGTTACTTAGCTGAAGTTAAAGCTTCAACTGATTCTCTTCTTTTGCTAATTAATGACATTTTGGATTATTCGAAGATTGATGCCAACAAGTTGTTGATTGATTGTATTCCTTTTAATCTTCATAGTCTTGTGGAAGAGAGCGTATCCCTATTTTCCCCCAAAGCAAATGGCAAGGGTATCGAGTTAGCCTTATTTATCACCGCCGGAGTACCGAGCAGTGTTCAAGGGGATCCCAGTAGATTAAGGCAAGTCTTAAATAATCTCATCGGGAATGCTGTCAAATTCACCGACCAGGGTGAAGTGACAGTAATAGTAACACAGATTAGAGAAAATGCCGAAAGAATCCAATTGCAGATTGAAATTCGCGATACTGGCATTGGCATGTCCGAAAAGACTAAGCAAAACCTATTCCAAGTTTTTACTCAAGCAGATGCTTCTACAACAAGAAAATATGAAGGAACAGGGCTGGGCCTGGCGATATCAAAAAAAATAATCGAACTAATCGGAGGCAGAATTGATGTAGTAAGTGCGCTAGGTAAGGGGAGTACCTTTATAATCGCCCTAGACTTAGAAAAAGCGCAGCTCGAAAACCATGAAGAAAAACCTAGGTTAGATGAGTTGAAAGATCTTTCCATCATGATCATTGATGATAATGATACTAACAGAATGATCTTTCGAGAATACTTGGGTGAAGTGGGATGTCGTGTAAAGAGTGCCAAAGATGGCTTTGAAGGAATAGAAATTCTAAGAAAATTGTCCTCAGAAAATTTACCCCGAATTATTTTGGTCGATTATATGATGCCAGGGATGAGCGGTTATGAATTTGGAAAAAAGGTGTTAAGGGACGAGAGGTATAGGAACACTAAGCTAATTCTGATTACTTCCGCAGCTCAGAAAGGAGATACTAAATTAGCTAAGTCGATAGGATTTGCCGGATGCCTTTTAAAACCTGTCCGCAAGAAGGAGTTAATTGAACTTATTGCTCAGATAGCACTCCTAAAAACCTCTGCTTTGCCAGAAGAGGTTGAAATAAATCCCTCAGTTATTCAAGAGACCCGTGGCGATGACCAACCTTCAATCTTGTTGGTTGAAGATATGTTAGCTAATCAAAGACTAGAGATGACAATCTTGAAAAAACTTGGTTACACTGTCGAACTGGCAACTAACGGGCAACAGGCTGTTGAGATTTGTAATACAAAAAAATATGATCTGATTCTGATGGACTGCCAAATGCCAATAATGGATGGCTATGAAGCAACAATCCAAATTAGAAAAAAAAGTGTCTTTAATAAAAACACAACCATCCTCGCTATGACGGCCTATACGATGGAAGGCGACAGAGAAAAATGTATTAACGCCGGGATGGATGATTATATCAGCAAACCAGTCTCAATGGGAGTTCTTAAAGAGAAGTGTGATGAATATCTGAACGAATAAATGTTATTAGATCTTTAGAGAGGAGGGATATTATGGACAGAAAAAATAGTATTTTAATTGTGGATGATAGTATCTCAGGACAGAAAGTATTGAACGCATTACTGGAGCGAGAGGATTACTATATAGAATTTGCCTCAAACGGCAAGGACGCTCTGAAAAAGGCCTTCGAGATAAAGCCGGATTTAGTGCTCCTTGATGTCATATTGCCAGATATGGATGGATTTGAAGTTTGTAAGAGAATCAGAAACAATCCCTATACATCCTTAATGCCTGTTATTATGGTTACTGCTTTAGAAGATCGAGAATCAAAACTAAAAGGTTTTCAATCAGGCGCAGACGAATTTCTATGTAAACCCCTAGATGCTTTGGAAGTAAAGGCCAGGGTAAGGACTGTCTTAAAACTTGATCGGTTTAGAAGACTGCTCTATGACCATAGCACGGGGTTGCCCAATGACATGCTTTTCATTGACTATATTGATAATATTATGATAAGCCAAGAACAAAGCATGGCCTCCCAATTTGCCATAGTTGCAGTAAAATTAAGCAATTCAATGTTCTTAAACAATTACCTCTCAAAAATAAATGATCGACAAATGCTTAAAGGACTAGTCGAAAAGTTCCAAAATGGGCGAGAAGACGTAAAAATAATATCCTATAATAAAGAAGGCAATTTCACAATCTTGCTTGATAGTGCAGGGCCTGAGGAGGCGGCTAGATTTGCAGATGATCTTGTCAAGGCATTTGCCAATCCAATTGAGTATTTGAATGGGGAGTTACTGCTTTCTTGCAAAATAGGGATTTCTCTATACCCTCAAAATGGTTCCACAGGAAATGAACTTGTTAATAATGCTCGACTAGCTAACGAAGAAAAGAACAAGGAAAAATTTTATATTCGATTTTATGACGAGCAACTTGAAAGAAACTATAAGAATCATGTTGAGATTGCTACAAATTTATTTAAGGCCATTGATAATCGTGAATTTGTTCTGCATTTTCAGCCTCAAGTAAGGGCTGATAATCATAAAATAGTTGGAATGGAAGCACTAATAAGATGGAATAGCAGAGATTATGGTTTTATGTTTCCGGATTTTTTTATTCACCGTGCTGAAGAAAACGGAACCATAATAAATTTAGGCAATTGGGTAATTAAAGACTCTATGAGGTATTTAGCTGATCTAACTCATAATGATAAAATATCAACAAGTGTTTCCGTCAATGTATCAGCACTACAGTTTAACGATCCAAGTTTAGAAGCTAGGATTTCTAACTTTGCTGGTTTATATGATTTAGCTCCTGAAACCATTAAAATAGAAATAACGGAAAGTGCCATAATGGCTAATCCCGATGAAGCCCAAAAGAAAATGTATGCCCTAAAAGAGAAAGGTTTCAAACTATCGATTGATGATTTTGGCACGGGACAAGCTACCTTAGCCTATTTGAAGGATTATCCAATTGACGAAATAAAGATTGACAAAGTATTTGTTCAAAACTGTCTAACTCAGAAAGTCGATTACGAGATTGTCAAACATATTATTGAACTAGCTCATACATTAGATCTCAAAACCGTGGCTGAAGGTGTAGAGGAAGAAAAACATGTGGAGTTACTTGCAAATCTGGGTTGTGATATTATGCAAGGGTATTACTTCAGCAAGCCCGTTAGCGAAAACGAGATGAGCAACCTACTGCTCACGCAACCCTTTGAAAAAAAATAGTACTACTATACTATATGATTTTTTATGGCAAAAACAGCAAGTTGGGTTCTATCTTTAAGTTGAAGCTTTGAGATAATGGTGGTTATGGTATTTTTTACGGTTCCCTCCGCTATGAAAAGGGAAGCGCCTATTTCTTTGTTGTCTTTCCCTTCAACAATCATACGGATGATTTCCACTTCTCTGTCAGATATAGGAACTTCAATATCGTTAATAATCACTTTATTGTTTTGTATTCGCACAGGTTCTTTAGGGTTTTTATTAAAAGTTGCCGGCTTAAAAACATCTCTATGCATTATCTGTAAACCATGGTAAGTGCTTTTAATAGCCAGCATTAATTCTTCCGTACCAACATTTTTTAGAATGTAGCCATTTGCTCCATTACTGATTGCTTCAGACACATCTTCCTCGTCATCAGAAGCAGTAACGATCAGAACCTTTACATGTGGGTAATCAGATTTAATTAATTTAGTTGCTTCCGTTCCATTGCAGACTGGCATAGAAATATCCATTAACACCACATCGGGATTGTACTTGCCGCACAATTCATAGGCTTCTCTTCCATTAGCGGCACAAGCAACAACATTCATTTCCCCGTGGTTTTCAATAATAGTTTTAAAGCTCTCCCGTAAGAGTTTTTGATCATCGGCAATTAATACCTTCAACATAATATAACCTCTTTTTTAATTGGAATATTGCGTACATTATATCATATAATTATAAAGCTTGAGGGATCTAGCCTTTGGCTTAAGATATGGTTTATCAACATACTTGATTCGGCTAACTAAGGCATAAAAAGGAATAAAAGAGTTAAAGGGCTGTCACTTGACAGCCCTTTAATTAAACCATTTTGCGACCAGTGATGTTAGAGTTGAATTGTTTTTGAGATAGCTAGAACTACCAAGATATTATTTATTACTTAGCAGAAACGGCTGAGTGAGATACTTTCTTTTTACTAGGATGGTTTGAAGTTGAGAAGCGACTGTTGCGAAAATAGATTAGAAGATCCGTAAAGACCATTAAAAAATTAAGAAGATATAAATATACGACTGCATCATACTGATTAAACACCTTATGCATAATCCCTGCAACATAGCCGATAAGTATTACAATTAAAAAAGATACACTTTTACCTGCCGTTGATCGAGAGGTATAGGATTTGTAAATGGAAAGGGGCCAAGCTGCACCAAAGCATATTAACATTATAATTTCAAAAATACTCAATTTAGCTTTACCTCGCTTCAATTGTATCTACTTTACTTATTGAGCTAATTATATAACTTTTCACACCGAAATAGATTGCTTTTATTAAAGTTCCAAAATTCGAAATAATAAAAAGTATTTACAGCGGACGATTACCAAGGGCAGTCGGAACATATTAATGCTTCTTACTGCCTTAGTTTATTGTTTTGAAATAGCTGTGTGGAGGTTATTCTGAATAGAAAACCAACGTAATATATAACATTACGTACCTAAGAAACCAGCTTGCAGAGAGAAGGTGAAAGGTTTTAATGAATCCGCAATTGAAGGATGCCAGAGATTTTCTTAGCCTCATATCAATAGCCTCGGGAGTTTCCGGTTATGAGTTTTCGATTGCCTCTTTGGTCAGAGAAGGATTTAAAGAATTTAGTGACGAGGTACTGGGTGATAAAATCGGTAATGTTTACGCTCTGAAAAGAGGGATTAAAGAATCTAATAAAAAAATTATGTTAGCTGCTCATATGGACGAGATAGGCCTGATTGTGAAAAAGATTGATTCCCGCGGTTTTCTTCAATTCACATCCATTGGCGGGATCGACCAACGCACTCTCTTGTCTCAAGAGGTACTGGTTCATGGGAATCGAGCTATTCCTGGTATTATAGCTTCTTTGTCGCCCCATCTATTTGATAAAATGGAATCAAGTCAGGCTGTCAAAATGGACGAAATGGTTATTGATGTTGGGATGCCTCTGGCCAAAATCCAGGAGGTTATCCAAGTGGGAGATATCATCACTATAAAACGCCAAACCTATCCGCTTCTGAATAACCTAATAGCTGGAAAATCCTTAGATGATAGAGCCGGAGTAGTGGCAATGAAGGTTTGTCTGGAAGAGCTGTCTAGGCTTAAGCACTCTCATGATGTAGTTGCAGTAGCAACCACGCAGGAAGAAGTGGGGGCGAGGGGAGCAATCACCAGTGCCTATGCCCTTAATCCGGATCTGGCAGTAATTATAGATGTTACTCATGCCTGTACTCCTGATCTAAAGGGCCAAGTTACAATTGATTTAGGAAAAGGTCCTGCTGTTGCCCTCGGGCCTAATATCCATCCTGGGATCTACGGTCATCTTGTGGACTCAGCTCATTTCCATCGTGTACCTATTCAAATTGAACCAATTCCGGGACATTCAGGAACGGATGCTTGGCCTATTCAAGTGACTCAGGCAGGGATTCCTACCGGGTTGATCTCTATCCCCTTGCGGTATATGCACACTTCAGTAGAAACCCTTAATATTCAGGATGTAATAAATTCTGGCAAACTGTTAGCCTATTCCATCGCCTCCTTACCAGATGATTTGGAGGGAATGTTATGTTATTAAAGAGCCTAAGCGAATTAAATGGTACTTCAGGGGCAGAAAATCTTGTCCGTAATTTCTTACGGCAAACAATAGAACCCTTTGTAGACATTATTAATACTGACAAAATGGGAAATCTGATTGGGATAAAAAATGACTCTCTTTCCGGCCCCAAAGTAATGCTGTCTGCCCATATGGACGAATTGGCTTTAATGATTATCGATATAACCGGAGAAGGATTTCTTAAATTTCGCCCTGTCGGCGGAATAGATGCCCAAATTCTGGTCTCAAAACCTGTACAAATCAACAACTCCTACATGGGAGTCATTGGAGCAAAGGCCATTCATCTCCAAAAACATACAGAAGGGCAAAATCCTTTATCCTGTGACCAACTATATATTGATATCGGAGCAAAATCCAAAGAAGATGCCTCAAGCAAAGTGAAACTTGGAGATTATGCCTATTTCACAACCGTATTTGAGCCCTTCGGAGACGGGCTTTATAAGGGTAAGGCCCTTGAAGGCCGAGTGGGATGTGCCATATTAGCAGAGTTGCTCCAAAACGATTATGATTTTCCCTTGATCGCAGGGTTTACTGTTCAAGAGAAGGTAGGCCTGCGAGGGGCTAAGGTTGCTGCTCATCACTTGGCTCCGGATTTTGCAATAGTACTGGAAGCAATTGTGGCGGACGATATGTCCGATTGTGCCGAAGAGGGTTGGATCACTGAGCTAGGTAAGGGTCCGGTTTGTTCATTCATGGATAGATCCACTCTCTATAGTTCGAAGCTCATCCAATGGGTGACGGGTGTAGCTCGACAGAACGGTATTCCGTTACAGTTTCCCCGCGGAAGTGGCAGCGGAAACGATGCCGGTTCTATACATATCAGCAAAGTTGGAATACCCACCATTAGTTTGAGTGTGCCGTGTCGCTATATCCATTCTTTTGCCTCAGTAATTTCAGAAAAGGATTATCAAGCTTGTTATGACCTTGTTAATGCTCTCCTAAAGGAATTACCAAATATCTTTGAAGGCAGCTCAATTAATTTTGCTAAGGAGGACAAATTTTAAATGGATATGGATTTCAGAATCCTGGAACAGTTAACCCAGATATTTGGCCCTTCCGGTTCAGAAGAGCAGGTTGCTGAATTCATATCTGCTCAGATACGTCCTTATTGTGACGAAGTTACTAATGACACTTTAGGAAATCTCATAGCTGTACGTCATGGTACTGGTAAAAAAATCATGGTTGCTGCTCATATGGATGAAATCGGCTTGATGATTACACATATTGATAAAGAGGGGTTCTTACGTTTTACCCCTCTCGGTGGAGTGCGTACCTCTAACCTAGTTGGACAAAGGGTTAAGTTTAATAGGGGGAGAATGGGGACTATCGGAGTAGAAAAAATAGCTAAACCAAGTGACTTCAAACTAGATAAACTCTTTATTGATATTGGTGCAGTTTCCCAGAATGAGGCCGAACAGATTGTCCGCCTAGGAGAAACGGCAGTGTTTGTAGGAGATTTCGTGGAAGTAGGGTCAAGAATCATGGCTAAAGCTCTTGATGACCGAATTGGTTGTTTTGTGGTTATCGAAGCACTTAAACGTTCTAAGTCTACTAATGAATTAGTATTTGCTTTCACTGCGCAAGAAGAACTCGGAACCAGAGGTGCCAAAACGGCAGCCTATGCTCTTGAACCTGACCTGGCAATAGCTGTCGATGTGACAGCTACCGGAGATACTCCTAAGGCCCACTCCATGTCAGTGAAATTAGGAAGTGGTGTGGGGATTAAAGTCTTCGATCGTTCTTTGATTACCCCTCCTCAAATAAAACGCTGGATGGCTGCGGTGGCAGCAGAAAGGAATATTCCCTTTCAGTGGGAGGTATTAGAGTACGGAGGGACGGATTCCGGAGCTATTCATTTGTCTAGAGGAGGAGTTCCTTCCGGTGTAATTTCAATCCCTACGAGATATGTTCACAGTCCCGCTGAAATGGTTGATTCCAGGGATGTTCAAGCTGCCGTGGATTTACTCGTGAGTTTACTTGAACATCCTCTAGAATGAGGTTGGAAGTGTCAATTTATTCATTGATTGATTGATTGTTTCCTTTCAATTCTTATAAATGAACACCTCCATAAATTGGTTGCTCAGCTTAGCCTGAGTACTTTTTTTGTTAATTAATGATCCTCAATTTAATAAACTAAGGCGAATTTGTTTTTTGCTAAAGGCAAGTATAATTAATAAGTTATTTTTGGGAATTTAAAGTAGAGAATTGCGTAAAAATAAGGTATAGTTTATTAATATTGCTTATTATTTGCATTTTAGTAGGAGGTTTAATTTATGAAGAGTTTTTTAACTTCGATCCAAGAAAGGGTTTTACTATATGATGGGTCTAAAGGTGTCATGCTTCAGAAGAGAGGATTGAAAGGCAATGAAGCGTCAGAATCATGGAATCTATCAAAACCTGATGAGATCAAAAACCTGTATAATCTTTATAAACAAGCAGGATCTGACGTAATCCAAACCAATACGTTTCCTGGTAATAGAGTTACCCTTGATAAGCACGGCATAGGGGATAAGACTTATCAAGTGAACTTTGAAGGGGTTAAATTGGCTAAAGAAGTGGCAGGAGACAACACTTACGTTGCTGCTTCAGTTGGACCAACGGGAATGATTATGGAACCTGCAGGGGAATTAAGTTTTGACAAAGCTTATGATATTTTTAAAGAGCAATTAAAGGCAATCGAGGATGCGGGTGCAGATGTTGTTAATTTTGAAACATTTACAGATTTAAATGAATTAAGAGCAGCTATATTGGCTGCTAAAGAAACAACAAGTCTGCCAATTATTGCTTCGGTAACCTTTAATGATAATAGTAGAACTCTATCGGGCAATTCAGCTGAGGTATGTGCAATAGTCTGTGAAGCATTAAAGGTGGAAGTAGTTGGAGCTAACTGTTCCGGCGGACCTGACAGTTTACTTGAACCTATCAAGAAAATGCATGGGGTCGTTTCCATTCCTCTTTCAGTTAAAGCGAATGCTGGTATGCCAGAATTAGTAGCAGGAGAGGCAGTCTATAAACAAAAACCAGAACAATTTAGTGCTTATACAAAAGAATATGTTGAGCATGGAGTAAGACTTATTGGTGGGTGTTGTGGAACCACCCCGGAATTTATCAGTGCCTTGAGGAAAGAGCTCAATGAGATTAAGGTTCAGGATTTAGAATTGCGTTCGAATTCGATGATTGCATCAGCTTTTAGTTACTTAGAACTTTCTAACAAGGAATTATCTATTGAAAAGCTTTTCATTAATGATGATATGAGAGACATGTTAAGAAAAGGCGATTTTTATAGTTTACTGCAAGCTTATAAAGCGGCAAAGATGGATTGCCTATTCATAGATTTTGGCGATATGAGTGAAACCTTTGACGTATGGGAATTTATTAGCACTATAAGCTACCTCGTTAAGAAGCCCCTCATTATCAAATGTGATTCTATTGAAATAGTTGACAAAATCCTAAGATATTATCCTGGAAGGGTCGGCGTAGTTTTATCGAATACTTCAAATCTATCTCGTGATCAATTTAAACACTATGGTGCTTTAATTCTTAATGACAAATTTGAACCGACTGTCTAGGAAAACTCCAGGCCTATATTAGCCATGCCCTTCCATGCTGTTAAAACGGCTTCGGGAGGGCTCTTTATTGCTGGTATTCACATTTATTACACAAAACTACACTTTAACCTCGGAAACCTCGACTTTTCGATAAAAAAGCAAGCCTTAATTAGGTAATTAAAGAAGGTATTTTAAAGTTATTTGCGAATTAATCTTAAATATCCATATAAGTCTAATAAGTAGCGAAGCACAAACGAAAGAGGTGAATTTGAGTGCGTTCACTCAAACATCAAATGCTCATATTGCTGCTGGGTTCATTGTTTTTACTGGCAGTTTGCTTTCTCACCGTTCTGGGGTGGTATATGAAAGATCGGGTTGTGGCAGCCACAATTATCAAAACCCAGACAGATTTGGCAACATGTGGAGAGATTATTGATAAGACCTATCCTGGTTCGTGGTCAGTGCAAGATGGAAACCTATATAAAGGGGCTACTAAGATCAACCTTAATAACGAATTAGTTGATCATTTGTCTCGTCTAACCGGGGATACAGTGACCTTTTTCTTGGGCGATACAAGGGTAGCAACTACAGTTCTTGGGTCAAACGATGAACGAGTAATAGGGACCAAGGTCTCAGCTAACGTAGCCCGGACGGTATTGGAGGATGGTCAAACTTTTATAGGAGAGGCCAATGTTGTCGGCCAGTGGCACCAATCAGGATATGCACCTTTACGAGCGGAAAATGGCAATATTATTGGGATCTTTTATGTGGGAATTTCCCATGCTTATGAGAAGGAAATAATCACCCGATCGCTAATCACAATGGCGATCCTAGGTTTAGGTTTAACAATCTTAATAGCACTTATAACCTGGTTTTTTATTCAGAAAGTTATCATTAACCCTTTACACAATATCACGCTGGGAACTCGAGATGTGGCAACTGGGCACATTACTGAGAAGGTTAAAGTTTCTAGAGTCAAGGAAATTGAAGAGTTGGAGGATGCCTTTAACCAAATGGTAGAACAGTTTCAAACGTCCATCGAGGAGATTAATAGCAGAGCTGATAGTAATGCGGAAGGGCCGCTAGCCGAAATTGATAATCCAGTAATTGATTCCTCTGAGGACATTGAGACAACCGATCTTTCGCTCTTAACGTCTAACACTAGTGAGCCGGAAGAAGTATCTAAATCTGACATAGCATGGTCTATCAAAGAGGAGGAGTTACCAAAAGGATTAAACGAAACAACTCTTGAGCAGATCATAGAATTTCTACAAGCTAACCGCCGCCCCCTTTCTTCAGAAGAGGTTGCTGAAGGAGTGAAGCTAACCAGGGTAACAGTACGTCGCTATCTCGAGTTCTTAGAAGACCGTGGCCTGTTAATATCCAAGCTTAAATATGGGATTGGCCGACCTGTCAAGTTATTCACACCTATATAAACATTCCATAAAGACTTTTAATCTCCATTTAATAAAAGCTAAGCAGCATGATTTCGGTTTTTAAACCGTGTCATGCTGCTTTTTTCTTCAATTAACAAAAATTTCGAAATATATTAATTATCCACAAAACATTTTATTAATGTTCAAATGGGTGACAGGTTGGGCTAAGAACGATAAAGTTTAACTACGGCATCATAACTGTTGATCTCCAATTTAATTGGTGGAGTAAGAAAGAGTAATTTAAATAATAAGGAGTGAGTATCTAGCTGGCTTTAAAGAAATAAGATTTCTTAAGCAAAAAACTATAACAAGTAGTCAGAAATTATAAGTAGGAGTGATAACTGTGGAGACAAAAAATTATTTGCCACCATCTGAAATAACTAATACTGCTATACAAATAGGAATCAAAAAGGTGGGTATGAAATATTCCAATCAATTCATATTGGCAATTTTAGCGGGTGCTTTCATTGCCTTTGCAGCCGAAGGCTCAAATATGGCGGCTTTTAATTTATTTGCCAAGCCGGAAACCTATGGCTTGGGAAAAGTTCTGGCAGGAGCAATATTTGGAACAGGGCTTATGATGGTTGTTTTGGCAGGCGGAGAATTGTTTACCGGGAACACCTTGATTTTAGGCGGAGTATTAGATGGAAAAGTAAAATTCAAGGATATGATAAAAAATTGGTTTTTCGTTTACTGCGGCAATTTCATTGGAGCAATACTTCTTGCTTATATGATGGTTCATTCTGGATTGTATAACAGTGGTGCTAATGTTTTAGGAGGAGTAACCATCAAAATTGCCGCCTATAAAGTAGGGTTGCCGTTTATGTCGGCATTCTATTTGGGGGTTATGTGTAATATGTTAGTCTGTCTGGCAGTCTGGATGGCCTATGGGGCGAAGGATATGGTCGGTAAAATACTGGCGATTTTCTTCCCGATATGGCTTTTTATCACATCCGGCTTTGAACATAGTATAGCGAACATGTATTATATTCCCGCTGGAATTTTAGCAAAAGCAAATCCGAGCTGGGTGACTGAGTCTCATTTGGGATCCCAAGCGCTAGCGAATTTAAACTGGGGAACCTTTGTAATAAATAACTTGGTTCCGGTTACACTGGGAAACATTGTAGGAGGATCCTTTTTTGTTGCTGGAGTTTATTGGTTCGTATATATAAAAAATGATGTTAAAGCAGAACCTGCTTTAATAAATCAGTCCAGATCTAATGCTGCTAAGTAAACCTGATAGACTGAAAAATCCGGCAGTCTTAATGTGAACTCATCTAGATGAGTTCGTATTAAAACCGCCGGATTTTTGAACATAAGTGTCTTAAGATGAAGTAGAAATACATTGTTATTGTCAATATATGAATGTCAAGAATACTTACGAAAAACGATAGATCCAGAAGGATTCGCGAGTGAGCATATGGTTGTATGAGTTCTTCGAAGACGGATTCTTAAACTGTCCATTAGAGAGGCGGGGAAGAATTACTTGTGATTGTGATCTGTGAGCTCGGATTGCGGCCAGCTTTATCTCAGCAACATCTGAAATGTCGTTAATTATATCTGGTTTTCCAAGCTGATCTTGACAGTCGCGTGCAAAAGCGTGGACATACACGGTAGGACGTTCTTGAGGGGAAAGTCGGGAAACAGCTCGGATGGTCACTTCACCAAGAGCATTGTGATCCGGATGGACAGCATAGCCGGGATAGTGGGTAAGAACCAAAGAGGGCTTGACTTCCAAAATGATTTGCTCAAGCCTGTCTGTCAATAATTCAGGGTCTTCAAACTCTATCGTTTTATCTCGCAATCCAAGTTGAATCAGGCGTTGAATACCAAGGGCCTGGCATGCTGTCTCCAGCTCCGCTTCCCGAACAATGGGCAATGATTCGCGGTTGGCGAAAAGTGGCCGACCCATGTTGCGTCCCATTTGTCCTAAAGTACCGCAGACATAAGTGACAGGTACTCTGGATTTTGTAAATTGAGCTATGGTTCCGCCACAGCCAAACGTTTCGTCGTCTGGGTGCGGGAAAACTACTAGAACATGTTCTTCCAAGAAATATTCCCTCCACACTATAAGTTACAATTCAAAAGGAGACAGGCTGAGTTCTAATGCCACTGCTAAGCGACCCTCTTGATCATGGCCGGCTAGTAAGAGCCGACCTTCCGGATCTATCTCGTAATCCGTTAAGCCTTCGGCGTAGACCCAGCCGATTTCCATTTTCAGACCTACGCGGTATGGGCCTGCCCCTGTGATAATTCCCCGCCCAAAGCGGATAAGACCATTGCGTATATACGCCCCCACGGTCATATTGCTCTCTTGTCTATGAACGGCATAAGCGCCATTGGTTGTCTCAAGGTGAAGGTAAACTTCACGGTTTAGAAAACGATCTAGTTCGGTTTGTACGATAGATTTATTAAGCGGATTCATGGACAATCCCTACCTTAAAAACAATAATTTGTAATTATTATATACTATTTTAAGGTTATTTTCACGGAAGCAGGCGCAAAAGGAGCTTAGCAACATTTCCTTAAATTTTTATTTTTACGTATTGACCTTAATAGAAAAAGCTGGTAAAATACCAACCATATAACCTATATTTTTATTTGTGATGACGGGGTAAAGTAAACGGAACGATCTTTTCAGGGAGGCGGCGTCATAGACTGAAAGCGCTGCTATGGTATCAACCGTTGAAGGTTCACCTCTGAGCTACCAAACTGAAACCTTAGGGAAAGTAGGCTTGGTCGGAGACTTCCACCGTTAAAAGGAAGAGGGTATAAGGAATAGATATTTTATGAATATTATTATTCCCGTACTTAAATGAGGAGGGGTCTTTTTATAGACTCAATCTGGGTGGTACCGCGAAATGCACTTTTCGTCCCTTTAGGGATGAGAAGTGTTTATTTTTTTTATTATTTTATTTTTTGGAGGTGAAAATCTCAGCAGTTATTTGTGAGGCTTAATAACAAAATCGTAAGGAGTGATTTGCATGAAAAACATGTCAAAGGGATTAAAGAGAAGGCTAGGACTTGCGCTTCTATTGGTAATCAGCTTACTAATCAGTGCCTGCAGCCCAACTAAGGAAGCAGACGTAAAGAGTACTACGGCATCGGCAAATGAACCCTATAAGATTGGGGCAGTATTGGATATCAGCGGTAATTCCTCATCCCTAGGAGTACCGGAACGTGACACCCTGCTAATGATGGTTGAGAAGCTCAACTCGGAGGGGGGGATTAACGGACATCCGGTGGATCTGACTATCATGGATAACAAAAGTGACGAAACCGAAAGCGTTCTAGCCGCTAAAACTCTGATTGAAAAAGGATCACTGGCAATACTGGGGGCTAGTTCCAGCGGGACGTCCATGGCCATGATCAAGACTGTGGAAAGTGAAAAAGTTCCTATGATTTCCCTAGCCGCTGCCAGCAGTATCGTTGAGCCAACCAGTGATAGGAAATGGGTGTTTAAAACAGCCCAAAGCGATATTGTCATGATTAATAAGATAATTAGTTATCTTAAGAAAAATGACTTGAACAAAATTGCCTTCTTGTATATGAACAATTCCTATGGGGATAACGGTAAGAAAGCGATCACTGCTGCAGTAAAAGATAGTGGAATTAGTATTGTTGCTGAAGAAAAATTTGATGCCAATGACAAAGACATGACTCCGCAGTTAAGCAAAGTAAAAGCAAGTGAGGCGCAAGTGGTAATCGTTTGGGCTATTCCGCCTTCGGCTTCAATTCTGACTAAAAATTTCAAAGATGTAGGTCTCACTATTCCCTTGATTCACAGTCATGGAGTAGGTAATCAAAAATTTATTGAACTTGCGCAAGGTGCTGCTGATGGAACTCTCCTGCCCATTGGCAAACTATCTGTGGCTCAACAAATCACAGACGCTGATCCTCAGAAAAAAGTTTTGGAAAGTTACATCGCAGATTATGTCAAGAAGTATAATAGCGAGCCGAATTCCTTTGGAGGCTATGCTTGGGACGCCTTTAATTTGCTGGTAAGCGCTCTGGAAAAAGCCGGGCCGGATCGTGAGGCCATTAGAGGAGAATTGGAAAAGACTCAGGGATTTGTCGGTATTTCAGGAGTATTTAATATGTCACCTGAGGATCACAATGGCCTGAAGGAAGATTCTGCAGTATTAGTGAAGGTCGATCAAGGAAAATGGAAGCTTATAGAATAACGGGGTGATTTATTGATGGGAGAACAACTATTACAACTTTTACTAACCGGACTGACCTTAGGCAGCATATACTCCATCATTGCTTTAACCCTGGTTACGACTTTTAATGTTACTGGCATATTAAACTTGGCCCAAGGGGAATTTGTTGTCATAGGTGCCCTGATAGCAGTCAGCCTGCAAGGAACAGGGATGCCAATGGCTGCAGTATTTCTGGTCTCGGTAATTTTAGTGGGTATCCTCGGTGGTTTGTTGGAGCGCCTGACAATTAACAAAGCAAGAGGAGCCAGCAGCCTAGGGATGTTAATTATAACCATTGGTCTCTCTATATCCTTACGCGGTCTGGCGTTGCTTATCTGGGGAACGGATACCTATTCTCTCCCCGCCTTCTCCCAAGGGGGATCAATAATGATTGGTGGAGCAGCTCTAAATCCTCAGAGTATCTGGATTTTTGCTCTTGTTGCAGTTACCTTAGCTGGATTATATGGCTTCTTTGAGCATACTTTTTGGGGTAAAGCTGTAAAAGCTTCCGTATATAACCAAACTGGCGCGAGGCTTCAGGGCATAAACTTAAATACTATCTCCCTGTTAGCTTTCGTATCCGCAGGAGGGTTAGGTGCGGCAGCTGGGGTGAGTATTGGGCCTATTACTATGGTCACCTATGATATGGGGTTTATGCTGGGAGTTAAAGGCTTCGTGGCTGCAGCAATTGGAGGCCTGAGTAATGTCGGTGGAGCAGTTATTGGGGGGATTCTCTTAGGGATTCTGGAGTCCTTTAGCTCCGGGCTCATTTCCTCCGGTTTAAAGGATGCTATATCCATCATCATCCTGCTGGGAGTTCTTCTCATTCGACCTGAGGGAATTATTGGAGCGATTAGAGAGCGAAAAATATAGTTATTAACCATTAGAAGGATTAGAGGTGAGAAACAATGCATTTAAAGAATCATAAGGGCTTAATTCTGTTGCTTTTCCTTCTTGTCATACCTCTGAAGATAGATAGCAATTACCTTTATAGCACATTAGTTGTTATTGCTATCTATTCAATCGTCGTGCAAGGTTTGGGGATTTTGATGGGATATGCAGGCCAGGTATCCTTTGGGCATGCGGCTTTCTTTGGCTTAGGTGGATATACAGCCGCCATTTTAACAACTCGCTTTAACTGGCCCACCCTCATAGCACTCCTGGCAGCAGCAATCTTGCCGGGTATTCTAGCAGCTATAATTGGTCGGCAGACCCTGAAGCTCCGAGAACTATATTTGGCTTTAGCCACACTTGGTTTTGGAATATTAGTTCATATTATTTTCAACGAGGGGGGAGAACTCACCGGTGGCCCTTCAGGAATGAGTGGGATTCCAAACCTTACTATAGGGACTATATCTTTCGACAATGATCAGAAATTCTATTTACTGGTCTGGTTCATGCTATTACTGATATTAATAGGAATCTATAATTTAGTTCATTCACGCACAGGAAGAGCCCTTTGCTCAATTCGAGAAAGTGAGTATGCAGCCGAAAATGCTGGGGTTGACTGTGCCAGGCTCAAGCTTCAGGCGTTCACCTTCAGCGCACTATTAGCCGGACTTGCCGGAGGATTATACGCATTCTATGTTAGCTTTATCAGTCCTTCCCCCTTCAGCTTTCATACCTCAGTGCAATTTGTGCTCATGGTGGTAATCGGAGGTCTGGGCACCTTTTGGGGACCCTTATTAGGAGCAGTTGTGGTGGTTTCCTTGAATGAACTGCTGAGAGAGATTGTACCTTTACTAATACCGGGAGCGGGCGGTGAATATCAAATCATCATCTACGGAATCATTCTCGTAGGTCTCATGATTTTCCAACCTAAAGGTTTAAGCAGTATTGGGCGATACTTCAGACTACCTCTGAAAAAGGAACTAAAGCCTGAAGGGTAAAAAGGAGAAAAGGAGGGCTAGCAAATGCTACTTGAACTAAGCGGGATATCAAAGCATTTTGGTGGGATTGTGGCAGTCAAGGATATAGGGTTTGGAGTAAAAGAAGGAAGTATCCTGGCTCTGATCGGTCCCAACGGGGCAGGAAAAACTACCCTCTTCAATATTATTACTGGGGCTCTTCCACCGGAGGCAGGTTCAGTAACCATCAATGGCCGGGAAATTGTCGGACTAAAACCCTTCGAGATTGCCTCGGCAGGCATCACCAGAACCTTTCAAAACCTGCAACTTTTCGGCAGCATGACGGTCTTGGAAAATGTTATGGCCGGGGCATATCTAAGAAGTAAAAAAGGATTTGTTCGCTCATTTTTATCCTTTCCTGGAACTTGTCGTGAAGAAAAAAAGATCCGGGAAGAATCTCTGATCTTACTTGAAGAAATTGGGCTGGCGGAAACCGCCGGACTGCCGGCTACTCAGTTACCCTTTGGTAAGCAAAGACTTTTAGAAATAGCCAGAGCTCTGGCCTCTAAGCCAGCCCTGGTACTCCTTGATGAACCTGCGGCAGGCTTGAATCCCTCGGAAACAGAGGCCCTGACAGACTATTTAAAAAAACTCAAAACAAAAGGTACAGCCATGATCCTGATAGAACATGATATGCAAACCGTGATGGAAGCCGCGGATAGGATTGTCGTTTTAAATTTTGGTCAAATGATCGCGGAAGGAACACCGGCAGAAATTCAGGCTCACCCTGAAGTGATTAAAGCATATCTCGGAGAGGATGAAAAGATTGCTTAGCATTAAAAACTTAGGTGTTTATCACGGCTATGTTCAGGCCATCAACAATCTCTCTTTAGAAGCCAAGGAGGGGGAATTGCTGGTTATCTTAGGAGCGAATGGGGCAGGCAAAAGTACCCTTCTTGGAACGATAGCAGGGCTGTACCGACCCTCAGCGGGAGAGATTATCTTGAAGAATAACTCCATTACCGGACAAAAACCGAATCAGGTAGTCAAGCAAGGAATTAGCCTTGTGCCGGAAAAAAGAGAAATATTTAGCTCCTTGAGTGTCCTGGATAATCTCATGTTGGGTGCTTTTCATCGTTATAGGAAAGACAAGAGCGAATTGATGAATGATGTGAAAGAAATCATGGAGCTTTTTCCAGCTTTAAAAGGGAGAGAGAGGGATCAGGCAGGCAGTTTAAGCGGTGGTTTGCAGCAAATGTTAGCTATTGGCAGAGGGTTAATGTCCCGTCCGACCCTCCTAATGCTTGATGAACCCTCCATCGGTCTAGCCCCATTAGTCGTTCGAGAGATAATGTCCATTCTGGTTCAATTAAAAAAGAAAGGGGTTACGATTATCCTCGTAGAACAGAATACTAAATCGGCCCTAAAAGTAGCGGACAGTGTCTTAGTAATGGAAAGAGGAGGGATAACCCATAGCGGTAATTCTTCAGATATCATTGCTGACTCCTTGATACAAGAGGCATACTTGGGGAAAGCGCATACTAATTAATTTCACTTTTATCAGAAAAAGCAATAGACAGGGCACTTAATATAGGTGTCCTGTCTATTGCTTTTTCTAAACTATGCGTTTTCTCAACACTAAACTGTATACTAAATGATCCAATCTCAAATAAACTGTTTACTTTATAGACTCACTGTACACTAAAAATCGCTTACTCTAGAGAGCTTGTGTTAATTTTCCTTTCGTAGAGAAAAGACTTTTGTAGATAGAGTTGGATTTATCGTGACGCGGGTTAAGGTTCGCCCATTTAAAATTCTGATACAAGGATTGATGGCATATCACTTGCAATATTAATAAATTCACTCTTTAAATACAAAGTAGACTTGAATTATACAAGTATTTTAAAATCAAACAATTTATGCAATACCACTAAGGGATCACATTGTTAATTTTGGTATCAAAGAAAGGCTGAATGAGAATGAAAAGAATACTCATTGCAAACAGAGGTGAGATTGCAATCAGAATCGCTCGAGCAGCGTCAGATCTTAATATTCCTACAGTAGCGGTGTATTCGGTTGATGACTCTAAATCACTACATATTCGCTCAGCGGATCAAGCCTGTGTTTTAAAAGGTACTGGGGCTGCTGCATACCTTAATCAAGAGCAAATCATCGCTATTGCCAGAGAGACAGGGTGTGATGCTATACATCCCGGGTATGGATTTTTGAGCGAAAACAGTGCCTTTGCAAGTGCATGTGAAAAAGCGGGGATGAAGTTTATTGGTCCACGTCCGGATGTATTGAAATTATTTGGTAATAAAGTTGAAGCCCGGTTATTGGCGGAAAGGTGTGGTATCCCTTTGCTTCCGGGTACTGTTGGGGCAACCAGCCTTGAGGAAGTCAAAGATTTTTTCTTGTCACTTGGGCGAGGTGCCGCCGTCATGATTAAAGCAGTAACAGGCGGAGGAGGACGAGGTATGAGAGCAGTTTACGATCTCTCAGATCTTGGTCCGTCTTATGCCTTATGCCAATCTGAAGCACAAAGAGCATATGGGCTGGGCGAGGTTTATGTTGAGCAGCTTTTACCCAAGGCACGTCATATTGAAGTTCAAGTTATTGGAGACGGAAAAAAGGTCATACATCTGGGTGAACGCGATTGCACAATCCAGCGTTGTAATCAGAAGCTTATTGAGATAGCCCCTTGTCCGACACTTTCCCAAGAACTTCGAGAAAAGATCACCGATGCAGCCCTAAGTTTGGCGAGGGAGGTCGGTTATGATAGTCTTGGAACCTTTGAATTCCTAGTCGATGATAACGCTCCGGACAAAGTCGCATTTGCGTTTATGGAGGCGAATCCCAGACTTCAGGTAGAGCACACTGTAACTGAAGAGATTACAGGAGTTGACCTAGTTAGTTCGCAGATAGAGATAGCAGCCGGCAAATCTCTGGAAGACCTGAACTTGAGTGAAAATGCTGCTCAGCCTCGCTTCTATTCAATGCAGTTGCGCATTAATATGGAAACCATTGATGCTGCCGGTAGTGCTCAGCTAATGGGTGGTAAGATTGAAATCTATGAGGTACCAACAGGACCAGGAATTCGAGTTGACGGTTACGGTTATAGTGGTTATTCGACCAATCCATCATTCGATTCGTTGCTGGCTAAAATAATCATTTCCTCTCGATCCTTCCGTTACGAAGACCTTATTGCCAAAGCCTATCGTGCTCTGAGTGAGTTCCGAATAGAGGGAGTGAAAACAAATATCCCATTTCTGCTCAGTCTTCTACGTAGACCGGAGGTTGCAGAAAATAACTTGCACACTCGCTTTATTGAAGAAAATGCAATTCACCTAATATCTTCGATTCAAGTACAGAAATCAGACTTATTTGGCAAAAATCTAGAATCAGATGAAAATATTGCTGAAGCCCAAAAAGTTCAGGTGATACCGGAAGGAACAGTTCCCATAAGAACCCCCATGATGGGGGTGATCGCCAACATCAACGTGTCTCCGGGAGATTCGCTGGCAATAGGACAGACGATTGCTATTGTTGAGGCGATGAAGATGGAGTATGAAATCAAGGCTCAGAAAAGCGGATACGTAGATACTGTTTGTTTAAACCCCCATGATATCGTCTCAGAAGGAGATGTTATTCTTTTCATCTTAGAAGCAGAGGTCTCAGATGTCACTAAGATAAAGGATAAAGATGTTGATCTTAATATTCATCGTCCTGATCTTGCAGAGGTGGTTCTTCGACATTCCTTTGGGCAGGATGAAAATAGAAGGGAAGAGGTGACACGACGGCATAATAAAGGCATGCGTACCGCCCGTGAGAACATCCAAGACCTATGTGATCCAAACAGCTTTATTGAGTATGGTGCACTCACCGTTGCGGCACAACGGGGGCGGAGAACGCTAGACGAACTGATTAAAAAGACTCCGAGCGATGGACTGGTTGGAGGCTTTGGCACTATAAATGGTTCTCTTTTTGCAGAAGATAAGTCTCGTTGCCTAGTTATGTCCTATGACTACACTGTCCTGGCCGGTACACAGGGAGTGATGAATCACAAAAAGATGGATCGTCTGCTCAAGGTTGCCCATGAATGGCAATTGCCTACTGTCTTATTCGCTGAAGGCGGAGGAGGAAGGCCTGGTGACGTGGATGCTAACCTGGTAACTAGTCTGGATATCACAACATTTAGTAGGTTCGCCGGTTTAAGTGGTAAGGCTCCCTTAGTAGGGATTGTTGCAGGATATTGTTTTGCAGGGAATGCTGCTTTGCTCGGCTGCTGTGATGTAATAATTGCTACTGAGAATTCAAACATTGGGATGGGTGGACCGGCTATGATCGAAGGTGGAGGACTTGGAGTCGTAAAGCCTGAGGAGATTGGTCCTATCGATGTGCAGACGAGAAACGGGGTAGTTGATATATCGGTTACTAATGAAATGGAGGCAGTAGCCGTAGCAAAAAAATATCTTTCATTTTTTCAGGGCTCTATTGCCCAGTGGGAGGCAGCAGACCAGCGCTTACTACGCCAATTAATTCCAGAAAATCGGCTGCGTGTTTACGACGTAAGGGGAATAATCAATGTTCTTGCCGACACAGGGTCTGTACTGGAATTGAGGCCACAGTTCGGTCAGAGTATAATCACTGCCCTTATAAGAATAGATGGCAAGGCCTTTGGCCTGATTGCCAATAATCCCGAGCACGGTGCAGGAGCTATTAAAGCTCAGGATGCAGATAAAGCAGCTCGCTTTTTGCAGCTTTGCAATGCTCATGGTCTCCCGATCTTATCTTTAGTAGATACCCCAGGATTCATGGTGGGCCCGGTTATAGAAAGTGAGGCTCAGGTGCGGCATGTATGTCGCATGTTTGTGATAGGATCACATTTGAATGTACCCTTCTTTACCGTCGTAATGCGGAAAGGGTATGGACTTGGAGCAATGGCCATGTCCGCTGGTAGCTTTCAAGATTCCTTCTTTACAGCTTCTTGGCCTTCCGGAGAATTTGGAGCAATGGGAATCGAAGGAGCCGTTAAGCATGCCTACAGAAAGGAACTTGAGTCTATTAAAAACCCAAAAGAGCGTGAGGCTGCCTACCAACAGTATATTCAAGAGTCTTATGAGAAAGGAAATGCAATTAATGTAGCTTCTTATCTGGAAATTGATTCAGTAATTGATCCGGCAGATACACGTAGATGGGTCATGAGGGGACTAAAATCAATTCCTCCTAATCATAAGAAGAAGGTTCAGTTGTATATAGATACTTGGTAATATAAAGACCTCATGTAAGATAATACCTCGTGGCATTAAAGGAACTAACATCCTCGTATCAAGCACTAAATGGAGCACAAATTCGTCGAGATATGTTAACTGAGGTAACTTAGGAATATCATCTCAGTTTAAAAAAATATTTTTTTGGGTCTTCTTTAAAAGTAAGTGATATGGTATAATAAGTGTCGAACAGTTTTGCGGGTGTAGCTCAATGGTAGAGCACTAGCCTTCCAAGCTAGCTACGTGAGTTCGATTCTCATCACCCGCTCCATTAAGCTATGATACTTTATTTTTAGATATAGATACTAACGCCGTGTTGCGGAGGGTTTGCCTCCACTACACGGCGTTTCTTTTTGTTAATTGATTTTAATCAATTTGTATTTTTTTAAGAAAATATGTATGAGAGTTGACCATTGACAAATACTAATTTAAGCCTATGATCAAAAAAGCATTTTGAGGAGGTTCTTTGTGTGGCTAAGAAAATGAAGACAATGGATGGAAATCAGGCTGCTGCAGAGGCATCGTATGCCCTGACTGAAGTTGCAACCATCTTCCCGATCACCCCATCTTCGCCTATGGCTGAAGGAGTTGACGAATGGGCGGCTCATGGCAAAAAAAATATCTTTGACCAACCGGTAAGAGTAGTTGAGATGCAATCTGAGTCTGGGGCCTCAGCCGCCTTGCACGGTTCTCTTCAAGCCGGGGCTTTGACAACAACTTATACCGCTTCTCAAGGCTTACTGCTTATGATTCCAGAAATGTATAAAATGGCAGGAAATCTCGTTCCGGCAGTTTTTCACGTCAGCGCCAGAGCTTTAGCAGCTCATGCCTTATCCATTTTCGGAGATCATCAAGATATTAATGCTGCTCGCCAAACCGGGTTTACAATGATCTGTTCAAATAATGTTCAAGAAGCAATGGATTTAGGGTTTGTTGCCCATCTCGCGGCCATTAAATCGCGAGTTCCGGTCTTACACTTTTTTGATGGTTTCAGAACTTCTCACGAAGTACAAAAAATTGAGACCACAAGTTATGACGAAATTGCTAAACTTGTCGACTTCGAAAAGATCCAAGAATTTAGAGATCGGGCTTTGAATCCCAACCACCCTGTGCTTAGAGGTACCGCCCAAAATCCGGATATTTATTTCCAAGGACGGGAAGTATCTAACCCTTTCTTTGAGGCTGTTCCGGATATTGTCGAAGACTATTTTAAAGAGATTAAGAAAATAACCGGACGGGAATATCATCCCTTCCAATACTATGGTGACCCGGAAGCAGAGAATATTCTCGTCGCCATGGGTTCGGTTTGTAATACGATTGAAGAAACCATCGACTTCTTGGCTCAAAGAGGGGAGAAGGTAGGTTTAATTAAGGTACATTTATATCGCCCATTCTCTAAAAAGTACTTCTTCGATGTCCTGCCAAAATCAGTTAAAAAGATAGCCGTTTTAGATCGGACTAAGGAACCGGGTTCTACAGGTGAACCGCTCTACCTGGATTTGTTACAGATTTTTAACCATGAAACTACAAAACCATTAATTATCGGAGGTCGCTACGGCTTAGGATCTAGGGATACAACTCCTTCGCAGATCCTCGCTGCATATCAAAATCTGAAGAAGGCTCAGCCTAAAGATCGATTTACCATCGGTATTATCGATGATGTGAGCCATACCTCCTTACCGATCGAGGAGACCATTGATGCATCACCGGAGGGAACAATTCGTTGTAAATTCTGGGGACTGGGCTCTGATGGTACTGTTGGCGCGAATAAAAGCGCCATAAAAATTATTGGAGACAATACTGAACTGAATGTCCAAGGATACTTCGAATATGATAGTAAAAAGTCCGGTGGCACAACAATTTCGCACCTCCGTTTTGGCAAGGAGCTAATCAAATCATCATATCTGGTGTTTGATGCAGATTATATTGCTTGCCATAATAAGTCATTTATCTATCACTACGATATTTTAAAAGGATTAAAAAAAGGTGGAACCTTTGTCTTAAACTGTCCTTGGGAAGCTAAAGAATTAGAGGATCACCTGCCGGCTTATTTAAAGCGCTATATTGCCAAAAATAATATTAGTTTTTACACCATCGACGCCATAGCTATTGCGCGGGATATTGGACTTGGCGGACGCATCAACATGGTTATGCAGGCTGCATTCTTTAAATTGGCAAAAGTAATTCCTGTTGAGGAAGCAATTCAATACCTGAAAGACTCAATCGAGAAGGTCTATGGCAAAAAAGGCTCTAATATTGTTGAAATGAACTATAAGGCTGTCGATCGTGGAATTGAAGCCTTACATAAGGTAGAAGTTCCTGCTTCTTGGGCAGAGGTTCCTGATGAAGATATGCCCATTAAGGATGAACCGGATTTTGTTAAAAACATCCAAAGGCCTATGGCCCGCCATGAAGGTGAAGACTTGCCAACCAGTGCCTTTGTCGGAATAGAAGACGGTACTTTCCCCTTAAGTACAACACGTTACGAAAAACGCGGTATTGCAGTCTATATACCGGAATGGCAAATTGACAAGTGTATTCAGTGCAACCAGTGCGCTTATATCTGTCCCCATGCCACAATTCGCCCCTTCCTATTGGATGATAGTGAACTTGAAAAAGCACCGGATACCTTTAAAACTAAAAAGCCGATTGGCAAAGGACTCGATGGCTACCACTATCGAATTCAGGTTGCGCCTTTGGACTGTACCGGTTGCGGTAACTGTGCTGATATTTGCCCGGCCCCTGGCAAAGCCATCATTATGAAACCTGCTGATCATGAGATCGAAATGGAATCGGAAAACTGGGAATATGCCATTAAGAATGTAACTGAGAAACGCCATCTTATGGATGTTAAAACTCTAAAAGGAAGTCAATTCGCCCGGCCGCTGCTTGAGTTCCATGGAGCTTGCCCTGGCTGTGGAGAGACACCTTATGCCAGACTTATAACCCAGTTATACGGTGATAGAATGTTAATCGCCAATGCAACAGGGTGTTCTTCGATCTGGGGGGGGAGTGCACCATCTGTTCCGTATACGGTCAACGCGGAAGGAAAAGGACCTGCCTGGATGAATCCTCTCTTTGAAGATAATGCCGAGTTTGGCTATGGTATGTATTTAGGATCTAAGCAAATTAGAGCTAAGCTTGCGCATTTAATGCAACAAGGGTTAGAAAGTTCTCTCAGTGAAAAACTGAAAGAGGCCTTTAAGGAATGGCTTGATAACATGGAGGATGGAGAGGGATCGAAGAGAGCCTCTGCACATGTACTAGAGGCCATGAAAAATGAGGATGTCGCCGGTAATCCAATTCTCTCAGAAATCAAAGAAAAGAAAGATTATCTAATCAAACCCTCTGTCTGGATTTTCGGAGGAGATGGTTTTGCCTACGATATTGGCTATAATGGCCTGGATCATGTCATTGCTAGCGGGGATGATATCAATATCTTCATTATGGATACCGAGGTATACTCCAATACAGGTGGGCAATCCTCCAAAGCAACTCAAACTGCAGCCATTGCCAAATTCGCCGCAGCAGGTAAAAAAGTCCGTAAAAAAGACTTGGGTCTTATGGCGACGACCTATGGCTATGTCTATGTGGCTCAAATTGCTATGGGAGCTAATATGAATCAGACAATTAAAGCAATCGCTGAAGCGGAAAGCTATCCGGGACCGTCTATCATCATTGCTTATGCATCTTGTGTGAACCACGGAATTAAATCCGGAATGGGTACAAGCATCTTTGAGCAGAAGAAAGCGGTTGAATCAGGTTACTGGCATCTCTGGCGCTTTGACCCCCGGCTTAAAGGTCAAGGTAAGAACCCCTTTGTTCTGGATTCTAAAGAACCTACAGCTTCTTTCCAAGATTTTATAAAAGGGGAAATTCGTTATTCCTCGCTCATGAATGTGTTCCCAGATGTCGCTCAAGAGATGTTCGATGTGGCTGAAGGGCATGCTAAAGAAAAATATCAGACCTTAAAGCGTTTTGCAGAAATGCAGTATTGATCTAAAACCTCCTAAATATAGAAGGCATGTCGGAACAAGCCGGCATGCCTTTTTTTGGCGAGCGTGTAAGAGGGACGGTCCTTTTAACACAAAGTAATGTGTTAAAAGGACCGTCCCTCTTACACGCCAAATGACTCCCGATTATAAGTCGGGAGTCATTTTGGTCAGATTCTTCTTTCAGTTGTTAGGACAAGGAATTTGAATCAACCCATTCTTTAGCATTATGGACAGATTCTTCGCTGGGGATAGGGACATTGGATTCAGGTTTGGTTTTTTCGATATGCCCGCGCCAAGCAGCTGTGTCGTGTCTTTCAATAGGGTTTGCCAAGAACTTTTCCTTTGATTTATTTTCAGCCATTACAATACCTCCTTTAAGATTCATCTTATTATTCCCAATTTTTTATTCTCTAATTGTGATTAATCATTCTTCTAGGATTTTTATAGATTCTCTTCAGCAATGGGGAGTACTATAGAAATCTTAGTACCGATATCTTGTCTGCTCAGAACCTCCATGTGCCCGCCATGACGCTCTGTTATCCACTTGGCAATAGATAAGCCCAGTCCGGTTCCGCCGGTAGCTCTGGCTCGGGATTCGTCAGCCCGAAAGAACCTGTCAAAGATTTTCGGAACGGCATCCGAAGCAATACCAATTCCTTCATCTTGAACAGTTAGTCGAGCAAAGCCACCTGCTCCGGAAACCGAAACAGTAATCCGGTTTCCGGGAGGAGTATACTTAATAGCATTGTCAATCAAGATTCGCATCGCTTGTTTGATGAGGCCTTTATCTGCCTTAATAAAAACTGATGTAACACTGGAATTATATTCGTGTCCGCTGTCGATCATCTGGGTTTCGCGCAGTACTTCTAAAGCAAGAAGGGACAGCTCAAAATGATCTATTTGCAAAGCCATGGTGTTGTTGTCCCCTCGTGCCAGAAACAAGAGCTGTTCCACTAATCCCTTCATATTCGAAGTTTCTGCTTTAATGGCATCAATAGATTCCTGGAGAGCCTTTTCATCATTCTTTCCCCAGCGATCTAGCAGATTGGCATACCCCTGAATAACAGAAATGGGCGTTCTAAGTTCGTGAGAGGCATCAGATACAAAGCGAACTTGAGAACGATAGGATGCGTTGATTCTATCCAGCATATCGTTAATAGCTCCGGCGAGAGTCTTTAATTCACTCTGGGTATCGTTTACTGAGATTCTCGTATCCAGTCGGCTAACATTAATATCATCTAGTTTGCCTGCCAGAACTGCTAACTGTTGAGGAGTAAAAGTATCGTCTGTATTGAGGTTTTGTGCAGTTTCAGCTAATTCTTCTATAGGTCTGAGAGCCCTGCGGATGGTTCCTGCCCCTGAAGAAATGCTGACAAGCAGCATCAAAATCTCCAGAATCAGTAGTAAAACAAATATCCCTAAAAATATTATTAGGGTTTCTTTAAGGCTGATGGAAATAAGATAAGTGCGTCCGTCAGCATCGATTGTCACATTATAGAGAATACCCTCTGAGTGCCGCCAAGAGTCCATGCTTTCTGATTCTGGGATGTGCACACTTCTTGAGCCGGTGATAACGTCGTCGGGGAGAATTTTTTGAATGAAATTAGGAATTCTAAACCCTTCCTGTTCTTCTGTCAGGAGTGACACGCTGTAGCCTTGGACTTTAAGCCAGCTTTCGGTATCTTCAGTGGGAAGTCCGCTATGATTGAGCAATTGGGCAGCATTGGTGACAGTCATCTCGGTGCGCACAATTACTGCTGCCACCGACGCAAAGCAGAGAAATACATTAATTGTTAGGAATATAACAACTAAACGTAGAAAAAGTCTAATATTAAGCTTCCATACTAAGGAAAATCGTATTTTATTACCAATACCGTTAGTAGAAGTGCTCGACGGTTCATTTTTCATCTTTGATCACATATCCCACTCCTCTTACAGTATGAATTAACTTCGTATCAAACACCTCGTCAATTTTTCCACGCAGAAAACGAACGTAAACATCAACAGCATTGGTTTCTCCGGAAAAATCAAAGCCCCATACATTTTCAAGCAATGTTTCCCGAGAAATAACTAACCCTTTATTTTTCAAGAGATAGTGCAGGAGATCAAATTCACGTTTGGTTAAATCAATAGGTATGCCCATCATGGTAACTGTGCGGCGGCCAGTGTCTAATTGTAGACCGGAGGCAGACAACACCAATTCCTCAGGTATGCTTTTTCTAAGAGCTGTACGGATGCGGGCAAGAAGCTCCTCAATAGCAAAAGGTTTGGTGATATAATCACTTGCCCCGCTGTCTAGACCGGATACTTTATCCATGACACTGTCTCTGGCAGTTAGCATGATAATTGGAACTGAGGAAGTGCGGCGAATTCTACGCAGCACTTCCATGCCGCTTAGCTGAGGCAGCATAACATCAAGTAAAATGAGGTCGAACTCGCCGGTTTCAGCGAGTTCAAGCCCTGTTCGGCCATCGAAGGCCTTTTTTGTAGTATATCCCTCATAACCAAGCTCAAGCTCGACAAATCGGGCAATTTTTTCTTCATCCTCGATAATTAATATTTTCGAACTCATCAAAGCCCCGCCATTTCTCGTAGATTCTTTGACTATTTATTCATTGACTTTTTAAGATTCTCGGCAGCGTTTGCAGCACTATTCATCACCTGGTTGACTGTTCTTCCCTTAAAGTCCGGTCCGTGGAAGCGATAGCGAAAACCAAAGAAAAACCCAATTATCATAAGTGGAATAGTAATCCAGAAAGCGAATATCAGGAGTAAAGCAAGGACAGTGACGGGTAAAACTGCTTTGCTTTCCCCGCCCATTAGTACTTCTAAGGAATTAGCATTACCTCTCTGAATTAAGTTCAAACAAAATTGCCAAATCCCTTTCACAGTAGCCATAAAAGTCTTTCCGCTTTGATTAGTTTTATGCTTATCCCAGGAAGCGTCTTTGCAGGCTACAGCGCTAATATCTATTGTTTTATGACTGCTATAGTAACCTCCTCCAGTAGGCGGAGTTAGTTTTCCCAGTTTCTCTAAATAGATAATGGCCTCAAGCAAATCTCCGTTTGAAGCATCCAGAGCAGATTTAGCCTCATCGTAACTTATATTTCCCATTGAGCGTAGTTTTTCCACTTGTTCTAGGGTAGTCATTAATTTGTTCCTCCTAATGTTTTTTTGTTAAGTCAGATGACTATGAATTAATAATAACCAAAAAAACTTCAAGAAGAATTTGCTAATTATTAAAATATCATTAAAAAAATTCTATCCCATAATCCTTTTCGTTTCAATAGAAAAGAGCACTCTTTGGGACGCTGATTTATGCTATAATTATACGAATTAAATCGGAAGAGGTAGAGATAAATCCCATCTGAGACTAACTTCAGTGATCATTCAAACTGATTCCTCGGTTCTTTAGAGGTTCGTTAAATTTGGGATGAGAATGTAATAGAACAGTAATATATTATTGACAATAAGGATAGAATCTCTACTGATGCCGGTAGAATTAAGAGGAATTATTTAGGTTAGCATGGAGGGGAATCTATTGAATCAGTCAGCATTGGTCGTATTCAGTGGTGGACAAGATAGTACTACTTGCCTTTTTTGGGCAATGAAAACCTTTAAAAGAGTGGAAGCAGTCACCTTCAACTATAATCAAAGACATAAGAGTGAGATTGATTGTGCGAGGAAAATAGCTGAGGAGTTTAATATACCGCATATGGTAATAGATATGAGTTTACTTAACCAGCTGGCTCCGAATGCACTAACCAGAACTGAGTTGGAAATTAAGACCGGCGAAGACGGGCAGCCACCTACTACATTTGTGGACGGACGCAACTTATTGTTCCTTTCATTTGCAGCGGTTGTGGCAAAGCAAAAAGGTATTAAACATATTGTTACAGGCGTTTGTGAGACTGATTTTAGTGGTTACCCTGATTGTCGTGATATCTTTATAAAATCCTTGAATGTTACATTAAACTTAGCAATGGATTATTCCTTTGTCATAGATACGCCGTTGATGTGGATTGATAAGGCTGAGACTTGGGAATTGGCTGATCAATTAGGACACCTAGAATACGTGCAGAAGAATACATTAACTTGTTATAACGGGATTATGGGAGAAGGGTGTGGCGAGTGCCCTGCTTGTATGTTGCGAAATGCCGGACTGAAGAAATATTTAGATAAAAAAGAGCAGTCAAGTTGAGGCAGTCTCTTATTGTTAATGGTTTTTGCCTATTTAAGGCGTAAATGTTCTCGAAGGGTATTTTTGGTCATTGATTCTTTGGTTCTTGGGCTTTACAATTTGGCGATTGGCACCTTATAATTGGTGTTTAAGAAGTTATTTAGGATTCTTTGCGGAGTTCAATTTTCTCACGGATCTACTAAATGCTATAATAAAAGTATCTAAAAAAAATCCATGGATTCGTCTGCGCTCTTGAACAACTGTTTTTTATTCTGGGCATACATTGAAGTAGGAGGAGAACATTAGTGGCAGAAAAAAGCTTACCTTTTAACACGCAACAGTTAGAAACAATCATCGGAGAATACGGTTCCCCGTTTCATATTTATGACGAAGGGGCCATTCGAAAAAATGCCCGTAAATTGATAGATGCCTTCAGCTGGGCTCCGGAGTTCAAAGAGTACTTTGCGGTAAAAGCAACACCTAACCCTTATATCCTTAAAGTTTTAAGGGAGGAAGGGTTTGGAGCGGATTGCAGTTCCTTGGCAGAGCTTATATTAGCCGAAAAGGCTAGAATTTTTGATGAAAATATTATGTTTACATCCAATAATACACCTTTGAACGAGTATAATAAGGCCCTAGAATTAGGCGCAATTATAAATCTCGATGATTTCTCTCATATTGATTACTTAGACAAAAATGTGGGCTTACCAAAAATCTTATCATTTCGCTATAATCCCGGTCGACTTCGGGACGGTGGAAATGCGATTATCGGGAAGCCTGCTGATGCTAAATATGGCTTAACCAAGGATCAAATTTTTGAAGCATATCGTGTTGCCCAAGAAAAAGGGGTTGAACGCTTTGGGATCCACACGATGATTATATCTAACGAATTAGATGCTAAGTATTTTATTGAGACTGCCACAATGATGTTTAAGCTTATTGGAGAAATAAACGAGAAGTTAGGGATTAAAATAGAATTTGTTAATCTTGGCGGGGGTATTGGAATCCCTTATCGTCCAGAGCAAGAACCAGTAAACCTGGATGTTGTTAGTCAAGGGATTAAAAAGGCTTATGACAAATATATTATTGAAAAAGGATTAGATCCTTTAAAGATCGCTATGGAAAGCGGACGGATGATCTTGGGCCCTTATGGTTATTTAGTAACAAAGGTATTGCATAAGAAGGAAATCTACAAAAACTACGTAGGCGTAGATGCCTGTATGGCAAACTTAATGCGACCTGCTCTCTATGGCGCTTATCATCATATAACTGTTATGGGAAAAGAGGATTGGCCCTGTGACTATATTTACGATGTAACAGGGGGGCTTTGTGAGAACAACGACAAATTTGCCATAGACAGAGCTTTGCCCAGAATGGATGTTGATGATATCGTGGTTATTCATGATGCAGGTGCACATGGTCATGCTATGGGATTTAACTATAATGGTAAACTTCGCTCGGCTGAGTTACTTCTCAAGGAAGATGGCAGTGTCGAACTGATTCGACGGGCGGAGACCCTTGAGGATCTTTTTGCAACGTTGGATTTTGCAGGACTTGAAGATTAATAAGGTGGTCGCTCCCTTAAGACGATGGAGACTAAGTTAATCAGAAGCTAAAAACAAGATGGTTAAGCACATACGCTTAACCATCTTGTTTGTTAAATAATAGAGTTTTTCGGAGCTAGAAGTATTATGTTTAAATCTAGACCCTAAGTAAGCTAGATACATTTTATGAAACAACACGGGTGCAGTCTAATGTTTAATCTACATTTTTTTTAATAAATTTGCATGTATTGCTTCGTCACGAATGATATCTCCAATACTTGGGAAGTCAGAGACCAGTTGGGAATACCCCTCTACGGCCTTGAGTTCTCCTTTTTCTAGCAATTTAAGCGTAAATCGAGACCCTAGAATTTTGTACAGGTTAGTAACTACTATAGCCTTAAAATTTCTGGCCTGCAAAGTTTCATTGGTATATTTCTTTAGGATACTTGCATGTTTCCCTTCATCTGCGGCAATTCTCAGAAAGGTTTTTTTACTGGTTTTGTCGTCTACGGCTTCAGCCAATCTGCGATATACTATTACGGCATCCAGCTCTCCTTGCTGAGCTTTTATGAGCTGCACTCTCTTTTTTGCTGGGATTTCAGTGGACAGTGGGGTTTGCATTTTCAAAACTCTCCCTTTTAAATCATATAGAAAAAGCTCGGTTTGATATTAGTGCAAGCAAATATATATTAGTAATTATAATATAAATTTTATCAAGAACAAATATGCTTGTCAATTAATATTGATAATAATAAACTTAGTTTTTAAATACTAAATTAAGACTAAGGCTAAGACGGTTTTGATGAGGTTAGGTTCTGATAATTAGCAGGAATAGATGCTTTATTTGTCGAAAAGATAAGAAAACTTAAGGGAAGAAAAGAGATGTCGGTTTTTGAAAAGGAATTTTGTCAATAAATCTTTTAAACACAAATTAAGAGCTACCTATACAATGCTAATGTTTATTGTTCTAGTTTTATTATGTACTTTTTTATATTATCAAGTAGACAACATCATTAAACCCTTGATAAGTCATATCGGGTTACAGGTTGTTGATGGGGAAGCCCGATATCTTGGCGAAGGGTTTAATAACCAGGCAAATATGTTAGAGCAGCTTGCTAGTACAGAAACCTTTAAAAAAGGTCAATACCCAAGTGTTAAAAAAGAAATTGATAAGCAAATGAATCGAAATAATTTATGGTCAGCTATGAAATACAGGTGGGTAACTGGTGAAGAGTATGCCTCTAATCCCGATAATCTTAAGGATGCTGATTTTGCAAAGCAATTGTTAGCCGGGGATCAATTGACCTTGATCTCTAAACCGGTTTTTGATGAAAATGACGCAGAATATGTTACTTATATTGGGACAAAGGTAATGGATGAAGATGGTAATCTTAAGGGATCAATCATCATTAATATTCCCATCAAAAGATTAATGGGGTCATTTGTTGAAGAGAAAATGAGCAAATTTACTGAAATGTGGATTTTTGACTCAAACGGCAAAGCTATTATTAATCCTAATTTAGAAAAACCTTCGCCGTCTATTGAAAACTTTAAAGATCTAGTAACTTTACACTCTTCAGGAGAATTAAAAATTATCCAAGAAGATAGAGTCAATTATCTTATTTACGCTAAAATACCTAATTCTGAGGGTTTATATTTAGCAATTGGAATAGAACACAGTGAATCCTTAGAGGCAATGAGATTTTTATTATTCTTAATTATTGCCGGGGCAGTGGGGGCATGTCTCTTTATTTTCATTGCGGCTAATAAAATGACAACTGTAATGACAAAACCTTTGACTCGTATGGTGGAAATCATTCAACACTCTGACGGTACGAATCTTATTGAAATCCCCTATGACCTAAAAGCCAGCAAAGATGAAATCGGGATACTTGCCAATACCATTGATGAAATGGCTAGGAATATTCGTAACAATGTCCAGACCCTTAACAACGAAATTAAAGAACGACAGCGTGCTGAAGCTGAGTTAATACGTTTGAATGTGGAACTGGAGTGTCGGGTAAAAGACCGCACGCTAGCTTTGACAGAGGTCACTAATAATTTGGCTATTTCGGAAGATAGATTTAGAATTGCCATGGAAGCCTCACATATAGGGCTCTATGATTCAAATTGCAACAATAATGTTTTGGTGGTTAATGGAATATTTCTGAACTTAATCAATGCACCTGGGTATCAGCAGGGCCTCATCAAGGAGAGTGATTGGGTTCAGTTTAAAGGACAATTAGAGGATTATGTTTACGATAAAGATCTTTCCAATTTTACCCCGTTTCGGGAAGAGAACTTACCAATGATAGGCGAAGACTTTTATACTGAGGTGCGCTTAAAAGCAGACCCGAATATCTGGTTTTCCTTTATAGGACAAGTCATTGAACGAGATGGGGCGGGAAACGTACAAAGGTTCATAGGAGTGCTTCAAAATATCACAGAAAGAAAAAGGATAGAAGTAGAGCTAAAGGCTGCTATGGAAGAAGCCGAAGAAGCTAGTCAGGCAAAAAGTCAATTCCTTGCCAATATGAGTCATGAAATTAGAACACCCATGAATGCTATTATGGGACTGACCCATTTATTAAGACAATCGGATTTAAAGGACACTCAGAAGAGTTATGTTTTAAAGACTGAAGAAGCATCAAAAGCACTGCTGCGAATCATCAATGATATTTTAGATTTCTCAAAAATTGAGGCCGGGAAACTAGAAATAGAAATGATCCAGTTTAATTTAGATAAAGTTCTGGAGAATATATCAAATCTATATACAATTTCTGCAACTAATAAAGGGATAGATATAAATTTTGACAGAGGAGAAGCAGTACCGGAGGAGTTGATTGGTGATCCATTTCGCTTAGAACAAATTTTGTCAAATTTAATTACGAATGCTATAAAATTTACAGATCAGGGAGAGGTCAATGTTTCTGTTAGAGTTTTCGAAGAAACAGAGGACAAAGTTAAGCTGCATTTTAGGGTAGCGGATACAGGGATTGGAATTAAAGAGGAGCATATAGGAAAATTATTCTCAGCATTTACCCAGGCAGATGGCTCGACAACCAGAAAATATGGCGGGACCGGGCTTGGTTTAACCATTTCAAAACAATTAGTCGAACTAATGAATGGGGAGATTTGGGTCGAAAGTGTCTATGGAGAAGGTGCCAGCTTTGAAGTTCTTCTCCAATTTAAGAAGGACTCGGCTCTAATAAAACCTAACTTTGCAGACTATCCTGATTTACGAGGAAAAAAAGTACTAGTTGTCGATCACAATAAAACCTCACTTGTAATTCTTGAAAGAATGCTTTGCTCTTTCTCCTTAGAGGTAACAGCCCTGAATAATCCATTTGAAGCCATTGAACTGATGCATCAGATAGACTTTGATTTGCTTGTCTTAGATTATAATCTGCCTGATTTGTCGGGAATAGAGATGTATAAGAGGTTAGTAGCAAATACCGAAATTACTTTGCCGAAAACAATTTTTGTAAGTGCCGCCGGAAGAGAAAGCTATTATACTCAAGCAAATCAATTGGGAATCAAATATTTCTTGGTAAAGCCTATTAATCAATCTCTTATGTTTGATGCAGTCATGAATGCTTTAAAAGGGAGAGCCTGGAGTCAGGCGGGTAGGATACACAATGAAGAGGTTCGATCAAAGTTTCGAGAGGAACTGACAGGCAAACGACTGTTGCTAGTTGAAGATAACGAAATTAATCAACTAGTTGCGAAGGATATTCTAGAGCAAGCCGGTATCCATGTCAGCATTGCCGATAATGGTCAGGAAGCTATTAAATATGTTCATGCGAATAGATATGATGCTGTTTTAATGGATGTACAAATGCCTATTATGGATGGATATAGAGCCACAGAGATTCTAAGGGAAAGCTATTCAAGCGAGGAATTGCCTATTATAGCTATGACGGCCAATGCCCTTAGAGGGGATCGGGAAAAAAGCATCGAAGCAGGAATGAATGATTACATTTCCAAGCCTATCGAGCCTATATTATTGTTTGAAACCCTTGAAAAATGGTTGGTAAGTAAGACTACCAAAAGCCTTGGAACCCATGCTAATCAAAGGATGGAAATATTAGATTATGAAAGAACTCTGAGTCGACTGGGTAATAAACAGGAATTCTATTCCGGTTTATTAAAGAAATACTCGGATAGCTACAGCCACCTAGCCGAAGATCTTACGGCAATGAGGATGAATCATCAATATGAAGATGCGAAGCGATTGATTCACAGTCTTAAAAGTGTTAGCGGAAATATTGGGGCAATTAAGCTCAGTACTTTTATCATTCAATTAGAAGAAGACTATGAGTCCTACAAGGAACAAGATTTGGCGCAAAAGCTTGATGAACTATCTAAATTAAACTTAGAACTAACTGAGACTATTAACAAGATCCTTTCAATCAAGGATCCTAAGCAAAATCTGCTAAGTTCCCATTTTGATCTTGGCGATGCCTTATCAAAACTAGCCGAGGCTTTGGAAAAAGCTCGAGCTAAAGAAATAAAAGATATCATAAGTGAGCTTGGTTCTAATCCTCAAGAATTACCCTTTAGTACACAAATAAACGAAATAAAAAAACTAGTTAATCGCTACCGTTATAAAGAGGCTAAGGTTATGGTTAAAGAATTACTGAACCTGATCAAGGAGCAGAGCCATGAGTAAACAAAAGACTATCATGATAGTTGATGATACGGAAATGAATATTGATATTCTGGTTGAAGCACTCCAAGATGATTACGAATTGATTATTGCCATTAACGGGGTAGAGGCCATGGAACTCCTGGAAGGGCAGAAACCAGATTTAATTCTTCTTGATATTATGATGCCTGAGATGGATGGGTATGAAGTTTTACGGACAATTAAGAAGTCCCATGACTGGGAGAATATACCTGTTATTTTACTCTCTGCAATTACCGACAGTGATTCAAAGACCAAAGGATTTTCCTTAGGAGCAGTGGATTATGTTACTAAGCCCTTTGAAATTGTAGAAGTAAAAGCACGAGTTAGAACCCAACTAAAAATTGAAGAGGCCCGACTTTTCTTGGAAAATCAGAATCAGTATTTAGAAGAAAAGGTTAAGGAGAGAACGAAACTCCTGGAAAGAACAAACTCTGCCGCTATATACTGTCTTGCTGCAGTAGCAGAGACTAGGGATCCGGAAACTGGAGAACATATCAAAAGAACTCAAGGATACATCAAAGAATTGGCTTTAGAACTGCAAGGTATGGACAAATACAAAGGGATTCTAACCAACGACTATATTGAACTCTTATATCAATCAGCCCCCTTACATGATATTGGTAAAGTGGGGGTTCGGGACAGCATTCTCTTGAAACCAGGACGCTTAACTGAGGAAGAATTCGAAGAGATGAAGAAACACACAATTTATGGCGGGGAGTCACTAATGGTTGGAATCAAAGAATTAGGTGAGGATTCCTTCCTAACCCTAGCCAAAGAAATTGCGCTAACACACCATGAAAAATGGGACGGATCTGGATATCCTAGGGGCTTAGCCGGAATGGAAATTCCGATTTCAGGTAGACTAATGGCGGTCAGTGATGTGTATGATGCCTTGATAAGTAAGAGAGTCTATAAAAATGCCTTTACCCATGATGAAGCGAAAGAGATTATTCTGGAGGGCAGAGGAACACATTTTGATCCGGATATTGTAGATGCTTTTATAAGCAAAGAAGCAAAATTCATTGAGATCATGGAGAAATATTTGTCTTAAGGGAATAACATAAGGTGGATGAGTTAAAATATGGGATACAACGTAGCAGACATCATTGAAAAAGCAATCAATATTGCAGTTCGCCGAAGAGCTGTTTATGAAAAGATAGGTCAGGATAAGGCGGAAATCTTATCAATTAAAATATTGACTAAGGTTTTAAACAAAGAGGTTAATAAGACAATAGAGTATTACGAGACTTTATTAAACTTAGTCAATGATAGGGATTTTGAAGAAATAGATTTTTCAATTTATGATAAGATTTCTTTCTTGATAAATGACTTTAATAATCGTATTAATACTGAGAATGTAAAGAATGCACGAGAGTTATTGAACTTTTCCTTGGAAATGGAAAAAGCGGTATATTCCTTGTTCCTGGATATTCAAGGAAGATTTGTAAAGACCGGTGATGATGTTCGCACAAATACCTATCGAATACTAACAGATATGATTGAAAATAAAGCTAAGCATATTGAAATGTTGGAGCAACTTCGAGAGTAATTAATTACTGATTTTTAAGAGAGCTGCAGCTTGTATGGCGTTAGTAAGCATTTCTCTCCAAGATTGAAATTGAGTAGTCTTGGCTATATGGGCATCAATTTCCTGATCAGGAATAGAATCATAATCTTCTTCAGAATTAATCACGAATCCACCGGAGGCTAGTAATTCTTCGATTGATTTAAATTCCGTATACTGTCTCATAAATTCCGCTGGAAATAGGTCATTGAATGCAGTACCTGCTAAAACATCGGCTTTCTTTTGTAGATTGGATTCATTTTCTAAATCACTATAGTATTCCATAATAGCACCTCTCTTTTAAGTAGTAGTTAAGTTATGTTTCATCAAAACCTGATTCAAAGATTTGAGTAGATGTAGTATTCACCAATTTGACATTCATTAACAGGGAATATAGCAATGAGAGCCAGTCTGATAGGACTTCGGCTCTTTTATTTTTTCAAGTAATCTTTGCTCTAGTAAGACAACTAGGAAGGAATATTCAAAATAATGTGGAAAATTTAAATAGATCTTATTAAATAAGTTGGAGGAGGAAGAAAAGTTGGCCAAGTTAGAAAATAAAGTAGCAGTTGTCACAGGAGCGGCCCAAGGTATTGGTGCCGCTATCCTAAAGCGACTGCTGGAAGATGGTGCTGCTTCAGTAGTGGCCATCGACATTAACCAAGAGCAATTGGATCAAACTGCAAAAGAGTTAGATGCCAGTAGTGAGAAAGTCATTCCTATGAAATGTAATATCGCGGATAGGAATGAGGTAACTGATGTATTCAAGAAGATATATGAGAAACTAGGCAAAGTTGACATATTGATCAATAATGCAGGAATCACTAGAGATTCAATGTTTCATAAAATGCCCCAGGATCAATGGGATGCAGTCATATCTGTAAATCTCACCAGTGTATACAATTGTTGTCAGGCAGTGGTTGATAAAATGCGTAAACAGGAATATGGCAAGATAATAAACCTTTCCTCAACATCCGCCTGGGGTAATGTTGGACAGACAAACTATAGCGCATCAAAGGCAGGCCTGCTAGGCTTTACAAAATCTCTTGCTAAGGAACTTGCTGGTAAAAATATAACGGTTAATGCTATAGCTCCGGGATTCATTGACACAGAGATGACCAGAAGTATGCCAGAGGCGGCAAAATCAATGGCCCTTATGTTAATTCCGGCAGCCAGAGCGGGAAATCCAGCAGAAGTCGCTTCTGTAGTATCCTTCTTGGCTTCAGATGACTCGAGCTTTGTTACCGGTGAGTGTATCAAAGTTTGTGGGGGATTTTTAATGTAATCGACAGCTATTAATAAAAAAAACATGGTCAGGATTGTTGGGAAAAATCCTGACCATGTTCGTATAGGGATATATTCGTTAATTTAAGGGCGAATTCCTAATTCTATGGGTTCAACATAAGTTCAGGGATGCAGAGTCTAGACTATTCCAAATTCAGTCGCTTACTTAAAATGAAATTGGTTATTGCAAAGTAGGCTGAGCAGAGAAGAGCGTTGAAAATGATTCCGCCAGCCATTGCCAGATGAGCGATTCGCTGCATGCCAATAATATCATTGGCTGAGATATGAAGATTGGATAAATAAGTGGCTCCCGGGAACATGCCGAGAATTGTGAAAAAGATCTGGGTAAGGGTACTCAGGACAATGAAAGCTCCAAAGGTTGCTAACATTTTATGTCGATTGAAGAGGTGTCCGAGAGCGATTGAGGCATAGGTAATTAAAATGCCTGAAGCTAAGCTAATAAGAAGCATTATTATAATCTCAAAAGACCAAATATAGACTGATGAACCCAATTCTTGAATAGCACGTTGATAAAGTGCCGTAAATTCTGCTAAAAGATTTGTGAGATCTCCTTTTTTAAGAGCGATAACCAAACTCGAAATAAAGGCCGTAATTATACTGGCTACTATCCATAGCATTGACACCAGAAGTTTACTGACAATGTGCTGCCAGGGCTTTACAGGGAGTGTAAGCATTAAATAGCCTTCGTCAGAAAGCAGATTTTTGTAAAAACGCTGAATCATCATGATGAGGGTCATTACAAACATTCCTACCATAATAATGCCATAGATGACGATGCTTATCACTGCGGGGGTATCCCATGCTTCCGGACCGATTGAGGATAAGAACCTGGTGATAGTTGCAAAAATTAGCAGAGCAAGAAATAGGGGTAAGAATATTCTTCCGGTGGCCTTAACTTCATACTTCATAAGCTTGCCTAACATTTGAACACCTCCCTGAATAAACTGTCCACAGATTTCCCTTTTTCGTCTCGAATATCATCCACAGAAGAGGTCAAAACTACTTGCCCTTGATTTATAAAAATCACATAATCCAAGATATTTTCTATATCTGAAATCAGGTGGGTGGAGATAATCACTGTTGCTTTTTCATTGTAATTGCGAAGTATTGTTTGAAGAATATAATCTCTGGCAGCCGGATCAACTCCGCCTATAGGTTCATCCAATAGATAGAGTTCTGCTTCGCGGCTCATAACCAGAATTAACTGCACTTTTTCCTTCGTACCTTTGGACATGGTTTTTAGCCTGTCTTCAGGATTGATCTTGAGACTTTTTAACATATCGTAAGCCTTCTCAGGGTTGAAATTTTCATAGAAATCGGAGAACATCTCAATGAGTTGGTTTACACGCATCCAATCATTCAAATAAGTCCTTTCCGGAAGGTAGGATACGATTTTCTTAGTATCTACCCCCGGTTTCTTGCCTCCAATGAGAATTGTACCATTAGTAGGGGTTAAGAGTTCATTGGCAAGTTTGATGAGGGTGCTTTTTCCGCTGCCGTTTGGTCCCAGAAGCCCAACAATCTGCCCGCGTTCTACCTTTAAATTAACCTCAGATAATGCTTCTTTCTTGCCAAATTGTTTCGTTAGACCGCTGCATTCTAAAATCGCACTCATTTCTTCATCTCCTTTACCATGTTATCGATAATAGTTAAGATCTCCTTTTGTTCGAAACCCATCAACTGCATTTTTTCTAAGAAGTCCGAGATTTGCTCTTGAGCCAATTTAGTTTTCGCTTTCTCAATCATCCGTGCATCCTCCGTAATCGATCGACCGCTTGTGCGGTGAGTAATAATGAGGCCATCGTCCTCCATCTTCGCTAAAGCCCTTTGCATGGTATTGGGATTTACTGCGGCTTCTTGAGCCATATCCCGTACTGAAGGCAGTTTAGACCCCGGGGGGTATACACCGGAAAATATCATTAGCTCAATTTGTTCAATCAACTGGGTGTAAATAGGTCTGTCATTTTTTAATTCCCAGGGCATTAATATCACCTCTGTATTATTGTATTAACCTCTTAATACAATAATACATATTCAAATTATTGTCAAGGATTTTTGCCATTTTTTTGAATCAAAATTAATTAGTATTAGGATAAGAACTAAGCTGAAGCTCTAACGACGACAAAGCCTCTTGGCTATTGGCAATTTAGAATAAGATAAAGGGCAGTCTCAAAATAGAATATCATTCTATTTTGAGACTGCCCTTTGGAAAAAATATTTAGGGAGACTTGTGGACTTCTTGAGAGGATTTAGTCAATTAAATCTTCGTGCCGACTCGTTCACCCAGCAACACATAACTCTCATATCCGAGCTTTGTTTGTTCAACTATGTCTTCGTCAATTTTTA